>OMWH01000013.1 GCA_900314755.1 uncultured Prevotellaceae bacterium | reverse complement strand
TACTTCTCCCGTAACAGTCGGGCGAAGATGTCGCTTACCACGTCCTTGCTTTCGTCGGCATCATAGAGCATCGTCCTTGCCAGACGGTACATCTTGGCATAATGCTGACGGTATATGTCTTCAAATTCTTTTTTCGTCATAATTATCACTCATACACAACAAGGACGATTCAGCGAGCCGAAAAACTAAGCTAAACGATAACTTTTTTCAAATTTCCTTCATTTTTTTTATTGTCTTTATTCATTTTGAGCCACAAAATTACAGAAAGTCCCACGAAAAAGCCCCCAACAAGACCGAAAAAGTGTCTGCCGAGGTGAAAGTCTGAACAAATGTTCAGGGGTTTTGTGAATATTTGGAATTATTTCTCCGAAAACGTGACGGCCTTGCGGTAAGCGATTTCCTCACCCTCCCGTTCGCAGAACTCCCGCAGTATCTGCAAGTTGTCGTCGAATTTGTTGGCAAAGGTAATGAATTTTACCAAGAAATCGTTTCTTTTTGTTATAAGTAGGGCTTACTTTAGACAAAATTTGCTTAAATTACTCGTGAAACAATGTTTTTATGCCTTGTTCTCAATAAAAAGAGCCAACTAGCATACATTAGGCCATTAGAATCGGTGGGCTGGTTCTTACTCTGGCAAGATTTATTAATACGACTGGCGGAATGAAAAATCTGCCAGTCGTATTTTTTATTCCGAGCATCGGAATGAAAATTCTGATACTCGTATTGTTTAATAACATACTCGTATTTTTTGATAGGAGTATCAGAAATCCTCGCGCATGTATGCGCGCACGCGCATACATAAAGTTTTTTACCCTTGCAACCGTTGCCACCTTGCAACACTACTTGAGAATCAGCGTGTTACGTGTGACAACGAGGTGACAAGGGTGACAAGGAATGGCGATTTTGCCCATAGATTTATTCAACACAGAGGTACAGAGGCACAGAGTTTTTATTATTTCTCCGTGTCTCTGTATCTCAGTGTTTACCAAAATACAGCATGCGGTTTGCGAAGATATCCCAATTCAGTATTCCACCCTATGGAACAAACAGGAAGGTGCCGCCTCCGAGGGTCGAAGGTGCCGCCTTCAAGGGTCGAAGGTGCCGCCTTCAAGGGTCGAAGGTGCCGCCTCCGTGGGTCGGAGGTACGGGCTTCATCGTCGAAATAAAAAATTATACAAATTAATTTGGTGTATTCCCCGAATTATGCTATCTTTGCAAAAAGAATTTTTTTATAGACTAAACAATTACTACTATGAAGAAAAAATTTATTTGCGCTGTTTGTGGATATATCTATGAAGGCGATGCAGCACCTGAGAAGTGCCCCATTTGTAAAGCTCCTGCTTCTAAGTTCTCAGAACTGAAGGATGATGCTGATATGACTTACGCTACTGTTCATAAGATTGGTGACGGTAAGCCCGAGGGTGTCAGTGAGGAAATGATCCAGGACCTCCGCAACCATTTCAATGGTGAGTGTGGTGAGGTTGGTATGTATCTCGCTATGGCTCGTCAGGCAGACCGTGAGGGCTATCCCGAGATTGCCGAGGCTTTCAAGCGTTATGCTTTTGAGGAGGCAGACCATGCTTCCCGTTTTGCTGAGCTGTTGGGTGAGTGCGTTTGGGATACCAAGACCAACTTGGAGAAGCGTGCTGCCGCAGAGGCTGGTGCTTGCGAGGATAAGTTCCGTATTGCCAAGAATGCTAAGGCTGCTGGTTTTGACGCAATCCATGATACTGTTCATGAGATGGCTAAGGACGAGGCACGTCATGGTGCCGGCTTCGCAGGTTTGTTAAAGAGATATTTTGGTAAATAAAAGCAATAAAACAACAAGGAGTCCGTTTCTATTTCAGATGAAACGGATTCCTTTATTACTACTCATCCTGTCTACGCTTTTCGTAGGCTGTTCTGACAACGACAAGTTCTCGTCAGACGCATCCGCCATGCTGAATTTCTCCGTTGACAGTGTGGCGATGGACACCGTCTTCATCAAGACATCAACACGCACTTACGACTTCTGGGTATATAATAAAGGTAATGCTGGCATCCGCATCAGCGAAGTCCGTCTTGTCCAACCCTCCAAATCCGGTTTCCGTGTCAACGTCGATGGAAACTACGTGGACTCTGTCGCCTATGACTTTGAGGTACGCAAGGGCGACTCTATCCGGGTGTTTGTTGAACTGACGGCACCGGAGACACAGCAGAAAGATCCTAAGCGCATAGAAGATCTGTTGATATTCTCTTTGGAAAACGGGAAGGAACAGCCCGTCAAGCTCAGTGCCTACAGCTGGAAGGCTATTGTCTACAAGGAGACACTGGTCGTCGATGAGGATATGACGATAGACGAGCAACAGCCGATAGTCTTTTATAACGGTATCATTATCAAGAAGGACGCTACGCTGACACTCTCCCATGCGCAACTGTATTTCCATGACGGAGCAGGAATCGTGGTTAACGGCACGTTAGAGGCAGACAGCTGTTTGTTCCGCGGTGACCGCCTTGACCGTATGTTCTCTTACCTGCCATACGACCGCATCAGCGGACAATGGGAAGGAATCTTCTTCTATGAGTCATCTGTTGATAACGTTCTGACTGATTGTGAGATACGTAGCAGCTGTACAGGTATTTCCTGCGATGCCGCCACGTCCTTGTCACTCCTTCGTTGTACCATACAGAACTGTAAAGGAACAGGTCTGGATTTAAAGGAAACGACGGCTTCTGTCGATAGTTGCAGGATAACCAATACCTTAGGCGACTGTCTGAATGTCATTGGCTCCAAGGTGAGTATCAATCACTCTACGCTGGCACAGTTCTATCCTTTCTCTGCAGACAGGGGTGTAGCCCTTCGCTTTGACAGTGAGAGTGTCATCATTTGTGATAATACCTTAGTTACAGGTTACGAGGAAGACGTTGTCATGGGAGATGGGACAAACTTCTCCTTTGAGAACTGTATCCTCCGCACATTAGAGCTGTCAGACTCAGATGACTTTATTGACATCATCTGGGAAACCCCGAAGGATGACATACAAGGTGAGAAACACTTCGTCACCTTTGATACCGATAACCTGTTCTATAACTTCTCCATCAAGCAGGAGTCACCAGCCTATCAGAGGCAGATAGGCGATCTTAGAAATCTGTAAAGCTCAGTGGCATCAGCTCTTTGATGCCCTCGATGATATAGATTTTCTCTTTCCCATATAGCAGAATGTGTAAGGGGCGATGGAAACGGCTTTCTGTCTCCACCATCACCTGCCGGCATATACCGCAGGGAGAGATAGGCACCTTCTGCAACTCACCGTCAGTGCCGCGTGCCGCTATGGCAATCATCACAATGGGAACCGTGGGGTATTGCGCTCCGGCGGCATAGATGGCAGTGCGCTCAGCACAAATACCGGCAGGATAGGATACGTTCTCCTGGTTACATCCTGTTATAATTTCTCCATTCTCCAGATAGACGGCAGCACCTACCTTGAAGTGAGAGTAGGGGGCATAGGAATGAGCGGTTGAGTCGATGGCATGATGAACCAAAACCCTTTCCGTCTCTGATAATTCCTCCATATTCACCACTTTTATGGTGGATTTAATATCTAATAGCTCCATATTATTCCGATTTTTGTTGCAAATATAATTATTTTTCCTTACTTTTGCAACATAAATAGAGAATAGTTCATGAAAAAGAGTTTTCTTGCCATATTGTTCATATTCTTCATATCTGTTCCGGCAATGGCACAGATGCAATGGAATCGTCCGTTTCAGCAATACTTTGATCAATATAAGGATGTAGCCATCGACCAGATGAGACGTTACCGTATTCCAGCAAGCATTACCCTGGCGCAAGCCGTTCTGGAGTCCAGTGCCGGTAAGAGTGAGTTAGCGGTCAAAGGTAATAATCACTTTGGCATCAAATGTCATGGATGGACAGGCAGGGCAGTCTATCATGACGATGATGAGAATAATGAGTGCTTCCGTGCCTATAATAGTGTCTTGGAGAGTTTCGAGGACCATTCCAAGTTCCTTGTCACCAGTAATCGGTATAGCTCGTTGTTTAAGCTAAAGGTGACGGACTATAAAGGATGGGCTTATGGCTTGAAGTCCTGTGGCTATGCCACCAACCCCCGCTATGCCATCCAGCTGATAGATATCATTCAGCTTTACAAGTTATATGAGTACGACGGAGGCAAAGTTTCTGCCCAGCAGCCCTGGCAAGGACAATCGGCTCATCGGGTATATGCGTTTAATCAGAATTACTATGTGATAGCGAAGGCAGGAGACACCTATCGGACCATAGGTGCAGAGTATGATATCTCCTATAAGAAGTTAGCGAAATATAATGAGAACGACCGCGATGCCCGGCTGGAGGAAGGAGAGTTCGTCTGGCTGCAGAAGAAGCGGCGCAATGCCCCCAAGGAATATAAGCATCGTCCGCATGTCGTGAAGGATGGTGAGTCCATGTATACCATCTCCCAACGCTATGGTATTCGTTTGAAACATCTTTATAAGATGAATGACTTGACACCTGATTATCAGATAAAAGTCGGTGATGTGTTACGTATCAGATAACAAGCGCAAAACTATAAGTATGATGAAAAAGAGTTTCTATGTTTTAACTGCATTGGCAGTCCTGACACTGACAGGATGTAACCGTTTCCGGGTAAAGACAGACCATAACGCACAAATGGAACAGGTGCGTATACCTGTTGATACCGCACAGAAGAACGATATTAAAGAGACAACTTCTGACGAAAGCTGGGAAGATGAGCCGCTTCTTGAGATTCCTGATATACCAGGAGAAGCGGGAGGTAATCCTGACGCTTCTGGTGCAGAACGGATGTTCCGCGAAGGCTATTGATGCTATTGCTGTCTAGTCTTTGAGAAGATTCTCCAGGAAACTGTCCAAGTCCTTGTCCAGTCCCTCCATTAACTCATGGTCGATGATGACGGTCTCGTCATCGACGAGGTACAGTTCTGACAAATGCTCATGGTCCTCATCCTCCAGTACGAAGGAGTAGGGCTTGAGTATCGCCATCTTCTCTATCATATCCTTTTGTCTTGACAGCACAGAGCGGAGCACACCAGCCACGTCCTTATAGAAATCATCATCCTTATTATCTATCCACTGTTCAATAATACATCTGGTGATTTCCTTATCATCATCATCGAATGCCACCAACTCACCGGTGTCCTGGTTCACTCTCAGGTGAATGTCAGTCAGGATACCACTCTCCTCATTGGTTGGAAACTTGTCTGCCACCTTGCGGATGGCACGCTCGATTTGCTGGATTGTTTGCTCTGTTGCTTTCATCGTTTTATGCTTAAGACTATGCAAAAGTAATTAAAAGTATGGATAATTGCAAACGATTACGAATATTTTTCAAAAATAATTTATAACATGCGCCTTTAATTCACTTTTTTATCGTACCTTTGCATTTGCTAAGTCGAGATTACAAACTATGAATCACAAAATTCGTCATGAGGGCATCGTTGACAGCATCGAGGAGGAATGTGTACACGTACGTATCCTTCAGACTTCAGCGTGTGCCTCATGCAAAGTGGCAGGCTATTGTAATGCTGCTGAGGCGAAAGAGAAAATCGTAGATGTATTCCAGACGAAAGGCTCTTCCTTAAAGGTAGGCGACGCTGTGACAGTGTCTGCCTCGGGTGATGTGGCTGCACGCGCCTTGTTATGGGCTTTCGGCTTGCCATTCCTCCTGATGGTTACTGTCTTGGTACTTGTACTATGGCAAACTCATGACGAGGGGGTGGCTGCTATAAGCGGTCTGTTGTCATTAATACCATACTACGGACTGTTGTTCCTGCTGCGTCACCGGATGCGCAGGAAGATGGCGTTTGTCATTGAGTAATTAAATATAACTAAAACAAATACAAAGAATTATGAATTTTATTTTGATTGCGGTTGCGGTATTAGGTGGCATCGGTTTGATAGCCGCTATTGTACTGTATGTCTGCTCCAAGAAATTCGCTGTCTACGAAGATCCCCGTATCGCACAGGTGACAGAGTTGTTGCCAGGTGCCAACTGCGGTGGATGCGGCTTTGCGGGCTGTGGCGGTCTTGCTGACGCACTGGTGAAAGGTGCTGACGCAGGAAGTCTTGACGGTTTGAAATGCCCCGTCGGTGGACAGGAAGTGATGGGTAAAGTGGCTGATTTGCTGGGAATGGCAATCGCCAATGGTGAGCCGATGGTAGCTGTCGTCCGTTGTAACGGCACTTGCGACCTCCGTCCAAAAATTGCCGAGTACAGTGGCTTGCGCTCCTGTGCGGCAATGAATGCCTGCGGTGCCGGTGAGACAGCATGTGGTTTTGGTTGTCTGGGATGTGGCGACTGTGTTGCCGCCTGTCAGTTTGATGCCATCCACATGAATCCTGAGACAGGACTTCCCGAGGTTGACGAGGAGAAATGTACCTCTTGTGGTGCTTGCGTGAAGGCATGTCCCCGTCACATCATCGAACTTCGTAAGAAGGGTGTGAAGGGTAGGAGAGTCTTCGTGTCTTGTGTCAACAAAGACAAGGGTCCTGTAGCCATGAAGGCTTGTAAGGCTGCTTGTATCGGTTGTGGCAAGTGTGAGAAAGAATGTAAGTTCGGTGCCATCACGATAGAAGGAAATGTCTCTTACATCGACTTCAACAAGTGCCGTCTGTGCAGAAAGTGTGTGGAGGCTTGTCCTACGAAGGCTATCCATGCTGTTAACTTCCCGGCTCCTAAACCCAAGCCAGTGGATAGTGCTCCGAATACTCCGAGTACTCCGAATGATTCTAGTAACCCTAAAGTAGAAAAGGAGGAACAAGCATGAACGTAAGAACATTCCGTATTGGTGGTATCCACCCCGAAGAGAATAAACTGACCCATGAGGTAGAGACCAAGGTTGCCGCACTTCCCAAGCAGGCTATCTTCCCACTCTCTCAGCATATCGGTGCTCCTGCCAAGCCTGTTGTCGCTAAGGGTGACAAGGTAAAGGTGGGTACGATGATTGCCGAGGCTGGTGGTTTCGTCTCTGCACCTATTTTCTCATCCGTCAGTGGTACCGTGTTTAAGATTGACACGGCAATTGACGCTACAGGTTATCGCAAACCCGTCATTATTATTAATGTGGAAGGCGATGAGTGGGAAGAGTCTATTGACCGTTCCGATAAGTTGGAGACGGTGGAGGCTCATCCGGAACTCACTCCTGAGGAGATTGTCAACCGTATCAAGGATGCTGGTGTCGTTGGTATGGGTGGTGCATGTTTCCCCACCTTCATCAAACTGACTCCTCCACCGACGGCAAAGGCAGAGTGTGTGATTATCAATGCCGTAGAGTGTGAGCCTTATATCACTGCTGACTATCGCCTGATGATGGAGCATGCCGATGAGATCCTGATCGGTTTGGAGCTGCTGATGAAGGGTGCCAAGGTAACTACCGGTTATATCGGTATCGAGACCAACAAGCCCAAGGCGATAGAACTGCTTGCCCAGAAGTGCGCAGAGAAGTTCAATGGTTCTGCCTATCAGGTAGAGGTCGTTCCTTTGAAACAGCGTTATCCGCAAGGTGGTGAGAAACAGTTGGTGGATGCAGTCATCCGTCGTCAGGTGCCAGCACCTCCCGCAATTCCTGTCAATGTGGGTGCTATCGTGCAAAACGTAGGTACTGCTTTCGCTGTCTATGAGGCAGTGATGAAGCATAAGCCCCTCTTTGAACGTTATACCACGGTGACCGGTAAGCGTCTTGCCAATCCCGGTAACTTCCTTGTACGTATGGGAACACCGATGAAAGACCTGATAGAGGCTTGCGGTGGTATGCCTGAGGGCGATAATAAGCTGCTGGCTGGTGGACCGATGATGGGTAAGGCACTGACCTCCGTCGAGGTGCCTATCTGCAAGGGTACTAACTCCGTGACGATTATCTCCGGTGACGAGGCTGTCCGCAAGGAGCCACAGCCCTGTATCCGCTGTGCCAAGTGTGTCAGCGTCTGTCCGATGGGCTTGGAGCCTTATCTGCTCGCTAAACTTGCTGCCGTACAGAACTGGGAGCGCTCAGAGCATGAGGATGTGGTCAGCTGCATCGAGTGTGGCTCTTGCCAGTTCACCTGTCCTGCCCATCGTCCGTTGCTCGACAACATCCGCATGGGTAAGTCAACAGTAATGGGAATCATTCGCAGCCGTGCTGCTAAAAAGTAAAAAGGTAAAAAAGTAAAATACAATGGGAAAATTAATTGTATCATTATCGCCCCATGCACATGGAACCGATACGGTGGAGCGCAACATGTACGGTGTGATTATCGCCCTGCTGCCCGCCCTGCTCGTCTCGTTCTATTTCTTCGGCATTGGCTCAGCCATTGTCTGTGCTACGAGTGTCGCAGCCTGCGTCCTCTTCGAATGGGCTATCAATAAGTTTATGCTGAAAAACGAGCGCACTACCATCTGCGACGGTTCTGCCGTCCTGACGGGTCTGCTGCTTGGTTTCAATCTCCCCAGCAACCTCCCTATCTGGATTATCATCATCGGTGCTTTGTTTGCCATCGGTGTTGGTAAGATGACCTTTGGAGGACTGGGTAATAATCTCTTCAATCCTGCATTGGTAGGACGTGCTGCCCTGTTGGTTGCCTTCCCTGCACAGATGACGACATGGCCCAAGGTGGGACAGTTGACCAGTTATCTTGACGCAGAGACGGGTGCCACTCCGCTTGCCATCATGAAAGAGGCTATTAAGAGTGGCGATGCTTCTGTGCTTGACAAACTGCCTGACTCCATGAGTCTCTTCCTCGGTAACCATCCCGACGGTGCCGGAGCGATGGGTGAGATTTGTGCACTGGCTTTGTTGCTGGGACTGGTATATATGCTCTGGAAGAAGATCATCACCTGGCATATCCCCGTCAGCATTATCTGTACTGTCTTTGTGTTCGCAGGTCTGATGCATCTTGCCAATCCTATCTATGCTGATCCTGTCAGCGTCATCCTCTCTGGTGGTCTGATGCTGGGTGCTATCTTCATGGCTACCGACTATGTCACCTCACCGATGACCCCGAAGGGACAGCTCATCTATGGCGTGGCTATCGGATTCCTTACCGTTGTCATCCGTAACTGGGGTGCATATCCCGAGGGAATGTCGTTCGCTATTCTGATTATGAATGCGTTCACTCCGCTGATTAATACTTATGTGAAACCCAAGCGCTTCGGTGAAGTGCCTGCCAAAAAATAAGAGGAGGAAAGAAGAATGAAGAAACTTGAATCATCTTTGACGAATATGGCACTGGTACTCACAGGAGTAGCAGTCATCATGGGTGGTATCCTTGCTTTTGTCAACCACCTGACGGAAGGTCCTATCAACGAGCAGAAGACCAAGGCACTTGCCGATGGTATCAAGAGCGTCATGGTATGTAATGACTTGGTGGTTGCCAAGACGGATACCGTGAAGCAGAACGATGCTAAGGGGAAGGAACTCACCTATATCATCTATCAGATACAGGATGCCCAGAAGAAGGACCTGGGTGCAGCTGTCGAGAGCACCACAGGTGGCTTTGGCGGTGACCTGAAAGTACTGGTTGGTTTCAATCCCGAGGGTAAGATAATCGGTTATACCTTGCTGGAGCATGCGGAGACACCGGGACTCGGTGCCAAGGCAGACAAATGGTTCCAGAAGGGCGAGAAGGGTGATATTATCGGGAAAGATCCTGCAGAACCCCTCACCGTTTCGAAAGACGGCGGACAGGTGGATGCCATCACTGCCTCTACCATTACCAGCCGTGCTTTCCTCTTGGCGATTAATAATGCTTACAAGGCTTACAAGGCAACACCTGCTGATGCTGCCACTGGAGCTACCGAACAAAATAAGGAGGAATAAGCTATGAACTATATAGATATTATTAAGAATGGTATCGTCAAGGAGAACCCTACGTTCGTCTTGATGCTGGGTATGTGTCCTACACTTGCCACTACCACCTCTGCCATGAATGGTATGTCGATGGGACTTGCCACGATGGCAGTACTGATCTGTACCAACTTCGTGATCTCTTGTCTGAAGAGCATCACCCCTGATAAGGTGCGCATCCCTGTGTTTATCGTGGTGATCGCTGCCTTCGTGACGATTCTGCAGTTGGTTATCAAGGCTTTCCTGCCAGATATCGATGCGGCACTGGGCTTGTTCATCCCGCTGATAGTGGTGAACTGTATCATCCTTGGACGTGCTGAGGCTTTCGCTGCGAAGAACAGTCCCGTTGCCTCTCTGTTTGATGGTATCGGTATCGGACTGGGCTTTACGATCGGTCTGACACTGCTGGGTATCTGTCGTGAACTGCTGGGCTCAGGTTCTATCTTTGGACTCACCCTTGTTCCGGAGACCTATAACATCCTGCTCTTCGTATTGCCTCCAGGTGCATTTATCACCCTTGGCTTCCTGATTGCTATCGTCAATCGTTTGCGTGGCAATTCGTAATATCGAAATATCGTAATATCGAAATATCGCAAGAATATGGAATATATATTGATTTTCATTAGCGCTATCTTTGTGAACAACATCGTGTTGTCACAATTCTTAGGCATCTGTCCATTCCTGGGTGTCTCTAAGAAAGTGGACACCTCACTGGGAATGTCCGCAGCAGTCGCTTTCGTGTTGACCCTTGCCACCATCGTGACATGGCTGGTGCAGAAATATGTGCTCGACGCTTTCGGCTTGCAGTATCTGCAGACCATCGCCTTCATCCTCGTCATCGCCTCTCTGGTGCAGATGGTGGAGATCGTCTTGAAGAAGGTGTCACCCGCACTCTATCAGGCACTGGGTATCTTCCTGCCCCTGATTACCACTAACTGTGCGGTATTGGGTGTCGCTATCCTCGTCATCCAGAAAGACTTCGACCTGCTGCAGTCTGTCGTCTATGCCTTCTCGACAGCCATTGGCTTCGGTTTGGCACTGACTGTCTTTGCCGGCATGCGTGAGCAGCTGGAGTTGGTGAATATCCCCAAGGGAATGCGTGGCATGGCTATCGTCATGCTCTCCGCAGGTCTGCTCAGTCTTGCCTTCATGGGCTTCTCTGGTGTTGACGGCGGACTCCGTACCTTGTTCGGACTCGATTAATAAGTCTTAAATAATTGGGAATACAGTGCAGGCTGAGTTTCAGCGTGCACTGTCCTTTTTGTAGAGGGAGCTATTGAAATGACTTGGTTAATATTAGCATTTATGTCGGCAGCACTGTTAGGCTGCTATGATACATTGAAGAAGGTGGCACTGAAGGATAATGCAGTGATGCCCGTCCTTTTCTTCAACACCTTTTTCTCTTCTTTGATATTCCTGCCGCTGATTATCCTGAGCGGCACAACGGACATACTTGATGAGAGTATCTTCCATGTGGGAAGTGGTGGATGGGAGATGCACAAATACATCCTATTGAAAGCCATACTGGTGCTGTCGAGTTGGATTCTTGGTTATTTTGCCATGAAGAACCTTCCGTTGACCATTGTGGGTCCTATCAATGCCACCAGACCCGTGATGGTGCTGGTGGGTGCCCTGCTGGTTTTCGGAGAACGGTTGAACGGTTGGCAATGGGCTGGTGTCCTGATGGCAATCCTCTCGTATTTCCTGTTGAGGAAAAGCGGGAAGAAGGAAGGCATAGACTTCCGTCATGACAAATGGATTTATATGACCATCGGTGCAGCCATGTTAGGAGCCGTCAGTGGATTGTATGACAAGTTCCTGATGGCACCGGAGGGCCAGGGTGGTGTAGGACTTGACCGTATGATGGTGCAGTCATGGTTCACGTTATATCAGTGTGTGATGATGGTCTTCCTGTTGTTGGTGATGTGGTGGCCCAAGCATCACACGACGACACCTTTCCATTGGTCATGGGCTATCATCGGTGTCAGTGTCTTCTTGTCGGCAGCTGACTTCATGTATTTCTATTCGCTCTCCATTCCTGATGCCATGATCAGTGTCGTGTCTATGGTAAGACGTGGCAGTGTCATCGTCAGTTTCATGTTCGGGGTTGTGCTGTTTCATGAGAGAAACCTACGAGCCAAGGCACTGGACCTCGCATTGATGTTGCTGGGACTGCTCTTCCTCTACATCGGTTCGGAATGATGTCATTATTTACTCTTTAGGTTCCTCGGCATTCTGCGGCTGAGAGGGAAGAGGCTGCTGGTTGGCATTCTGTTCTGCAGGTGCAGGTGTCGTGCCTTCAACCTGTCCTTCTGTGGCAGGAATCTCCAGGTGTTGGATGCTGTCGGTAGCGAGAGAGTCAGAATCTGCCACCGCCTTGAAATAGCCACCACAATTATATACCATGGCATTGGCATCGAGATCCTTGGGGACAGAGAACTTAGCACAGTAGTGTTTAAAGGCTGGGTCGTCAAGGACTAGTTGCAGGAAATTACCGCAGACAGGCAGTGCCGTGCGGTTGCCTTGTCCTAACTGACCGGTTCGGAAGTGGATGGAACGGTACTCGCCACCTACCCAGGCACCGACGACGAGTTTGGGTGTTGTTCCTACGAACCACGCATCGGAGTGGTTGTTGGATGTACCCGTCTTACCGCCGAAGTCCGTGTCATTCATGTGTTTGATGACGAAACGGTAGAGGGCGTTACTGGTACCGTGCATACCCCCTTGCAGGAGTTGCTGGACATAGAAAGCACTCTTTGCTGACAGCACCTGTTTCTCCTCACGTTCGGCGGCATTGTAAATCTCATTGCCGTCACGGTCGAGGATACGAGTCACCAAGACAGGGTCGTGTGCCTTGCCATCGTTGACAGGGGTGCAATACGCATTGACGAGTTCCAACAGATTGACATCGCTGGAGCCAAGGGCGAGGGCAGGAGTTGGGTTGAGCTCACTCTTGATACCCATGTCATGAGCCGTCTTGGCAATTTTCTCAATACCCACCTCCTGACCGAGTTTTACGGCAACGGAGTTGACACTCATGGCAAAAGCTTGCTTGAGGGTGATGTTGGCATTCGAGAAACGACCATCCGCATTATGGGGAGCCCATGTGACTTCTTGTCCGTGATCCATCACCTTCATAGAGAAATAGGAGTCCTGACGGGTGTCACATGGAGTGATGCCCTGGTTCATTGCCTCCGCATAGACAAAGAGCTTGAAGGTAGAGCCAGGCTGACGCATGGCGGTCACCTTGTCATATTTCCACGTCTTGAAATCAAGGTCGCCGACCCATGCCTTCACATGACCCGTTTGTGGCTCGATGGCAACGAAACCGCAGTGCATGAAATGTTCCATGTAGCGGATAGAGTCCATGGTAGACATCTCTTTCTCGATGAATCCCTCCTCGTAGTCAAAGAGTTTGACGTTATGGGGCTTGTTCAGATAATAGTCGATGGAGTCCTTGTTGCCATTAAATTTCTGGTTGAGGTATTTATAATAAGGTAATTTCTTGGCAAGGTCTTCGATGAAGTTTGGAATCTCCTGTCCACGCTCGTCCCGCCAAGGGTTCATGCCAAGCCAGTGATTGTCGAAGTTTCTCTGGATGATGCGCATCTGTTTGGTGACCGCCTCCTCGGCATATTTCTGCATGCGGGTGTCCACCGTCGTATAAATCTTCAGACCGTCCTTATAGAGGTCGATGTCATTCTCTTTACACCATGTCTGCAGTTCCGACTTGACAGCCTCGCGGAAATAGAGAGCCTGTCCGTCATAGTTGTTCTCCACGCTATAGTCGAGGTCGATTGGTTTCTGTGTCAGTGTGTCATACGCCTCTTTGGTGATGTCCCGGTGGATGAGCATGTTGTTGAGCACCACATTACGGCGTGTGAACGAGTTCTTGGGGTTGATACGCGGGTTGTAATAGGTGGTTGCCTTCAATAATCCCACGAGGATGGCACACTGGTCAGGAGTCAGGTTCTGTGGGGTTGTACCGAAATAGGTCTTTGCTGCCGTCTTGATGCCAAAGGCGTTAGAGCCGAAGTCAACGGTATTGGCATACATGGTCAGGATCTCCTTCTTGTCGAAGAACATCTCCAGCTTAACCGCCGTTATCCATTCCTTGCTCTTCATGATGAGCATCTTGACACCAGGGATATAGCCCAGGAGACCCGTAGAGTACTCCGTGCGGACACGGAACATGTTTTTCACTAACTGCTGGGTGATGGTAGAGGCACCACGTGCGTCATGGTGTACCACATAGTCCTTAAGGGCAGCGAACACACCTTGGAAGTCAATACCGAAATGTTGGAAATAACGCTCGTCTTCCGTATCGATGAGCGCACGCCAGAATACAGGGTTCACCTCTTCATAAACCACTGGTGTGCGGTTCTCACTGAAGTATTTACCAATTAATACATTATCAGCGCTGTAAAGCTCGGATGCCTGTGTCGTCTTGGGATGCATGATTGCATTCAGTGAAGGCGACTTACCAAAGAGCCAAAGGAAATTAATGTCTACCATGAAGAGGTAGAGGAGGAAGACGACAATGAAGGATGCAAAGCCAATTCCTGTTTTCGCATACCATTTCCGTCCTTGATACAATCCTTTATACCACTGCCAGAACTTCTTAGATGCCTGGCAAATCATTTCAATGTATTTCTTCATATTTCGATATGTAGTTCAATATATCTTCTTTCTGATGGGGATGAAACCATCGCATCTGCTCATCCCGCTTAAACCATGTCAGCTGTTTGCGCGCATAACGTCTGGTATTGCCTTTCATCCGTTCAACAGCTTCTTCAAGTGTCCATGTGCCGTCCAAATAAGTGAACATCTCCTTATATCCCACCGTATTAAGAGCATTGTTGCAACGTTTATCACTCAAAGACTTCACTTCGTCCAGCAAACCGTCAGCCATCATCTGGTCGACACGCTGGTTGATTCTGTGATAGAGTTCCTCCCGGTCACGATGAAGACCGATCTTCACGATTTGGAAAGGGCGTTGTTTCTTTTCCTGCTTGCGAAAGGATGTGTAAGTCTTTCCCGTCTGGTAGCATATCTCCAGGGCATGGATGACACGGCGGTAATTCTTCCTGTCCACCACCTCATAATGTTCAGGGTCCAGTCGTTTCAGGTCTTCACAGAGTGCTTCAAGTCCTTCCTGTTCGTAGCGTCGCTTCATCTCCTCACGGATGTCCTCACGGATGGTAGGAATATCGTCGATGCCATTGCATACGGCATCAATATACATCATGCTGCCACCTGTCAGGAGTTGGATAGGGGAGTGCTTGAACTGTTCGTCCAGCAACTGCAACACTTCTTGTTCATACATGGACGCATTATAATAATCGTCAATACTGATGCTGCCCACGAAAAAGTGCTTGACAGCCTGCAACTGCTCCTCTGTAGGTGTTGCCGTCCCGATACGCAGTTCCCGGTAGATTTGCCGGGAGTCCGCATTGATGATGGGAATGCCGAAGCGCTTTGCGATATCGATGCAAAGTTCCGTCTTTCCAACGGCTGTAGGTCCCGTAATAACGATGAGTGTGTCCAACAGTCTGTTATCTGATGACTCCTCGCTTGGAGTTCTCAATAAATGAGCAGATATATTCTACCTCTTTTGAGTCCGGATAGATAGCACGAGCCTCAGCGATGCCGTCTTTCAAGACACCCTTGGAGTAGATGATACGATAAGCGTCATGAATCGCCTCGATAGTCTCATTGTCAAACCCACGACGGCGCAGACCAATCAGGTTGACACCCGCATAGCGGACAGGTTCCTTGCCGGCGATGACGTAGGGTGGGATGTCCTGACTGGTGCGTGAACCCCCTTGGAACATCACATAGCTGCCCACCTTACAGAACTGGTGGAACAGGCAGGTGGCGGAGATGATGGCATAGTCGTCAACCTCCACCTCGCCGGCAAACTTTGTCGAGTTACCGATGATGCATCCGTTGCCGATGACACAGTCATGTGCCACATGCATATTCTCCATCAACAGGTTACCATTGCCTACGACAGTCTTTCCCTTGGAGGCTGTGCCACGGCTGATGGTGACATTTTCACGGATGGAGTTGTTGTCGCCAATCTCACAAGTCGTCTCCTCACCTTGGAATTTCAAATCCTGAGGTTTGGTGGATATGCTGGCACCAGGGAAGAATTCATTACCATTGCCGATACGGGCACCGAAATGGATGGTGACACTGTTGTATAATTTGTTGTTATCACCAATAACAACGTTCTTGTCGATATAACAGAACGGTCCGATGATGTTGTTGTCGCCCAGTTTTGCCTCTGGATCGACAAAAGCCATAGGATGTATTTGATTTGCCATAATTGCTTATTTGTTCTTGACGATTTGTGCCGTGAATGTTGCTTCAGCCACTACATGGTCGCCGACGAAGATGTAGCCTTTCATGGAAGAGATGCCATGACGGACGGGCGCCAGCAGGTCTACTTTAAATATCAAAGTATCGCCGGGTACCACTTTCTGACGAAATTTCACGTCATCAATCTTCATGAAGTAAGTAGACCAGCGCTCCGGTTCCTCCAGAGTGTTCAGAACCAGAAGTCCGCCACATTGCGCCATCGCTTCAATCTGCAATACACCAGGCATCACCGGTTCCTCTGGGAAGTGACCTTGGAAGAACGGCTCGTTACTCGTTACATTCTTGATACCTACAATGGTGTTGGCACCAAGAGAAATGACTTTATCCACTAGCTGCATGGGATAGCGGTGGGGCAGGAGCTCGCGGATCTTCTTGACATCCATGATGGGCTCTTCGTTAGGATCGTAAATAGGAGCTTGTATCTCATGCTTACGGATTTCCTTGCGCATCTGGCGGGCAAACTTATTATTAATGGTATGTCCGGGACGGGTTGCAATGATGCGCCCCTTGATGGGTTTGCCGATCAAAGCCATATCACCGATGATATCCAACAGCTTATGGCGGGTACATTCATTCTCCCATACCAATGGCTTATGCTGGATATATCCCAGTTCTGTGGCATCACGGTGCTCCACATGCAGCATATCAGCAAGTTTGTCAAGACGCTCCTGTGTTGTCTGTCGCTCATAGATGACGATGGCATTGTCCATATCACCACCCTTGATGAGGTTTGCCTGCAACAAAGGTTCAATATCGCGGACGAAGACGAAGGTGCGGGCAGCGGCAATCTCGGTCTCAAACTCCTCTGCTTTCTCTAAGGTCGCAAACTGACTGTTAATGAATTTCGACTCGAAAGAGCACATGGCAGTAAGGGAGAAATCTTCATCAGGAAGAATGGTGATGCATGATCCTGTGTTCTCGTCCTTCACCTCTATCTTCTTGCGGATGACATACCAGTCTTTGGGTGCATTAAGCTCTTCAACGCCCACCTCTTTAATTTTCTCCACATACTGGATGGCGCTACCGTCAAGAATCGGGAACTCAGGACCGTTTACCTGAATCTTACAGTTGTCGATTCCCATGGCATAGAGAGCTGCCAGACCATGTTCTACGGTAGAGACACGGGCATCTCCTTTCCCTATCACCGTTCCACGCTGGGTGTCAACGACATTCTCCGCGATAGCATCTATGACGGGTTCACCTTCCAGGTCAATGCGCTGAATTTTGTAACCAGTGTTTTCTGGTGCAGGATTAAAGGTTACAGTCAGGTTTAATCCTGTATGCAGTCCTTTTCCGAAAAGGGAGAAACTGCCTTTAAGTGTTTTCTGTTTCATGCTTTATGCTGTTTCTTTAATTCTTCAATTTCCTTACGGAGAGCACCGAGCTCTTTATACATATCAGGAAGACGTTTCATCACGGCTTGAGCCTTAAAGAACACCTTCGGGTCGATGGCAGGTGCTCCTATGAGCTGTTCGCCGTTCCCTTTGGTATTGCTGATGACACCACTTTGGGCACCGATGAATGTCTTGTCTGCAATGGTGATATGTCCAGAGAAACCAGCTTGTCCTCCTACCATGCACCATGCTCCTATTTTAGTACTGCCAGCCATACCAACTTGTGCTGACATAACCGTATTCTCACCAATCTCACAATTGTGAGCCACTTGAATCAGGTTGTCAAGCTTCACCCCTTTATGGATAATGGTCTGTCCCATGGTAGAGCGGTCGACACAAGTGTTGGCTCCGATCTCTACGTCATCCTCGATAACGACAATGCCCATCTGTGGAATCTTGTCGTATCCATTCTCGTTGGGAGCAAAACCGAAACCGTCAGCACCGATGACGGAACCAGCGTGTATGGTGACGTTCTTGCCAATCTGGCAGCCGTCATAAATCGTCACATGCGGATAAATCATGGAACCTTCGCCAATCCTGACACCATCACCGACATAACAAAATGGACCGATGTACACATCCTCGGCAATCTCTGCTGTCTTGGAGACAAATGCCAAGGGGTCAATACCTTTCTTTTTAGGGAGTGAGGCAGCGTACATCTGCATCAGCTTTGCCACACATTCGTATGCGTTTGGTACACGGATAAGTGTGGCGCTCACAGGCTTCTCCAATTCTACATCATCGTTAATGAGGACGACAGATGCCTTGGTTTCATATATAAAATGAGTGTATTTAGGATTTGACAAGAAGGTGATAGCTCCTTCTTTACCTTCTTCGATTTTAGCAAAGGTGTGGACTTTGGCTTGTTCATTACCTTCCACACGTCCACCAATAAAACTGGCAATTTGTTGGGCTGTAAATTCCATTCTTTTTGCAAAATTTTTAATAATCCTTGCAAAGATACTACTTTTTTCTTAAAAACGATGATAACACAGGTAATATTTACGTATTTTTTTAGAAAGGAGTTGAACATTTAATATTTCTGAAGCTTCAGAGATGTCTTTTACGGTACCATCCTTATAAAGAATGCCGATGCTGTCATCAGCAGGATTATACATATCTTTGCCTATCTCGGTGAGGGTGACCAGATAGCGGGTATCCTCTTTGGAGATGCCCATCTTTAAGGCAATTTTCTCCATAATGTCAGTGATATATTCCTCAGATGGCTGCTCTTCACTGATCTCCACTTTGAAGAGATGTCGGTCCAGCATGTCAGTGGCAAGGGTGGAAAGGATGATGTCGTCAGAATTTTTCCAAACTTTCATCGCACTCCATATATCAGAGTCATCTAAGTCAGCATACATCTGCAAGGCTTCCGTATGGGTAGAGAACCATTCTGCCGTCACATGATTTTTCAAGAAATAGGAGAGGGCAGGAGTTGCAAACAGTTCTTTACCGGAATTTACTAATTCCTTGGCTCTCAATAATGTATTGACGAGAATCTTCTCATATCCCACGGCTGTTCTGTGTAAATATACCTGCCAGTACATCAGGCGTCTTGTCGTGAGGAAATTCTCAATAGAATAGATACCTTTGGAGTCAACAACTAATCTGTCATCTTTGACGTTCAGCATCTTGATGATGCGTGCAGACCCGATGTTTCCTTCGGTCACTCCTGTAAAGAAAGAGTCACGCCGTAGATAGTCGAGACGGTCCATGTCCAGTTGGCTGGAGATGAGCTGGTGGAAAATCTTGTTGGGGTATTGGTCTTTGAAAATGGAAATGGCAAGATTGAGTGCTCCGTGCATCTCCTTATTGATTTGTTCCATCATCAACAATGATATGTCTTCGTGGGAAATGCCATGGATCAGTGTGTTTTCCAAAACATGCGAGAAAGGTCCATGTCCGATGTCGTGCATCAAGATGGCTGCTTTCACTGCCTCCTCCTCCGAATCGAAGATATACACTCCTTTCTCTGTCAGAGACTTCACTGCTTCTGTCATTAGGTGAAGAGCACCGAGTGAATGCTGGAATCTGGTATGTCGCGCTCCCGGATAAACTACAGATGCCAGACCAAGTTGGTTGATACGGTTCAACCGTTGGAAGAAAGGGTGTTGAACGATATCGTAAAGTAGTCCCTTTCTTATCTTGATAAACCCGAATACTGGGTCATTGATGATTTTATATCCATCCATTGTTATATATTTGACGATGCGAAATTACAACATTTTTTTGAATTGACCAAGACACAATTCATAAATTATTGCTACCTTTGCAGGTGGAAACGTATTTGATAGTTATAATGTTTAGATTTAAGCGGTTCGCAGTAGAACAAGACCTGTGTGCTATGAAAGTGGGGATGGATGGCGTATTGCTGGGTGCATGGGCACAGGGTGGCAAGCGGATATTGGATATTGGTACGGGGACAGGACTGATTGCCTTGATGATGGCACAGCGGAACCTCGACTCATTAGTGACTGCCATTGACATTGATGAAGGAGCCTGTCGTCAGGCAATAAAGAATGTAGAGAACTCTCCCTTCCGTCATCAGATCATTGTTCAGCATGAGTCGGTGCAGGAGCATGATGGATTATATGATGCCATTGTCAGTAATCCTCCCTATTTCGTGGATTCTCTAGGTGCTCCTGATGCTCAGCGTCATACTGCCCGGCATACAGATACTTTGTCTTATGCAGAACTGATGCAGGCAGCTTATAGACTATTGACGGATGACGGGGAGCTTTCCGTGATTGTCCCTTTTGATTATAAGAAGAGAATGGAGGATGAGGCTGTGTTTGTCGGTTTCTTTCCTCATCGCGTGTTGGGTCTCAGAACTGTAGAGAAAAAACCAGCCAAGCGTTATTGTTTATCTTTTGTCAAGCATCCTGTTGAGCGTGAACACCATGTTATCACTCTTGGTGATGAGGAATATAAGGAGTTGACGGGACCATTTTATTTGTGATAGCCAGTCCGGACGAACTCGCTGAATTGTCCCTGATAGCCATTGAATACATTAATATCTACATCACCAGTGATGCCATTCACCCGTCCTGTTGCCGACAGTTGCCAATATGCCAGTTTAACATCAGGTTTATAGGCTCCGTAACGAGCAATCCATACATTGTATTTCCTTTTGATATCGTCAGCGTACCTCATGTGATTAAGGATGAACATCTGGTTGACATAAAGGATAGGCAGTTTGCCTGTACGTCGTTCTACTATCTCCATCCAAACCTTGATACGTCGCATTAATTCCTTTTCCCCCATCTTGCTGATTTGTTTTTCAGACGGTTCTACATCCAGTACAGGAGGGAAGTCGTTCTTGCCGATGATAGCATGTTTTAAGAAATGGGCAGCCTGTGCCTGTGGTGTCGTGGACATGGAGAAATAATGATAGGTACCTACATGGATGTTGTGTCTCTTCGCCTGAACATAGTCCTGACGGAAATAACGATTCGTGATGGTCGTGCCCTCGGTAGCCTTGATATATATAAATGAGATGGGGAATGTCTGACCGTTTGTCGGATGATTCTTCCCTAAGGAGGTGATGCGCATATTCTTCCAGTGGATGCGGAAACGCTTTCGTCCTTTCTCATGTTGATGGCGGGAGATGTCAATGCCGTAGATCCGCTCGGAAGTATATCTTAAACGCTCCCCAAGGAAACGGCCGTTTTTCCATTCACCGACTCGTAGCTGGTGATGGGGAGATGACTCAAAGCCAAATCCCTGCCGCTTGTCATCCAGCCAGTGTCCATCATAGAAGTTACCGTCAATGGAACGATAAAGTCCTTGACCGGAAGCCTTCAAATGATGATTCATTTGCCCGAAATAGACACCCAGTGAGTCTGTTCGTTTAGCAACAATAATGGTGTCATCGTTCCAGATACCTCTGATAATACGTCCGTCATGGTCTTGGGCAATCCCTTTTCCATTGAGTCGTTGACAAACAACAAAACGTCCCGCTTGCCAATACCCACCGCTTGTTTTCACTGCTATGCGTGGACGGTCTTTGGCAGCAATAGTATCGCAACTGTAGTAGCGATGCGAGTCAGTGGTCAGTAATGCTTGAAGAAATGCTCGTCGTTGACTTAGTCTGGTGTGATGAGCCGCAATTTGGTTATAACCCTCGTCAGCCACATGGTGGCTGCGAAAGTAATACCTCATCTCGTCCATCTCTTTGTCTGCCAGTTGGATAGCAGATCGCAGAGAGTCGTCAGAAGGGCGTTGGTGCACATATACCGTCACCTTGTCATTCATCTTCATGGATTTTTTGGTGTGGATGAATGGTGAGAATGGATGAATGACTCCTAAGAGAACAATCAGGCAAATGTCGGCTATGGTCGTGTGGTTTTTCAATTCCTTATTTATATATGTTCAAGCCAGTCGTCTATCAAATGTCTGGCGATGGATAATTTCTCAGGGATATGAGGCAGGTGGTCTTTGTCAAACCAGGCGCCTTTGGATAGCTCAGACCGTTGAAGGTGTATTTTCCCTCCGTCATAATCAGCGGTAAAGCCCACCATGAGACCACAAGGGTAGGGCCAGGGTTGGGAGGCGAAATATTTCAGGTTCTTGATATGTAGTCCCGTCTCTTCCATTACTTCGCGGTGTACCGCCTCTTCCAATGTCTCACCAGTCTCTACGAAACCAGCTACCAAGCCATAGAAGTCTGTGCGGAAATTATTAGCATGAACGAGTAGTACCTCATCGCCTTTCCGCACCAGAACGATCACTGCTGTCGCTAATTGAGGCCAGACCTCCTTGCCGCAGTGCTCGCAGCGTTTGGATATGTCTGTGTGAAATTTCATGAGACCGCCGCATACACCGCAATATTTGGTGTTCTGATCCCAGTAAAGCAACTCATGGCATTTGCCCGCTTTCAGATATTCCTCCTCCGACAGTTTGTAATAACTTTGCCGCAATCCGCACATCTCATAGTTCTCATTTCCTAATAGGGGAAGGTCAATGCGATATGCCTTCTCCCCATCCACGTTCATGACGGTAGTCCATGGCTTCAGTTCCGTAGGCGGTTCTGTCGGTATACGGTAACCGTCTGTTGTCTTTTCCAGAACGAGATCACTCTGACAGAATACAAAATATCTCATTCCTTATTTTGTTTTAATAGGAAATCCTCTGCCCGTCGGAGATCATCAGGGGTGTCAATACCCACAGTCTCTACTTCAGTGATTCCCACCTTGATCCGATACCCGTTTTCCAGCCAGCGCAGCTGTTCCAGACTCTCAGCCAGTTCCAAAGGAGATTGTGGCAATTGTGTAATCTCATGGAGCGTCTCACGGCGATAAGCATAGATGCCTAAATGTTTCAGATAAGGATAATGCTTTAGCCATTCTGCCTGTTCCTTTCCACGGACATAGGGAATTGTTGAACGACTGAAATAAAGCGCAAAACCTTGATTGTCAGTAACAATCTTGGGAGAGTTCGCATTCATCACGGCATCCATGGACTCAAACCGCTTCCCTAATGTTCCGATTTGTGTCTGCGGATGGTTAAAGAGCTCTTTCAGTGTCTCAATTTGTGAAATAGCGATGAAAGGCTCGTCACCTTGTATGTTGATAATCACATCGGCATCCGTATTGATAATCGTACATGCCTCTTCTATCCGGTCAGTACCGCTTTTATGGTCGGTACGGGTCATGACAACCTGTCCGCCGAAAGCAGTGACCACGTCATAGATACGCTGGTCATCAGTAGCGACATAAGCTTCTCCTAAAGCGGCAACGGCTTTTTCATATACGTGTTGAATAACTGGTCGTCCCCCTAATAATGCCAGAGGTTTTCCCGGAAAACGTGTGGAGGCATATCGTGCTGGAATGATTCCTATAAACTTCATATTCAATGTCTATTTTTGTGCAAAGGTACAAAAATATCTGAATCTTGCGTTAATATACGCTAATTAATTTTGAAGGTCGCACTTTTTTTCCTACTTTTGTAAAGTTTAAATTTGAATCAATGATGAAACTACGCAATATTGTATCGATTTTTTTTATCTCTTCTTCTTTGACATTATTCGCACAGAAAATCACACTGGGCTCATGTACCACCGCAGATGGTGGAACTTATCAAGGTGAGATGGTTGGAGGAAAACCACAGGGCAAAGGACGTGCTGTTTATAAGAATGGCGACTGGTATGAAGGAGAATATGTAAAAGGTAAGCGTCAGGGACAAGGAACCTATACGTTCTCGGACGGAGAGAAATATGAGGGGGAGTGGTTCCAGGATCACCAGCATGGTATGGGAACATTCTATTTCCAGAATAATAATAAATATGTAGGACTATGGTATGCTGATGAACAGCAGGGGCATGGTCTGATGTACTATTTCAATGGCGATGTCTATGACGGACACTGGAAGGCAGACAAGCGTGAGGGTCAAGGAAAGTATACCTATCAGGGAGGCGCTGCCTATGAAGGTCAGTGGAAGGATGACATGAAGAATGGAAAAGGAGTCTTCACATGGCCTGACGGATCCTCCTATGATGGTCAGTATGTGAATAACCTTCGCCAAGGCAAAGGTGTCTTCAAATATTCCAACGGTGACTTGTATGTGGGACAGTGGAAAGAAGACAACCCTCATGGAAAAGGAATCTATAAGTTCCAGAATGGTGACACTTATGAAGGTGACTATGCCCAGGGGGAGCGTACCGGGCAAGGTGTCTTCCGTTATGCCAATGGTGATAAGTATACCGGTGGCTTCTTCAATGGTGACAAACAAGGAGACGGTATGCTGGTATGGAGAAATGGTAATGTCTATCAGGGGCAGTGGCAAAATGACAAGCCTAACGGAAAAGGGAAGTTGACCATCAAGAACGGTGATGTCTTCGAGGGACAGTTCAAAAACGGAACCATCCATGGCGAGGGTATTGCCCGTTATGCTGACGGCTCCAAATTCAAAGGTGTCTTCAAGGAAGGTCGTCGTAATGGTCCTGCTATAGAACAAGACAAAGACGGTAAGCGCTTTGAGGGATCATACGTTGATGACCGCCGTGACGGTCCTTTCGTTGAGAAAGACGCTAACGGGAATATCATCACCACCGGTCATTATACCCGTGGCCGCAGGGAAGTTGACAAGAAATAAATATCAAATCTACTTAAAATACGCTATTATGATTATCGACAGTTTACAGAATCTGAAGAACTATGAGTCAGTGAACCCATTGTTCCCTAAAGTGATTGAGTTCTTGAAGAACAACGATTTAAAGACACTGGAGGCAGGAAAGTATGAGATTGAAGGCAAGGACCTGTTTGTCAACATTCAGATTGCCAAAGGTAAGACCCCTGATGAGGCGGTGATAGAGACCCATGACAAGATGATTGACATCCAGATTCCTATTACGGATGCAGAGACCTTTGGCTATACTCCCCGTGAGAACCTGCCTGCTGCCACGTATAATGCAGAGAAAGATATCACTAAGATTCCTGACTTGGCAGCAGAGAGCTATATCACTTGTCAGCCAGGGATGATGGCCATCTTCTTCCCGCAGGACGGACATGCTCCTTGTATCGCCGGTGTTCCTGAGATTAAGAAAGCAATATTTAAAGTAAAAGCATAAATCTGATACTATGGCAACAACAAAGAAGACTACTGTGAAGAAGACCACAGCAAAAAAGACCGCTCCCAAGAAGAAGGTGGAAGTGCCTCAGCATATCGGTCTGGTGAGGAATGACTCATGGCTGGAGCCTTTTGAGGATGCTATCCGCGGCCGTCATGACCATGCCTTGTGGAAAATCAGCCAGTTGACGAAGAACGGCAAGCAGAAACTGACAGATTTCGCTTCCGGTCATTTCTATTTTGGTCTACATAAGCTTGCCAAGGGATGGGTCTTCCGTGAGTGGGCACCCAACGCTACAGAGATTTATCTGATTGGCGACTTCAATAACTGGCAGGAGAATGAGAAATTCAAGTGCAAGCGTATTGAAGGCACAGGCAACTGGGAGTTGAAACTTTCAGAAAAAGCCATTAAGCATGGGCAGCTTTACAAGATGAAAGTCAAGTGGAATGGGGGAGAAGGTGAGCGTATTCCTGCCTGGTGCCGTCGTGTCGTTCAGGACGACCAGACCAAGATATTTTCTGCTCAAGTATGGAATCCCGAGCAGCCCTATGTATGGAAAAAGAAGAACTTCAAGCCCAGCAAGAACCCCTTGCTGATCTATGAATGCCATGTGGGCATGTCACAGGATGCAGAGAAAGTCGGTACTTATAAGGAATTCACGAAGAATGTGCTGCCCCGTGTCAAGAAGGACGGATATAATGCCATTCAGGTGATGGCTATTCAGGAGCACCCCTACTATGGCTCCTTTGGTTATCACGTATCCAGCTTCTTTGCTCCTTCCAGCCGTTTCGGTACCCCTGAGGATCTGAAGGAGATGATTGATACAGCCCATAAGATGGGTATTGCCGTGATTATGGACATCGTCCACTCTCATGCGGTGAAAAATGAAGTGGAAGGCTTAGGTAATCTGGCAGGCGACCCCAACCAGTATTTCTATCCTGGTGACCGCCATGAGCATCCGGCATGGGACTCCCTCTGTTTTGACTATGGTAAGGACGAGGTGCTCCATTTCCTGTTGTCCAACTGCCGTTACTGGCTGGGTGAGTTCCACTTTGACGGTTTCCGTTTCGACGGAGTGACATCCATGCTTTATTACTCTCACGGTCTGGGTGAGGCATTCACAGGGTATGGTGACTATTTCAATGGTCATGAGGATGATAATGCCATTTGTTATCTGACGCTTGCCAACTGTCTGATTCATGAGGAGAATCCCAATGCGATAACCATTGCCGAGGAAGTGTCGGGCATGCCGGGACTTGCCGCCAAGTTTGAGGATGGTGGTTACGGTTTTGACTATCGTATGGCGATGAACATCCCCGACTATTGGATTAAGACCATTAAGGAGGTGCGTGACGAGGACATCAATGTCTGCAGCATCTTCTGGGAGGTTAAGAACCGTCGTCCTGACGAGAAGACCATCTCCTATTGTGAGAGCCACGACCAGGCGCTGGTGGGTGACAAGACCATTATCTTCCGTCTGATAGATGCCGATATGTACTGGCATTTCGCCAAGAAGGACGTGAACGATATCGCCCAGCGTGGTATTGCCCTCCATAAGATGATTCGTCTGGTGACGGCAGGAGCTATCAACGGTGGCTACCTGAACTTTATGGGTAATGAGTTTGGTCATCCCGAGTGGATTGACTTCCCCCGTGAAGGTAATGGCTGGAGTTACAAATATGCGCGCCGTCAATGGAACCTTGTGGACAATAAGGACCTGTGCTATCACTGGCTGGGTGACTTCGACCGCAAGATGCTGGAGGTGATTAAGAGTCAGAGGAATTTCCAGGCAACTCCTGTTACTGAGATATGGCATGATGATGGCGACCAGGTTCTGTGCTATATGCGTGGTGACCTTGTGTTTGTCTTCAATTTCTCACCGACCCGTTCCTATACCGATTACGGCTTCCTGGTACCGACAGGTTCTTATGAGGTTGTCCTCAATACCGATGCCAAGGAGTTTGGAGGAAACGGTTTTGCCGATGACAGTGTGACACACATCACCAATTACGACCCATTGTACGTGCAAGACCACAAGGAGTGGTTGAAGCTCTACATCCCCGCTCGTTCTGCTGTCGTGTTACGTAAATTATAAAGTCTGCCGACTGTCTGTTGACATGGTCACACTGATGAATTCGTCAGTGTGACCATTTTATTTGATAACAATTATTCGCTATTCTGTAAATTTTTCGTTAATAACGTAACCTTTTTCGATATTTTTGTGTACTTTTGCAGACAGAAATATATTTCTATTATGGTACATAATATCTTCAAAGGATTAGGAATTGCACTGATAACCCCTTTTCTGGAAGACGGATCGGTTGATTACAAGTCGCTGATTCGTCTGGTTGAGTATCAGCTCGATAACGGGGCTGACTTCTTCTGTATACTTGCCACAACAGGTGAGACACCTACTTTGACGGCAGAGGAGAAACAGAAGATTAAAGATCTTGTTGTTGATCTGGTAGGTGGTAGGGTGCCCATCCTCGTAGGTTGTGGTGGATATAACACCGCAGAGATTGTTCAGGAACTGAAGACCCGTGACTTCAGGGGCGTTGATGGCATACTGAGTGTATGTCCTTATTATAACAAACCTTCGCAAGAAGGACTCTATCAGCATTTCAAGGCTATCGCCGCCGCCACATCCCTGCCAGTGGTTCTCTATAACGTCCCAGGCAGGACGGGTGTCAATATGAAGGCGGAGACGACGGTGCGTCTTGCCCGTGACTGCCAGAATATTGTCGCTATCAAGGAGGCAAGCGGTAATCTGGAGCAGGTAGACGAGATTATCAAGAACAAGCCCAAGGACTTTGATGTCATCTCTGGTGACGATGCCCTGACGTTCCCCATGATATCCTGTGGTGCGGTGGGTGTCATCAGTGTGATTGGCAATGCCCTTCCCCGTGAGTTCTCCAAGATGATCCGCCTGCAGATGAAAGGCGAGTATGATGGTGCCCGTAAGATACACCATCGTTTCATCGACCTCTTCTCCTTGTTGTTCGTCGACGGTAATCCTGCCGGTGTGAAGGCGATGCTCCACGAGATGGGTTATATCCAGAATGTGCTCCGTCTGCCGTTAGTGCCGACGCGTATCTCTACTTTGCAGCGGATGAGTGAGATCATGAAGGAACTAAAGATATAGGTGAATGGAGGAGAGCAGGGTTATTCATGAGATAACGCCTTTGATGGGTAAGGATTCTCTCTATATTGCTGACCGCAGGAAGAAAGAGTTCACCTATCCTATTCACAATCATGAAGTCTTTGAACTGAACTTTGTGGAGCATGCTCCCGGTGTGCGCCGTATCGTAGGTGACTCCAACGAGATTATCGGGGAGTATGACATGGTACTGATAACGAGTCCCGACCTGGAGCATGTCTGGGAGCAGAACACCTGTACGAGTGACAATATCCGTGAGGTGACCGTCCAGTTCTATTTTGACCTGAGCGAGGACGGTTTCCTGTCCCATAATCCTTTCAACTCGATGCGTAAGATGATGCAGGAAGCCCGTAAGGGACTTAGTTTCCCGCTCGACGCCATCATGCAAGTCTACCATCTGATAGACACGTTAAGCTCCATCAAGGACGGCTTCTATGCCGTCACTCAGTTTATGACGATACTCTATGAGTTGTCCAAGTGTGACGGAGCGCGTACCCTTGCCACCAGCAGCTATGCCAAGGTGGAGGCGGAGAGTGACTCCCGTCGCATCCTGAAAGTGAAGAACTACATCAATAAGAATTACATGGACGAGATCCGTCTTGCCACGATGGCAGATATTGCCGGCATGAGCCCTTCGGCGTTCAGCCGCTTCTTCAAGTTGCATACGGGCAGGAATCTCAGCGAGTATATTATCGACCTGCGGTTGGGCTATGCCAGCCGTATGCTGGTTGACACCTCTAAGAGTATTGCGGAGATCAGTTTTGCCTGCGGGTTCAACAACCTCAGCAACTTCAACCGCATCTTTAAGAAAAAGAAGAACTGCTCCCCCTCAGAGTTCAGGGAGAACTACCATAAGACCAGAATCATCGTTTAACCACATGATGTTGATATTGAGAAGATACATAACCGCCCTGACCATTCTAATAGGATTCTCCTATCCTGTGATGGCACAGTCTGACCTCGGCAAGAAGCTCAAGACTTTCGACGAGGTCATTGCGAAGGCAAAGGCAGAGAAGAACGACACGCTGCTTGCCAACGCACTGTATACCAAGGTGGCACTCTTCTATAACCAGGCGGTCGATGATTCCGTCATCCATTACGTTCCCAAATATCTGGCGGAGCTAAAGAGAATCAAGCAATGGAACAAGTATTACGAGATGTGGACCCATCTTGCTAATACCTATTTATATAGTGGTCAGCCCAACAAAGCGCTTCGTGAGGTGCAGGCTATCTTTGACGATGCGAAGCAGCAGGGCAACACTTTCGGCATGGGCATAGCCTATTATACCATGGGCAGTGTTTACACCAGTCTTAATGATCTGGACGAGAGCGTCAGCTCCTATCAGAAGAGTATTGATCTGCTGTCTAAGATCAAGCCTTGTCCCATGGTGCTGCCCGACATCTATGCCTATTATGGTGATGTCCTTAACCTCAAGAAGGAATATGTGCAACTGGAGCAGCTGACCGTTCGCTGGAAAGAGCTTCTCGACGATTATATTCAGACGTACCATCCGAACAAGTCCACCAAGGATGTCTTCTATACCTATTATTATATGGCATGTGCCCAGGCTAATCTGGGGTTGGGTAAACTGACTGCCGGTGAGGACAACCTGAAGGAGGCTCGTACCTACATCTCTTCTGAGAGTTCCTTGCGGGGACAGTCCTGGCTGTATTATATGGCAAGACTGCGTTACCTCCAGCAGCGTTATCCGGAGGCTCTCCAGTATAATGACAAGCGGTTGGCACTGACGGAAGGCAGTGACGACATCACGGTATATATCGACATCATCAGTCAGCGTGCCGATATCCTCAAGGCTATGGGGATTTACAAAGAAGCTGCCGATTACTATCTGCGCATGTACCAGATTAACGACTCCGTCAATGCGCAGGAGACCAAGAAGCAGTTGAATGAGATGAACACGCTGTTTAAGGTTGACGAGCTGAAGATGGAGAAAGAGCGTGCCCAGTTCCGTAACACGATGATCATCGTGGGACTGATCATCCTCGCCCTGGTTATCTTCAGCATCTTCCGCTATATCGCCGCCAAGCGCCTGAAGGTCGCTCACGAGAAACTGCAGACCACCCACGAGGAGCTGCTGACGGCATACGACCAGTTGGAGGAGACGACGACCGCCAAGGAGCGTATCGAGAGTGACCTCCGTATCGCCCGTGATATCCAGCAGAGTATGATTCCTCAGAAGTTCCCGCCGTTCCCGGAGCGTACGGACATCGACCTCTTCGCGTCGATGACACCTGCAAAGGCAGTGGGTGGCGACCTCTATGACTTCATCCTGCTGGACGAGAAACTCTATTTCTGTCTCGGTGACGTGAGTGGCAAGGGCGTTCCTGCCTCTCTGTTCATGGCAGTGGCACGTAACCTGTTCCGTGTGGTGTCCCAGCAGGGACTGCCGCCCGCGGAGATTGCCGATAAGTTGAACAATGCCCTGTCCGAGGATAACGATAGCGGCATGTTCGTGACGATGTTCATCGGCGTGATAGACTTACCGACAGGACACCTCGATTTCTGTAATGCCGGACATAACCCGCCAGTTATCAAGATGCCTGACGGCTCTACCCATTTCATCGAGATGCAGCCTAATGCACCGCTCGGTCTGTGGCCCGGACTCCCATACGAAGGCGAGTCCATCGATGATATCAGTGGCTGTCCGTTCTTCGTCTATAGTGACGGACTGAACGAGGCGGAGGATGACAAGCAGGAGCAATACGGTGACGACCTGCTGCTGGAGATGCTGGAGAAGCATGACTTTGTCAGCTCCCAGCAGACTGTAGAGATGATGAAAGCGGACGTGGTGCGTCATGCCAATGGTGCGGAACAGAGTGACGACCTCACGATGCTGTGTGTGAAAGTACAAGGACATTTACCTAAATTATAATTAACTATATGGAGAAAGAGATCTGTATTAAGAACCGAATGGACGAGCTGGTCAGAGTGAACCAGTTCATCGAAGAGATCGGGGAGGAACTGGGACTTGACATGGAACTCCAAATGAACCTCAACCTTGTCATTGAAGAGATGGTCGTGAATGTCATCTCCTATGCCTATCCCGAAGGAAAAGAAGCCGACATTGAACTGAAGGCTGAATCGAAAGGCAAAGAACTTACTTTCGTACTGAGCGATCGTGGAAGGGAGTTCGATCCTACTCTGAGTGAGCCTGCTGATATGGACGTCAATCCTGCCGAGCGTGACCTCGGCGGCATGGGTATCTATATCGTCAAGAACATTATGAACGAGGTGACCTACCAGCGTCTGGAAGGTAAGAACCTGCTGACTATGAAGAAAGATATTAAGTAAAACATTAAAAGAATAAATGACTATGACACAGATTTTAAAAGAAGGTGGTAAGACCATCATTAAGACTGGACAGCGTATTGACACCATGAATGCCGGTGAGTTTGAACGTGACATTGAGCCTGCACTGGCAGACGGTGGCGTGGACTTGGAGATGGACTGCTCTGAGTTGAACTATATGGCAAGCTCCGGTCTTCGTGTGATCCAGAAGACGATGCGTACCGTGATGCAGCAGAAAGGTCAGTTCAAGATGACCAACGTAAGCCCTGAGATCTATAAGGTCCTGAACATGACCGGTTTTACGAAGTTCATGAAAGTAGAACAGAAAAAGGATTAGTCTGATATGATTTGGATTATTATTGGTTTAGTATTAGTCATTGCCGTCCTCGTTTATGCCTTGTTCTACCAGATAAAAGGCAACAAGGACCAGGCTGGTGAGCAGGAGACACTGCTCCGTGACTATCAGCGACGGGTAGACGAGCAGCAGCAGTTGCTGGAAGACTACCGCAGTCTGCAGAAGAACTTTGAGAATGTCGGTCAGGGCTATGAGCAGGCGCTCGACCTCTACGACAAGATGGAGGAGAACAGCCGTAAGCTGGAGGAGCGTAACGCCTTCCTGGAGAAACAGAATGCCGACATGCAGAAGGAAAGTGCCAACAATTCGGAGGCTATGCGTACCAGTAAAGAGGCTCTTCAGCAAATCGTGCAGAAGATGACAAAGGAACTGGAGAAGATGGACGCCACTGCCGCCGCACCTCTCTCAGGACTGGTATACAGCATCCAGGACATCAATGATATGGGTAGTGAGGCTGCCATTGAGCGTAACGACAATGTCGTTGCCGAGGAAGTGGCAAAACTGGCTGTCGCTGAGTCGGCTGTCGACCAGTGCCAGTATTTCTCTTTCCAGTTGACAGTCAGTCCGCAGGCAGCGTCTATGTTGCAGACCAACGTGAGACAGGCTGCCCATGCCCTCGCACTGGTACTGGATAATGCCAAGAAGTTCACGACGGACGGCAGTGTCACCCTGACAGTGGATGCCGACCTGCAGGAGTCGAAGATCACCTACGCCGTAGAGGATACCGGTATGGGTGTTCCCGCCAATGAGGCAGAGCGTATCTTCGAACCTTTCGTCAAACTGAACAGCTATTTCGATGGCCAGGGACTTGGTCTTACTTTCGCACGCAGCATTGCCCGCCGCTTAGGTGGTGAGCTGGTGCTGGATACGGCAAATACGGCAAAGGGTGCACGCTTCGTGATGACCCTGCCCATGTAAGTGATTAAATAATTTTGTCAAGATAATTTGCCAAAATTTATGTTCGGATTTTGGGAGCTTCTAGGAAAAAAGAAGCTCCCTTTTTGTTTAAATCGGGTGAAAAAACAGTTAGTAGTAACCTTTCGGGGAGTTAGGAGTAACCTTCCGACCCTTTAGGTGCCGCCTTCCCAGGTCGAAGGCAGCACCTTCGTAAGGCGAAGGCGGCACCTGAAAAGGCACTTTTCCGCCCTTTTTTCATGCTTTTTTGGGTCTGAAAATCGTGTTAAAACGGCTAACGCTCTCTCCGTCAGCCGATTAGCATAACGGCTCTATTTTCGCATATTTGAAGCCAACTGACCACTTGCTGACTTCCACGCGATTCTACAGAAGCACTTTGTCATGATTATTCGCAAAATCGCTACACCTTATTATAATAAAAATATAGGGAATCGCATACAGTTATCTAAAATTTTTTATACCTTTGTAGCCGAAGAGTAACAAGCTTAAACCTTGAGTTAACAATCAAAACAATAAACATTATGGGTAAACGATTACAAAATCAACAGAACCTGACTCGGAGATTGAAGTGTCTTCTCGTGTCATTCGCTTTGCTGGTGCCTATGTGTACTTGGGCAGAGGATTATCAACTGTGGGTAGGTCAGACACAGGTGAACAGTGAGAATGCTGCCGATGTGCTGAGAAATGGAACAGTGTCATTCTCTGTAACAACAGATCCCGCAACAGGTGGGTCAATGAACGTGCTGTCATTGAATGGTGCTACCATTGCCAGTGAGAGCATTAAGTGTGGATTGGATAATCTGACTATTCAGTTAAAAGGTTCGAACACTGTTGACAACTCCATTTATTATAGCGGGCAAACGGAGGGCAGTTCCTTGACTTTTACGAAGGATGAGACAGAGACGGGTATTTGTAAACTTGTTATCGGTAATAACTCTTCTCAATCGGCTGCTATATCTGGGTTCAGTTCTCTGAACTATGGCAGCGGGATGTCCTTGGCAGCTGCATATCCTACAGAATATAATAGTGAAGGTCTCTATAATAAGACTGTTCTGCCAAATGTTGAATATATCCGTCATGCCACTATCACATCAGCTACAGTGTATCCGGTGTGGTATAATGGTGAGCAAGTGACGAGTGAGACTGCTGCCAATCTTTCTAATACAGACACGCCTGAGGTATATTTCGATATCCAAACGGGAACACTTACTTTTAATCATTCAGAACAGGAGTATTCGGAGTATGCCGTTGCTTTTGACATGCCAATAGTGTTTAATGTTAATTTGGTAGGAAATAATGCTATTACTCTATCTGAAGTTGCCACCGCTTTTAAGTCTTACAATGCGGATGCAGGCTTAAAATTTACTACAGATGAGGACAATCCTGGTAGTATGCTTGTTAATTATGATGGTTTTTTTGTGGATGGTATGGACATGAGTTTTGAAAATGGTTTGGTACTGGAAGAAGGAACAGATGGTTACACTATCGCAAAGGCTTATGATATATGGATCGGTGGTACACGGGTAAACACTATAAACCGTGAGAATGTCTTAGGCGAATCGGTTGCTACCGTTCAGTTTGACGGTGACCATACCCTGACACTGACTGGTGTCACCATTGATGGAGGTATAGAGAGTGGACTTGAAAACCTGACGATATTGCTGGCAAATGATGTGTCCAACCCAGATGTGCTACGGTCTAATAATATTTCTAGCATTGTGTCTACCAATGAGGAGGCGACTTTGACTTTTGGCAAGGTAACGACTGCTGAGTTTGCAGATCTTGAATTGAGTGCTAATGAGGCTGTGATTAGTGGTTTCGCCTCTATTGACCTTGGAGACATGAAATGGATGTATGAAGGTGCTCCTCTGATATATAAAAACAAAGCCTTGGTGAGTGCTTCAACAGGTGATCCAGCCACTTGGGCAGCTCTGAGTTCGCAAGGAATGGAAGAAGAGCCTATCTTGTGGATTGACGACAGTCCTATAGTAGGAAATGATACCGATGGCGGTGATCAAACTCCTGCTACGTGGTCTTTCGTTGCTGAGACGAAGACTTTGACATTAAGCGGTGCCAGTTTGTCGAGTCCTATTATCACTAATTTCGCAGGTACGTTGAATATTGTTCTTTCTGGAACTAATACGATACAGAATCAGAATACAGGTGGTACAATTCTTCCTGCTGCCTTTGTGGCTTACAAGAGTGGCGTTTCGCTTGCATTCCAGGAAGTAGAGGCAGCTACAAGTGCAGCCAAGCTTACTATGACAACGACAAGTGCATTCGACGGGTTTGCGAAAGTAAGCTATAGTGGTAATCTTGCATTAAAGAAAAGCAATAGCGGTTATGAGATCAGCAACAATAGCTCTGGGTATGGTATCACTATTATAACGGGTACGAATGATGGTGATATTCAAATTACTCCATCAAACCGTGAGTCTATATTGAATGGCAAGATTAAGTTTGACGGTAAGAATACCTTGATACTTGATGGGGCTACATTCGCAGGAATATCAATAGAAAGTACCAATACCCTAGTGGATGGACTGAATGTTTACTTGAAGGGTGATAACCGGATTGAGAATGGTACGAATGCGATAATTAATTATTCCAGCAGTATGCCATTAAGCATCGAGACGGATGATATTGACCCTGGTACGCTGATATACATTAATAGCACTTGTTCATTGAAGGTTGCCAATGAAGCCTTTAGCAATTTTGAGCCCATCGCTTATAAGAATGGCCTAGTGGCTACGTTGGATAAAACAGATGATGAGATATCGGCAAACAATTCTGAGATTACTTACGATAATCCTAGTTATATACGTAGTCAGACGGTCACCATTGCCGTAACGATGAATCCTATCGTAGACGCAATAGGAAACAAACAAGTGAATGTCGTTGGTGACCTCCAAACTCAGGGTGGTTCTATTCCGACTACTGGTGTCGTATTGGATAATGTCCTCTACACGCTTTCTGCTGACGGTGATGGTATTACGGTAACTGACGCCTCTGGTAATGCAATTCCTCCAGTAGATCAGACTGTCGGCATTACGACAACGATGACAGAGGAGGATGTCAATACGATTGCTGGTCGACTAGCTGATGAAACATTGGTTCCTGGTACGCTAGAGTTTGCTGCGGCATTCAAAGGAATGACCTTCCTGCTGCCTGCAGGTACTGGTAATATAATAATCAACGTAAGGACCAATGAAAGTGGTAAGCTTGCCATGAAGATCGGTAATCAGCCGGCTGTTACGTTCGAGGAAGCTAAGACGGCGTTCGGAGAATTAGTGGTGCCATTTGCTTGTTCAGTGCCTACTTATGTGCTGATTTACAACCAGAGGGCTGCTACAGAAAGCCGTGAACTGGATAGCCATCGTGCTCCTGGTCGTAAGGAAACGGCAACGGTAGAGATTAAGGGACTCTCTGTTTCTGCTTCGTCTGTGGTTGCCGTACCAGAACCTGCTTTATCACCAGTGCTGCTGGATAAGAGTGCAGTGGCTAAGGTGGCTGGTAAGCATTTCATCAAGGTGGATAATCCTGATGTCGCCGGTGTTGATGCCGATGCCTTTGTGGCTGTGAAGGAGGATAAAGAACTGACCTATGTCGACTTGACGAAGACTGGTATCAAGGGCATCACGGTAGACCGCTCTACTGATGCCTTCCAGAATGTACCGGAAAAGGCGTTCATCTATCTGCCTGCTGGTAATAAGGTGAAGGCTGGTACGAAGAATGTCATCATCGGTAGTGTCTGCGAGGATATGGTGATGGCTGATGACGCACCGTACTTCGAGATGGCTCAAGACTTCACGGCACGCAATGTCAAGCAGAACCGTGACTATTCGGACTTCGTCGGCAAGAACTGCACGGTGTACCTGCCTTTCGCTATCGATGCGGAGACGGCTGCCACACTGGGTACGTTCTATGAACTGAAGGGCTACGATGGTAAGACTAAGATAGTATCCATGGAGTCTGTCACAGAGACAAAGGCGAACACACCGTATATGTTCAAACCTAAGGCTGCCGACACAGAGGTGGCTGCCAAGATGGTGACAGTGGAGGCTACTCCTGCTGAAGCACCTGTGGCAGGAAATATGAAGTTCGTAGGTACTTATGAGAAGAAGGATATCGTCTCTGACGACGGCACGCAGTACTACTGCTTCATGGCTGATGGAGAAATGGCTGGTAAGTTCGTGCATGTAACCACGAAGGCAGTGACGATGAACCCATACCGTGCCTATATGGTGGTAGAGGGTGGTGCTACTGCTCGTGAGCTTGACCTCGTCATCGACGGTGTCTCCACTGGTATCAAGAACATGAAGGTGGGTACGGACGATAACGTCTACTACGACCTGCAGGGTCGTCGCGTACTCTACCCGACAAAGGGATTGTACATAGTAAACGGTCGTAAGGTAATCATTAAATAATGGAGGACAGCGAAATGAAAAAGACATATATCACTCCCGAGATGGAGACCTATCGTTTGCAGACACAAGGAATGCTGCTCGAAACGTCAAGCTTAGTCCCTACGGATTATGGCGGTGGTGGTGTTGGAGGCTCCCGCATCTTCGAGGACGACGAGTTGGACATGCTGTTAGGAGATACTCCTATGCTGCCGTAAGTCCATACACTGAATGGAATAGGATAGGGGGAAGACCAGTCTTCCTCCTATTTTTATGGCATCATTCTCCCGGTAATGAAGAAAAATGAAAAAAAGTCGGGAAAAAGTTTGGTGGTTACATAAAAAGTGCGTACCTTTGCATCCGCAAATCAGAAATGAGGTGCTGCGAGGCTCCCTAGCTCAACTGAATAGAGCATCTGACTACGGATCAGAAGGTTGTGGGTTTGAATCCCGCGGGAGTCACAAAATAAGAGAAGCCAAGACGAAAGTTCACTTTCAGTTTTGGCTTCTTTTATTTTGTGTTGCTCAGCCCGTGGCAGGGTAGGGATGGACGAAGTCAATCTTGCGGGAGTCACAAAAAAAGGAATCTCGATTGAGATTCCTTTTTTTAATTTGCTATTACTTAATCAAGTCTACGCTACGTTTGAGGAACTTATCGAGCGCCTCACCCTTCAGCATGCCATTCTGCAGCAAAGCGAGGTCGATGAGCTGATGAACGATAGAGTTACCCTTGGCATACTCGGCAATCACACCCTGTTTCTTGTCTTTCTGCTCCTGGACAGCCTTCTCAGCCTCAGCCTTCTGGTCTTTATCCTCCTGTGTCAGCTCGTCATATTTCTTCTTGTCCTGCTCCTGACGGATGACGGCAAGACGTGCCTCCTGTCCCTTTAACTCAGCCTCGATAGGTTTCAGTGCCTCCTCGGTATTCGCCTTGCAGTCGTCGAGGACACGCTTTACCAACGGATGGTCGCTGTTCAGTACGAGGTTCATCGAGTCAGGCATCTGTGCATAGAAGTTCATGCCCGGCTGGAAACGGCTCATCTCCTTCATACGGCGCATATACTCATTCTGGGTAATCATCACAGGACGAGCCTGCTCACCCAGTGACTGTACCTCCACCATGAACTCCGTCTTCTCCAGTTTTGGCATCTGCGAACGGAATACCGATGACAAATTGGCAGACTCGTCCTCTGTCAGTGTCGACTTAGGAGCGTCGTCCTTGACAATCAGTCGCTCGATAATGTCGGAGTCGACACGGGTGAAGCGGCTCTTCTCAAACTTCTGCTCCAGCATCTGGATGGCAGGAACGTCGAGCTGTCCGTCCAGCAGCAATACGCTGTAGCCCTTGTCCTTGGCAGCCTGTATATAGCTGTACTGCTCCTCCTTGTCTGTGGCATAGAGGTAGACGAGGGTGTCATCCTTGTCTTTCTGTGCTCCCTCAATCAGTGTCTTATACTCATCGAAGGTGAAGTACTTGCCGTCCGTGTCCTTCATCAATGCGAAGTCCTTGGCACGGTCGTAGAAGCTCTCCTCAGAGAGCATTCCGTAGTTGATGAAGAGTTTCAGGTCATCCCATTTCTCCTCATACTGCTTACGGTCCTCCTTGAAGATGCTCTGCAGGCGGTCGGCAACCTTCTTGGTGATATAGGTGGAGATCTTCTTCACGTCACGGTCGCTCTGCAGATAGGAGCGGGAGACATTCAGAGGAATGTCGGGAGAGTCGATCACGCCATGCAGCAGGGTGAGGAACTCAGGGACGATGCCCTCTACCTGGTCAGTGACGAAGACCTGGTTGCAGTAGAGCTGTATCTTGTTACGCTGCAGGTCGATATTGGACTTGATACGCGGGAAGTAAAGGATACCCGTGAGGTTGAAGGGATAATCGACGTTCAGGTGAATCCAGAACATCGGCTCGTCGCTCATGGGGTAGAGGGTACGGTAGAAACTCTTGTAGTCCTCGTCCTTCAGGTTGGACGGTGCCTTGGTCCACAGCGGCTCCACATTATTTATAATATTATCCTCGGCAGTGTCCACCATCTTCTTCTCGTCGTTCGACCACTCCTGCTTCTTGCCGAAGGCAACAGGTACTGCCATGAACTTACAGTACTTGTTCAGCAGTTCCTGAATTTTCTGCTTGTCGAGGAACTCCTTGCAGTCGTCATCGATATACAGGATGATGTCTGAGCCACGGTCTTCCTTCTCTGCCTCGTCAATCTCATAGGCAGGACTGCCGTCGCAGCTCCATTTCACAGCCTTGGCACCGTCACGATATGACTTGGTGATGATCTCTACTTTCTTCGATACCATGAAGGAAGAGTAGAAACCCAGTCCGAAGTGGCCGATGATGTTGTTGGCATTGTCCTTGTACTTCTCCAGGAAGTCGTTGACACCAGAGAAGGCGATCTGGTTGATATACTTGTCAATCTCCTCCTCGGTCATACCGATACCACGGTCGCTGATGGTGATGGTACCCTTGTCGGTATCGAGCTTCACCTGTACGGCAAGGTCACCCAGCTCACCTTTGAACTCACCTTGTTCCTTGAGGGTCTTTAACTTCTGGGTGGCATCGACGGCATTGCTGACCATCTCACGGAGGAATATCTCATGATCTGAGTAGAGAAACTTTTTGATGACGGGGAAGATGTTCTCAGTAGTAACCCCGATATTACCTTTTTGCATATACCTTAATATATTATAATAATTAATTCCTGCCATTAATTTTGCAAATATCGTGCCATTTTTGTAATTTTGCAGCGCAAAAGAAAAAACAACAATGAAAAGAAGATGGCATTGTAAACCAGGAGAACAACCTACGGAGTTCGATAAGCGTATTATGTACTTGGAGAACAAAGGGGCATTGGTGCCTACTCGTGAATTGATCAAGACACCAGAACAGATAGAGGGCATCCGACGTGCCGGAGTGGTGAACACAGGTGTGCTGGATGCCGTGGAGAAAGAGATATGTGCCGGTATGTCGACACTGGAGATTGACCAGATATGCCGTGACTATTGTAATATGCATGGTGCCATACCTGCCTGTCTGAATTACGAGGGATTCCCCATGAGTGTCTGTACGAGTATCAACGAGGTGGTGTGTCATGGCATTCCCAAGGCGGACGACATCTTGGAGGAGGGTGATATCATCAATGTCGATTTCACGACCATCCTCGACGGCTATTATGCGGATGCCTCCCGTATGTTCATCATCGGCAAGACAACACCGGAGAAGGAGCAACTCGTCAGGGTGACGAAGGAGTGTCTGGAGATTGGTATGGAAGCGGCGAAGCCTTGGGGCTTTGTCAACGAGATAGGAAAGGCTATCGAGAAGCATGCCAAGAAATATCATTATGGAGTGGTGCGTGACTTATGTGGTCATGGCGTGGGACTGAAGTTCCATGAGGAGCCGGAGGTTTGCCATTTCGCCCAGAAGGAGGCAGGCATGCTGCTGGTACCGGGCATGGTGTTCACCATCGAGCCGATGATTAACATGGGAACGTGGAAGGTGTTCATTGATGCCGACGACCCCTATGGTTGGGAGGTCATCTCTGAGGATGAGAAACCCAGTGCCCAGTGGGAGCACACCCTGCTGATGACGGAACACGGAGTCGAAATATTAACCCATTAATGAAGTCGTATCTCGCAATCTCGAATGTCAAAGAATATATATATCTTAGGAATAGAAAGCTCCTGTGACGACACCTCCGCCGCCGTCCTCAAAGATGGCGTACTGTTGTCGAACGTGACGGCATCACAGGCTGTCCACGAGGCTTATGGCGGTGTCGTACCGGAACTGGCATCCCGTGCCCATCAGCAGAACGTGGTGCCTGTCGTTGACCAGGCGATTAAGAAAGCTGGTATTACCAAAGAGCAACTGACAGCTGTCGCATTCACCAGAGGACCAGGACTGATGGGCTCCCTTCTGGTAGGTGTCAGCTTTGCCAAGGGCTTTGCCCGTTCACTGGGCATCCCCCTTATTGATGTCAATCACCTGCAGGGACATGTGATGGCACATTTCATCAAAGAGTCCGAAGACGATACCAGTCAACCGCCTCTGCCGTTTCTTTGTCTGCTGGTCAGCGGCGGCAACTCGCAGATTGTCAAGGTGAATGCCTATAACGACATGGAAGTGCTGGGGCAGACCATTGACGATGCGGCAGGCGAGGCTATTGACAAATGCTCGAAAGTGATGGGACTCGGTTATCCCGGTGGTCCTATCATTGACAGACTGGCACGTCAGGGGAATCCTAAGGCTTACCAGTTTGCGGAGCCTCATATCCCGGGACTCGACTACAGCTTCTCGGGACTGAAGACGTCTTTCCTCTATAACATGCGGAAATGGGTGGAGGAAGATCCCGATTTCATCGAGCACCACAAAGAGGATATCGCCGCCTCGTTGGAATGGACGATAGTGGATATCCTGATGAAGAAACTCCGCCTTGCCGTGAAACAGACAGGCATCAAGCATGTTGCCGTTGCCGGTGGCGTGAGTGCCAATAACGGACTGCGCAATGCTTTCCACGACCATGCCAAGCGCTATGGATGGACTATCTATATCCCGAAGTTCAGTTATACTACTGATAATGCGGCAATGATAGGCATCGTAGGCTATTATAAGTATTTGGACGGTGAGACGTGTCCTATCGATGCGCCCGCCTTCTCGAAAGTGACATTTGAATAAATAAAGAAATAACGATGGATTTTGAAAGTAAGATTATTAGCAGGGAGATTAGTCAAATCCTCTGGGAGATAGAGAAAACGGTAGGAACGGCAGAGAGCTGTACGGGAGGACGTATCGCGGAAGCCCTGATCTCCACCCCTGGCGCCTCTAAGTATTTCAAAGGAGGTGTCGTCTCTTATGTGGATGAAATCAAGGAAAGACTGCTTGCCGTCGACCCACAGTTGATTGAGGAGCAGACCGCTGTCTGCGAGGATGTGGCTCGTCAGATGGTGGCAGGAGCATGTAAGACGCTGAATACAGACTTTGCCATTGCGGCAACAGGGTTCGCCGGTCCTACAGGAGGTACTAAGGAGATTCCTGTCGGTACTATCTGGCTTGCCTGTGGTACCCCAGAGAAACAGGTGACGCTGAAGGTGGAGGAAGACCATGGACGTGACATCAACCTCGCCATTGCCACCAATAAAGCGATGCAAATGTTCCTTGACTTCCTGAAAGAGGAGATAGGATACGTCGAAGAAGTTAAAAAATATTAAGAGTGGGGAATTTCTCATTTCTCATTTCTCATTTCTCATTAAAAAGCCGTACCTTTGCACCCTGTTTGGAGTAAGTTACAATTTAGGAACACAAAAAGGTAGATAGAAATGTCTAAAATTTGTCAGATTACGGGAAAGAAGGCACAGATTGGTAATAATGTGTCTCACTCAAAGCACCGCACAAAGCGCAGCTTTGATGTAAACCTGTTCAGCAAGAAGTTCTACTATGTAGAGGAGGCTTGCTGGATTCAGTTGAAGATCAGCGCCGCTGGTCTGCGTATGATTAATAAGGTAGGTCTGGACGCTGCCCTGAAGCAGGCTGTTGCTAAAGGTTATGTAGACTGGAAAGACATTAAAGTAATAGGAGACTAACACATGGCAGGCAAGAAAGCAAAAGGTAATCGCGTTCAGGTTATCCTGGAATGCACCGAGATGAAAGAGAGTGGACTGCCCGGAACAAGTCGTTATATCACGACTAAGAACCGTAAGAACACTCCTGAGAGAATGGAATTGAAGAAGTATAACCCCATCCTGAAGCGCATGACTGTGCACAAGGAGATTAAATAATCTATTTAGAGCATGGCAAAGAAAACCGTCGCTACCCTCCATGAAGGCTCAAAGGATGGTCGCGCTTACACAAAGGTTATCAAGATGGTTAAGAGCCCTAAGACGGGTGCTTATATCTTCGATGAGCAGATGGTTCCTAACGAGGAGGTTAAGGACTTCTTTAAAAACTAATATTCAAAAGCTTACATAGAAAAAGCCGAAATCTTTCATGGTTTCGGCTTTTTTTGTATCTTTAACTACCGTTGAAGTGTAGGCTGCATCTCAGAAATACTCAAATAAATTTGGTATTTCGTTCGATTTGCACTACCTTTAACTGACGTTGAAGTGTAGGCTGCATCTCAGAAATACTCAAATAAATTTGGTATTTCGTTCGATTTGCACTACCTTTGCCGTTGAAATCGAAAGAGTTTAGGTAATTATGGGTATATTTGGTTTCTTTAATAAGGATAAGAAGGAAACACTCGACAAGGGACTGGAGAAGACCAAGACGAGTGTGTTCGACAAACTGGCACGTGCCGTGGCTGGTAAGTCGAAAGTGGATGACGATGTATTGGATGACTTGGAGGAGGTATTAATCACCAGTGATGTGGGGGTTGATACCACATTGAAGATTATTCAGCGTATCGAGGAGCGTGTGGCTCGTGACAAATATGTAAGCACCAGTGAGCTGAATGGTATTCTCCGTGATGAAATCGCAGCTTTGCTTGCCGAGAACAACTCGGACGATAATGATAACTGGGATTTGCCAACCGACCATACACCCTATGTCATTCTGGTCGTTGGTGTGAATGGTGTCGGTAAGACGACCACCATCGGAAAACTTGCCTGGCAGTTCAAGCAGGCAGGCAAGAAGGTTTATCTTGGCGCTGCCGATACCTTCCGTGCCGCAGCCGTCGAGCAGTTATGCATCTGGGGCGAACGGGTAGGAGTGCCCGTTGTCAAGCAGCAGATGGGTAGTGACCCTGCCTCGGTAGCGTTCGACACGTTGAGCTCAGCAAAGGCAAATGGTGCGGATGTCGTCTTGATTGACACGGCAGGTCGTCTCCATAACAAAGTTGGACTGATGAATGAGCTGAAGAAAATCAAGGACGTGATGAAGAAAGTGCTGCCAGAGGCTCCCGATGAGGTGATGCTTGTTCTGGACGGTAGTACCGGACAGAATGCCTTTGAGCAGGCGAAGCAGTTCTCGGCTGTCACGCAGATCACTTCCCTTGCTATCACGAAACTCGATGGAACCGCCAAAGGTGGTGTGGTTATCGGTATCAGCGATCAGTTGAAAGTCCCAGTGAAATATATCGGATTGGGTGAAGGTATGGAAGACCTTCAGTTGTTTAATAAGCGGCAGTTCGTTGACTCTCTGTTTAAGAATGAATAAGAAGACTATCGATTTCATCACGTTGGGATGTTCGAAGAATCTCGTGGACAGTGAGAGACTGATGGGACTCTTCGAGGCTCATGGCTATCATGTGACTCATGATAGTGATCATCCACAGGGTGAGATTGTGGTCATCAATACGTGCGGATTCATCGAAGATGCCAAACAGGAGAGCATAGATACTATCCTGGAGTTTGCCCAGGCAAGGACGGAAGGAAGGATAGAGGGACTGTACGTAATGGGCTGTCTCTCAGAACGCTATCTTGCTGACCTTGAAGAAGAGATTCCAGAGGTGGATGGCTGGTATGGTAAGTTTAATTACAAGGAACTATTAAATACTATAGGCACTATTGATACTATAACCCATCCCGCCCCCCGAAAACTAACCACTCCCCGTCATTATGCTTATATTAAAATATCGGAAGGGTGTGACCGCCATTGTGCCTACTGTGCTATTCCTATTATAACGGGAAAGCACCAGAGCCGTCCCATGGACGATATCCTGGAGGAGGTGCGTGACCTGGTGTCGAAAGGGACTAAAGAGTTCCAGATAATCGCCCAGGAGCTGACCTATTATGGTATTGACATTGACGGCAAACAGCATATTGCCGAACTCATCGAGAAAATGGCTGATATAGAGGGAGTGGAATGGATTCGTTTGCATTATGCCTACCCGGCTCATTTCCCTTGGGACTTGCTGAGGGTGATGCGGGAGAAGAAGAATGTCTGCAATTATCTGGACATAGCCCTTCAGCATATCAGTGACCACATGCTGAGTCGTATGCAACGTCATGTGACGAAAGAAGAGACCTATGAGCTGGTCAGAAGGATGCGTGAGGAGGTTCCGGGAATCCATCTTCGTACTACACTGATGGTGGGATTCCCCGGTGAAACCGAAGAGGACTATCAGGAATTGCTGGAGTTCACCCGTTGGGCACGGTTCGAAAGGATGGGGGCTTTTGCCTATTCAGAAGAGGACGGCACCTATTCGGCTGAACATTATCAAGATGATGTCCCTGCTGATGTCAAGCAAGCACGCCTGGACCGTTTGATGCGTATCCAGCAGCAGATCAGTGCGGAGATAGAAGGTGCTAAGGTAGGACAGACCATCCGTGTCGTCATAGACCGCATGGATGGTGACTGGTTTGTGGGGCGCAGCGAGTTCTGTTCCCCGGAAGTTGATCCGGAGGTGTTGATTCCTGCCAGTGAGGCATTGACCATTGGTGAGTTTTATGATGTCAGAGTGACTGGCGCAGAAGAGTTTGATTTATACGCAACTACGCAATTATGAATAACAAGGAGTTTATTAATGAGTTGGCTGCCCGTACAGGGTATGACCAGAAGGATACCCAGAAGCTAGTGAATAATATCATCACGGCGATGGGTGATGCTTTTGTTGCAGATGCATGTGTTGTCGTTCCTAACTTCGGTGTTTTTGAGACCAAGAAGAAGATGGAACGGGTCATCGTAAATCCTACAACAGGTCAGCGTATGCTTGTTCCACCTAAATTGGTCTTGAACTTCAAACCCAATCAGGTATGGAAAGAGGAAGTGAAAGGAGGTATCGACAATGGGTAAAGTAACGATAACTGAGATTGCGAAGATTCTTGTAGACAAGAACAAACTGACTCCCCAAGATGCAAAACTATTTGCCGGGACTATGTTTGATCTTATCAAGAAACGTCTTAATAGCGAGGGACAAGTGAAAATCAAAGGACTTGGCACCTTTAAGATGATACGTATAGAGGCTCGTGAAAGTGTCAGCGTCAGAACCGGCGAGCGTGTGATGATTGACAGTCATGCGAAGATATCCTTTACTCCTGATAACACGATGAAGGAACTTGTCAACAAGCCGTTCTCGCAGTTTGAGACGGTGATGCTGAATGACGGTGTCGAATTTGAGGATCTGCCTGCGGCAGAATCCGAAGAGGAGCAAGAACAGGAACAGGGTCCGGTGCAGGAAGTGGGGAAAGAACCAGAACCAACGCAGGAACCAGTGCAGGAGCAAGTACAAGAACCAGTGCAGGAGCGTATTGCTGTGGTGGAGACCCCTGTTGAGGAAGAGCCACAGCGGGAAGTGGTATCTCCTGCTGCGGAGCCCATTGCTCAACCGCTCTTGGAGACCGTTGAGGATGAACCGGAACAAGAAACGGGGAGCTCATGGAAGAAAGTTCTTGGCTATTGCCTGTTGACACTCCTCCTGATGGCTGCTTCTGCCTATGGCGGCTATTGGTATGGACAGCATGCTAAGAGCGGGGATTTTGACCAAGTGGATGAAGTCATCGCAGAACCTGTCTTTGTCGATAGTATAGAGACGGTCACTGCCGATTCAGTGGGATATGTAGAGGACGTTCCTGTTGCTGAAGAGCCAAAGACAGAACCTGCCGTGGAGGAAAAGAAAGAACCCGCTCAAGAGGAGGAACCGTTCTGGAAAAAGTATGAGGCAATGGATGCACGTGTTCGTACAGGTGCCTATCACATCGTCGGTACAGACCATGAGGTGGTTGTTAAAAAGGGTGAGACGCTCTCAAGGATTGCCCGCCGTGAGTTGGGCGAGGGCATGTCCTGCTACGTAGAGGTGTATAACGGCTTAAAGGCAAATGCGGAACTGAAAGAGGGACAGGTCATCAAAATCCCTAAGCTGAAATGGAAAAAGAAACGAACAAATAATTAAATAGATAATAAGTATGAAACTGAAAATTGCAGTACTTCCTGGTGATGGTATAGGACCAGAGATTATGAAACAGGGCGTTGCCGTGATGGACGCCATTGCAGAGAAATTCGGACATGAGTTCTCCTATGAGGAGGCTCTTTGTGGCGCTCATGCCATTGATGCCGTGGGTGATCCCTATCCTGAGGCAACACACGATGTGTGTATGAGGGCTGATGCGGTATTGTTTGCAGCTGTCGGTGACCTTCGTTTTGATAATAACCCAACGGCGAAGGTACGTCCGGAACAGGGTCTTCTTGCCATGCGCAAGAAGCTGGGATTGTTTGCTAACGTCCGCCCCGTCGCTACATTTGACTGCCTGTTGCATAAGTCTCCCTTAAAAGACGAGTTGTTGAAAGGTGCCGACTTCGTGGTTATTCGTGAGTTGACGGGTGGTATGTACTTTGGTGAGAAATACCAGGATAACGATAAAGCGTACGATACCGACATCTATACACGTCCGGAGATTGAGCGTATTCTGAAAGTTGCTTTCGAGACCGCACAGAAGCGCAAGAAGCATCTGACGGTTGTCGACAAGGCAAACGTGCTGGCAAGTTCTCGTCTATGGCGGCAGATTGCCAAGGAGATGGAGGCACAGTATCCCGACGTGAATACTGATTATATGTTTATCGACAATGCCTCCATGCGTGTCCTGACAGAACCCCGCTTCTTTGATGTCATCGTGACAGAAAACACCTTTGGTGATATCCTTACGGACGAGACCTCTTGTATTACGGGATCCATGGGTTTACAGCCATCGTCCTCACTGGGCGAGCATACCCCTTTGTTCGAACCCGTTCACGGTTCATGGCCCCAGGCTGCTGGACAGAATCTTGCGAATCCTCTTGCGGAGATTCTCTCTGCCGCTATGCTGCTGGAACATTTTGACTTAAAGAAAGAGGGTGCGTTAATCCGTGAGGCGGTGAATGCTTCCCTGGATGCCAATGTGCGTACTCCGGAGATTCAGGTGGAAGGTGGTGCCAAGTATGGTACGAAAGAGGTTGGTGAATGGATTGTAAACTACATCAAAAACGCATAGCATCAGTCGTATGCTGTTTGCTGTTGGCTATTGGCATGCAGGCGCAGTCTAACCAGGAATGGCGTGACTCCCTGAATGCCATCAACCAACAGATAGAAAGGTCACCTTATAGTGTCGGTCTGCATCTTCGGAAAGCTGCGATTAACCTGGAGCTGCAACAGTGGGAGTTTGCCATTGACGAGTATAAATCAATACTCCGGCATGACGAGAAGAATCTGACGGCTCTGTTCTATCGTGCCTATGCTTATACTCACATGCGTCGCTATGACTTGGCGAAGAATGACTATAACGATATCCTGCTGGAGAAACCTACCCACATGGAGGCACGACTGGGACTGGCGTATGTCTATCAGCTGATGGGGAAACGCAACGATGCCCTCGACTTGTTGAATATTGTCGTTGAGCAGCATCCTGACTCTGTGAGGGGGTATGTTGCCCGTGCTTCCTTGGAGACTGACATGAAGCGGTATGACGAGGCACTTTATGACTGGGAGGAGTGTATCAAACGTGATCCCGATAATACTGACTATCATCTGTCCTATATTGATGTGCTGATTGCTATGGGTAGAAAGGAAGCAGCGCGACGGGAACTCAACAAACTGTCGGGTAGGGGAGTCAACCAAGGTGCCCTCCGCGGTTTTTATCAACGAATAAAGTAAAAAGCTACAACCTTCGTCCCGCAAAGGCGGCACCTTCTTGTTTGTTCCATGGGGTGGAACACTTTGTTCCATGGGGTGGAATAACTTGTTCCATAGGGTGGAATACTGAATAAATCTATGGGCAAAATCGCCATTCGTTGTCACCCTTGTCACCTCGTTGCCACACATAACGCATTGATTTTCAAGTAGTGTTGCAAGGTGGCAACGGTTGCAAGGGTAAAAAACTTTATGTAGGGAAAATATTAATGATTCTATTTTGTTCTTTACTCGGTCTCATACTCAAGAAAACAAATATATTTGCATTCTCTTTGTTTAACCGAAATTTTGAACTATCTTTGCATCTGAAGAGTTTCAAATTCTCTTTTTATTTAACGGTTATCAATTATGTACGACCAACAGATACGGGAAGATGTTCTCTATTTGGTGTTTTACGGCGCAGCTGCCATGCTATCTTTGGTGGCATGTTGCTATCTGCTGTTCCGACGGAGCAATGCCATTAACCCTAGTGTCACGTCGTCAGTACGTTTGCGCCGGTGGACTGCCGCCTTCTTTGCCAGCATGACATGGAGTCATATATGGTATATGCCAGAATTCTATCTTTCCTCATCAGAGGATGTCATGCTGGTCAACCTTGTAGGCGCGACGCTCGACTTTGCGACAATTGTCCCCTTTGGGATTGTCATGTTGTTCTCTATGCTGCAAGATCATAGTCGACCGGTATGGTCTGCTTTTGCCATGGTGGCTCCCATCGTGGTGATTATGATACTGTGCGTCATTACCTGTAGTACGTCCCTGCTGCCGATAGTATATGTCTATTATCTGCTGTTGGGCATTGGTCTGTTAATATATATGGTTCGCGAGGTGCGGCAATACGGACGCTGGCTGCGCGACAACTATGCTGACCTGGAGCACAAGGAGGTGTGGGAGAGTTTCGTGGTACTGGCAGTCATCCTGCTCTTTTTCGGCACCTATACATTAGACTCCCACGGTCATGTGTTCAAATACATAACACAGCTGAATGTTATCATACTTGTGGGCTTTCTCCTGTGGCGGGTAGAAACCTTAAGCGAGCTTGCAAACATACCCATTGAGGTCGTGGATAGGAAATCCCTTTCAGTCGGCAAGGATGAGGGCGTTCATTCCCAAACCATTCCATACAAAATCGGACCGCTGTTGCAAAAGCACTGCATAGACACACAACTCTATCTGCAGCACGACCTGACCGCCGTACAACTTGCCAGAGCAATCGGCACCAACCGTTTCTATCTCAGCCAATATTTCTCCCATCAAGGAATCACCTATAATGCCTATATCAACAACCTGCGTATCGAGCACTTTAAAAATCTCTATCACAAGAACGTCGCTGCTCAGAAATCCTTTACCGCCCAGCAGTTGTCGCAGGAGTGCGGATTCCATAGTTACCGTACTTTCAGCAATGCCTTCAAGCAACAAATGGGACAGACGGTGACCGCCTGGATGAAGACCGAGAGCGAAGTGTCATAAGGGACAGGGAATGGCATAGAATAGAAAAAACAGCAATAATAGTGGAAAAATCCGCAAGAATCACGGTTCGCAACATGAACCGTGATTCTTTTTTGGGGGGAAAGTGCTAAATTTGCCAGCAGAATACTTAAATCTTTAATTTCATATTTAAACTAAAACAAAAGAAACAATGAAACAGACAATTCGAAAGAGTCCTGCGAAGAAACTGCTGTCGAGCATCGCTGTCTCGTGTTCCATTACGGCTGCAGGTATGTTAGCCGGCTGTTCGAGCAGTGACAATTCGGCAAAGGAAGACATCCCAGTTGTGAATACCAGTGCAGACCTCGTGGTTTATGGTAAGATTTTCACTTCGGAAAGTGGAAAGATTGTTGAGGCGTTTGCCGTAAAAGATGGCAAGTATGTCTATGTAGGCGACAAGAAGGGAGCTGAGGTCTACGTTGAAGCAGGCAAGACAGAAGTGGTGGACTACACCGACAAGGGACTCGTGATGCCCGGCTGTGGCAACGGTCACTCCCATTACATGTTAGGCTATGCCCTCAAGAGTATCGGCACCTTGATCGGACTGCAAGATGACTCTGAGAAACTTCTTAAGGAAATCGTGCCCGCCGCGGTCAAGAAAGCAAGGGCAGAAGGTGCCACGTCTATCTTCGCTCAGGGGTGGCGCCTGCAGAGCCTCGAGGCAAACATGCCTACCCGTCTCGACTTGGATGCCATCTGTAGCGACATACCCATATACCTACTCGACGAGGAGTGCCACAAGGCACTTGCCAACACCATTCTGCTGAAAAAGGCAGGTATTATCAAAGAGGACGGAACGGCTGGCAGGACAACGCTGCGTGGCGGTGAGATAGTGACAGATGCTGACGGAATGCCTACAGGTTTGCTGAAAGAGCAGGCACAGACTTACGTGCGCTCATTCCTCGACAACGATAACCTGTATACCCTTGGCAAGGCTACTGCCAACCTGGCTGAAATCGAGCAGTACATGCATTCTGTGGGATATACGATGTACTGTGAGGGTTGGGGTAACTATTTCGTCAACACCAATTACTATCAGGCAGCCCAGGAACTTGACAAGGCAGGCAAGCTGCACTTCGTGTTGGGTCTGCCCTACGAGATTGAGAGCTGGATGGACATGGACGAGGCTTTGGCAAGAGCCATTGATGCCAAAAAGTTTGAAACCACACGCGTCATACCGAGATGGATTAAACTGCTTTTCGACGGTGGTGTGGAGGCAGGTACTGGCATCGTGGACCCGCTCTATCCCGACGGTCACCAAGGCATTGCCAATTGGACGGAAGAGGAAGTGACGGAGCTGACACGCAAGGCTAATGCCAACGGTCTGGTAATCCACATACATGTGATGGGAAACAAGGGTGTCAATCAGGTGGTCAACGCATTCGTCAACGGTGGGCAGGACGAGATGCGCAACACACTCGTTCACGTTCGCAACGTCAATACGGAGGATTATCTGCGAATGTCACAGCATAACATCTATGTCACTTCTGGTGTGACATGGCATCATTTCCCCGCAGGCGCGGTTGAGTATATTCGGGAGCATGGCATGACCCCTGTCGGGTATGAGGACAAGGCTTATCCTTTCAAGTCGTACTTCGACTATGGTATTCCAGCAACCATCCACTCCGACTATCCTGCTCTAAGCGGCAGTCCCGACGACCCGTTCGGCATCATGGAGATAGCAGTGACTGGTGTACTCTGGTCGGAGAACGGCACACCCTTGTGGACTGAAGAACTCGTCAGCCGCGAGGAGGTCCTTACCGCCTTAACCATCAACTGCGCCAAGCAGATGTTCGTCGAGGATGAGCGAGGCAGCATCAGTACCGGCAAGTATGCCGACTTCCTTCTCCTGAACCAGGACGTGCTGACCTGTCCGGTCAACCAGATTCATGCCACCAAGCCTGCTGCCACCTATTTCGAGGGAAAGAAAGTATTCTCGATGTAAGCTATGACTGAGGGAAGATAAGTCTTAAAGCAGAAATCCCAAATCTCGTGAGGAGATTTGGGATTCTGTGTTTGTTTGGAGTAAAATAATTGTTCTCGTCGGTGTTATGCCTCAGGGATAACTGATACGACACTCTTATCACGCTTTCCCTTGTGGAACTGAACAGTTCCATCAACGAGCGCATAGAGGGTATCGTCCTTACCCATACCAACATTGTTACCGGGGTTGTGCTTAGAGCCACGCTGGCGAACAATAATGTTGCCTGCAACAACCTTCTGGCCACCGAAAATCTTAATGCCGAGTCGCTGTGATGCTGACTCACGGCCGTTCTTAGAACTACCTACACCTTTTTTATGTGCCATTTCTTGTTCCTCCTACGTTTAAGCGATTACTGATTTAACTTCTACCTGTGTGTACTGCTGGCGGTGACCATTCTTCTTGCGAGAGTCCTTGCGGCGCTTCATCTTGAAGACAATCACTTTCTCACCCTTCACGAGGGGCTTGATAACCTCACACACTACTTTTGCACCACTTACGGTAGGTGCGCCCACCTGTACTGAACCTTCGTTGTCGACAAGCAGTACCTTGTCAAACTCAACAGTCTTACCTTCTTCCACGTCTTTCATGTGGTTGACGAAGAGCTTCTTTCCCTGCTCTGCCTTGAACTGCTGACCGTTAATCTCTACAATTGCGTACATTGTTTGTTATTGTTTAAACGGGTTTTTCCGCATGGCGCATGGCATTGTGCCACGTCTTAACTGAGCCACCACGGACTAAATCGGGCGCAAAGGTACGAAAAAGTTTTGAATTCACCAAAGAAAAAGGGAGAAAAAACAAAGCGATGACCCTCACAGGCAATCGCTTCATATCTTCAATAGGTATTAGTCCTTTTAAGGTAAAAAGATTGTTTTCAGGATAACTGATGCAAAAGTACAACAATTTTTAATACTAACAAAACTTTTTACTGTTTTTTTTCGATAAAAAGGCTGTGTACCCGCACAATTCGAACTTTTTTAAAGAAAATTCATAAAAAATGTGTGCAAACGATTGTTATTCTTTCTTATCGTTCTTTTTTTGTTGGCGGTTCCTTGATTGTTTCCTATTCTTGTTTGCTTTACCGCCGCGGTGCCTTCCTCCACGTCCTCGTGTTGATTTCCTCGGACTTATCGGTTTGTATTCTGGACCCTCACCAATTCCTTCGGGCAAATTTTTTTTTGCAATTTCTTTCTCAAGGAAGCGTTCTATGTCAGAGAAGTAACGCATATCTTTGTCTGAGACAAAGGTTATGGCAATACCATCCCGCTGTGCTCGTGCAGTACGACCGATGCGGTGAACATAGTCTTCAGCGTCATGCGGAACGTCATAGTTGATAACCATCAGAATATCATCAATATCAATGCCACGTGCAACAATGTCTGTAGCTACCAATACATCTACCATACCTGCTTTGAATCGATACATCACATCATCACGTTCCTGTTGTGTGAGGTCACTGTGCATCGGTGCACAGTTGATGTGTATTCGTTGCAGTTCCCGCGTGATGTCCTTTACCTTGTCTTTTTTACCAGAAAAGATGATGACCCGTTTCAACTCTCCAGCTTTGAACAAATGACGGATGATGTCCAGTTTCTGTGGTTCATAGCATACGTATGCCGACTGCTGGATCTTTTCAGCAGGTTTGCTAACAGCAATCTTCACCTCTACAGGTTTATATAATAAGGTACGCGCGAGGTGTTGTATCTTCTCAGGCATCGTAGCAGAGAACATGATGGTCTGATGCTCTTTAGGCAATAGCTTGGCAATCTGCAGGATATCGTCAGAAAAGCCCATGTCCAGCATACGGTCTGCTTCGTCAAGGACGAAGAAAGACAAGCGTGACAGGTCCACATGTCCCATGCGGATATGAGAGAGAAGTCGTCCCGGTGTTGCTATGATCACGTCGGCACCCATTTTCAGTCCTTTCATTTCCTGGTTGAAACGAGAGCCGTCATTTCCGCCATAAACAGGCACACTGGATATGCCATCAAGATAATATCCAAAGCCCTGCATTGCCTGGTCTATCTGCTGCGCCAGTTCTCGGGTAGGAGCCATGACGATACAATTGACGGCATCCTTCGGGAAGCCACCGTCATCCAGCAGGCTTAATATCGGCAGCAGGTACGCTGCCGTCTTTCCCGTTCCTGTCTGTGCCACGCCAATCACGTCATAGCCGTCGAGGATCGGTGGAATACATTTCTCCTGTACTGGTGTCATTTTCTCAAAACGCATATCATATAATGCGTCGAGAATATTATCATTTAAATATGTTTCTTCGAAGTTCATTTAGTTGGGAGCTTGCCTATAACAGAAATAGGCGATGATTGCATATAATATGTTGGGGACCCATGCCGCAAGTATGGGTGGTGTATCCGCATTGATGGCGAATGTAGCACTGATGGTCTGCAGCAGGATGTAAGAGAAAGACAGGGCAAGACCGATACCCAGATACATTCCCATGCCGCCCTTTCGCTTACGGGATGATAAGGACACGCCGATGATGGTCAGGATAAAGGATGCGAAAGAGGTGGCAATCCGTTTATGATATTCGACCTCGTACTGTACAACATTGCTGGAACCACGCTCCTGCTGTTTGGAGATATAGCGTTTCAGTTCTGGAGAGGTGAAAGTCTCCTGCTGACCTTTTGAGAAGATGAGGTCCATGGGCTCCATCTGTATGAGGGTGTCTATTTCTGACCCGCTGGTAATCTTCTCACGCATACCTTTCAGTTCACGGACTTTGTAGTTACGTGCTTTCCAGTGATACCGCGAGTCACTGATCGTGTCATACTGGATGATGCTTGCCGTCATATGACTGACCAGTTTCTTCTTGTCAAATTTATAAAGCGAGAATCCATAGCCCGTCTTACGTACATCATCATATTGAGAGATATAGGCTACGGTTCCTTTGTCAACCATCAGCTGGATATTCGTTGCTGTCGTATTTTTCGTATTGTTTTTATAGAGTGACTCAAAGTCATGTCTGACGACGGTCCCTTTGGGTATGACATACGCTCCCAGATAGAAGTTCAAGACAGCAATCAACGCTGCGGAAATCAGATAAGGGCGTAAAAGTCTCTTGAAACTCATACCGCAGGCAAGCATAGCGATAATCTCGGAATTGCCGGCAAGTTTGGAGGTAAAGAAGATGACAGCGATAAAAACGAAAAGAGGGGAGAACAGGTTGGCGAAATAGGGGACGAAATTCATGTAGTAGTCGAAAACGATAGCTCTCAACGGTGCATGATACGTGGTGAACTTTGCCAGATTCTCGTTGACATCGAAGACGATAGAGATAGAGATGATGAGGATGATGGAATAGATATATGTTCCAATGAACTTCTTGATGATATACCAGTCCATCCGTTTGATATATTGGAATGGATTGTATTTCTTCAAAGGTTCAAGGCGATCCCAAGGCAGTCGTTTCCACAACAGCCTTAATCTCCTGACAAGATGTTTCCACTTTTCTTTCATCATAATGATTATATTCTCCTTCCCAAGTCGTCTATGACAGAACGTTTCCATTGTACGAAATCCCCTTGTTCGATATGCTGACGGGCATCAGTAACCAGTCGCAGGTAGAAAGCAAGGTTGTGGATAGAGGCAATCTGCATGGCAAGCAGCTCCTGCGCCTTGAACAGATGATGGAGATATGCCTTCGAGTGTATGCGGTCGATATCACATCCGTCAGGGTCGATGGGAGAGAAGTCGGCTTCCCATTTCTGGTTGCGCATGTTCATGGTACCCTGATAGGTGAACAACATCGCATTGCGTCCATTACGGGTCGGCATGACACAGTCGAACATATCGACACCACGCTCTATCGCCTCAAGGATGTTCTGGGGGGTACCGACTCCCATCAGGTAGCGAGGCTTGTCTTTAGGTAATATCTCATTGACGACCTCAATCATCTCATACATTACTTCCGTAGGTTCCCCGACGGCAAGTCCTCCGATGGCATTTCCGTCAGCCCCTTTGTCAGCAACATACTTTGCTGCTTCTTGGCGCAAGTCTTTATAGGTGCATCCCTGTACTATCGGGAATAAACTCTGGTGGTACCCATAAAGAGGCTCCGTCTCATTAAACCGTTTGATGCAACGGTCCAGCCAGCGTTGTGTAAGCCCTAATGATTTCTTGGCATATTGATAGTCGCTTTGTCCTGGGGGACATTCGTCAAGAGCCATCATGATGTCGGCACCGATGATCCGTTCCGTATCCATCACATTCTCGGGCGTGAAGATATGTTTGGAGCCATCGATATGGCTACGGAACTCACATCCTTCCTCACGTAATTTACGAATGCCAGTCAACGAAAAAACCTGAAAACCACCAGAGTCAGTAAGGATAGGGCGGTCCCAGGTGTTGAACTGGTGCAGTCCTCCCGCTTTTCGCAGGACATCCAACCCAGGCCGTAGATACAAGTGGTAGGTGTTCCCCAGAATAATCTGGGCTTTCACTTGTTCCCGGAGTTCAGAGAAATGCACACCTTTCACGCTGCCACATGTCCCTACGGGCATGAAGATTGGTGTTTTGATTTGACCGTGATCTGTAGTGATGAGTCCTGTACGGGCATCACTGGCAGGGTCGGTATGTTGCAGTTCAAACGTCATTTCTCTTTCTTCTCCTCTTCTATTTCAAACTTGAGCGGATGGTCCACAATCTCGTCAGTCAAGGCAAAATCCCAGACATCCTGCACATTCTCCACATAATGGAATTTGACACCCTTCAGATACATCTCAGGAATCTCCTCAATGTCTTTCTGGTTGTCACGGCACATCACAATATCAGTAATCCCCGCACGCTTGGCTGCCAATATCTTTTCCTTGATGCCGCCGACAGGGAGCACCTTGCCGCGAAGGGTGATCTCACCAGTCATTGCCGTGTTCTTGCGGACTTTCCGCTGGGTGAGAGCAGAGGCAATGGAGGTCGCGATAGTAATACCTGCTGAAGGACCATCCTTAGGAGTGGCACCTTCCGGTACGTGGATATGTATATTCCAGTTGTCGAAGATGCGATAGTCTATATGCAGCTTCTCGGCATGTGCCTTCACATACTCTAAGGCAAGGATGGCACTTTCCTTCATCACATCGCCCAGATTACCGGTCAAGGTGAGTTTGGAGCCTTTACCTTTTGACAGGGAGGTCTCGATGAAAAGAATCTCTCCTCCGACACTGGTCCATGCCAGTCCCGTGACAACACCGGCATAGTTGTTACCTTGGTAGATGTCACGGTAGAAAGGTGGTTTGCCCAATAAACCTTCTATCTCTGTAGGACTGATCTTTAAGAAAGGAAGTTCGCCGTCTTTTGCTTTCTGGAATGCCAGTTTGCGAAGAGCCTTGTTGATTTGCTTCTCCAATTGACGGACACCACTTTCACGGGTATATTGCTCAATGATCTTCTCAATAGCGGCTTTGTTGAATGTCAGTCCCTTGTCATTAAGACCCGTGTTCTCCTTTTCTTTAGGAATCAGGTGGCGTTTGGCAATCTCATATTTCTCTTCTGTGATATAGCCACTTACCTCAATAATCTCCATACGGTCAAGCAGGGGCTTGGGAATCGTACCAAGATTATTAGCTGTAGCAATGAACAATACTTTCGACAGGTCATAGTCCACATCCAGGTAATTATCATGAAAAGCGTTGTTCTGCTCGGGATCCAGTACCTCCAGCATCGCTGAAGCCGGGTCACCGTTATGAGTGTTCTGGGTCACCTTGTCGATTTCATCAAGAATGAACACCGGATTGCTGGACCCAGCCTTCTGGATGTTCTTGATGATACGTCCCGGCATCGCTCCGATATAAGTGCGACGATGTCCGCGAATCTCCGCCTCATCATGAAGACCACCTAAGGATACACGTACATATTTACGGTTCAGCGCATCAGCTATCGACTTGCCCAGACTTGTCTTTCCAACACCTGGAGGACCATAGAGACAGAGGATGGGCGATTTCAAATCACCACGAAGAGATAATACTGCGATATATTCCAAGATACGCTCCTTCACTTTTTCCATGCCATAGTGGTCGCGGTCAAGAATCTTCTGGGCACGGTCCAGACGAAGATCGTCTTCCGTGCATTCGTTCCAAGGCAGTGATACCAATGTCTGCAGATAAGTGAGCTGGATATTAAAGTCAGGACTTTGAGGATTCAACTGATCCAGTTTATCCACTTCACGATAGAAGATACGCTCGACATCCTCGCTCCATTTTTTCTGCTGAGCCTTTTCCAACAAGTCTTTCTTCTCGGGTGAGCTTTCATTACCCATCTCAGCTTGCAGGTTCTTGATCTGTTGCTGTAAGAAATAGTTACGTTGTTGCTCGTCAATATCGTCACGGGTCTTGTTGCGGATGTCCAGTTTCAAGGTTTGCAGTTCTATCTCACGGTTGACAATCTTCATTGTGTTGAACAACCGTTCCTTGATAGAAGACATCATGAGTAATCTGATCTTCTCCTTGACCGAAAAGGGTAAGTTAGAACAGATGAAATTCAGAGCCAGGATGTTATTCCCCACATTCTTGATGGCGAAAGAAGCTTCCTCTGGAATATCATCACTCAATTTGATGTATTCCATGGTCTGGTTACGCAAATCCTCAATAGCTGTCTTGAACTCCGTGTCACTTTTGTCCGGTTCTATTTCTGGAGCCATCTCCACGTGACCGATCAGGTATGGCTTGTATTTCTGCAGTTCTAATAATTTGATACGTCCCAATCCTTGAATAATCGCCGTGATATTACCATTGGGTAATGTCAGTAGTTTGAGCACTTTGGCATATACTCCCATGTCATAAAGATCTGCACGGATAGGTTGCTCCGTATCCGGGTCACGCTGACAGAACACGCCAATGATTAAATCATCCTTTTCTGCTGTCCGCACTACTTTCATGCTTGATTCCCTCCCTATGAGTATTGGTGTTACCACACCAGGGAAAAGCACGATGTTTCTGACGGCAAGTATCGGGAGTGAATCGGGAATGTCCACTTGGTTGAGGTCGCTGTAATCGCCTTCCACGTCGGCTATCATTGAAAACGACCTGTTTCTATTATCCATATACATTGTTATTGTTTCTTCCATAAACGACTTTAGAGAATTTATCTATGTATAAATACTGTATTCTGTCCATACTTATCAATCTCGTCAAGTGCCAGATACACGTCATCATCCTGATACATGACAGAACGGTCAAAAGTATAATCCTTGATTTGCTCAGGAATCAGCGTGACCGGTGACACATCGTGAAAAATCATCTGGCTTTGCAAGTATGTTATCAATAGCTGTAAGATGAGCACGAATATGCATGCCACCGAAAATCCCCACCACAGCTCAATACCTTCCGTGCAGGCAATGAGCCAAACAGTAATAACCATGAAATATGCCATTTGGTCAAGCCTGGGCTCATCGGATAATGTGTCGACTATTTGGTAGCTGAACATGCAAATGCCTATAGACACCAGTAATCCTAATGTCATAATAGTGATGAGGGTGGAGGTGAATGTCTTAGCGACTTTCTCATAATCACCACAACCAATAGATCTTGCACACATGGCATTGGCTCCAAAACAGATAAGGAATCCGAAGCAGTTAAGAACCTCTACAAACGGTAATACTAAATTGATGGCAGATACCGCATCAGGTCCAACGAAATGTCCTACAAGCATAGAGTCTGCTGTATGGGCAAGTTGTGTGGCGGCAGCTGTCAAGACTGCGGCAAATAAAAAGTTCCTAAGTGCTTTTGATATAACAAATGGATTTCTTTTAAGTTTGCTCATAAACCTTGATTTTTCAAATGAGTTGCAAAGTTACGAAATAATTCTGATAATATTCGTAAGTTGCATGATATTTTAATATTTTCTAATATTAAAGACTAGATGGCTTTTAAAATAATACTTGTGGCTCCGATGGTGAAAAGTGTTCCATCCTCTATTCTTCTCTTTTCACGAGGCTTGAGTTCTATATTATCAACAAAAGTACCGGTATTACTGTTGTTATCTGACAGTGTATAACAGAATTCCCCTTTCTTGTTCTTTGACACATTAATTGTACAGTGATTGAGGTCAACGCTCGGGTCGACTGTTTCGAAAGGTGTATTGATAGGATTTCCTTTTTGGTATTTCCCAATGACATTATCCCCCATGTGGAGAGGGAGCTCCTGCTTGAAATGGAAAACATTCTCAATTACTATGATACTTCCACAGTTAGAATTGACGGGTTGGGATGGGGTGTTGATACGGATGCCAAACTGTTTACCACATTTGTCACATTGAAAAACAAGTGATTGACCAGTTTGATATTTTGTTTCGTCAAAGATGATATAATTATCACATTTTGGGCATCTTACACGCTTCATCCTTCAGTTTTTCTTTTATAAACCCAAGCTTCTTCAAAATCGGCATCGAAACGATGTTTGTGTAATTCTGCATAGGCATCACTTTCTGACTTAAAGTGACCATAGACTACGCGTACAACATTATTATGAATATAAACATTCGTGTCTTTAAAGCCTTTTTCACGCATCTGCTTGGTAAACAGCTCCGCATTGTCTTTTCTTACCTGACTTGCCAGTACTATACAATATCTGTTGTCCTCAGGCATGCTAATATGTTGAGTAGAATCTGTTCTCTCCTCAGTCTTTAACGCATCTTCTGCCACTTTGTCCTTCTTGGGAGTAAGGACAGGAGTTGCTGGGGCTATATTAGAATCTTTCGGGATGAGTTTATTGATGAGGTCATTCTTTAATGAGCTCATGCTCTGGGATTCCATGTTGCTATTGGCAACCGGTGTTGTCATTAAGAAAAATAACACAATGGCAGCAGCAATGGCGACGGTATTGCGAATCCATGACATCTTAATATGAATGGCATGCCCGTCATCTTCCGTATCCACCAATTCTATGAGGGGAGTCTGATCAGATATTGATTCTTCTGGTTCCTCAATACCTTTTTCTTCAGCTAAAGGCTCTATAGGCTTTGGTTGAGCGACAGATGCTGACTTTATCTGACTCAACTCAAAAGAACTGAGACCATAGAGGGTAGGAGTGAGTAAGCCGGATTCACATGGCTCAAAACAATAGACTCCTTCGTCATTGGTTGTTAAAACACCAATATTCTCTAATTGATACGAGCCTTCATAAGTGATTGTCTGTTTGATCTTGTTCACTTCTTGCTCAATTCTACGAAGAGCCTCGGGATAGCTGATGTCATTAGCCTCCACATAGGATTGCACTAATAAGGAGTCATTAAGTTTCAGCTGAGGATTGAACCCGATAGTGCGTATGGGGGGTAAGAACATTCCGTCTGCCTCATCAATACGTGCAGAAATATAATGTGCAACAAAACCGCCAAAGTCAGGTACTGCCACACAATCATTACTCAATAGGAGTATTTCCAGATGTCTTGCTAATTCAATCACGATGCAAAAATAAGTATTTTTTGTGAAATGAGCAAGTAAATCAAATTTAAAAGTCACAAAAAGAACTAAATCTTTTATTTTTCCAATATTAATTGTTATTTTTGCAATCGTCAAATCAGTTAAATTGTTTATAGGCGATGAATGGTAAGATGCTTGTTACACTTTTACAAACTGACATTAAATGGGGAGCGTCGGCAGAGAACATCCGTAGCGCTGAACGGCTAATCAACTCAAGTCAGCCTAGTGATTTGTATGTCCTCCCAGAGATGTGGAGTACTGGCTTTGCCACAAATCCCGAAGGTATTGCCCATGAGGAAGATACCAACGAGGCATTAATATGGATGCGCACTATCGCCAATGAAAGGCATTGTGCTATCTGCGGAAGTCTTGCCATCCATTTGTCTGACAACTCTTATCGAAATCGGCACTATTTTATTGACGGGCGCAATCATCAGGAGGTATTTTATGACAAGCATCATCTCTTTACTTATGGTGGGGAAGATAAATATTATACTCCCGGTCAGTCGCATGTCGTTGTGGAATATGAAGGGTTCCGTATCTTATTGCTTACCTGCTATGACCTCCGTTTTCCCTGTTGGAGCCGATATGCTGATGACAGAGAATACGATCTCATTGTTGTGGTAGCCAACTGGCCACAGTCCCGCCAATCGGCATGGCAGATCCTGACACGTGCAAGAGCTATAGAGAATCAGGCATATTTGATTGGTGTCAACAGGGTGGGGGACGACCTGTATTCTCATTATGTGGGAGCCAGTTGTGTGATAGACCCTATAGGCAGGACTCTCGGACAGTGTCATTGCGACTGGATAGAAAACATGTCAGTTTCTTTGTCTTTGGAAGAACTGCGAAGGAGACGGCAAAAATTTCGTGTCCTCGATGACAGAGATTGAAAAAATCATTACCAAATCGTTGTCAATTACTAAAAATAATGTATCTTTGTAGTCGAAAACTTAAACATGCTGTTATATGACACTGATAATCGTATTGTTACTGATAACCTCCTATTTGTTGATAGCCACTGGTCATCTGACAGGAGTCAATAAAGCTGCTATTGCCATGTTTTTGGGTACGGCAGGATGGGTGGTCTATGTCTGTTATGGTACCGATTTCGTAATGCAGCAACATCCACAGGATTATCTGAAATATCTGGCAGGAGCACAACCTACGAGTGACTTGGTAAAATATTTTATTTATGATAATATTTTTCTGAAATATGTAGGTAAGGCTGCCGCTATTGTGATGTTCTTGTTGGCGACCATGTCCATCATAGAGTTGCTTAACAATAACGGATGCTTTGACTTTATCACTGAATGGATACGGACCCGTAACTCAAAACGGCTGTTGTGGACGATTACTATAGCGACTTATATTATATCCGCTAATCTGGATAACTTGACCACGACAACGATGATGTTGGTGATTATGCACAATATTGTTCAAAGCGGCAGACAACGAATGCTCATCGGATCGGCTATTGTCCTGGCAGCAAATTGTGGCGGTTGTTTCACCGTGATAGGTGATCCTACGGGACTGATTCTTTGGGGTGATGGAGCTGTGACTGCCACTCATTTCTCCGCTTACCTTGCTTTGCCATCGTTGTTGGCGTGGGTCATTCCTACCGCTTTGATAAACTATCAGTTGCCAGACCGGTTGGATTGTGAGTGGATTACCTCTCCATTCCGTGGCGATGACACAAGGTTGAATAGATGGCAGCGTCTTGTCATGCTGATAGTAGGAATAGGAGGACTTTGGTTTATTCCCACATTCCATAATATCACCAAATTAGCACCATTTCTTGGAGCATTGTGTGTGCTCAGTGTTTTATGGGTCGTTAACGAGGTGTTCAATCGCAGACTGATGAATGCCGACCAGATGGCTCAACGCCGTATACCACGCGCCTTGCAGTATGGTGCTATACAGCAGATGCTATTTGTTATGGGTATCATGTTAGGAATGGGTGTTGTCGCAGAGACAGGTGTCTTTAGTGATATTGCCAGTTGGTTTGATGATAATATTCATAATATCTGGCTGGTAGGAATTGGCTCAGGTATTCTCAGTTCCCTCATTGATACCTTTACGGTGGCAGTAAGTGACATTATGCTATATTCTGTTGCTGACGTGGGGGATATGGCGGTCAACGGTGCCTACTGGGAAATCATTGCTTTCTGTACGGCTGTTGGAGGTTGTTTGCTTTGTGTCGGATCTACCAGCGGTGTCGCTTTGATGAAGATGGAGCATGTTCGTTTGGGCTGGTATCTGAAGAATATGACCCTAAAAGTAAGTATAGGATGGTTGATAGGTCTTGCTGTACTATGGATAGAAATTAATCTAATATGAACATACTGCTATGAGTAAAATTAAAACAATCGGTATTCTCACCTCAGGAGGTGATGCGCCAGGCATGAATGCAGCGATACGTGCTGTCACTCGCGCTGGTATTTATAATGGTTTTGAGATTAAGGGAATCTATCGTGGTTATGATGGATTGATAAAAGGAGAAGTCAAGAAGTTCACCACAGAAAATGTCTCTGGTATCATCACAAGAGGTGGAACCATCTTAAAAACAGCCCGTTCCAAAGAGTTTATGACTATTGAGGGTATGCAGAAAGCGTATGAGACATGTAAAAATGAGAAGATTGATGCTTTGGTCGTTATTGGCGGTAATGGTTCTCTGACGGGTGCCCGTAATTTCGGTATGGAGTTCGATTTTCCCTGTATTGGTCTCCCAGGTACGATAGACAATGACCTTTATGGCACAGACTCTACCATTGGTTATGATACGACGATGAACACCATCATGGAGTGTGTTGACCGTATCCGTGACACGGCAAATTCTCACGAGCGCATCTTCTTTGTTGAAGTGATGGGACGTGATGCTGGCTTCCTGGCTCAAAACTCAGCGATTGCTTGTGGTGCCGAGGCTGCAATCATTCCTGAGGAAATGACGGAGGTCGACCAGTTGGCACAGTTTATGGGACGCGGTATCCGTAAGTCTAAGAAGTCATGTATCGTCATTGTTTCAGAGAGTCCGAAGTGTGGTGCTCTTTATTACGCTGAACGTGTCAAGAAAGAGTTCCCGGAATTTGATGTGCGTGTTTCTATCCTAGGACACTTACAGCGTGGTGGCAGCCCTTCTGCTCACGACCGAATCTTGGCTTCCCGTACCGGTGTCGGTGCCATCGAGGCTATCAAGCAGGGACAGCGTAACGTCATGGTAGGTGTGAGGAATAATGAGGTGGTGTATGTGCCATTCTCTGAATGTATCCGTACAGATAAGCCTTTTAATAAGAAACTAATTAAGGTTTTGGACGAGCTGAGCATCTAAATGATGTTTAAAAAACCTCTAAATATAAACATTTTCGAATAAAAGTTCGGAAATGTTTTTTTTATTTCAAAATATTTACTAACTTTGCAGAACTATAACTTAAAAACGAACATCTTTAAATATTAAAACTGCTTATGTCTAAAATTAATGGACGCATTTCTCAGATTATCGGTCCTGTCATTGATGTATACTTCAATACAGAAGGGCAAGATGCAGAGAAAGTGCTCCCGAAAATTCATGAGGCGCTGACTGTTCAGCGTCCTGACGGTTCGCAGCTTGTCGTTGAGGTTCAGCAGCACATTGGTGAGGACACCGTACGTTGTGTTGCCATGGATAACACCGACGGTCTGCAACGCGGATTGGAGGCAAAGCCAATGGGGTCGCCTATTCTGATGCCTTCAGGTGAACAAATTAAAGGTCGTATGCTGAACGTTATTGGACAGCCCATCGACGGTATGAAACAACTTGACATGGAGGGTGCTTATCCTATCCATCGTGAAGCTCCTAAGTTTGAGGAACTTTCTACGACTAAAGAGGTGCTTGCCACAGGTATCAAGGTTATCGACTTGTTGGAGCCTTATCTGAAAGGTGGTAAGATTGGTCTGTTTGGTGGTGCCGGTGTAGGTAAGACCGTTCTTATCATGGAGTTGATTAACAATATCGCTAAGGGTCATAACGGATTCTCCGTATTCGCTGGAGTAGGAGAGCGTACCCGTGAAGGTAACGACTTGATTCGTGAGATGATTGAGTCAGGTGTTATCCGCTATGGTGAGAAATTCAAGGAGGCGATGGCTCAGGGTAAGTGGGACCTCTCTCTTGTCGATCCAGAAGAGATGAAGAAGTCGCAGGCTACCCTTGTCTATGGTCAGATGAATGAGCCGCCCGGCGCACGTGCCTCTGTTGCATTATCCGGTCTGACGGTTGCCGAAGGTTTCCGTGACGGTGGTGGTAAAGATGGTGGTGCTGCCGATATCCTCTTCTTCATCGACAACATCTTCCGTTTCACCCAGGCAGGATCAGAGGTGTCCGCTCTGTTGGGACGTATGCCGTCAGCTGTAGGTTATCAACCGACACTGGCTTCTGAGATGGGTGCCATGCAGGAACGTATTACTTCCACGAAGAAAGGTTCTATCACATCCGTTCAGGCGGTTTATGTGCCTGCCGATGACTTGACAGACCCGGCTCCTGCTACTACGTTTACTCACTTGGACGCTACAACGGTACTTGACCGTAAGATTGCCGAGTTAGGTATTTATCCTGCCGTTGACCCGTTGGGTAGTACTTCCCGTATTCTTGACCCATTGGTAGTTGGTAAAGAGCACTACGAGTGTGCTCAGCGTGTGAAGGAGATTCTTCAGCGTTACAAGGAGTTGCAGGACATCATTGCTATTCTTGGTATGGACGAGCTTTCTGATGAAGATAAGTTGACCGTGAACCGTGCCCGTCGTGTGCAGCGTTTCTTGAGTCAGCCATTCTCTGTTGCAGAGCAGTTCACAGGTCTGCCCGGTGTTATGGTTCCTATTGAAGAGACAATCAAGGGCTTCAATGCTATTCTTGACGGTGAGGTTGATGACCTGCCTGAGCAGGCTTTCCTCAACGTGGGAACCATCGAGGATGCTAAAGCTAAGGCGAAAAAACTGTTGGAAGCTGCTAAAGGATAAAGCCTATGTTACAGTTGAAGATAGTTTCGCCCGAGAAGGTAGAATTCACAGGAGAGGTAGAGCGCGTTCTCGTTCCCGGCTTACAAGGTCAGTTCGAGATACTGAACAATCACGCTCCCATTATCTCCATTCTCCAGAAGGGAGTCGTGGAGTATGACAAGGAGCAGCTTCCTATATTAGGCGGTTTTGTTGAGGTTCAGAAGAACGTCGTGTCACTCTGTATAGAGAAAGAGGAATGATATTGGAGATTATTCTCTCAGCACTCTTCTTTACCTTTCTGGGCATTCTCTATGTGAGAGGCTATGATATTGTCAAAAAGCATTCACCAGAGCATTTGCCCCACTTCTATCTGATAATGGCAACGATACGTATGTTGCTCGTCGCTAGCGTCGTAGCATTGTACGTATTCTTCACCGAGAATAGAGAAGACGCTATCCGTTTCGCTGTCATATATATAATAATGTATGTAGTGATGATGGTAGTTACACTGAAATTAAGACATTAAATGAAAATAATGAATCACACGAAACGACTGCTTTGCATGATACTGATGGTATTTGCCATGGTATCGGTGGTTAGTGCGGAAGATTTCTCTGCCAAGGAGGTGGTGCTTGAGCATATCAAGGACTCACACGACTGGCATGTGACCGACTATGGTGATGGAAAATCACTGGTCATCCCACTACCCATCATCGTGAAGAGTTCAACAGGCTGGCATGTGTTTAGCTCCTCTCAGTTTGAGCACCATGCTGATGCCAATGGGCTCCGTCAGGGACCTTATGGACTTGCCATCGCTACCGAAGGTGACCATGCTGGTAAGATCGTTGAGAACGGAGAACCTGTTCTCGACCTCTCCATCACCAAGACCGTTGCCGTGATGTTCATCAATGTCATCATCTTGCTTTGCTGTATTCTGCTTAGTGCCCGCTGGTATAAGAAACGCAAAGCATCTGATAATGCACCTGGTGGCTTCGTCGGCTTCATCGAGATGATGGTGATGTATGTGGTGGATGAGATTATCAAACCGGGAGTTGGTAAGGGCTACGAGAAATACACTCCCTACCTGCTTACCTGTTTCTTCTTCATCTTTACATGTAATGTGATGGGCTTGATACCATTCCCTCCAGGCTCAGGAAATGTGACGGGTAATATTGCCGTGACATTCTTCCTTGCCCTCTGCACCTTTATTATCGTGCAGTTCTCAGGCAACAAACACTACTGGAAGGACATCTTCTGGCCCGAGGTTCCTACTTGGTTGAAGGCTCCTATTCCCATCATCCCTGTGATTGAGTTTGTGGGAATTTTCACCAAACCCTTTGCCTTGATGATCCGTCTTTTTGCCAATATGATGGCAGGTCATGCTATCGCTGTGGCTATCACGTGTATCATCTTCCTGGTGGCAAGTCAGGCAATAGCCGTCCAGCTATCCATGTCAGCACTGAGTGTCATCATGAGTGTGTTTATGATGTGTCTGGAGTGTCTGGTATGCTTCATCCAGGCAATGGTATTCACCATGCTTTCCGCCGTCTTTATCGGACTGGCTAGGGTAGAGCCCGAGCATGAGCATTAATTGAAATATCGAAAGAATTAAAAACAATAACAATTTAAAACTTTAAAATTATGATTACAACATTATTGGCAGCAGAAGGTGTTGCAAAGTTAGGTGCCGCAGTTGGCGCAGGTCTCGCAGCTATTGGTGCAGGTCTTGGTATTGGTAAGATTGGTGGTCAGGCAATGGATGCCATGGCACGCCAGCCAGAAGTCATGAACAAGTTGTTTACCAACATGATTGTTGCAGCAGCTCTTATCGAGGGTGTGGCTCTGTTCGCAGCCGTTATCGCATTCCTCTGCATCTAATCAAGCGATAGAAAGTTATAGTTTAAGAAGTATCAGCGTATGGATTTATTAATTCCGAGTACTGGCTTGTTGTTCTGGATGACCATTACCTTTCTGGTAGTGTTTTTCCTCCTTTGGAAGTTCGGCTTCCCAGTCATCACTGGTATGGTGGCGGAGCGTAAGGCTTTCATTGACGAATCACTGCGGAAGGCGCATGAGGCGAATGAGCGACTTGCCAATATACAGAAAGAAGGTGAATCCATCTTGCAAGAGGCTCGCGAGAAACAGGCACAGATTCTCAAGGAAGCTGCCGAGACTCGTGATGCCATTGTAGAGAAAGCTCAGGAGAAGGCGAGGGCAGAGGGTGCCCGCTTGTTGGATGATGCGAAAGCCGCCATCGAGCAGGAGAAGAAAGCCGCCATTGCCGATATCCGTAAGCAAGTAGCTACGCTTAGCGTTGAGATTGCCGAGAAGGTTCTTCGTCAGAACCTGCAGGGCGATAAGGCGCAGATGGATCTGATCGACCGTATGCTGGATGATGTTTCTGCTAATTAATCAAGAGTCTGCGTATGGATATCGGAGTAATATCTGTCAGATATGCAAGGGCACTGCTTAAGAGTGCTACTGACCAGAAACTGGAGGAGAAGGTTTATCAGGAGATGATGACCATTGCCAAAAGTTATCTGGAGGTGCCTCAGTTGCGCCAGACGATAGACAATCCCATGCTCTCAAAGGACAAGAAACAGATGCTGTTGCTGACAGCCGTTGGTGAAAAGCCTAGCGAGCTGACCAAGAGTTTCATACAGCTTGTACTGAAGGAAGACCGCGAGAACGTGATGCAGTTCATGGCGAACAGTTACATCACGCTTTTCCGTAAGCAGAAGAACGTCATCCGTGGAAAACTCACCACAGCGGCTCGTGTATCGGCTCAGACAGAGCAGAAGATGCGCCAGATGGTGGAGAGTAAGACTAATGGAACTGTGGAGTTTGAGACCGAGGTGAATCCTGATATCATCGGTGGCTTCATCCTCGAGTATGACACTTACCGCATGGATGCCAGTGTCAAGACTCAGCTCAACAATATTCTCAACACACTAAAAAAGTAACAAACAATGTCAGATAAAATTAAACCAAGCGAAGTTTCTCAGGTATTGCTCGACCAGTTGAAGGGCATATCCAGCGAGGAGAAGTTTGACGAGGTTGGCACCGTGCTCACTGTGAGCGATGGTGTGGCTCGTATCTACGGTCTCCGCAATGCTGAAGCCAACGAGTTGCTGGAGTTCGAGAATGGCACGATGGCTATCGTGATGAACCTTGAGGAAGACAATGTCGGTTGCGTGCTCCTTGGTCCTACAGCAGGTATTAAGGAAGGACAGGTGGTGAAGCGCACCAAGCGTATCGCCTCTATCCGTGTCAACGACAATATGCTCGGACGTGTCATCAACCCGCTGGGACAGGCTGTGGACGGTATGGGTGATATCGACCTTACCGATTCCTTTGAGATGCCACTTGACCGAAAGGCTCCTGGTGTGATATTTCGTCAGCCCGTGAAGGAACCTCTCCAGACGGGTCTGAAGGCTATCGACTCCATGATTCCTATCGGACGTGGACAGCGTGAGTTGATTATTGGTGACCGTCAGACTGGTAAGACAGCTATTGCCGTCGATACCATCATCAATCAGAAGAGTTTCTATGAGGCAGGAAAGCCCGTGTATTGTATCTATGTCGCCATCGGTCAGAAGGCTTCTACCGTAGCCACATTGGTTCAGACCTTGAAGGAACATGGTGCCATGCCTTACACGATTGTGGTGGCCGCTACCGCCGCTGATCCTGCAGCCATGCAGTATTACGCACCATTTGCTGGTGCCGCCATCGGTGAATATTTCCGTGACCGTGGTCTGCCTGCTCTTGTTGTCTATGACGACCTTTCCAAGCAGGCTGTAGCCTACCGTGAGGTGTCCCTGATTCTGCGCCGTCCTTCTGGACGTGAGGCTTATCCTGGTGATGTGTTCTATCTGCACTCTCGTCTTCTGGAGCGTGCTGCTAAGATGAATGAACAGCAGGAAGTGGCTGAGCAGATGAACGACCTTCCTGAGTGCATGAAGGGTCATGTGAAGGGTGGCGGTTCGCTGACTGCCCTGCCTATTATCGAGACACAGGCAGGTGACGTATCCGCTTACATCCCGACCAACGTGATCTCTATTACCGACGGTCAGATATTCTTGGAGAGCGACCTCTTCAACCAAGGTTTCCGTCCTGCCATCAACGTGGGTATCTCTGTATCCCGTGTGGGTGGTTCCGCACAGATTAAGTCTATGAAGAAAGTGGCTGGTACCTTGAAGATTGACCAGGCACAGTATCGTGAGTTGGAGGCTTTCTCTAAGTTCTCCAGTGATATGGATGCTGTGACGGCAATGACCCTTGACCGTGGTCGTAAGAACAACCAGTTGCTTATCCAGCCGCAGTATAGCCCGATGCCGGTAGGTGAGCAGATCGCCATCTTGTATTGTGGTGTGCATGGACTGATGCGTGAGGTACCTATTGATAAGGTACGTGAGTGCCAGACAGCATTCCTCGACAAGTTGCGCACCAGTGCTCCACAGGTCATTGAGACACTTGCCGCCGGTAAGATTGACGACGAGACGACTGGTAAGATTGAGGAGATCATGCTTGATATTGCCGGAACCTATAAAGCCTGATAGCCTATGCCGAGTCTGAAGGAAATCAAAGGACGTATTGCCAGTGTTCAGAGCACCCGCAAGATTACGAGTGCGATGAAGATGGTGGCTTCGTCGAAACTCCATCATGCACAGGTAGCCATCCAGAATATGCTGCCTTATGAGACTATGTTGGAGCACATCCTGAAGTCATTTCTGGCAGCGGAGGCAGAGGCACAGACCATCTACGACCAGGAGCGTCCCGTTAAGCGTGTCGCTCTGGTCATCTTCTCCAGTAACTCATCGTTGTGTGGTGGCTTTAACGCCAACATTATCAAGTTGATGCAGCAGACTGTTGAAGGACTGAGCGAGGAGATAGGACGTGAGAATATCGACATCTATCCCATCGGTCGTAAGGTGGCAGAGAAGGCACAGAAGTTGGGATATAATGTGATGGGCAACTATGCCGATATGATTGACCACCCCAATGTTCATCAGTGTATTGAGATGGTGATGGACTTAGCTCGTCGCTTTGAAGATGGCGAGATTGACAAGGTGGAGCTTATCTATCACCACTTCAAGTCAGCTGGTTCGCAGATACTGACCTCCAAGACCTTTCTTCCGATTGATGTCGAGAGTGAGTTAGAGCGTGATCATGAGCGTGACCTGACAACTAACATCGTGACGAAGAAGGCACAGGACTATCTGAAGAAGAACCGTCGGAAGAAGGAGTACAAGGAAGATGAGACAAAACCCCTCAACGACAACTTCATTGTTGAGCCTGATATGAATACAGTGCTCTCACAGTTGATGCCGAAGATGGCGCATCTGATGCTTTATACGGCACTCCTTGACAGTGTAGCCTCTGAGCATGCAGCACGTATGGTGGCGATGCAGACGGCAACGGATAATGCCGACGAATTGCTGCGGCAACTTAACTTGCAGTACAACAAGAGTCGTCAGCAGGCGATTACTTCCGAACTGCTCGATATCGTTGGCGGTAGTGTCAACAACTAATCATCAAAGAAGCGAGGCTGTTTAACCTCGCTTCTTTTTTTATTTTCGTATTCCATTATTATAGACTTGAGGAGGCGGCACCTTCATCCCGAAAGACTTCAAAACAATAAAAAAACGAGGTGAAACCATTGCGGTTTCACCTCGTTTCATATAGATAGGATAGGGAATTACTCCTCCCAGTTCTCCTGTGTCTTGCGAACGTAGCTCTTGTAACGGATCTGAGCCATCTTCTGTGCCTCGGCGAAGAGCTCTTCTGCCTCGTTAGGATAAGCCTTCTTAACAGACAGGTAGCGAACCTCACCCAACAGGAAGTCGTGGAAGTTCTCCCAGTTCGGCTCCTTAGAGTCGAGGCTGAACGGATTCTTGCCTTCCTCAGCGAGAGCTGGGTTGAAGCGCCACAGGTGCCAGTAACCGCACTCGACAGCCTTCTTCTCCTCAGCCTGGCTCTTACCCATACCGCCCTTAGCCTTCAGACCGTGGTTGATACATGGAGCGTAAGCGATGATGATAGAAGGTCCGTGCCATGCCTCTGCCTCGCGGATAGCCTTCAGGGTCTGAGCATGGTCAGCACCCATAGCGATCTGAGCAACATATACATAGCCGTAAGTGGTGGCAATCATACCGAGGTCCTTCTTGCGGATACGCTTACCCTGGGCAGCGAACTGAGCGATAGCACCGAGTGGGGTAGCCTTAGAAGCCTGACCACCAGTGTTAGAGTATACCTCAGTATCGAGCACGAGGATATTGACGTCCTCACCAGAAGCGATGACGTGGTCGAGACCACCGTAACCGATATCGTAAGAAGCACCGTCACCACCGATAATCCACTGGCTACGCTTAACGAGGTAGTGGTCGAGGGTCTGCAGTTCCTGGTTGACGGGGCAGCCGGCAGCAGCAGCGGCACGGATAGCAGCACGCAACTTCGGAGCAATCTCCTTGGTCTTGTCAGCATCGTCCTTGTTCTCAATCCATTCCTTGGCAAGTGCCTTGTACTCATCAGAAGCATTAGGATTCTCGCAAGCCTCGCAGAGCAGCTTAGCCACGCGCTCCTTCATCTTCTTGTTACCCAGAGCCATACCGAGACCGAACTCGCAGAAGTCCTCGAACAGAGAGTTGTTGAAGACAGGACCCTGACCCTTCTCATTCTTGGTGTAAGGAGTAGAAGGAATAGATGCGGAGTAGATAGAAGAGCAACCGGTAGCGTTGGCGATCATCTGACGGTCACCGAACAACTGGCTGATGAGTTTCACGTATGGAGTCTCACCGCAACCAGAGCAAGCGCCAGAGAACTCGAACAGTGGCTGAGCGAACTGTGAGTTCTTCACGTTGCTGCGGATGTCAACGAGATCCTGCTTAGACTTAACTTCCTTCACGAGGTACTCCCAGTTCTTAGCCTCCTGCTTCATATCCTCAGCATCAGGATTGAAGGCAACCATGGTGAGTGCCTTGCCGGTCTTAGGATTACCTGGGCAGATGTCGGCACAGTTACCGCATCCCAGACAGTCGAGAACGGAAGTCTCAATGCGGAAGTGCATGCCCTTCATGGCTGCAGGAGCCTTCATCTCAATAGTATCGTCGGCAGCAGCGAAGCCCTTGATCTCGTTCTCGTCGAGGACGAACGGACGGATAGCTGCGTGAGGACAGATGTATGCACACTGGTTACACTGGATACAGTTCTCCTTGTTCCATACAGGAACGAATGCCTCAACACCACGCTTCTCGTAAGCGGCAGTACCAACCTCCCAAGAACCGTCGATAGTGCCGTGCTTAGCGAAGTCGGAAACCTTCAGCAGGTCACCAGCCTGAGCGTTGATAGGACGAACGAGCTCCTTAACGAATGCGGGAGCGTCATCCTGCTTAGGCTCATCGTCTGGCAGGTTAGCCCACTCGGGCTTAACGGTCAGTTTCACATACTCACCACCACGGTCGATAGCAGCGTAGTTCTTGTCGACTACGTCCTGACCCTTGGCACCGTAAGACTTCAAGGCGGCAGCCTTCATCTTCTCAACGGCAAGCTCAACAGGGATGACCTCGGTGATACGGAAGAATGCAGACTGCAGGATGGTGTTGGTACGGTTGCCCAGACCAATCTCCTGTGCGATCTTCGTAGCGTTGATAGTATATACAGTGATGTTGTTCTGTGCGAAGTAACGCTTTACCTTGTTAGGCATGAACTTCTCCAGCTCGTCAGCGTCGAAGATGGTGTTCAGCAGGAACTGACCGTTCTTCTGCAGACCACGGGTAACGTCGTACATGTGGAGGTAAGCCTGTACGTGGCAAGCCACGAAGTTTGGTGTGGTTACCAGATAGGTAGAGCGGATAGGTGTGTCACCGAAACGCAGGTGAGAGCAGGTGAAACCTCCCGACTTCTTAGAGTCGTAAGAGAAGTATGCCTGACAGTACTTGTTGGTGTTGTCACCGATAATCTTTACAGAGTTCTTGTTAGCACCTACGGTACCGTCAGCACCCAGACCGAAGAACTTAGCCTGGAACATGCCAGCACCACCGAGGGCAATCTCCTCAACCTCAGGCAGTGAGGTGAAGGTAACGTCGTCTACGATACCAATTGTGAAGTGGTTCTTAGGCTCGGGCATAGCGAGGTTGTTGAACACGCTGATGATCTGAGCGGGAGTAGTATCGTGAGAACCAAGACCATAACGGCCACCTACGATGAGAGGACGGTCCTCCACGTCATAGTATGCATCCTTGACATCGAGATACAGAGGCTCACCATTAGCTCCTGGCTCCTTCGTGCGGTCAAGAACGGCAATGCGCTTCACTGACTTAGGAACAGAAGCAAGCAGGTGCTTCACTGAGAATGGACGATAGAGGTGAACAGAGATCATACCTACCTTCTGACCATTGGCGTTCAGGTAGTCGATAGCCTCACGGGCAGCATCAGTAGCAGAACCCATCAGGATAATCATGCGGTCAGCATCCTCGGCTCCATAATAAGAGAAGAGGTGATACTCACGACCGGTGATCTTAGACAACTCACCCAGATACTTCTCTACAACCTCAGGTACTGCATCGTAGTAGGGGTTGCAAGCCTCACGGTGTGTGAAGAAGGTCTCAGGGTTCTCAGCGGTACCACGGGTGATAGGACGCTCAGGTGACATAGCACGGTCGCGGAAACGCTTGATGTACTCTTCCTTTACGAGAGGACGAACATCCTCCTGGTCGAGCAGCTCAATCTTATGATACTCGTGAGAGGTGCGGAAACCATCGAAGAAGTTAACGAAAGGTACGCAAGTCTCCAGAGAAGCAAGGTGAGCAGCAGCGGTCATATCCATTACCTCCTGTACGGAACCCTCGCAAAGCATAGCGAAACCAGTCTGGCGGCAAGCCATTACGTCCTGGTGGTCACCGAAGATACAGAGAGAGTGAGAGGCAAGCGTACGGGCGGAAACGTCGAATACGCAAGGAATCAACTCACCGGCAATCTTGTACATGTTAGGAATCATCAGGAGAAGACCCTGAGAAGCAGTGAACGTAGTGGTGAGGGCACCAGCCTGCAGAGAACCGTGAACGGCACCGGCAGCACCAGCCTCAGACTGCATTTCCTGAACACTGACGGTCTGACCCCAGAGGTTCTTGCGACCACGGGCAGCCCACTCGTCAACATGCTCCGCCATAGGAGATGACGGGGTGATGGGGTAGATAGCAGCTACCTCAGAGAACATATAGCTCACGTGAGCCGCAGCCTCGTTACCATCACATGTGATAAACTTTTTTTCTTTTGCCATTTGTTTAGTCATTAAAAATTAATACTTTTCGATATTTCGATATTTCGTTGTCTTGTCAATATAAGAATCCAAGTAACCATAGAGGTATCTGATTGTCCTTGCCTATCTCCGTATTATAACGGGCATAAATAGTGTCGGGAGCATACCTTATTTTATAATGGATGTCCGCATCACAAATGCGGAACTTTATTTTCTCGTCTACGATATAAATAGAGTCACGGGAGCCTTGGTTGACCTTATGGTCTTTCCACAAGGAATTAACGAAGAATGTCTCCATAGCGTCCTGCTTCTCTACATGAATAGGGTAGATGGCATAAAGCAGGTTGGAGTTGTGAAGCATTACCTTTGAAGGCTTTTTGGGAAAGTCTTCCCCCACGGGATATATCATGTTGAGCAGGCGGGCATCTGTCAGATATTTGATGTAATTCATGACAGTAGCGCGGCTGGTCTCTATGTCCTTGGCGAGTTTGCTGACATTAGGAGCCTTGGGACCTTCTTCTGCAAGCTCATAGAACAGCTTCTTGATTTTGGAGAGGTATTTCAACTCAATCTGCTTGATTAACAGAATATCTACCTCTGTCATCATGTTCATCGTCTTCAAGAGGTTCTCGCTGTAGTTACGTTGCTCCTGAAAGAAGGGATAGAAACCATGGTGAATGTAATCCTGAAAGTATTTGTTAGGAGATACTTTCGGCAGTATTTGTTTGATGATGTGCTCATGGTTATGGAGAATCTCATCAAGGGTGTATGGCTTGAAATCGTTACCTGTCATCAGGTTGATGAACTCACGGAAAGAGAAACCGCGCAGGTTGTAACTTTTTACAATACCATTCAGCTCAGGATTCTCCTCTTTCAGCCGCATCACACTGGAGCCGGTGAATACGATTTTAAGTCCCGGATGCTCGTCATAACAACGGCGTAGTTCCTTCGACCAATCGGTCTGTTTGAACACTTGGTCTATTAGCAGTACGCGTCCTCCATTATGGTAGAACTCACCGGCAAAGTCGGCAATGCCGCGTCCCTGGAAATAGAAATTGTTCATGTTGATATAGAGGCATTGCTTGTCCTGGATACTGAAATGTTCTTTCGCATATTGCAATAGGAAAGTGGTTTTACCGACCCCCCTCGTTCCCTTGATACCTATCATGCGGTCGTTCCAGTCAATCTCATCCATCAGGGTGCGACGAACCGGAGCATTCACATGCTCTACCAAGTAACGATGCGTACGAAAAAAAGCCTCCATTTAATTAGATTTGTTTTAAAACAGATGCAAAGGTAATACATTTCCCGCAATTTGCAAAGCGGAGATTGCAAAATCTTGTGAAAAAGCATTATTTTTGTTCTATCTAAATAATAAAAGGGAGTTTTTGGCTCCCTTTTTTAGAATTTATAGGCAATGTCGAACATAAACCAGCGTCCTCGCTGAGGGATGGGACCTGTGTTCAGTCCGCTCTGCTTGTAGCTCTTGTTGAACAGGTTCTTCACGTCTGCGGAGATGGTCAGCTTACCAAACTTACAGGTAGCACCGAGGTCAAAGAGAACACGGGGACTGAAATCGTGGGTGACGTTGACTTTTTGATATGCCTCATACATTGCCATCTCAGCTTGGTTCATTAACTTTTCGTTTTCCGGAGTTGGATCAAGCATCCACTGTTTATACATTTCTCCGTAATGATTCGTTGCTGAATTGTAAAGTGCGAATCCAATTGCATCTGTTGTCCAGGACTTCTGACTGCTGTAATAGTCGATATGCCCATGCACATTAAGCCATTTGGTTGCCTGCCAAGCCAATACCGTACTGACCGAGAGCTTGGGTGTGCAGAAGGCAAAATTGAACTCTGTGTTATTAATAGACGATTTCTTGACATCCTGCCAAGCGGCACTGAGGTTCGCCGTGAAGTTGCGATACTTGTATTTGGCGGAGAGTTCTACTCCATAGATATCACTGCTACCGGAGTTCTCGTGCTCAATGATGTTCATATAGATGATGTCTCTGGCACGGTT
>OMWH01000024.1 GCA_900314755.1 uncultured Prevotellaceae bacterium | reverse complement strand
CTGGGTATCGGTGAATATTCTCAATTCCACATGTTGGCCATACGAAGGCGACTGGTTGAAATCGCCAAAAAGCGGATGACAACCGTCAATGGCCTTATAGTCAAATGTCGCCATTAGGTATCAAGAATGGAGATGGGTATGACTGGGGTGCTGTGGCTGCAGACCTTTCTCGGATGATGACTCTGGCAGATGAGAAGGCGAATCGGAAAGTCCTGAATGCGGGGAAGATGAAGAGGGAGAGGATTACTTATGGTTCATGATCCAGGGTTCAGGGTTTATGGTTCATGACAACTTATGATTCACGGTTCACGATTAACGGTTGCCCTGATGGAACAGTACAGGAGGAAGAATCAGTGGGAGTAGATGGAAGATGTAAGATGGAAGAAGGCTGACGGAATTGTTTAAGATGTCTTTCCCCATATTGTAGGATATGAAATAGTATTTTATACTTATGTATAAAATATTGAGTCTTTCGCGCGCGGGTCGATGCCTATATAACTAGTTATATAGGCATCGACTTCTGCAAGTGGATACATAGTATAATATATTATATTATACTATGTATCCACTTGAAAATAAATAATGTAATATGCTTTGAAATATGGAATAATATTACTAACTTTGCAACAAAATTGGAAGGAACTATGGCAGTGTTTGTTAAAACTATACCTACATTGTGTGGTAGTGTTGCAGACAGATTTAGTGAGCAGGCTAGCACCAATGAAGAGAACCGTGCTTCAGTAGATTATACGGAGCAGGTTGAATCGATGCGTGCTATCCTTAACGAGTCTGACCTGTACTAATAATGGTTAATAGAAGACAGGGGGACGGGTCAGTGTCTAGCGCTGGGTAGCGTGAGGGAAAAATGAAAAAATCCTTATTGAATTACTATTTTTGCCAGTTTTAAGCACAAAAATAGAAATATAATTGAAAATCTTGGGAATTTTTCATTGAAAATCTTGGGAATTTTTGTATTTTTGCAAAAAATAAGATTGATGACAGAGCGTAACTTGAATACTTATAGTTTATGTTTACATTAATTCAACTTTCTTATGCGCCGGAGGCGCTGGAGCCGGTGATTAGCCGGGAGACGATAGCTTACCATCATGGGAAGCATCTGCAGGCGTATGTGAATAATTTAAATGGGCTGCTGGAGGGTAGCGGGTTTGAGAAGGCTACGCTGGAGGAGATTGTATGTAAGGCGACGGGGGGCATCCTGAATAATGCGGGGCAGATACTGAACCATAACCTGTACTTCGGACAGTTCGCTGCACCTAAGGCTGGCAATAAGCCTACGGGAAAGCTGGCGGAGGTGATCGTTCGTGACTTCGGGTCGTTTGAGGCTTTTAAGGAGGAGTTCCAGAAAAAGGGGGCAACTCTGTTTGGCTCTGGTTGGGTGTGGCTGTCGGCTGATAAGGACGGGAAGTTGGTGATCACGCAGGAGGTGAATGCGGCTAATCCTATCCAGAAGGGTTTGAAGCCGTTGCTGACGTTTGATGTATGGGAGCATGCGTATTACCTGGATTATCAGAATCGTCGACCTGATCATCTTGCTGCCCTTTGGCAGATTGTTGATTGGAAGGTGATTGCTGCTCGGTATGATGGCTGAAGGCTGATGGAAGAGGCCTGAAGTCGGAAAACTATATGCCGAGATGAATCTTGATTGTGAAAGAGAGGAGAAAGACCACCTGCGCCATGGCGTGGGTGGTCTTTTTTTTGTTGGTGATGGCAAGAAATAGGGGCGGGATGTAAAAAATATGGAGGAAATAGATGGGGATTCGGAATTTTTTCTTAATTTTGCAAAATAAATGATAATATGATGCTATGAATCCAATCAACAAACTGATAAATTGGTATTTCAGGAAGAATGCATTACCTTATTGGTGTATTTTTCTGTTTGACTGTGCAACGGTAATCTTTTCGGGTATACTCACCTATTGGTTGTTTAACAAGACTGATGCGCTGATAGAGAATCGGTTTAATGTCCTTTGTACGCTACTGATATACACAGCCCTGACATGGGTGGGATTCCGTTTGTTCCATACGTATTCCGGTATTGTACGCTACTCGTCATTCGTGGATCTGACAAGGGTGGCGTGGGGTAACATCGTCGGACTGGTCCTCTCGCTGATAGTCATGTATATCCTGGATGTCATGAAGGTGCAAGGACTGGGTATCCTGACAATTACGGAGACCTTTACGATGTACTTTATAGCCACACTGATGATGTGGGGAGTACGTGTACTGGTGAAGACGCTGTATGACGTGACTGCCTCGGACAAGAGGGCGATGCGTGTGTTGATATTCGGTGCGATGACGGGTGGCATAGGTCTTGCCAAGAATATCCGCAGCCAGAAGCCTTTGCGATTCCGCCTGCGGGGATTTATCTCGCACGATGACCGTTATAAGCATACCCGTCTGTTGGGTGAGAAGGTGTATGGCATCCATGAGGATTTACCGAAGATTATCAAGGATGAGGGTATTGAGGCGATTTTGGTATCTCCCTTGCGTGTCCGTGACTTCCAGAACAACCAGGAACTGCAGGATATCTTTATCGGTGCTGGTCTGAAAATCTTCATTGCACAGTCTGCCAAGGAAATAACGTCCGATGATACCAATGAGGAGCAGGACTTCTCTGGTATGCAACTGAAGGAGGTGAGCGTGGAGGACTTGCTGCCACGTGATGAGATCAAGGTGGATATGGAGTCGGTAAGGAAGGAACTGACGGGAAAGCGTGTCCTGATTACCGGTGCTGCCGGTTCTATCGGTTCTGAGATGGTACGTCAGGTGGCGCAATTCAAACCTGCATCCATGATGCTCATCGACCAGGCAGAGACTCCACAGCATGACATCCGCCTGATGATGGCTAAAGACTATCCTGAAATACAAGCTGAGACCGTCGTGACAAGTATCAGTCGCCGTACGAGGATGGAAGACATCTTCGACCGTTTCCGTCCAGACTATGTGTTCCATGCCGCTGCCTATAAGCATGTGCCGATGATGGAGGATAATCCCAGTGAGGCTGTGATGAATAATATCTATGGTACCAAGGTGATTGCTGACCTGAGCGTGAAATACGGCGTGAAGAAATTTGTGATGGTATCGACAGACAAGGCGGTGAACCCCACGAATGTGATGGGCTGCTCAAAACGTATCTGTGAGATTTATGTCCAGTCGCTTGACCGTGCCATCAAAGAGCATAAGATTGGCGGACACCTGGCGAAGCTGGGTAACCTGCTGAGCTTTGTCACCTCTTCGCAGATGGCAAGTCCGGGGGCAAGGACGCAGTTTGTGACCACCCGCTTCGGTAATGTGCTGGGCTCGAACGGTTCTGTCATTCCCCTGTTCCGGGAACAGATCAAGAATGGCGGTCCTGTGACGGTGACGCATCCGGATATCATCCGTTATTTCATGTTGATACCTGAAGCTTGTAAGCTGGTATTGGAGGCAGGAACAAAGGGAAATGGTGGTGAGATCTTTGTCTTTGACATGGGAAAACCAGTGCGTATTGCTGATCTGGCTGCCCGTATGATCAAACTGTCAGGTGCCAAGAACGTGGAGATCAAGTTCACTGGGCTACGTGCCGGTGAGAAACTCTATGAGGAGGTGCTGAACGAGAAAGAGAGCACCAAGCCCTCTTTCCATGAGAAGATACGTATTGCTGAGGTTCGTGAGTATGACTATGATACAGTCTGCAAGGAAATAGAAGAACTGATCGCTATCTCGGGGAAGTATAATGATATGGCGACTGTCAAGAAGATGAAGGAGATTGTACCAGAATTCAAATCGAACAACTCGAAATATGAGTTATTGGATAAGTGAGACCAATGAACAAAACTTAAATAATTAGACTAAAATGACGAAACAAAAGAAATTTATTCTCTCGGAGAGTGAGATTCCTACACAGTGGTATAACATCTTGGCGGACATGCCTAACAAGCCGTTGCCGCCTATCCATCCCGCTACAAAACAACCATTGACATGGCAGGACCTGGCACATATCTTCCCGGAGGAGTGCTCGAAACAGGAACTGGACATGGAGCACCGCTGGATAGATATCCCCGAGGAGGTGCTGGAGAAGTATAAGTTCTACCGCTCGACACCTCTGGTACGTGCCTATGAACTGGAGAAGGCTATCGGGACTCCTGCACATATCTATTTCAAGAATGAGTCGACGAACCCGCTGGGCTCACATAAGATCAACTCGGCACTGCCACAGTGCTACTATGCGAAACAGGAGGGAACGACAAACGTGACGACGGAGACGGGTGCCGGACAATGGGGTGCCGCCTTGTCGTATGCAGCAAAGATATTCGGACTGGACTGTGCGGTATACCAGGTGAAAATCACCATGCAGCAGAAGCCATACCGGTCGAGTATCATGCGGACCTTCGGGGCTGCTGTGACGGGTTCACCTTCGATGTCTACCCGTGCGGGAAAGGATATCCTGACGGTTGACCCGACTCATCCAGGATCGCTGGGTACTGCTATCTCTGAGGCTGTAGAGCTTGCCACAACGACACCACACTGTAAGTATGTGCTGGGCTCTGTGCTGAACCATGTGGCTCTGCACCAGTCGATTATCGGTCTGGAGGCTGAGAAGCAGATGGCGATGGCTGGGGAGTATCCTGACATGGTGATTGCTTGTTTCGGTGGTGGCAGTAACTTCGGTGGTATCGCCTTCCCCTTTATGCGTCATAACATCCTGGAGGGTAAGAAGACGGAGTTTATCGCCGCTGAGCCTGACAGTTGTCCGAAACTGACTCGTGGTAAGTTCCAGTATGACTTCGGTGACGAGGCTGGGTATACACCGCTGTTGCCGATGTATACGCTGGGTCATCAGTTCAAGCCGAGTAATATCCATGCGGGTGGCTTGCGCTACCATGGTGCGGGTATGATCGTGTCACAGCTCATCAAGGACGGGTATATGAAGGGTGTGGATATCCCACAGCTGGAGACTTTCGAGGCTGGTATGCTGTTTGCCCGTACGGAGGGTATCATCCCGGCTCCGGAGAGTTGTCATGCCATTGCTGCCACGATTCGTGAGGCGAAGAAGTGTAAGGAGACGGGAGAGGAGAAGGTAATCCTCTTCAACCTGTCGGGACACGGTCTCATTGATATGCCGTCGTATGAGCAGTTTATCAATGGTGACTTACAGAACTACGCAGTGAGTGATGAGGAGATTGAGAAGAATGTCTCGCAACTCGAAAAGATTATTTAACTTAAGTTTCGCATTTGCTCAACTTCTTAGGAGTTAAAGGAGTTAAGGAGTAAAAAGGAGTTAAGACGTTAGTCCCGTAATCGCTACTTTCCACCGAAGTCTCGGGTGCCACGAAGTATTGTCCTAACTTCTTAACTCCTTTAACTCCTTTACTCCTACAACTTGCGAAAGTTGAGTTATTTTTTCCCCGAACTCTGCTGAAAGAAGAACAGTCCTAAGAAGGTGAGGATGCCGTTGAGCATCAGCAGCTCATAGCCGAAATGATATCCTGTGTATTGCCCTACACCCCAGTCCAGGAGGTAGCAGAGAACTGGGGAGGCGATACAGATATATGGAACCAGACGGTCGTTGACAGGACGTTTGGTGAGCAGTCCGAAGGCGAAGAGTCCCAGCAGGGGACCATAGGTGTAGGAACAGAGTATATAGATGGCATCGATGATGCTGGTGGAGTTCAATACCTTGAAGGATAGGATAAACAGGGTGAATACCACTGCTACCAGTACGTGGACTTTCTTACGCAAGACCTCATCTCCCGGGCGACGGCAGATATCTACACAGAAACTGGTTGTCAGTGCTGTCATTGCCGAGTCAGCACTGGAGAAACTAGCTGCAAGGATGCCGAGGACGAAGAGACCGGCGATCAGTGACAAGTGGTTAGTGCTTAGTGTGACGAAGGTGGGCAAGAGCTCATCACCTGAGGCTGGCAGGGCGATGCCGTGGGAGGCATACCACTGTGTCAGCAGAATACCTAATGACAGGAATAACAAGTTGGCAGGGAAGAACATCACCCCATAGGTACACATGTCTTTCTGGGCATCCCGTAGGGAGCGACAGGTCAGGTTCTTCTGCATCATATCCTGGTCAAGACCTGTCATCACGATGACGATAAACACACCACTGAGGAACTGTTTCCAGAAATGCTGTTTCGATATCCAGTCATCAAAGACGAAGATACGGCTTTTGCTGTCTGACGCTACCGCTTGTACAGCCTCTCCCCATGTCATCCCCAGGTCACTCACTACCTGCCAGATAATCAGCAGGAGTGCCGTGAAGAGGAAGATGGTCTGGAGGACATCGGTGAATACCAAGGTGCGGATGCCTCCCTGGTAGGTATACAGCCAGATGAGGAGTACCATGCCCAGTACGGTGAAGACAAAGGGAACACCCATGTCATCGAATACGAATTGCTGGAGGATGATGCATACCACATAGAAGCGTACCGCTGCCCCTGTCATCTTCGACAACAGGAAGAAAGAGGCTCCTGTCTGATAGGAGCGTGGTCCTAACCGTTGTCCCAGATATGAGTAGATGGTGGTGAGGTTCAGGCGGTAGAACAAGGGCAGCAGCAGGAATGCCACCAGGACATACCCCACGATAAAGCCCAGACACGTCTGGAGATAAGTCATGTCAATGGCATTCACCATCCCCGGGACACTCACAAAGGTGACTCCAGAGATGGAGGCGCCTATCATTCCGAAAGCCACCATATACCATGGCGACTGTCGGTTTCCCCTGTAGAAGGTCTCATTGGTCGCTTTTCTTCCTGTCCACCGGCTGATGCTATATAACAAGCAGAAATAGCCTATCACCAATAATGCGTACCCCATAGCTATTTGTCATTTATCCTGAACCATCCATTATTTCCTTAATTCCTCAAAATATTCTGAGGGTTGAATGCCCATTTCCTTCTTAAAAGAGGTGGCGAAATATTTGGGATCCTTGAAACCAACCTGGTAAGCTATGTCGCTGACACGGAGGTCGGGATTCTCCTGAGCCAGGCGACATGCCGTCTTGATGCGGTGGTTGCGGATGAAACCGGACACATTCATGCCGGTGACAGCCCGTAGCTTATTATATAAGGTAGAGGCACTGGCTCCCATATCACGGGCAAAGGAATCCCTGTCGTAGTCACTGTCGGAGATGTGGGCATCAAGACAGTCGATGGCACGTTGCAGGAACTCGTTGTCAGCTGAGGAACCCTTCTCTTTGATTTGTTCGATGTTCTCCTCTGTGGTCTGCTTCTGGAAGAGGTGACGGATGCGTCGTCTGTTCTCGATAATATTGTCGATACGCAGTTGGAGGTCACCCAGACGGAAGGGCTTGGTGACGTAATCGTCAGCACCCAGCAGCAGAGACTCTTTACGGTCCTCCTCCTGTGTCTTTGCCGTGAGCAGGACGATAGGAAGGTGACTGTAGTTAGGGTCTTCTTTGAGTTGCTTGACCAGTTCATTGCCATCCATCTCTGGCATCATCACATCAGAAACGATGAGGTCCAGGTCGTGTGCCTGAATGACATCAAGTGCCTCTACGCCATTGGAGGCTGTCAGGACATGGTAGTGCTGTTGCAGCAACTGTTTCATGAGCATGAGCAGCTCGACATTGTCCTCGACGATCAGGAGGGTGTAGATATCATCCTGCTCCTCCTCAATGATGGGTAGGGGAGCCTCTTCTTCCTGTGGCGTGATAAGGGTAGTTGCCAGATCGCTGATATTGCTATGGGGCTCCTCAGGGTTGATCTGGTGGGTCTCGTCAATCTGTGAGGAAGAAAAAGCATTTTTCTTAATGGGCAGTTCCACGATGAAGGTCGTGCCTTGTCCTTCAAAACTCTGACACTGGATGGTGCCCCGGTGGAGGTATACCAAGTCACGGGTGAGGGCAAGACCGATACCTGTCCCGAAGGTGGCGTTCTTACGGTATTCTCCGTCATAGAAACGGGTGAAGAGGTGTTTCATCTTATCATGGGGGATTCCCGTTCCGTTGTCGCTAACCCGGATAATGACCTTGTCATAGCGGGAATTAGTGGCTACATCGACAGTCACCTTTCCCTCCTTTCCCGTATATTTCACCGCATTAGACAGTAGGTTGAAGATAATCTTGTCGAGCTTGTCGGTATCAATCCATCCCATCATGCTCTGGGGCTTGCAACGGACGGTGAACTCCAGTCCTTTCTTTGCCATAAGTGGTTCGATGCACAGGGCGGTCTCCTGGATATAGTTCATGACATCTCCATTGCTCACCCGGAGTTTCAGTTCTCCTGCCTGTGACTTACTGGTCTCAAGGATCTGTTGTAGCAGTCGTACAACACGGCTGATGTTCAGTTCCATCAGGTCATAGTCCCGCTGGTTGTCCGGGGCTGTCTTACGTAAACGCTCCACGGAAGCTGCTACGATGGTCAGTGGCGTGAGCAACTCATGAGTGATATTCGTGAAAATATAACTCATCTGCAGTTGGTTGCGAATACGTACACTGCGCTGGTAAAGGACTCTTCCAATGAGGTAGAATACTATCAGGAGGATGATGCCTATGAGGATGAACAGGGTTGACGGATTCATAGTTCCACTTAGTTTGGTGGTGCAAAGATAGTTTTTTTTCATCTTATCTCCAACAAAACAAAGAAAAAAGTGGCTTTTTCGTTTAAAATAGTTTGATTTCAGTGATTTGTGGTTTAAAAAATGCGATAATCACGCATTTTAAACTATATTTAATGATAAGTGAACCCGTATTTGTGTCAAATGTTATACCTTTGCAGCAGTGATAGAAAGATCGCTTTTTTATCACACTTTTTCTCAAAGTAAGAACGTGAGGTTCTGAAAAGATTATTTTGTTTAGATTTTTAATGGTTAAGGTTTATGGTTGATTAATTTAGTTTTTTAAAGTACGAAAAGACCCGCTGTGAAGCGGGTCTTTTTTTGTTTCTAGTATTTCTAGTAGATCTAGTATTCCTAGTACTCCTAGTGTCCCTAGGAATCCTAGGATTTGGACAAGAGGTAGCGCTCAGCCTCGATGGCTGCCTGACAGCCACTGCCTGCAGCAGTGATAGCCTGTCGGTAGGTGGGGTCAGCACAGTCACCGGCAACAAAGATGCCGGGGAGTTTTGTGCGTGGAGTACCGTCAATCTTCTTGAAATAGCCTACCTCATCGGTATCCAGCCATTCCTTGAAGATATCTGTATTGGGCTTGTGACCGATGGCGAGGAAGAAACCGTCAATGGCGATATCTACTTTCTCTTCATCCGGTTCTCCCATGCGTTTGACCAGATGAGCACCCTCCACACCATTCTCGCCATAGAGACCGAGTGTGTTATGCTCAAAGAGGATCTCGATATTCTCTGCTGCCATCACTCTTTCCTGCATCACCTTAGAGGCACGGAGGAAGGGCTTGCGTACAATCATATAGACTTTCTGGGCGAGATGGCTCAAGTAGAGGGCATCCTCACAGGCAGTATCACCACCACCCACTACTGCTACGGTCTTCTTACGATAGAAAAAACCGTCACACGTAGCACAGGCAGAGACTCCCTGTCCGTTGTATTTCCGCTCGTCATCCAGTCCTAAATACTTAGCGGAGGCACCAGTGGCGATAATCACGGTGTCAGCAACAATCTCCTCACCATCCTCTGCCCAGCAGTGGTAGGGGGCTTCAGAGAAGTCTACCTTGGTGATGGAACCGTCACGGATATCAGCGCCAAAGCGTTCTGCCTGTTCACGGAGGTCCATCATCATCTGGTTGCCATCAACACCCTGAGGGTAACCTGGGAAATTCTCCACCTCTGTCGTCTGAGTGAGCTGTCCACCCGGTTGTATACCACTATACTCAATGGGGCTCAGGTTAGCACGGGAGGCATAAATGGCAGCGGTATACCCTGCTGGTCCGCTGCCTATAATGAGGCATTTTGTTGTTGTCATTTTGTTTTAGAGCAGCTCTTCAATCTGTTTGGCAATATTGTCGATTTTCTCCGTAGGCTCAAAGCGTGCGACTACCTGTCCCTTCTTATTGATGAGGAACTTGGTGAAGTTCCATTTGATGTCTGGTTTCTGCTTGTAGTCAGGGTCAGCCTTGGAAAGCATATCGTCGAGGATAGCGGTGAGGTTGTGCTCAGGATCCCATCCGGCAAAACCCTTCTGATCCTTGAGGAACTTAAAGAGAGGATCGGCATCCTCACCATTCACCTTCACCTTCTTGAAGCGAGGAAACTCAGTACCGAAATTCAATTTGCAGAACTCATGGATAGACTCGTCAGTACCAGGAGCCTGTTGCCCGAACTGGTTGCAGGGGAAGTCGAGAATCTCAAAACCCTGGCTGTGGTATTTCTTATAGAGCGCCTCCAGCTCATCATACTGAGGAGTGAATCCGCACTTTGTCGCTGTATTGACAATCAATAATACTTCGTTCGCATACTCTTTCAGCGAAACGTCCTTTCCTTTTCTGTCCTTGACAGAGAAATCATAAACAGTTTTCATTGTTGGTGATTTGTTATGGGTTAGTATTAAAAAAGGTGCTCTCCTTGGCATATGCAACTACCCAGGCAGCACCTTTTATCTTTCTTACGTGGAAATATCGTTTTATTTCTTCGCAGCCTTACCGTAGCGGCTCATGAACTTGTCTACGCGACCTGCAGTATCCACGAGCTTGCTCTTACCAGTATAGAAGGGGTGAGAGGTGCTCGAGATTTCGATCTTTGCGGTAGAACGCGAAAGGAACATATCGCCGTTGGACATGTCCTTGAACACGACGGGGCGATAGTTGTCTGGATGAATACCTTTTTTCATTTTAATTGTTACTTATTATTTGTTATTTACTATAATCGCATAAAGCGGGTGCAAAGGTACGAATATTTTCGGACTCCACAAAATTTTAGGCAGACTTTTTATTCTTCCTCCACAATGATATCACTCTGAGAGACCTCCTCGATCACCTCTTCCACAGGTTGTTGGGGCAGTTCCTCTTTCACTTCCGTGGCAATCTCCTCGGCTTCCAGTCCCTTTGCGGCTTCCTCTTGCTGACGTTTGATGCGTCGGCGTAAGGTGTAGACCATGATAGAGTTGATTGTCTCCGTGACACCATAGAGCAGCATACACCAGCCCAGGATGATCATCGGCAGTTCGGCACTCTCCATCGGTTTGACGAAGATGAAGATACCGGCGATGAAGATCAGGACAGGGGCTATCCAGAAGAAGGCTCCTATGGAACCATAGCGGCGTGCCGCCACCAGTACGATCAGCTGGTTGACGCTGCCCAGTATCAGCATGGCACCCAGGATATACATCAGCCATTTGACGAACATGTCAGGACTCAGGACGAGGGTCAGTCCGAGGATGACACTGCCCAGACCCACCAAGGGGAAGGCAGGCTGTGTGCCGCTGATGATATTTCCGTCAGCATCTGTAATCGTATAATCACCAGCATGTCGGCGGGCATTCCAATAGGATATCAGGGCGATGATGCCCGATAACAGGAAAAGGATACCGATAGCCATGGTGAGCCATGTCACAGAGTTATCTGGATATTTCAGCAGTAAGACACCGATGATGATGGAGCATAATGCCCGGAAAATAGAACTTTGTAATAGTTTCATCTTTATTTTCTATTTTTGTTTCTGCAAAATTAGGAAAAATAATTGATAAATGACCATTGGGAATTGAAAATTTATGATTAATTTTGCATTGATGGCAACAACGATTTTCTTAGTACGGCATGGTGAGACGGTGGATAATGCCCGACAGATCATGCAGGGGCAGACCCCGGGAGAACTCAATGAACAGGGTAGGGAACAAGCCCTGCAGGTGGCTCAGCGTCTTGCTGATGAGGAGATTGACGCTGTAGTGGCGAGTGATCTGCGCCGTGCTATACAGACGGCAGAGATTATTGCCGTTCCTCATCATCTGCCAGTGGTGACCACTCCTTTGCTCAGAGAGCGTGACTGGGGTAGTTTTACCGGACGTTTCATCCCCGACCTGCGAGGGGAGGTGTGGCCAGATGATATCGAGACAGAGGACGCTTTGTTGCACAGGGCTCAGCAATTCCTACAAAAAATGACAGCCACCTACGAAGGAAAACGAGTGGTGGCTGTCGGTCACGGTATTATCAATAAAGCGATATTAGCCGTTTATGCATCGTGCTCGATGCGAGAAGTACAGCGGATGATGAATGCCGAGGTGAGGGTCTTAACGACGACCTCCGTAGCCATGGCCTCCGCCAGAGCTTCTGCCTCCGCTGAAGCCACCTCCGCCTCTGCTGAATGATCCTCCGCCAGAGCTTCTGCCTCCACTGAAGCTACCACCTCTGCTGAATGATCCACTGCCAGAGCTGCTGCGCATAGAGGAAGAGGAACCTCTGCTGAAACTGCCTCTGCTGTTGTCGAGGGAAGAGGAACTTCTGCTGATGCTGCCTCTGCTGTTGTCGAGGGTTCTTGTGCGTTCGATAGACCTTGAACGGTCGATACTCCTTGAACGGTCAATTGTTCTGGAAGAGCGGTCCTCAATACCCCTTCTGTCGATATTGTGATGGTGAGACCCACTGTTGTTGCGAGAATAGTCCCTATTGCGAGAGTAATCCCTGTTGCGAGAATCATCCCTGTTGCGACTGATTTCCCGGTTATTCACAGTCGTACGGGTAGAGCTGTGGCGTACACCGTTGTGATGGTGGCGATAGTCTCCGCGGTTCCATCCGTCACGCATTCCGAAATGGTGGGTGTGGTGATGGTGGATGTAGATGTCGCGACGACCGTGATACCATCCACGTCCTCCTACACGATGCCATGCATGTCCTCCACGATAGCTGGCGTAGAATACCGGACGGCCATAGTAGAAGTAGTCACGGTGAGGATAGCGGGCATAGACACCGAAGTGCCAGTAGCCGTCTGCCCAGTAGAGGGGACGATAGAAATAGGTGGCGGCACGGAAAGCACTCAGCTGCCAGTCGAGCAGGATATAGCTCAGGTCGAGGTTACGACGCTCCCAGTAAATGCCGTATACATCATCATAACTGGTGACACCCATCAGGTAGTCGAGGTTAATCTCATAAGCAGCCTCATACTGCTCTTCTGTCAGGTTCAGCTCGTAAGCCATCTTGTCCGTGAGGAAAAGAGCCTCGTTGCGAGCCTGCTCGTAGCTCATTGCCTTGCCCGTTGCTGCGAATGTCAGCATTGCTACCAGGGCGATCATCATCTTCTTCATATTGTATTTTATCAGTTCAACAAAATGTTACTTTTTACGATGCAAAGGTAAGAAGAAAATGATGCATAAGAAAAGGATTTCCCCTAAACTGTGTGGGGGAAATCCCTATACTTGAGATGAGAGTTTAGAGTTTAGAGTTGAGAGTGGCTTTAGTATTTATAGAAGTTCCACTTTTGCCCGTCCTTGCTCAGTACCATGATGTCTCCATTGAGCGACTCTATCTTCACCCGGATATTGTTGAAGGGCTTGAAACCGAAAGACTCCTCGATGGTTATCGTATCAGAAAGTACCCCTTCGATGGAGTAACACTGGATGAAGAGACTGTCACCCTTGTGTTGGAAATTGCCATAGACCTCACTGGCATCCTTGTCCCTGAATCGTGTGAGTGATCCAGAGAAACTAACGTATTTACTGTCAGAGTCTGCCATCCTCCATTGTCCGAACAGGTCACCTGCCTCTCCTCCCTCCTGGCAGGAAGTGAGAAGGAAGATGGATGATGTAAGAAGTAAGATGTATGATGTCAGATGTCTGATGATTTTATAAGATTTTGCCATGGAAGTTAATTTTGAAGTTAAACGTAGAACAGTCGCCATAGATATTGCCCTTGTCGAAAGCATACGCCGCAGAGAATTGCCAAGGACCAAGTTGATACGTTCCTTGGAACATGGCGTCGAAAGAGTGATGCTTGGGTTGTAGCGGAGTATAATAGGTGCCCCATCCCTCTCGGTACGACCCCTTCACCAGATAGGACAGGCGGTCAGTGATCTCACCATTGACCCCCAAATGCCAAGCCTTGATGCGGTTGTCGCGGTAAGCAAGGTATCCATCCTTATTATATATAGGAGAGGGGATGAGTGCATTACCAGGTGTCATACCGTAATAGGCATATCCATCATAGAAAGAATGATTGTAATATTCGTCAACACCAGTTACTTTATCTTTTATCTGACTACGGATAGGTTCTGGATAGTCACCACCATCCCAATGGATAGGACCCGACTGGTTGGTGCTCTGGAAATACTCAAAGACAGCACCACGCACATACTGCCTGCCTGCCGTTTTGTTGGTGTATTGCAGTCCCCACAGACCGTCCCATCCATTACCCTTGCGGACACCAGACCCATCCTCAAAAGGATTGTCGAGATATGCCTGTACCTGATGGTCCTGATTGATATTCCAACCAATCTGGTAGGTCATCACACCGATATGGTTGCCATAGACCCAGTCTTCCATCGCTTCATTCTCAAAATATTGGCTATCACCTGTGGGAAGGATGGCTCTCCAGAACGCCTTCAGGTTGGCTGGTTTCTTTTTTGCCACGAGTTCTCCGTTCTCATATTTGTACATGGTACCTCCGAACTGTACGGCATGCTCAATGCCCACCATGACAAAGACGGGCTTGTCGGGATTACTGCGGATATACAGATGCTTCTGATGGTAATAGGCTCCTTTGGTGTATCTGGCGTTATTACCCTCATTGAACTGTCTCTCGTGGAAATGATTATCCAAGAACTTACCGTAGCCGAAGTCAAAGTTAATCTGTACCCACTTCTTGGTAAAGGGAACCGTCCAGAACCCGTTGGTACCCACATGAACCTGTGGGATAGGCTTGGCATTCGTACCCTTGACGAAAGAACCGCTGGACAGCAAGTTGTCACGTACTACCTGTGGCTGTTCCCGACTGCCCGCTTCCAAGAAGAACGACTTCCAGGAGAGGTTGACATAACACTGCTGCAGATAGACCTTATGGTCAGCATGCAGGGAACCGATGGCATCAACAGCTCCTGACAGTTTCCAGTTCTTGTTGAAGACATGCTCTATATTCACCGCTCCACGCAGATAAGCCGTATTGGAACGGGTTCCCAGGGCGTGATGGCGGTTGGTCGCCAACTGAAAAGCAGTATAGTCACCAGTACCCACAGCAGTCTCTGCCGTCACGTCGTAGGTGATATGGGTACCCAGTGAGTCCTGTGCCCCTGCCACTGACGTATGGGCGAGGAGGGCAAGGATGAGGTAAAAGTATTTATTTGTCATAGGCTTAAGGGGTATTTAGAATTTCTTGCCTGCCGCTACATGAGTGACGGTAAGGAACATAATCTTGATGTCCTCCCACCACGACCGGCGCTTGAGATAGTCGAGATCCATCTCCAGACGCTTGAGCATCTTCTCCATCGTGTCCGTATAACCATTATAGAGGGTAGCATACGAGGTGACACCCGGACGTATCTGATAGAGGTACTTATACCGGCAGTCCTGTTTCATAATCTGGTCGATATAGAATTTCCGCTCAGGGCGTGGACCGACAAACGATATGTCGCCTCTCAGCACGTTCCACAGTTGCGGCAACTCGTCGAGGTGGTGGTTACGCAGGAACTTACCCGTCTTGGTCAGTCGTTGGTCTCCATCTGCCTTATAGAGCTCCGGTCCGTTCTCCTCGGCGTTGACCACCATGCTGCGGAACTTGTAGATGGTGAAAGGACGTCCGAAGCGTCCGATGCGTTCCTGCTTGTAGATGACTGGTCCGTCTTTGTCTTCCCGTTTGATCATGATATAGCAGATGAGGAAGAGGGGAGAGGAGAGGATGAGGAATATCAAGGCACCGAAAAAGTCAAACCACCGTTTGACCTCTCGTTCAAAAGCATTCATTCCATCATAGATATACGGGTAGTGTTGTTCCATCAGCAGTTTATTTTATCTATAGAACGGCATACCTTATATGATTATTGTCTGCACAGCCCTTTTTTTTATTCTTTCTGTTTTACCCAGTATACCATTCCGCTCTTGGTGCGCTTACTCTTGAACAGCAGTAGGGTTCAGGCGTGGTTCTGAATTTGGGTGTTGATACCCATATTGAACAGGCTGTAGCAAAGGATGTCAATGACAAGAATCCAGGTAGAGGATAGTACGGTGTAAAGGAGATAGTTGAGGATGACGAAAAACACCGACAGACAGAGGATGCAGGCAAGAGTCTGATGCTGAGTAAGTCCTGCCCTCATCAGTTTGTGGTGGATATGGTTCTTGTCTGCCAAGAAGAGTGGCTTGTGATGGATAAACCGATAGATAGTCACCCTGACGACATCTGCCATCGGGACGAAGAGTAGGGTGAGGGGTACAAGAAGTGCTTCCTGGCGTGTTTGCCATATCGCCGTGTTATCCGAGGCGCATTTGATAAACAGGAACCCTAAGAAAAACCCTAACGACAAAGAGCCGGAATCTCCCATGAATATCTTCGTGTTCTTTTCCAATTTTCCAAACAAGTTGAAATAGAGGAATGCAACCAGGGCACCTATCAGTCCTGCTACTAAGATAGTGTAGGTGGGGAAAAAGACTCGATAATGGATAAAATAGACAAGGAACCCCGTTAATGTAATGAGCGAGATACTACCTGCTAAGCCGTCGATGCCGTCTATCAGATTGATGGCATTGCTGACGAAAACAATCATAAAGACAGTCAGTGGGATACCAACGAAAGAGGAAATCTCGTAAATGCCAAAGAGTCCGTAAAGGTTATTGATGTACAGTCCGCATAAGGGGAACAGACACCCACCGAGAATCTGTACGGTGAACTTGGTCAGGGCATTAAGTCCCACCAGGTCATCAATAATTCCTAACGCATAGATAATGATTAGTCCCATGAGGAAGGATACCGTCCATATGTTCAATGTCAGGTTACGTCCCTCGATACCCGGATAAAACAATAATACCAGAAGGGAAGCTGTCAGCATGCTCGGGAAAAAAGACACCCCTCCCATTCGTGGCGTAGCGTTTTTGTGTACTTTCCGACCGTTGGGGATATCATAGAGGTTTTTCCTTTGACAGAAGTCTAAGATTAAAGGTGTAAAGATAAATCCACAAACGGCACTTACAATAAATGTTGCGAGTATATATATAATCATTAGCAATGTCCTTTTATAAATTATAACTATCAAAAGGGAGTATTATTGCCTTTATATGAGTAAAAATATCACTTTTAATTAAAACTGTTTTTCCGTTTTCTCATAAAAAAGAAACTGTCAAATTTGAGTTTTATCATTTTTATTGCATAGGTTGGAAGGAATATTGTAAAAAGGAAAAGATACGCTTTGAATGTGGAAAAACCAAGGATTTGTTTATAAACATTGGCATTATAACTAATCAGTGCACATTTATTTCTCGAAATAGAGTTATGGCGAAGGCGATAGTAAGCTAATGGTTCTTTTAAACCATATGCGACACGACACTTTTTTAGCAACAGGATGACCATTGCCCAATCTTGTCGTTTACGAAGTGATGGAAAGTAGAATTTTTCGCCTACAGCTTTTAAGTCGTATAAAGCAGTCAGAAATCCTATTTTGTCATCTCTCAGCATTCCTGCATAAGTCACTTTCTTTGGTGCAATGAAAATGCCTTCTTCTCGATTGTCTTCATCACAAAGAATATAAGAGGAATAAGTGAGACTACAATTTTTCTCCTGAATAAACTGAATTTGTTTTTCCAATTTAGTGGGTATCCATCTGTCGTCGCTATCGCAAAATGCTATATAGCGTCCTTGTGCCTCTTTCAAACATTTGTTACGTGCAGGACCTGCTCCTTGGTTACCTTCCAAATAAAAAACCTTGATTCTTGAATCTTTTTTCTTATAATTCTCAAGAATATCTCTTGTTCCATCTGAAGAGCCATCGTCAGTGATGAGCAATTCTAGATTTGTATATGTCTGATTCAGAACGCTTTCAATACTGTCGGAAACAAATTTCGCAGTATTAAAAGTCGGCATAATAATAGATACTAAATCTTGACACATTTTGATGGATGTTTTGTAAACGGTTGCAAAGGTAACCTTTTTAATTGAAATACCCAAATATTGTCATCATAATATTGGTTTCTTCTTCACTCAGTTAGAAATTTACGCTTAGTTAGAAGGAATAATAGAGTAGGACACTTTATTCTTTCTTTTATTGGATTCCACAGAGAGCTGGATTTTGTATAATGTAGTTGTGTTCCATGCATTCTTCAAAGCAGACTTACTAATATCGATTTTTTCCACTTTTGCATTGATTTTAAAATCAGAATATCTCACCATTCCAAAGCATCCTCAGGAAGTCCTGGACATAAATCAGTTCTTCGATAACAGAGAAGGATGTTGATGTGGCGGTACAAGAATTGATCGATGAGGAAGAAGTAACTTTTGAGAATTATTATGCGGGGCTTACAACATATTAGGCCGCACTAGTATCGGCAAAAGCCTGTGAGTACCAAGTGAAATCTCCTATGGTGCAGGCATTTATCGCCAAATATCGTCTGCCTGCTCTCAGTAGTATCGAAGCTACTCTTGAAAGTTTGTCAGACAATCAGTTTATTTATCAGTATAAGGGTATTTATATTGTATATGACCGCTTTTCCGCTATGTGTCTTAGAGAGGGTTTCCCCCTTTCCACTATAATATCATGGAATCTATGCTAACATCAGATCACTGGCGACCTGGTCTATGACGGTGAGCAGGAAGAGTATGATTTGGTAGATGTTTGCTCCACACATTTGCACTTTTTTCCCGATTTGTTTGGCTGTATCGATTGAAAAGTGTAATTTTGTAGCGTGATATTATATTGAAAAGTGTAGTTTTTGACTGCCAAAAGTTGTTGAAAAGTGTAAATAGACATGCTCTACAGGAAGATTACATCCTATATCGAGGACTATCTGAAGTCCGATAATGACAAGATTCTGATACTGGAGGGAGCCCGCCAGATTGGTAAGTCGTTCAGTATTCGTGAGGCGGGTACACGTCTCTACCCGAACTTCGTGGAAATCAACTTCGTGGAGGATGACGAGGGGGAGCAGCTCTTTAAGAACATCCATAAGAAGGAAGACTTCTATCTGACCCTTAGCATGGTGGCAGGCGACAAGCTCAATAACCGCAAAGATACACTGGTGTTTCTCGATGAGATTCAACACTATTCGCAGTATCTTACCATGCTGAAGTTCCTACGTGAAGATAACCGCTACCGCTACATCGGCAGTGGCAGTCTGTTGGGCATCACCCTTCAGGATATCACCTCCATCCCCGTGGGCAGCATCATCATCAAGGAGATGTTCCAACTCGATTTCGAGGAGTTCCTGATAGCCAGCGGCTTCGGCACTGAGGCTATTGACATGCTGCACAAGTCCTACGAAGACCACCAGAGTCTTTCGGAAGAGCACCATAACCATGTGCTCGACCTGTTCCGTCGCTATCTGCTGGTAGGCGGACTGCCAGATGCCGTCAACACCTATCTCGAAACACACAACATAATGAAGGTGCGCGAGGTGCAGGATAGCATCCGTAGCCTTTATGCCAGTGATGCTTCCAAGTACGAGAAGGAGCACAACAAGAAACTACTCATACGCCGTATCTACGAGATGATTCCCTCGCAGATGGAAAACAAGAAGAAACGCATGGTGGCTCAAAACATCCGTGGCAAGAAAGGTGACCGTTTCGACCAGTATAAGGAAGAGTTTGAGTATCTTATTTCATCAGGAATTTCCTTGGCAGTCAATGCTATATCCAATCCTCATTTCCCGCTGAGCGAATCTCTCCAAAAGAATCTGCTGAAACTCTATTTGAACGATGTGGGGCTTCTTACTGGCATTCTCTATCGCAATAACATTCGTCCAGTTCTCGATGATATTCGCAGCATCAATCTTGGCTCCGTCTATGAGAATGTGGTGGCTCAGGAACTTCGCGCACATGGACACAAACTCTTCTATTACGACAATCGTAAGCAAGGTGAGGTTGACTATCTGGTTGACAATTACACAACGATGAGTGCTCATCCGATAGAGGTCAAGTCGGGCAAGGACTACACGGAGCATAGTGCTCTCAATAATCTCCTGAAGATTCCAGAGTACAATGTCCTTGCTGCTACTGTTATTTCCAATGAACGAAAGTTCTATCAAGAAGATAAGGTTACATATATGCCTGTCTATTTCGTGATGTTTATGGAAGCTGATGCGCCTCAGACTGACGAAGATAAATACATTTTCTAGTTTTAGGATGTCGTGAGGCAATCCCAGGCCATGTCCTAAAGTCATGATCCTTTGGCTCAGAAGGCACAAAAGGAAATGGAGTACGAAATTTTGTAGCGTGATATTATAAACAAGTATGAAAGGTCAACGTACTCCCCATTACGAATTTCACAACTTTGTGAACCACAACTTTGTGAAACTGACGAAAATCGGAAAATTACGCAAAAATGTATTATACAAATTTGTATAATTGGAAACTATTTACTATTATTGTAACTTAATACAAACGTTATTAAATGAGAAATATGGTTGATGACGGTGAGCTGGAGGAGTATGAGTGACAGGTAGGTGCAGTGAGCAAAATGGATAGAGAGTTCACTTTTCATTGGGGGATGAAGGCATTGTCTATGGTATGAAATGGTCTTTTGCAGAGTATTATTTTATGGAATAGCATATTTTCCCCTTCAAAGCATGGCTTCTTATGGTCAGAGAGATTCGATGTAGAGTTTTTTCCCCCCAGGAGTTTTGGATAACAGGATCCTGATAACTGATCTTCTCAATATGGGGCGTAAACTGTTTTGAATCGTAATACAGAGTGCCTTGGCTCATGCCATTATTGATAATAATCTCATTAGTTCCATTATATTTAACCTTTCCACAACAAATAAGTGTTATTTCTGTGGGTTGCCGATATTCTCTGAGTTCATATTCTTCGGTAATTACTACTTCTTCGCCACGTTTCAGACAGATGGTTCTTTGCCATTTGTCTACGCTGGCTTCCTTGGGATATGCTTCTGCAATGTCGATGGACATGGTTACTCTTTTTTTCTTGTTGCTGAACTTTACATTTTTTGCTCGGAACTGTTTGCCTTCATGCTGCTCCATGCCGTTGATGATGGGCACGTTATGGAAGGCAGAGCGACAGTTGAACAACTCATATCTCTTATCGCTGAAAGTTTTGGCTGTGTAAGTGCCTACTCCTATGTCAATTAGGATGGGACATGCGTCTTTGTAAACGATAAAGTTACCCACATCGTTGTGATTGTGTGACTCTCCGTTGTGGCCGCCTTTCGCGGCCACAAAGTGTCCCTTAGTGGATTTGTTATCATCTTTAGCCGAAAAAAGTTGAAGATTTGGTAACCAAACGTCTTGTTTCTGGGGTTCTGCTGGTTGTATGTTTTTATAACTGGGATACTGATGGAGGAATAAAAGCTCTCGACTGAGAGTTGGGAAGTTGCCAGATGCTTCGAAAAGAATAGATGGTGTTTCAGACATGTTGTCGAAAAGTCCCCTCCATAATGAAAAACTCATCAAAGAAGAGTCATTGGTGTAGAGTCCAAAAAGAAGTGATATGTTGGGATGAATGGGTGTCTTGGGCTGTGCATCAGAAAAATTGATGAATTGTCGGTTGCCTATGTATATGTTATAGCAGAAAGCACCCATGTTCTTCAGTTTGGGGTCATTGGAAAGTATTTGTCGGTTTGTGGCTTTTCCTAGCAAGTATAGGCACTCAAAAAAGGAAGCGGCCGAACGATCCCAATACATGATCCCTTCTTCACAACTGCCATCGTCAGGATAGTTGTCGTAGAATATGTCCAGACATTGTAAGACTTGGCGGATGCTTTCTATTTGCCTTTGACGATTATCCTCACACAGTAGAATGCAAGAAAGCCAGTTGGAGCATATCCAGGGATTCCAGTTTGAGGTACTTTTCTTCCAATCATATCTGTTTGTTTGTGCAGGAATCAGAATGCGTCGCCGGATTTCTTTTTTCATACATTCACAAATACCAGGCTTTTGCTCCTCCAATTCATCATGAAGCATATATAATGTCCATGCTACAAGGTTGGCAGTTTCTGCACTGAATAACTCGACTACCTGATTATCTGCTTTAGGTTGGGTTGTAGGGTAGTGTGCTGGAACTCCCCACCATATCTCAGAATTGAGTTGTTTTAGTCCGCCAATAATGTTTTTTATGAATCGTCCTTGATGCTCCATTATTTCTGCCATAACCAAACATGACAGTTGTTTTCGTATGGTCATATACCTACTTTCGTAGTTTATGCGATTACCGTTTGATTTGTATTCAGCAAAGATGGCTAATGGGATTGTATTCCACGGGCTGTCTATATATTTCTCTCCTAAGTCAATATAACTTTTTTGCATTTTCCACGGTATGGAATCTCTCCAAAAATTTTGCTTGGCAGTGGGAACAGGAAAGAATTGTATGGGGTCAATGAGATGTTTTTCTAAAAAGGCGCTATCGCAAATCGTAGATAGTTTTTTATGAGTCTGTCCATTCGCAGGCAGACAAATGATAACTGATAGGATGAAATACACAAACAGTTTCATTTTTATAGTTTTTGAATTAGTACTTGAATGACGTTTTCTGGCTTGTATTTCTCTGCATGAATAATACATTTCTCTTTCATGTTTAATAACCGTTCAGGATGGTTACTCATTTCAATTAGGATATGTATAAGAGCGTCAATATCATGAGTTGGAAAGAGTATGCCAGTTTCGCCTTCGATTACTAAATCTGGGTTGGAGTGCCAGTCACTTGCTATGGTAGGAATGCCTGCGGCAAGTGCGTCAATGAGTGTTCCGGCAAATGCTTCTCCTTTGTAATACGTGGGGAACAAAAGTGCAAAATAATCTTTCAGTACATCAGTCGTTTCGTTAAAGGGTATAATTCCTTTATATCTAATGGTCTCTGATTGATTGCGCATAAGACTGTCAAACCATTCTTTTTGTTCTATCTGCCCATAAATGTCAAGTGTAAAGTTCGTCTTTCCTAATCTGGTATTACACTCATTTACAGCCTTGACGGCATCTTCAATCCCCTTTTCTTTGATGACTCTGGAAAAAGTGCATAGTTTATATGGGGCTGGTTGGCCGTGTTGCAATTGTTCTTTTGGTACAATTGTTAGTGATTTACAATTAGGCATTACATAGACATTCTTGAATTCTTGTGCATCTAATTCTTTTTGCATAGACGAGGTTTCTACATAGATACCATTGAAGCGTTTTAGACATGCTCTTAGAAGGAGGAAACGCCTTGTGTAGTCAGGCAGCCATCCGCCTATGACAACATAATGCAGATGACGATGAAAGAAAACATTCAGACATACGAGTAAGGGGGTAATTAAATGGATACCTTTATAGGCTGGCATCATCACAATGTTCTGCCCGTTTTTTAGAACTTTGAAAATAGATAAAGGCAAACGCATGAGAAATCGCCATCGCCCATGGGTATCTGCAAGCCCGACTTCAGAAGCACCTAACTGATCAACTAGCGCTTGTGATATGATTTTTGTCTTAATGGTCTGACCGTTGATCTCGTTTTTGCCAAAGGCGAAATGTCCTAATAAAATGACTTTTTTCATAGATTGTTTTTTTTGTGAAAGGCTCTCCAATGAGTCAAAAGCATATACCATACTTTTAACAGAAAGAATACAGGAAATGGCATCTTAACCAGTTGGCGACTTGCATGGTGTTGTACGCTGGTTTTCTTCCAGAGGTTTGTAAAATTGTTCAGTTGTTTGAATAAACTCGGCATTTGTGGTGCTCCTATAGTGTTGCCATCATGTTGTCGGTAGAGCATGAGTGGCTCTTTTATAGGAATAATACGTCCTTTCTTCCATAATGTTACTACGGCTATCCATGAATCGTGCATGGCAGTGTCGTGAGGATATGGTATGGCTATATTTCGTGTCTTGCGATTAAAGAGCATGGTACATCCCAGAATGTTATTATAGAACAAATGATAGTATTTATCTGCAAACATGTTTTCCCGATAACATTTATATTCCCAATAAGAGTCTGAGATTGGTAGAAGTTCAGAGTCCACAAGTTTGGTGTTTGTGCATACAATAATGGGGGTGGATTCCCAATCAGGCTGCTTGAGCATTAGGGAAACAGATTTTTCAATTTTTTGGGGAAGCCACACATCGTCGTGGTCGCAGAACATATAAAAATCTGAATTAATCTTTTGGATGAGCCACATAAAGCCATCTCTAGCACCTCTTTTTTCTCCGTCTGGCAAAACGTGAATTCTGCTATCATTATCGGCATATTGTCGTAAAATCTGCGGTGTTGCGTCTGTTGACTGATCATCGCGAACATACAATATCCAATCTTTATAAGTTTGTGACAATAAAGATTCTAACTGTGCTTTTATAAAAGACTCACTGTTATATGTGGATAGTAAAATAGCCAATTCCATTTTTTATCTTTCTAATAGAGCCATGTGATTCCTTGTTTTCTTTCTTTTTTCCTAGACAACATGATGTCTTTGGTTTTTGCAATTAGATGCAGTAAACTGAGTGTGTAATTACCGGGAATATATTGCTTGCGACGCAAATCATATACATAGCAACGGGCAAGGATACGTACAAACTTAACACAGCATTTAATAAAAGACTGGTTGATGTTACAGGCTTCTAAAATCAAATCCCTATAAACCAAATTGTGATTGTATGCTTGTTGATCGCCCCTGATATTTCGATCATGAAACATCATGGCCTTTGGTACGATAAATATTTTGATGCCATGAAAGACCAAACGTTGGTAATAGTTGTTGTCTTCACTATAATGGAAGAATAAGGGATTAAAACCACCAATATTATTAATAAGCGATTTAGGCATAAACCAGCATGCTGCACATACCTCACCAGTTTCATATGCAGGCTTTAACGGTTTGTTAATTAATAGGTCGTCAAGCAATGTTCTTTGACGCATTGTTCGTATAGTTCCTCGGAACATATAGTCGAGTGCACTACCGTCACCATTCAGATGGAGTGGTGATAGTAGCGACTCTCCATCGCTGGCTGACAGCATCTTCTCAATGGCATCAGGTGCCACCGCTGCATCTTGGTTGAGAAGCATGACGTAGTCGGCCTCTTGTGCTAAAGCGTATTTGATACCGAGGTTGTTTGCCTGTCCGAATCCGAGATTCTTGTCCTGTGGCAACCAGACAATATTGGGATAGTTAGCAGGAACAAATTCTCGAGTCCCATCTGTTGACATGTTGTCTACGACTATCGTGGTAGTTGGAATAGAACTGGCTTCAAGGCTTTTTAAGCAGCGTTCTATCCACCCTTTGCGCATTGCATTATATGTGACAATGATGGTATATATATTCATACTATTATTGCAGGTTGAGTATTTCTTTAACAAGTTTCATTAAATCATCTTTTTGGTGGTCGAAGATTTCTTGATAATGCATTTTTAATGTCTCTGTTAGAGTATCGCGTTCTTGTAGAAGAATTTTGGTGGCACGGTATAGGTCTGCAGAGTAAATTGGCGAAAAGTAGATACCTGCATTACCAAGAATTTCTGGAATGCTCGTTACATTAGCAGCAATGGTAGGTGTCCCATATTTCATGGCTTCAATTGGAGGGTAACCGAACCCTTCAAAAAAAGAACCGAAATAAAGTGCGTATGCGTGTTTGTAGGCATGTTCAAGGTCTGAGTCTGACATAAATGGGATATCTATGTGATTAGGATGAATAATATGCCCGTATTTAAGTGTTACCAAGTGCAAATCGGGATAATCATACACGAGACGTGTAAATACTTTTTTCAAGGTGAATATATTCTTATAACGTCTGTTTGCTGCGAGCATTAGGATATATTGCTTGTTTTGTCGGATGATTTGTTTTAATTGTGGACATGCTATTTCTTCTTCTATGTTGACAATCTTGGAAGGCGAATAGCAGATGTGTATCTCTTTCTTTATTTTAGGAAAATAGTATTCTATTGCCTGTTTTGAATAATTGGAAACAGTATAAGCCAATGTATTAGGGGCAGTATAAAGAGACATGATATTGTCGTATTGCCGACGATTTTGCCGATTCCACCTTCCAACAAACAGATTGGTACATCTTTTGATCCATTGCCAGTTCTTTTCAGCAACATGATCATGTAGAAGTAAATCAATGCCATTGTCCGTACGTTCTATGTCTGCAATGTCGTGGATAAACATGATGGTCTTGCATGTAATACCACTTAGGTCATAGGATGCATAGAATTGCCCGATTGCAATGAAAAAAACATCAATGTGGAGTTTCGTTATATGCTGAGCAATTGTTTTGTATGCAATATCCAGTAGTTGGATGGAATTGGCTTGAGCATAGTTAATGTAATTGTATTGCTGTCCAGAAGACATAGTGGAGTCGTATATAGCATATAGATGGTCATCAGATCTCTTGCGCCTAATAACCTCATCGCTTACTGCCTTGGCAAAACTTGTTGCTCCGCCAATACCTCGCATGCGACCGTCATGCATGAAGGGTAAAAAGTCTAACAATATATTCATGTGCTCTCTCTTGAATAAATGAATTTGTATTTGTCCACAATATATACTAATGCAGCCAAAATTACCATGAAAGTATAGGTGAAACTCATTAGCCGGTAGTAGAAAATGCCGAAGACGGGAATAATTGATAATACAAAGACCATTAGAAGTTCACCGATGTTATACTCTTCTCGGTGTGGCCATCTTAATAGAATGATAGTAATAAGGAAATAGGCAATAGCCCATAATACCATCCCAATAGGTGTCAAATCAAGTAGAATATCCCCGATATAAGTGGCAAAAACGCTCATAAAAAAACCTTGTTGTCCAGAACGTATACTTCTTCGATAGTCATCATTGTCAATCTTGAATGCGTAATGGGCAATCAATGGAAATTCTCTCTCGGCTGTTATGTAGTCTGTATTTGCTTTTTCCCAAAAGAAACAAAAATTGAGATAGCCCTGTCCTGCATATTGCAATGCACTAGTCGTTGCGCCTCCTTCTCTCTTACTGAAACGGGCATCAGATACTACAACGAAATATGTAAGTGCTGCAAGGGCTATCGGGATGGAAGTGGCACGGAGAATTTTTTTTAGTTTTTTTGATAAATGAGGATGGAAAAGAATTAGGCATGTAATGAACATCATTCCATACATTACGACCTCTGTTCTATCTGCGCTTTGAATGCCAGCAATAGGCATGCTAAGAGATGAAAAGAGGAGTAAAAGAACAAACCACCAAGGACGTTTCCTAAAGCACATGTAATAGAAAAAAAGGGGGATGGATAGCAGTGTAGAGATGTTGAAATAATACAAGAATCTAAGAATAAACGGCATGCTCTCGGCTTTGACTTGGGCTGGTGACTCAATTCCTTCGTAATGGTCGCTTCTAACAGTTGAAAGGTCTCCTGATAGAATCTCAAGCGTAGAGTCCGCTACAAGATATAGGTTAAGAAGAGCAATGAAAATAAGAAAGCAACTCAATGCGTCAATGAGTAATGGATTGTTAGTGGAGATAGTCTTTATGTCTTTTTTGTATATCATTGAAAAGGGTAGCATGCCTAAGGTTAGGAAAAGACAATAAAAGATGGTAGGAATTACATTCAACTCTATGTCATAATTGTCAAATAGAATACCTCCATCGGCCAACAGGTCGTTTGCAACAATGATAATTGCTAAGAAAGAGGTGAGTGTATATAATCCAGACATATATACACAGACATCAAATCCTTTGTGCTTCTTCCACCAGTAGAAAGTCAACAGACTAAAATATATAAAGGGAACTAATATCATGGCTTACAGAATAAATGTTTGATGTGGATTAAGTCTCTCCATCCCAGGCATAATGTCTTTGTCTGACAAACAAAAAGGTGCTGATAGACGGGAACAAGGGCATCTGCCAAATAACCAGCAGCAAGATTGCTGGCAATAGATACAAAAGCGGCAGCCATAATGCCATAACGTGGCAGAAGGAGGTAATTGAGGAGTACACAGACAACACATCCGAAACTGTCGCGAAGAATGGCATATCGTTGCAAGCCCTCAGTGACAAGCATTGCTCCTGCCGTGTTTGATAGTGCCACACTGGCAGCCTTGAATGCCATGACTTGGAGTACAGCAACAGCAGGGCTGTATGCTGCTCCGAAGGTGTAGCGAACAATCCAGTAGGCAAGCATAGAAACTAAGGCTGCGGCTAACAGCGACAGCCAAAAAGAGAAGTTCATGAACTGTTGGGCCTTGATTTGATATTCTAAGATGCTTCGTTCACGTATTTTTACCAATGTAGGAGTGATGGTCTGAGCCAGTATCATAGGCAAGAATACCAGCACCTCTGTGAATTTTGCGGCAACAGAGAAAAATCCGACGGCACTCTTGTTTATCATACTACCTATCATGACTTGGTCAATTCGCTGATAGATGATAACTGCAGTATTGGTCAGTAATAGCGGGAAAGATTCTTTGAGCAGAAATTTGGCATAATCACGGTCGAAATGCCATTCCCGCAGGGATCCAATTTTTGTTTGATATACCATAACATAGCCTGTGCCTAATAACACGAAGTCAAACATATAAGCTACGATAAACCAGGTAAGATTGGCACTTAGGAAGAGAAGGGTCAGTTTGACAATAATACTTATGATGGTTCGGCTTATTTCGGCTTTTACAACATACTCATTCTGAACAATAGCAGTAAAATAGTTGCGTATGACAATTAAGGAATTGAGTACAACAACCAGTGAGTAGATGGCAATTAAAAGTGTTGTGTAGCCGTCAGCCTCCATTATCCAAGAAGTGAAGATAGCAAGGATGACAAAACAACAGCCCAAGAACAGTTTCAGGTAGAATGCCGTACCAATAATTGTCGTGAAAGGTTTCTGTCCACGTGCTTCTTCTCGGATTTCTATGGAGTCAAATCCGAAGAGCGCAAATGTCTGGAAAAGGAACACATAACTGATGACATAGTTCATCAAGCCATATTGCTCAGGTCCCAAATAACGTGCGACAATAATACCAACCAATAGTCCGCTTAACAGATTAACAATCTTTCCTAATGCCGCCCAAAACAAATTCCGTATGACGGCTTCTTTTGTCTCAGACAGATGAAGTTTTTTGAATATATCTGTAAAAACAGGCATCATGGATAGTTTAAGTTAGAAACTAAAATGCAGGTCTTTTCTTACCAGATAAAAGGCTGTTGTGAAACATGCCAGTATCAATATTCCTGCCACGAAAATCATCCGTTTTGGTCCTGCTGGTTTAATAGGTACAGCCGCTCCTTTGATGACAGTGAAGGCAGGAGTGCGTTCTTGAATTTTCGCCTTTGCAGCAAGCATCTGGCTGTTAAGTGTATTATAGTTGTTGAGCTTCAACTCCATCTCACTCTCCATCTCCTCCGCTTTCAAACGGACACTCTGTAGGGCAATATTGACATTCCCATCTATGAAGGCTCCATAACGTTGACGCATTCGCTCATAATCTTGTTTAGCTTCAGCAGTCAACTGTTTATAGTATTCATAATCAACACGAGCCTTGTTGGTGCGATACTCTGTAATAAATATCTGTAATTTCTCCTTGATGGAGTCTGCAAGTGTCTTGCATATCAGTGGATCTTGCGCCTTTGTATTGATGGTGATAACACCTGTTTTCTTGTCAATAGATATATTGATGTTGTCGCGAGCCGAATTTAAAATATCATCTTCGTCTTTTGAAAGATTGTATGCATCAAATTTGCCCTTATTGCCAACTGGGGCTTCTTTCTTGGGAAGAAGACTTTTCAACCAGCTCATTGGATAAGTCCACCAGGCGACTTTCTGAAAATCCTTCAGGTAATCATGATAGGTTGACTTGATATCTTCATCTTGGCTTTCCACTTTAACATTGAGTATGCTGACAACGAAAGCGTTATCTTCCATCAAGTCTGGATAGAGCAGGGGAGTAATAGCATCAGAGGTTTGCATGTCACTGAGGTCAAAGCCGAAAGACGCAGCAATGGAGCCCAAAGTGCCTCCTGCACCAGAATTCTCCATTTCTGGTGCTAACTTTGTCTCTGAAGTGTAATATCTGGGAATACTGAGAATATAAATACACGAAAGCACGAAGACAATGGGCAATACTTTATAGAAAAGTTTTTTGTTTGCCCATATCTTCTTGGCAACTACCCGCAGGTCAATGACCTTAGGATTTTTCTTATTTTCTTCCATACTCTTTTACTTCAACAGATTAGCAATAGTGGCTGCCATGGTTCCCAAACTGGTGGTGGTGGAGGCTATCATCATTTTCTCCGCCATTGTCATCTTGCTCATAGCCTTGGTGGGTACGACAATCTCGCAACCCGGACGGACCTTTGTCTTGCTGGTCACCTTGGCAATTGTACCATTCATATATAATATATAGGTGTTGCGCTTCTTGGCATCATCACTGTAGCCTCCTGCCTGATTGATATAGTAGCTTGCCTTTTTCCCTTCTTTGTAGGCAACAGTATTCGGGTGAAGGACGGCACCATTGATTCTGACAGTAGCGTTATATTTTGGAACGATGATGCGGTCACCGTCACGCAGGATGATGTCATCATCACTACCAGGATGAGCTATTGCCTTGTCGAGCTCGATGCCAACAGAATAGGTGTCTGAGATACGGAAGCGCTCCAGCTGGGTCCTGCTTTGTCTCTCTGAGAGCTGGGCGATAGCCATGGCATTGGTACTTGTCTGTGCCATCTGCATCATGTTACGCTGCTGTTGCTCGCGAGCCAGTTGTAGTGACTCTTCCAGACGGACACGCTCTGACTCGTTGAGTTTACGCTCCAATCGGGCTCCTTTGATATAGGCAACGTGGTTGGGACCGCCTGCTTTCTTGATGACATCGCTTAAGCGGGTCTCCCGTTGAGACAACGCATAAACCCCGGCAAACATCACTTCTCCTTCGACCGTGACACTTTGCTGTTCGGTATAGCCGGCACTTTTGTGGACATAAACCTCGTCGAAGGGGTGGAGCATAAAGGTTGAGTCTCCTTCAATCCTGAGACCGTCTTTCAGTTTGAATATATAGGTGTGGGCAATCATAGAGTCTGCTTCCTCTGCTGCGGGATTGTTGGCACGACGGGATACTTCAACCCGTTGGACGGAGGCGGAATTCTTAAGTCCTCCCGCTTGCAGGATCAGGTCTTCAATGGTAGTGTTCTCAGAAAAGACGTATTTACCAGGGAACTGCACTTCACCAAGGATGGTGAAAGTCTCTTCCTCGTGAACGTCGGGGCGGGATGGAATAAAGAGCACATCCTCGCTCTGTAGTCTGATATCTGGTGAGGTCTCGTTCATGATACCTTCCACATCCACGGCGATGGTGGTCAGTTTGCGGTCTGGTTTCATGCGATGGATGATAGCATGCTTGGCAAAAGCATATTCTGTCGTCCCTGAGGCTGCCTGAATCAAGGTGCGTACACTGTTGATATGCTCTCCTAACTGATACATGCCAGGACGGAAAGCGGCACCTTTGAGTTCCACCATATTCTCATAACGGGGAATGATAGAGTCAACAGCTACGGAGTCATTGTCGTACAGACGGAAAGAGTTGGTGTCGAACTCCTCCACGTTGAAGACAGCATAATTACCTCCAGCCTTTCGGTATACTCTGGTGTATTTTGTGAATGCATCACCGGTGAATCCTCCTGCATAGCGGAGTAGGGTGGAGAGTGACTCGTTCGCCTTCATCTCATACCACATAGGGCGTTTCACCTTACCGTTTACACTCACCAGATTGTCGTAGGTTCCTACCTGTACGATGTCGTTGTCGGCAAGACGGATATTTCCCGTCAGTTTGCCATTCAGCATATAGTCATAGACATCGACGACACTCAGCAGTCTGCCCCCACGGAACACTTTGATATTTCGGAGTGTTCCTAAGTCACTGATGCCACCTGCCATGTGGAGGGCGTGGAACACGGAGGCAAAAGCAGAGAGCGTGTAGCTTCCTGGTTTCTTTACCTCACCAAGGACATTGATGGTAATGGTACGAGTTTGTCCAAGGGTCATCTGAATATTAGACCCCTGATAAAAAGAGCCAAGCCTGCTCCTAAGGCGTTGCTTTGCCTGTGCTACCGTCAGTCCGCTGAGTTCAATGACTCCGCCATTCTCTACGGTAATGGTGCCATCAGGAGAGATGATGGCACTGATGTTGTCACGGGAAGTTCCCCATACGTCGATATTCACCACGTCACCAGGACCAAGCACGTAACTCTGTGGGGTGGCTATGTTCATCTCAGGTTCAAAGGTGAGATCCCTGCGGTTGAACATGTCACGACCGAATACTTTCTTTTTTCCTTTCTTGTTTTTATAATAGTCTAATTGGTCTTGGAGATGTTTGACGAGTTGCGCAGTGTCTTGTGGCATCCATTCATCCAGTTCAGTCTCCAGTTCCAGATATTCCGGATCGTTCTCGTCGAAATACTGGTGGGTCGTATATCCGGAAATACGTCCGTTCGAATATTGTTGGGCTGCAGATTCATTTTCGAGGTACTCATTATAGTTCTTTTCCGACTGGGTCGGCAGGTTTCTGCCTGTTTCCAATCTGCTAATTCCGTTGTTGACACGGGTGCGGTCTTTGGTGTCCCCCCTGCCTATCGTCAGTCCATTGGAGTCGTCCCCTTTCTGCATATTGTTATACATCTTGCGGATTTTCCGGATTTGCGAGGCAGTGACACCTCGTTGCATGAGGTTGGTGACAATGCGTGACTGTGTTGTCCCTTTCTGACGCTCTTTCATAACGTAATCCAACACTTGCTGATCCGTCATTCCAGACTGTGCCAAGACATTTCCTGCACAAAACAGGAGAAGCATGCTAATGATGATATATCTGTAGTTTCCCATATATATAATAACAAGAAAATCGGAAATTTATTGCAAAGGTACAAAATAATTCATAGTTTTTTTTCGTAACTTTAGATAAGTTACTCCATCTCGGCATAAAAAATAAATGGGATTTATTTTGTTTTGCGCTCGATTTTTCGTAACTTTGCAGCGCAAAGTACATTTTCTTGGGGTTGACTGGATTTGACAGCGGGCTGAGATGGTACGTAAGCATGCGGAGTGACGGCTGTATACTCCATAATCCATTCGGTCGGAAAATTAATTGGCGAAAACAAGTACGCTCTCGCTGCCTAAACGAAGTACAGTAGTTTACTGGCTTAATTCCCCCACTAGGTGAGGGAACGAGACATCGCTCTTCTGGATGTTGTTCCGAATCAGGAAGGTATAGCGGTGCAGGAAAATCGGAAATAGTCATGGGGGCGCTCCGACTCCTTGATGAAATTTTAGGAGATAAGGCTGTAATTGGTGGCTTGGGTCTTGTTGCAGCACGAAAATGAAGTCCAAGATAAGCATGTAGAAAGCGTATGGTTTCCCTGTTTGGACGAGGGTTCGACTCCCTCCAGCTCCACCATAATATAATTTGCAGCATCATTTTATAACATGTCTATGATCAATCGCATCAAGCAATGGCTGCAGACGCTGTCCTCTTCGGCATGGCAAAGACTTGCCAGTATGGAGGTCTGACCATCCTCGGTGTCGAGGGCTACCAGCGGTTGAAGAGTTGGTTTAAACGGAAGAGAGGCTGAACTTAAATGCGACGGCGAAATACCTCCTTGCAATGGGTATTCCGCCGCGCAAATCGTGTAAGATAGTCTTACTTAGAGACTGGCTCCTGTCATCAAGCATCATTGCTCCTCTTTCTGGCGCCAGTAGATATAGGGCTTGTAGTCATTGGAGGGTGTCTTGTCGAGATAGTCAGCAGCCTCCCATTTGGTGAGTGTCTTGCCGTTCAGCTCCGCATCCGTGATCTCCCCCTCCAGTTCCATCATACCAAAGCGCTCTATCACCTGACTTTTCTTCAGCACATAAAGCTCGGTAGCATAGGAGGGACCACCGGCGGGACCGGCAATCTTCACAGCCCCCTTGCCATCATTCGACTGATAGAACACAGCCTTCATCTTCTCCGTCTCCACACCAATCAGCTGAGGCTTGCGGTCCTTGAAGGTGAACAGGGCTCCGATATTATCGCCCTTGTCACGCATCCATACCTCGTTGATGCCGTCGTTATCGATGTCGATGAAGTCAAACTTCTTCAGAGGATATTCCTTACGGGCATTGCTCTCTTTCAGGTATAGTTTCTGCATCTCGGCAATCTCCTTGTCCCAAAGCGGATCGGGCTCATCCACCATGTTATGGTAGCACGCATACTCTATATCCTGAATTTTGCCGTCGTGGAGGAGATACATACCTATAGTACTGCTCTCAGGGGCAAAATGGGCATAAGCGAGTTCCAGTCCTTTAGGACCCTCAAAGGCACCATAGATAATGGTCGGGGTGTACTCTCCTTCGTCATCGGCATTCCAGGAACACTGCTTGCTCTCCTCGTCGTAATAGCCCAGTACCTCCAGTGCATAGATGCTGTCACCGTCGGCAATGACGTTCAGTGCCAGTGCTTTCTTATAGTCGCTGCCCTCTGTCTTAGGCGCATTCTTATATTCTCCGTCAAACTGTACGGTGCCCTGAGTATAGCGTCCGCCAATTTTCGTGCAGAGTTGGGAGCGTTTCGCCTTCATGCCATAGCGCTGTTCCATCTTCTTGACGATAGCCTGTGGCATGGGTGTCTCCTTATAAGTATACTCACACTCCAACTGCTTGCGTGATGTTAGGTAGTCCTGGTGTATCACGAGTTGGAGCCCCCATATACCATCATCTTTCTTGGGGATGTCCTTACTGTTGGCGAAGGCATACTTCAAGCCCGGGGCTGGGATAGAGGGACGACCGTGCAGTTCGCCCGCAAACATCTTCTTGCCATCGGGGTTGAGCAGTGTCTCACCGATGAACTTGATGTCGACCCATTTCTTGTCTACCAGCATCTTGGTATACCCGGCGGCATTCCGACGGACCATGTCCTGCCAAGGATCTGTCTCATCATTCCAATAGACTATCTGCATAGCCTGCGGATTGCTGTAATAGAGGAACATGGGCAGGGGTGTGGTGTCGTTGAGTTCCGCCATCACACTATCTACCTTTGTGGAATCGGTTTCGGAGCCCTCAGCAGCGGCTCCCTTATTCTTGCAACCTATCATGACTGCCATCGCGCAGATGGCGATACATACTAATTTTTTCATTGTTATTATAAAGCTTCTGTTCCTAATTGCGGGGATTGCTCCCACAGTTCCTCGCTGACCTTATCTTGCCAGCGCACGTATTCTGCTATCAATCTCTTGGGCCAGTGCTCGATTGGTATCTGACAGTCCCTTAATTGACAATATGTCTCCCTTGATATAGGCAAGCTGATGCGGCGTAAGGTCGCCTTTGTCAATTTCATCACGTAACACATTAAACAAATAGGTTATGTCGTCCTGAGAGACCTGGAAGTTCCATTTCGTCGCCTCGTCGATGGTGACATGCCTGGCGACAATGTTGTCGCTCTTGTCGAAACAGAAGAACTCCACATCGGGGAAGTTCTGTTTCAGCAGTTCCATCTTATGCTGGTTATTGCCGAACGACTCAATCATATAAGGGATGTGGATGAAACGCTTACTTTTCTTACCACGCTCTACAGAGTTCTTGAAACAGTTGCGGATGGTGTTATAGACAGCGATGAGGCGAATCTCCTTCATCCCGTAACGCTTCGCTTTTTTGATAGCGGTAGCGAGTTTCTTGTAAGAGTTGAAGGCAGCGTCATACACCAGTCCGGTCTCCGAGAAGTCCATCTCCTTGGCAGCCGTACTCTTACCACTTGCCGAAGGACCAGTGAAGATGACAAACTGTGTCTTTCCTTGTTTGACGGCTCTTTCGAGCATCACACTATAGAGGGTGTCCACCAGGTAACGCTCCGCATCCCGATAGTAGATGGTGTTAGAGCCACCATCATAGCCGATAGGGGTGAACAGCAGGCGCATCTCGTCAGGGTCAATCTTATTCCCCGCTGTCGCCATATACTTGCCGATCAGTTCGGTGGTATGCACCTTTGCCCAGTCTTTAGCCTCCTCGTTGATGAGGGTAGGCTGGGGTGTCGCTGTAGTAATCGCTTTCTGTTGCGACTTACATCCCGTGAAAAACATAAAAGTGGTTGCCATCACGAAGATGGCAGCCACTTTCGTTATCTGAAACTTGATGCTCATACGTTAATTCCTATTGTGTAGTAATTCTTCCACACGGTGATTGATTTCCTCAGCGAGTTTCTTGTTGCGGGCGCTGAGGTTAGGGATGGCATTGAGATTGCCCACGAGAGAGGGCAGCTGCTGCTCCCAGAGCTCACCGCTGTTGACGACCTCCAGTTCCGTTGTCAGCATCTCGTTGACTTCCTGTTCAGAGATGTCGTATTTCCATTTCTTCGCTTCGTCGACACTGACCTTCACACCACCATTATTACCCTCACAGCTTACTGGGATGATGGTCACCTCAGGATGCTGTTTCTGCAACCACTCAATCTTGCCCTTGCTGTCCTCGAACGACTGCATCAGATAGTCGATGGTGCAGAAACGGTTGCTGTTCTTACCACGGCTGATGGAGTTCTTGAAGCAAGTCAGGATATCGTTGTAAACCACGACGACAGTAATCTTGTTAAGACCCTTTGCCTTGGCACGCTGGATGACATTCTCCAGACGGTCGGTACCACCTGAGAGTGCCGCGTCATAGACCAGTCCCTCGTTCTTGAGGTTCAGCTTGCGTGCTACCGTACTCTTACCACTGGCAGGAGCACCGGTGATGATGGTCATGGTGTTCTTGCCGGTACGTGCCGCACGGTCGAGCATGACGGTGTACAACTCGTCAACGACAGACTTCTCTGCCTCGCGATAGTCCGTCACGTTACCGCCATAGTAGCCGATAGGCTGGAAAACGGTGCGGAACTCATCGGGGTCGAGTTTGTTACCTGCCGTAGCGAGATATTTGTCGATGAGCAGTTGTGTGCGAGGCTTTGCCCATTCCGTAGCGTCATGCTTGAGCAGGGTAGGCTGGGGAGCCTCGATGGAGTATCGTGACGGATATTTGTTGATGCGGTTATGGCGACGGATGTCCATTAACTTCTCCATGAAGTAATAACTGTCGCCAGGCATCTGATAGCGGGCATTACCGTTGGGATCCGGCTTGAAGAGCATCTCCGACATCTCCCCCTTGTCGACGAAGGTCACCCAGCCACGGGGAGAGAGATGATACTCATTATCACCCAGTACGGCATTCACCAGACAGTTGGTGTCCCACATGCGCTGACCGGTATCACAGGTATAGTTGGTGTATACCGACTTGATAGGGTTCCAGTCCGTATAAGAGAGGTCAACCAGCACGTCCTGTGGCAGGTAGTTCATCTTGTCACCGATGTTACTGGGCGACATGATGAGGTCAACCTTCTCCGGGAACTTGCTGTAGAAGATTGCCGACTGCTTGGAGGCGGCACGCATGTTATAGCCACTCAAGCTGTCACCAGCCTCGAAACGGCCAGACTGGATATAGACAGCCTTCACCTTTTGCTTGAAGAGCTCGAGACCGCTGAGACCAGAATACTCGTCACCGCCCGACTCAAAGAGCTGGGAGAGGGTAGTGGCAAAGCCGATGGCTACCACCACGATAGAGTTATCCTCCGCCTTGCTGAGCAATTTACGATAGAGCTTATAGCCGTCGGGCAGTTTCTTGGTGTCCAGGGTACGCTTGAAGAGCGGGTTGCCCTGTGCGTCCTTCAGGTCACAGATGCCATTGTAGGGGATGAAGCAGCGCGGGTTCTTCACACCGTTGCGCTCCAGTCCTACAGGAATGTCGGGGTGTCCGTAGTAGTTATTGAAGATATCCACGATACCCGCGTTCTTCTCACCCTCACGGTCGACGATGATACCCTTCAGGTCTACCAGTCCGTCATCGATATAATGATGCAGCATCATCAGTGCGAAGAGATCGTCGGTAGAACTGCCGAAGTCAGAGTCCAGAATCATCTGGATAGGCTGAAACTTAGGCTTCTGTTGCTCGGCATTCTGTGCCTGAATGCCGAGGCAGGCAAGCAGGCACAGAATAATAGATAATGTGATTCTTCTCATTATGCTTGTGTATTATCAGTTGGTGTTGTTGGTGCGGCAGGCTCAGCAGGAGCTACAGGAACAGTCTGTGGAGCTTTCTTTGCAGTAGCATTAGCAGCCAGTTCCTTCAACTTGTCTTTGCCTTTGAATGCGAATACCCATACCAGGAATCCAGCAATAGCGAGCAGGATGATAGCCAAAACGGGGCGATAGAACAGCCAAGCCAGAGCTATCACGATGAGCGACCATACCACACCGAGGATGGTGCAAACGATACCAACGCCGAAACCGAAGATGTTGGCAATGAAAGGAACCACCTTGAGCAGTGTCTCCAGGAAGCCGAAAATGTTCTTGAAAGCAGAGATAACGAGCAGAATACCTACGATACGCAGAATCCATGTCCACATGGAGTTGGCATCCTGTGCAGCCTCGATAATCTCATCGCCCGTCTTCTGGCCCATCACGAGGGTCTCGAAACGCTTGCCGTTCTTAGCCTTGAAGGGTTTGAAGGTATCGCCATTCACAACAGCCATCACGGTTACCTTGGCAGGAACAATCTTCTCGAAGGTTACGCGAACATCGCCCACCTGTGGCGAGCCTGGTACCTTACCATAATATAATATGTTACCAGCCTGGTGAACATATTGCAGGTCAACCTTGTTCTGCGCGTTGGCAATAGCATTGTTGATAGAGTCCTGAGCAGCCTTCTGAGCGTCTATGACAGCCTTGGCAGAGTCAGAAAGTGACGCATATACAGAGTCAGGAACAGCTGGTGCTGCAGGCTGTGGGGTGGCCTGTGGCTGGGTAGTCTTAGGCTGCACACCATAGAAACGCTCGTAAGCAGTCTGGGTAGCCTGGTCGAACTGCTTCAGCAACTGCTCGTTGATGGCAAGGTCGAAGCCCTCGCTTGAAGAGATACTGTGGATGAGGCTCTCGTTCAGTTTGTAAGCACCGAAGCTGACGTTCTCGGCATACTGCTCAGCGTCCTCAACGGTTGTCAGTACGAAGTTTTTGTTCTGGTAGGCAGGATCCTTGAACTGACTCGACTGAACGGGGCTGCTGACCCACTGCTGTGAGTATGTATAGGTGGTGGTAGTCACTTCCTTACCACCCAGTTTATCCTCACTCTTACTCTCAGAGTGCTCTACCCACTGGTAGTACTCCACTTTACGTTTCAGGGCGATGATACCCTTCTGACCGACGCCAAACTGAGCGTCCGACAGTGAGTCTTCGGTAGTAGCCTGAGCCGTACCGCAGATCAGTTCACCTTCCAGCGAAGCGTCTTTCTTGCCGGGGTTGGGCATCTCTACGTAAGAGCTTCCTGCCTCCTCCAGCATCTTTGCCGTTTTCACTGCACGTCCCTCGTTCCACCACAGCAGGGCGGTGGCTGCTACGAGCAAGACGAAACCTGTACCAATACTCTTAAACGAGTTGCCTACGCGGGTCCCATACCCTGTAGTTGTTGTCTCTGTGTAAGCCATAATACTTTCTCTTTTTAATAGATTAATGTTTATTGTTTAATAATTAATGTAGATCACATCTGAGAAACTTTCAAAATCATAAGTCTATATATATTAAATCTTTAATGTTCAGGTTTGATGCTGCAAAGATACGAAAATATTATATATCTTAGTTGTTTTTTTCTAACAAATTGTTGTTAAAATCTTCCAAATTGTCAGATTTTACCCTTAAAAACTATCTAACAGTCCCTCACAGGCATCCTCTAAGAGATCGATGACGAGTTCGAAGTCGCGGTCACTTCCATAATAGGGGTCGGGGATGGTTGGATGGCTGGGATGATGACGGAGATAGTCCGCCATCAGACGAATCTTCTGCTCGTCCTCTTTGTTTCTTGCCTTGGCACGGATGGCACGCAGGTTCTCCTGGTCCATGCCGATGATGAGGTCGAAGTGGTCGAAGTCTGCTGACGAGAACTGGCGTGCCCTGGAGTTGAAGTTATAGCCATGGCGTGCCCCACAGCGTCGCATCCTGGGGTCGGGCAGGTCACCGATATGCCACGGACCGATGGCAGCAGAGTCAATCATAAACTGGTCGGCGAGTCCCCGCTCGTCGACTAAGTGTTGGAAAATCCCCTCTGCGGCAGGAGAGCGGCAGATGTTCCCAAGGCAGATAAACAGTATCCTTTGTCTCATACCGTTGGCAAAGTCAAGTTTCATGGGGCAAATGTACATAAAATTTCCGTATTTCCCAAATTTCTTTATTCAAAGTGATTGGATTATGGAGAATTTTGTGTATCTTTGCGACGAGAGGAATAAACCTAAGACGATGGATAAGTTGTTTTTTGAATTAATACGTGTCTCTACGGGACAGCTGGACTGTCTGAGTCGTGGTGCGGAACCGGAGGAGTGGCAGGAGTTATACCAGCTGGCTCATCAGCATCAGTTGGCGGGTGTCTGTTACCGTGGTGCCCAGGCATTGTTTGAGTTTGGACTTCGCGTCCCTCATGAGTTGATTATCGACTGGATGGCAGAGGCGGAGCAGATAGAAGAGCAAAATGCGTTGCTCACTCAGCGGTGCATAGAGGTTCAGCAACTGCTTCTCACCAAGAATTTCAAGTCGAGTGTCCTGATGGGGCAGGGGGTCGCCCGTGACTATAGCGAGTCTTTGCAAATGTTGCGCCAGCCCGATGGCACCGCTCTTCTGGTAACAGGTGACAAGGCGGGTGTACAGGCACTTCTTGACACTTGGGATGATGAGGAGATACAGCTCCATGACAGCATAGAGACAAGTAAGAACCCCTATCGTAAATGGGTGCTGGACCGTTGGTTTGAGAAGAACGACAAGGCTTTGTTTGTCAAAGACGGGGAGATGGTGCGCCCTTCTGCCTCGATGAATCTGATTTTCCAACTGATACGTCTCCATCGGTTATTCCTCTATCAGGGTATCACCCTGCGTGATTTGATGGACTTCTTCTTTGCCCTGAAACGGGTTGCGGGACACGGAAGAGCCTCCACTATCAACTACGAGAAAGTCATTAAGAGTCTGGGACTGCTTGGTTTCTCGCGAGGTGTGATATGGGTGATGCAGGAAGTGTTCGGACTCGGTGAGGAAGAGCAAATAGTAAAACCGTTGGAATCCCAAGGCACCTTTATCTTACATGAGGTGATGGCGGGCAGGCACCGTTTTTTCCGCCTTGCCATGAAACATCCTGTTGAGATGCTGTGCAGTCTGCTTCCATGAGAAAATACAAATAAAACATAATTTATTTTTGTTTTTTCCCGTTTTACATTACCTTTGCAAGAAGATATGATGAACAAGAAATTTTTTTTCGCCGTTGACCTTGGTGCAACCAGTGGAAGAACCATCCTTGGCTCTCTTGCCGATGGGAAATTGGAGCAGGAGGAGATTACCCGCTTCCCCAACAACTTGATAGAGACAGGTGGACATTTCTACTGGGATATCTATGCATTATATTTCGAGGTTATCAAAGGGCTGCAGTTAGTGGCACGGCGTGGCGTAGAGATTACGAGTATCGGTATTGATACGTGGGGTGTTGACTTCGTGTTTGTTGCTGATGATGGTGCTATCCTCCGCAATCCGATGGCGTACCGCGACCCCCATACGTTTGGACGTATGGAGGAGTATTTCGAGAAAGTGACAGACCGCAAGACGGTCTATGGACTGACGGGCATTCAGTTTATGAACTTCAATTCCCTGTTCCAGCTATATGCCATGCGACAGGATAAGAACGTTGCCATCGGTCAGGCAAGGAAAATCCTGTTTATGCCCGATGCACTGAGTTGGATGCTGACGGGTGAGGCAGTCTGTGAGTATACCATTGCCTCGACATCGCAGATGCTTAATCCACGGACCGGTGATTTGGATGAACGGCTGTTGGAGAGTGTCGGACTGACCCGTGAGCACTTTGGCAGACTGGTGCAGCCAGGTACACAGATTGGCGTACTGACAGAGGAGGTGCAGAAGATGACAGGACTGGGACCTGTTCCTGTCATTGCCGTGGCAGGACATGATACGGCAAGTGCTGTCGCTGCTGTCCCGGCGAAGGATAAGAATTTCGCTTATCTGTCGAGTGGTACATGGAGCCTGATGGGTATAGAGACCCCCGAGGCTATCATCAATGACCAGAGCTATGACTATAACTTCACCAATGAGGGAGGAGTAGAGGGGACAACCCGTTTTTTGAAGAATATCTGTGGCATGTGGCTCTATGAGCGTTGCCGTAAGGAGTGGATAGCAAGAGGTGAGAGGTTAGAGGTAAGAGGTAAGAGCTTGGCGATTAGTGAACTGTCGCATCCGGAACTGCAGGGGGCAGCCATGCAGGTGGAGGCATTCCGTTCAATCATCGACCCAGACAATCAGTTGTTTGCCAATCCTCCGTCAATGATTGAGGCTATCCGGCAATATTGTCGTGAGACGGGGCAGCAAGTGCCGGAGACACCTGCGGAGATCTGCCGTTGTATCTTCGATTCCCTTGCCCTGCGTTATCGACAGGTGTTCCAATGGCTGAAGGAGTTCTCTTCCTTTGAGTTGGACGTGCTGCATGTGATAGGAGGCGGTTCCTTGAACAAATACCTGAACCAGTTTACTGCCGATGCCCTTGGCGTGGAGGTGCTTGCCGGACCTCAGGAGGGGACAGCCATCGGTAATATCATGATGCAGGCGAAGTCAGCCGGTGAGGTATCAGACATCTGGGAGATGCGCCGTATCATCGCCGCTTCCATAGAGATGGTGGCTTATCATCCCACCAAGGACAAGGCGGCATGGGATGCTGCCTTCAACCGTTACCTCGAAATAACGAAACATCGGAATCCCGGAATCTCGTAATCTCGAAATTCGAAATATCGAAAGAAAACTAATCAATAAAACAAAAATTATGGCTAAACCATTAGTAGAGACAAAAGCAAGGGTGGGCGTGTTCTCCGTCGCTTTGGGAGCATACCTGCCACAGTTTCCTCAGCTTGTCCCTGAGTTTGAGGCACAGTATGAGGCATTTAAGAAGACTATCCCCGATACGGTGGAAGTGATTGACGGTGGTATGGTGACCACCAAGGAGCAGTCGATGGTGGCAGGTGATAAGTTCCGTGCCGCTGATGTCGACCTGGTCATCTTGCAGATGCTGACCTATTGCACCTCTTATAATATGTTGCCAGCAGTGCGTGACCTCGATGTACCTGTAGTCATCGTGAACGTACAGAAGAAACTGGCTCCGGATTATGAGAAGACGGACATCCCCATCTGGCTGGGAGAGTTGTATGCCTGTGGCGCCATCGGTGAGATGGTTGCAGACCTGAACCGTGCTGGCAAACGCTCGGCAGTGATCACTGGTGTCGTCGAGGGGGGGGACCCTCAGGTGCAGGCAGAGATTGAGGACTGGTGCCGTGCCGCACAGGTACGCCGTCGTTTCCGTGATACGAACATCGCACAGATCGGTCGTCCCTATCCCGGTATGATGGACCTGTATATTGACGAGACGAACCTGTATCATCGTATGTGGCTCTACACCAAACAGTTTGACTGGGAGAAGATGTGGGCGATTGCCGATGACATCACCGACGAGGCTGCCATCAGGGCAAAGGCACAGGATATCCTTGACACCTTCGATATCGAGGGTGGTGGTACTGTTGAGAAGGTATGGGACATGGCGAAATATGTCGTTGCCTTCGAGCAGTGGGTGAAAGACGAGAAACTGGGTTTCATCGCCTCCCACTACGACGGTTTCGCCAAGGGCATTGCCGGTAAGCTTGACTCCATGCTGATACCTGCCTTCTCCATGCTCATCAAACAGCATACCGCTTGTGCCGTAGAGGGTGACATGAAGGTGGCAATGGCGATGTCTATCCTGAAGACCATCTCAGGAACAGGTACCCTTGCCGAGATGTATAGCATCGACTTCCCGAAGGATATCTGTATCATCGGACACTCTGGTTCCGGTGACTATGATATCTCACAGGCAAAGAAGCCGACGATGAAGATAGTTCCTGTGTTCCATGGTAAGAGCGGTGGTGGTTATCTGACCCAGTTCTATCCCCCTGTTGGTCCTGTCACCTACCTCGCTATCACCCAGGACAAGAATGGCGTGTTCAAGTTTGTGGTCGCTGAGGGTATCAATGAGGAAGGACCTATCTTCACCTTTGGTGATACCAATATGCGCACGAAGTTCTCACTGCCCTGCCGTGAGTTCGTGAATAAGTGGAGTGAGGCTGGTCCTACCCATCACATGGCTGCTGCCGTAGGTCATCATATCGACACCATCCTGAAGGTGGCAAAGATTTTCAATATTGAGTGTGACGTAGTTTGCAGATAATAAGAGGTAAGTGGTGAGAGGTAAGAGGTGAGAGAAATGTTGGATAAACGCGGAAAAGGAGGAGAACGAACTATTCTCTTACCTCTTACCTCTCACCTCTCACCTCAAAAATAATAATGATTATGAAAAAAGACAAAAGTTTGAAGAGCACGATAGCTGTGTCTCTTACGAATTATCTCGATGCAGGTGCCATCGTCGCCGGTGCCAGTGGACTGACGCTGTGGCAGAACTACCTGGGACTGTCGGAGGTGCATCTGGGTTGGCTTAACTTCATCAGTGCTAACTGCTTAGGTGCGGCAGTAGGTGCTATTATCGGCGGCTTCCTTGCAGACAAATACGGGCGTAAGTTCATCTTCACGTATAACCTTATAGTATATATGTTAGGAGTGCTGTTGATCATGCTGAGTACTAACTTCCCTATGCTGCTGTGTGGTTTCCTGGTGACGGGAATATCTGTCGGTGTGGGAGTGCCTGCCTCCTGGACGTATATCTCGGAGTCGTCGGAGAATAACAACCGTGGCCGTAACATCTGTATCTCACAGATGTCATGGGGCATCGGTCCGATGGTCATCCTGTTGTTGGGAATGTTTTTCGCACCGGGTGGTTATCTTTTCGGATGGGTGGAGAGTATAGCTCATGCCATTGGTGGTGCTGATATGGAGGAGACGGCTGTCAATGCCTTCAGTTCCCGCTTGGTGTTCCTGTCGCTCTTCATCGTGGCATTCATTGCATGGAACCTGCAGCGACAGTTGCAGGAGAGTGCGGAGTTTACGAAAGGGCAGGAGAGTGGTGAGAAGAAACCGGGTCTGTTGGATAATATCAAGGTGTTGTTCTCTAACAATATCGCAGTGAAGACAGTCTGTTTCCTTGCTACCATCTATCTGACATGGAACCTCGTTGCCTCGGTGATGGGATTCTTCCAGCCGCATATCTATGAGACGGCTGGTGGTGTCACTAACGAGCAGGCTAACTGGATGAACTTCATACAGTGGGCGATTATCGTAGGTGTGACTTTTATCACCTCGAAACTCATCGACCATACCTCCCACATAGGTATCTATGTCTTTGGTCTCGTGGCAGCGCTGAGTGCTTGGCTGGTCATCGTCACCATCGGTGTGAACGGTCCCGCAGGTCTGTGGGCATTTGCCATCCTATGGGGTGTGCAAGGTGGTGCGTCCCCTCAGATATTCTATGCGCTGTGGGGTTCCGAGCTGTTCCCTGCCAAGTTCCGTGCCGGTGCCCAGGGACTGATGTTCTTCATCGTCCGTGGACTATCCGCCCTGTGGGGACTCGTCTTCACGTATATCTATGGAGAGAACGGCGAGGGTTTCACCATTGCCGCCTATTGCATGATAGCGCTGTTGCTCATCTCGTTGATCGTAGGAGTCATTGGTGCCCCCAACACCAGAGGTCGTGCCCTTGATGATATCACGAAGGAGCGTTATGGAGAGGATTATTAAGAGGTGAGAGGTAAGAGGTGAGAGGTGAGAGGAATGTTCAAAGGCGGATTGTTATGAACGATTTCTATTTTAGAAAACTCAATGTTTACCACAAGTCATTGGAACTTGTTAAAATGGTATATCTGCTTACGGAGTCATTTCCTACTTCTGAACGTATGGGGTTGATTAATCAGATACAACGTGCGGTAATCTCTGTACCTTCTAATATTGCTGAGGGGATGGGGCGCTTCTCTAATAAAGAACGTATTCATTTCCTTGAAATTGCTAACGGATCTTTGATGGAGGTTATGTGCCAGTTAGAGGTCTCGTTACTCTTAGGATATATTACACAACAACAATTTGATGAACAAGAATTGTTTATATCTGAGACAACTAAAATGTTGATAGGATTGAGAAAAACTTTTGAAGATAAGGTATGTAAATAGGTGTTAGGCAATAGGAAAAGGTGGGCAAGAACTATTCTCTCACCTCTCACCTCTTACCTCTCACCTCTAAAAAAAAGAATTATATGAAAAGTATATTAGAAAACCGCCCCGCACTGAAAGCGGTGATTGATCAGATTGCCGAGGTAACAGGCTACCTCTGGCAGAAAGGATGGGCAGAACGTAACGGTGGTAATATCACCGTCAACGTCACTGAGTTTATGGACGAGGAGTGTAAGGCAATGCCTGCCATCTCGGAAGTGAAGCAGATCGGTTTGACACTGCCCCAGTTGAAGGGCAAGTATTTCTATTGTAAGGGAACAGGTAAGCGGATGCGTGACCTTGCCCGTGAACCGATGCAGAACGGTAGCATCATCCGTATCTGCGATGATTGTGCCAGCTATGTGGTGATAGCTGATGTGAATGTCGTTCCCACCTCAGAGCTTCCTACTCATCTTGCTTTGCAGAACTACCTGTTGGAGACAGGGTCGTGCTATAAGGCAACACTCCATACTCATCCTATTGAACTGGTGGCAATGAGTCATATCCAGCGTTTCCTCAAGGGTGATGAGATGACCCGTGTGCTGTGGTCGATGATTCCAGAGACGCTTGCCTTCGCACCACTGGGTATCGGTATCGTACCTTATGCACTGCCTTCGTCAGTGGCTCTTGCTGAGGCTACTTTGGAACAAATCAAGACACATGACGTGGTGATGTGGGAGAAACACGGCACCGTGGCTGTGGGACAGGACATCATGGATGCCTTCGACCAGACGGACGTGCTCTGTAAGGCTGCTAACATCTATATGTGTGCCCGCTCTATGGGCTCAGAGCCTGACGGCATGACGGAGGAGCAGATGAAGGAAGTGCAGGATGTCTTCAAACTTCCTAAGAAGCGTCCTTGTTAAAAATATGCACATTATTTAATTAAATAACTTAAGTTTCGCATTTGCTCAACTTTTTAGGAGTTAAGGAGTTATGTAGTTAAGGAGTTAAGACATTAGTCCTGTAATCGCGACTTTCTACTGGAGTCTCGGGTGCCACGAAGTATCGTCCTAACTCCTTTAACTCCTTTACTCCTTTACTCCTACAACTTGCGAAAGTTGAATTAAATAAGCGGAGCCCTTGTCAAACGGCTCCGCTTTTTATTATTAATTAAGGTGTAGACTTATATTAACACCCCATTTCCAAACATCCTTTACTTCTGTATCGGAATTAGGAGTAGAAACTGCGGTTAAAGTGATATTGGCTGTGGTACCAGTAAAGAGGTGGATATGTACCATGTAATTTTTATTTTTAATATCACAACATCACCAAATTGCGGCAAACGCTGATGGCAAGGGCGATTGAGATGGTGATATTAGTGGTGATGTTGGTGATGTTTTTTGTCATTAGAGCTTTTTTCTGATATATTTTACTGCATCTTCTCTGTTTTTTCGATGTCTTGAGTAGATTATTCCCATGGTGGGAATCCTACATTCCCATGGTGGGAATCCTACATTCCCAACGTGGGAATATTATGTTCCCAACGTGGGAATAACTTTTCCTATAACTTATTTTATCTGTGTGAGCGTACAATTTACACCAAAAAGTTTGGAGGTTTCAGAGAAAAACATTATATTTGCACCGTGAAAAAGTGCACTTATAGTGCTAAAGATGTCCACCTCCGCAGGCGAGGTGGGCAGTAGAAAATGAAATACAAATGAACTTTATATAACAACAAAACAAAACTAAAACGCTTATGAAAAAGATTTTTACCCTAATTAGCATGGCTCTTGTAGCTATGAGTGTGAATGCGCAAGAGACAACACAGGTTTTCTCTGTAGGCAATGGCAACTTTAATGTCACAGATGCTGCTCAAGCTATTCAGGTAAAGGATGGAGATAAGGCTTGTGCCAATGTGGTCATCCTTTCCTCTCCGTATCCCAATGATTTGTATGTGGATACAGAGAATACAGATCCAACTACTAAAATGCCGATTTATGATGAAACAAAGCCAAAAGCACCATGGGAGCTAGTTAGTGCGACCGACCAGTCTCTGGCAGCATTACAAGAAGGCTTTACAAATTGTTTAAAAGGTAAAGGAAATCCCTTTATCACAGAAAAATTCGAATGGGAGTCTGATTCTGAAAAAGGTCGCATGAAATTGAAGGATGTTAACACAACAAATACCGCTTATTCTCCAGGATGTGGATCTCTTCCTGTACGTGGACTTTATATTAAGGTGACTCCTATTGTTGATGGTACCTTCAAAGTTGGAGTACGAGTTCCTAAAGGCAATCATCCTTTCTATGTAGTTGATGCTTCCACTTCGTCAGCAGGATATACCATTCTTTCTAATACTGTAATGACAGTGAAGGGATATTTTAGGAGTAATACATGGGACGGTGTGAAAGATGGAGATACACCTTATTCGTTGCCACTTTCCCTTGAAATGCCAGCTAACTATATTATACAACAACAAACAGAGTCATCTCCTGTAGGTGCAAGAAATATTGGTCAATTGTTCTTGGGTACGGTGGAGTTCCCAGTTAAGGCTGGTACGACTTACTATTTGCTTTCTCCAAAGAGTCAAGTAGATTTCTATGGCTTTACCTACACTTACGACAAGGCAGCCTTTGACGCTGCAGAGCCTCTGCCAGAGCCACAACTCCCAACAGCAATTGAGACTGTGAAGAATATCGAGAAGGCAATCAATGCTAACGCTCCTATCTACAACCTCGCAGGTCAGAAGGTGGAGAAGAACCAGAAGGGTATTCTGATTCAGAATGGTAAAAAATTCGTGAATAAGTGAGAATAAAGCGTGAGCTTGTTCATGCATTATCGAACGAGAACGAATTCGACAAGGTCAAGTTCGTGAACAAATAAGTCTACACCTTATTAATAATATAAAGCGGAATTGCTCAACAGCGGTTCCGCTTTTTTGTTGTCTGAATATTTGGAGATATAACAGAAATGTTTTATCTTTGCAGCAGAGTAAATATAATGATGATATGAAGCGAACCAATGTCGTAGAAGATATTAAACAGGCATTAAAAACGATTCCAATGGATTTGGAAGCGAGATTATATGGTAGCGAGGCTCGTGGGGACGCTCGTCCTGATTCCGACATTGATTTGTTGATATTGGTTGATAAACCTGTTATTTCAGGAAAAGATGAGGATGCTATATATGCTCCACTCTATCAGATAGAATTAAACACAGGCATACTTATTAATCCGTTAGTAATGCCAAAATCAAAATGGGGAGAGCGAATCACTCCTTTTTATGTAAATGTAGAGAATGAGGGAATCAGGCTATGACTTTAACTGATGAACAGCGTGTTGATATTGTAAAGTATCGTATAGAAAATGCGGAGAGCACGTTAAAAGAAGTGCTTAGCCATAAAGAAAATGGTTTTTATAATACAGCGGTGAATCGTATGTATTATGCCTGTTATTATGCTGCTAGTGCTTTATTGATATCTGCAAAGATTATAGTTAAGTCACATGAGGGAGTACGACAGCAACTTGGTATGCATTTTGTTCAATCAGGAGTTATTCCACCAGAACTTGGTAGGTTTTATAGCCGTCTGTTTTCCAAACGTTCTACTGGTGATTATGATGACTTTGTTAATCATACGCTTCAGACTGTTGAGGAATTATATCCTCAGGCAGTCCTATTTGTAGATGTTATAAAGGCATATATAGATAAATGGTTAAAAGATTCGTGAACAAATAAGTCTACACCTTATTAATAATATAAAGCGGAATTGCTCAATAGCGGTTCCGCTTTTTGTTGTCTGAATATTTGGAAGTCTGTGAGAAAACCTATATCTTTGCACCCAAACAGAAACTACTAAAACCAATACAAGATGAAAAAGCAAGTTGTGACTTTGATGCTGTGTGTGATGGCAATGAGCGCTTTCGCACAGAAGACAATAACAGTTGCCAAAGACGGCAGTGGGGACTATGCCACGATACAGGCGGCAGTTGATGCTGTCATGGAAGGTGAGGAGGCTGTCATTCAAATCAAGGCAGGAACCTATGAGGGAATGGTGAAGATAGGAACCCGTCAGAAAACCTCGACGAAAAAGATATCCCTGATAGGCGAGGGGATGGACAGGACCGTCATCACTGCAGCTAATGGCAAGAAGACCATCGGCGGCGGTAAGGATGTACGTGACTATGCGACATTGGCTGTCTTTGCCCCGGATTTCTACGCACAGGACCTGTGTGTCCAGAATACGGGTGGTAAGGCTGCTGGTCAGGCACTCGCCCTGCATGTGGATGGAGACCGTTCCACTTTCTACCATTGTAAGATAGCAGGTTATCAGGATACCCATCGTACGAAGAAAGGGACTCGCAGTTATTATAAAGAGTGTGTCATAGAGGGTGCTGTCGACTATATCTATGCAGGTGGTACCTGTTGGTTTGAACGTTGCACGCTGAATAGTGTCGCACCAGGCTATATCACAGCACCAGAGGATATCAGCATTTACACGACGGCAGCGGACGGTACTAAGATATGGCTGGGTTTCCTGTTCAATAACTGTATAGTGACGAAGGCAGATGGTGTCAGTGACAGGAGTGTGTCACTCGGACGCTGCTGGGGAGCAGAGAAATGTGGCAGTCTGTTTATGAACTGCCAGTTGAACAATGTCATCAAGGATGCCGGATGGGAGACTATGGGTGGCAATGACGGCACGAAGTCGTATTATGCGGAATATAAGAGTAAGAACGGAGAAACGCTTGCTGACGCATCGAAACGTATCAGCTGGAGTCATCAGCTGAAGGATGCCGATTATGAGAAGGTGAATAGATGGGAGAAAATTGACGCAGCCTATCGTACCCTCGACCCGTCAGCAAAGGAGTTCGACCCAGAGGCGGTGATCACCGCTCATCAGAAAACACTTGCTTTCCCTACTGCTCAGGGCTTTGGAAAGTATGTGTCAGGAGGCCGTGGCGGTAAGGTCGTGGAGGTGACGACACTGAGTGACAGTGGGGAGGGCTCCCTGCGCTGGGCACTGACAGAGGCTGGTAAGGAGAATGCGACTATCGTATTCCGTGTCAGTGGTATCATCCATATCGGTCCTAATCCGCAGCGTCCCTCAGAGCGGGCTATCCGTGCCAAACTGAAGAATGTGACGATTGCCGGGCAGACGGCACCAGGAGAGGGTATCCTCCTGTGTGGTGGAAAACTGAACCTCGGTGGCTCTGATAATGTCATTATCCGTAACCTCCGCTCCCGTCTGGGTACGCTGGACCTGCCGCGTAACGAGGGGGAAACAGATGCTGCCTATAAGAAGAGGTGTTTCATCGAAGGAGGTGCTATTGGTATAGAGAATGCCTCTAACATCATCATCGACCACTGTTGTTTTGGATGGAGCGGTGAGGAGAATGTGACCATGTACGACAACCACTTCACGACGGTACAGTGGTGTATCGTTCACGAAGGACTTCATAATGCCGGTCATAAGAAGGGAGTCCGGGGCTATGGATGCCAGTGGGGCGGTTCACCTGCCACGTTCCATCATAACCTGCTCGTGAGCAATGACAGTCGTAGCGCCCGCCTTAACGGTGCCACTAATCCCAGTGTCGATAAGAACGTCTTCATGGAGTATATTAATAATGTGAACTTCAACTGGGGACGTAAGAACTCCTGTTATGGGGGTGAGAACGAGGCAGGAGAGGGGAGCTCGCATGAGTGTAACTTCATAGGCAACTACTATAAGCCAGGTCCTGCCCATCCTACGGACAACTATTTCATTGAACTGTCTGCTGCACGTAAGGGAAAGACGCTGACAGGTCCTTCTCTCTGGTATATAGAAGGGAATGTGATGGAGGGACAGCCAACAGCGAATAACTGGCAATTTATCGGTAACAAGACAGGATTCAGTGTGGAGCAGATGAGAAAGGACGCACCGCTTACCAAACCGGAATATGCGCAATACCTGACACCTGCAGAGTCGGCACAGGAAGCTTATCAGCAGGTGCTTGCCAAGGTAGGAACGATCAGACGGGATGCCGTGGAACAGCGCCTTATCAAGGATGTGAAGACTGGGCATCCAAAGTATCAAGGTCCTTCTGCTCATAAGCAGGGTATTATCGACAGCCCCAGTGATGCGGAGGGCTGGCTGGAATATGCCGCAGCTACTCCCGTTACGGATAACGACCATGACGGTATGGCAGATGAATGGGAACGTGCCAATGGGTTTGATCCCACCAATCCGGAAGACCGTAATGTCGTTGCCTCTGTGGAAGGATATACCGCTCTGGAAATCTATCTGAATAGTCTGATGGGGGAGAGGATAGAGGTGAGAGGTAAGAGGTGAGAGGTGAGAGGTAAAAGGTTAGAGGTAAGAGGTGAGATGCCCCCATGGGTAACTGCCTGGTTTCATAATGACGAAAGTCCCGTTCGGGGCTTTCGTTTTGATAACCCCCGGTGCTATCTGGCAGACCATTTCCAACTCATTCCAACCCAGATGCTGCAGGGTGGCGAAGGCACTGGCGCCTCCTTCAATAATCAGTTGTTGAGGTGCTCGCTTTGCCACTAAGTGCTGGATGAGTTCTGCTGTCATCTCTCGCAAGTGGATGGCAACTTCCTTTCCCGTGCGGTGACGATGGGGGATGGTAATCATCAGCGAACCCTGTTGCTCGTACAGTTTCTCTGCCTCTTCCAGCCATGGCGTAATATCCTCGCTGCCGTCATAGATGGCTATAGGCATGGGTGTCACAGGGAAGCCAAGGTCTAATGGCTTGCTCTGAGTACTGCCGCAGAGGAAGAGGGTGGATTTGGAGGTGAGAGGTGAGAGGTGAGAGGTAAGAGGTGAGAGGTGAGAGGTGAGAGGATAGTTCTTAGACTCTGACATATCTCTTACCTCTAACCTCTTACCTCTCACACCTAAGTAGGTCTCAAATAAATCTGCGGCACCTGCAAAGAGGGTGTGCCCGTCGTCATTGGCAGCCACGATATGCTGGATATCCGTTACCGTCTCTGCATCGGGCATCAGGATATGATGCTCCTCGGCATCGGGGAAACGCTCTCTCAGAACCGAGGTCTTCGCAGGGAATTCCGGATCATAGCTGAATGCTGTCTCGTGGATAGGCACTTCTCTTACCTCTGACTTCTCACCTCTCACCTCTTTAATATAATAACAACCGTTACGGATAATCCTTCCTTTAGAGGGATTGGCAGGGAGGTAGATGGCACGCTGGTAACCTGTAGCCTGCATCAAAGCGGATAGTTCTGCCACTACATGACCACGTAGGGCGGAGTCGGTCTTCTTGAAGAGGTGAGAGGTGAGAGGTGAGAGGTGAGAGGTAATGCGGCGGGTCTCGTTGACTGCTTCTTCCTCTGTCATGGAACGGGTGTCTGTGGCTATCACCAGCACGTCAGTTCTCTCTGCTGCGCCCCTGTCGCAGCAGAGAGAACCCGCAATGCTGAGACGGACAGACAGCCCATGTTGATGGGCAATGCCCGCCATCTCCGCGGCACCAGTGATATCATCAGCAATGACAATCATTTCTCATTTCTCATTCCTCATTTCTCATTTCGGCTTCGCCGATATATCGCCATGCGGGTAGCATAGTCGATAGAAAGGGTCATGGCACTGTCGTTGGCAATACCCTTTCCTGCCACATCGAAAGCAGTACCGTGGTCTACACTGACACGGATGATAGGTAGTCCGAGGGTGATATTCACGCCAGAGGCACTCTCCATCTTACCAGTCTCCTTATTCCAGTTGAAGGCACATACCTTCAAGGGAATATGTCCCTGGTCATGATACATGGCGACACATCCGTCATACTTTCCACATTTCGCCTTGGCGAAGATAGAGTCGGGAGGTACAGGACCTTCCACGTCAAAGCCTCGTGCTTTGAGTTCCTCGATGGCAGGGATAATCTCCTGTGCCTCCTCATAGCCGAACATCCCGTTCTCACTGGAGTGAGGGTTCAGACCAGCCACACCGATATGGGGTTTCTCGATACCAAACTGCCGGCAGGCATCGTCAATCAGTTCGACGCACTCGATGACACGAGCCTTCTTCACCAGGTCACATGCTTTCCGTAAAGGAACATGGGTAGAGACATGGATGACACGGATATTCTCGTCCGCCAGCATCATCGCATACTTCTTCGTTCCCGTAAAGGTGGCATAGATCTCTGTATGACCATCATAATGGTGCCCTGCAAGGTTCAGTGCCTCCTTGTTGAGGGGAGCGGTCACCGTACCGTCCACCTCCTCAGCCATGGCGAGGTCGATGGCTTTCTTGATATACTGGAAGGCGGCATTGCCACACTGTGGCTGTACCTTGCCGAACTCGAAGGTGGCTAGGTCGATACATTGCAAGTCATAGACATCGATGGTGCCATACTCAAACTTAGCGTCCTTTACGCTTTGTACGGCATTCACCTTCAAATCGAAGCCCAAGAGTTGAACTGCCTGTCGCATGATGGCGGCATCCCCTGTGACAATGGGTTTACACTTCTCGTAAGTCTCTTTTCTGTTCAGGGCGCGTACGGTAATCTCTGGACCGATACCGGCGGGGTCGCCCATGGTAATTGCTAATATGGGTTTCATAGTTTTTTTTATTTGAAATTCGAAATATCGAGATGTCGAAATACCGAAATTAATAAAGCGAATTATAAATATCCCGGGCATCCTGCTCAGTGACTTCCCTTGGGTTGTTCTTCAGCAGGCGCTGTACCTCCATGGCAGCTTTCGCCATGCCGTCGACGGCACTCTGTGGAATACCCAGGTCAGTGAGTTTCTTGGGAATACCTACTGCGTCGGCTAACTGGTAGATGAAGTCCACGCCACGCTGAGCAAGACTGGAATCACTGGTGTCACTAGGCGAACTTGTATCCGTAGACGAACTACTCAGTAATGCTGTCGCCACCTCAACATAACGCTTGGGGCACGCCTCGGCATTGAACTTCATGACGGAGGGCAGCAAGATGGCATTGGATAATCCGTGGGGGATATGGAACTCACCACCGAGAGGGTAGGAGAGTGCATGGACTGCCGCTGTGTTGACGGGACCAAGGCATAATCCGCCATAGAGGGAACCGAGGGCGAGAGCCTCACGAGCCTCCTGGTCCTTGCCGTCCTTGACAGCCCTCAGCAGGTTGGCGGCAATCAGGCGGATACCCTGCAGTGCATAGATGTCGACGGCAGGATGTGCGAACTTATTGGTATATGCCTCTATGCAGTGTGTCAGGGCATCCATTCCCGTATCTGCCGTCACCTTGGCAGGTACTGTCCATGTCAGCTTGGGATCCACATAGGCAGCATCAGCGATGAGATAAGGTGACACAATACCCTTCTTCAGATGGTCACGCTCATCCAACAGAATGGCATTGGGTGATACCTCAGAGCCTGTTCCTGCCGTAGTCGGCAGACAGGCGAACCACAGTCCTTTCGCTTTGATGAACCCAGTACCGAAACAGTCTTCTACCTGTTGGTCGCTGTTGATGAATGCGGCAACCAGTTTCGTCACGTCGAGGACAGAGCCTCCACCGATACCAACGACACTGTCAGCACGGAAAGCACGTGCCTTCTCCAAGATCGCCTTGAAGTCGTTGACGGTAGGCTCGGCAAGGATGTTCTGGAAGATCTCAATCTGGACACCGCCGTTGCGCAACTCCTCTAATGGCTCCTCTATCAGTGGGAGGATAGGAGGAGCTGTCAGTACAAACAGTTTCTGGAATCCTAATGTCTTATAGTCATTTACTAATGTCTCGATGCAGCCCGTACCGAACACAATCTTCTGGGGCTGTAATAAAGTGATTGCTTTCATAATAATATAATAATGTATAACTTACCTCTTACTTCTCACCTCTTACCTCTCAACTCATCCAGATATCCCCAGATAGTAAGTTCCTTGTCGGCAAGTGGTGTCTTGAAAAGGAAACTGGCAAGATATCCTACCACAAGGACGATGAGGTGCGAGTATACACCTAACATATACTTATGGTGGGTGAAGTTCCAGTCCCCTAAGTCGAGTAACGTCTCCTTGACACCCGTCCCATGGATATCAACCTTCGTGGAGGTCAGCACTGCGTATGCCGTGAAGAGGACGGCAACCGCAATACCGATATACAGTCCTTGCTTATTGGCACGACGACTGAACAGTCCGAGGATGAAGATGCCCACAATACCTGCCGAGAAGATGGCATAGAGGGAGAAGAGGGCACCTAAGACACCCTCACCGCCCCATGAGATATAAAGGGCAGCGACACCAATGGCACCGATACCGGCAAGAACGACCATCCATTTTCCAAAAGTCAGCTGTTCCTTGTCGGTGGCATTCTTGCGGAAACGTGTGTAGTAGTCCTGTACGGCAATGGCAGACAGGCAGTTCAGGTCTGAGTCAAGAGAGGAGATTGCCGCTGCGGCAAGTGCCGCAATGATGAGTCCACGGATACCGACGGGCAGTTCATGGGCGATGAAGTAAGGGAATACCTCATCCGCCTTGATACCCTCAGGTAATAGCGGTGCTCCCTGAGCATGGTAGTAAGCGAAGAGAGCCGTACCGATGAACATGAACAGCGCCCAGATGGGAACAGACATCATCACTCCGATGTATGCAGCTTTCTTCGCCTCCTTGTCGTTCTTCGCAGCCAGGTAGCGCTGTACGATAGTCTGGTCGGTTCCGTATTTCTGCAAGGCATAGAAGATACCGTTGAGTACCATCACGATGAATGTCAGCTGTGTCAGGTCCCAGTCGTAGGGACCGAATGATATCTTGTTATATTCCGATGCGATACGGAACGTCTCTACGGGACCACCCTCGATACCGAACAGGAGAATCAGGATGCAGATGATACCACCACCTATCAGTAGGAATCCCTGTGCCACATCCATCCATACGATAGCCTCCATACCTCCGAACAAAGTCAGGATGATAATGGTGATACCCAGGATAAGTACGATAGCATAGATGTTGAGATTCAGGAAGGTCGCCAGTGCCATCGACACGAGGAAAAACACCGTTCCCGCTTTCGAGAAATGTCCTAAGGTAAAGGCAAAAGAGCTGTAGAGACGGGCGAAGAGTCCGAAGCGCCTTTCAAAATACTCATAGGTTGATAGACGGATCACTTTGCGGAACAACGGTACGATGACACCTACCAGTGCCAGCAGGACAATGGGTACCATCAGCCCCTGCACCAACAGTATCCAGTTGCCGGCATAGGCGGCACCGGGGTAGGCGAGAAAAGTCACGCTGCTGATCAGTGTGGCGAAGATAGAGATGCCTACCGCCCAGGCGGGTATCTTTCCGCCTCCTGCAAAATACTGTGACGTGTCCTTCTGTTTATGGGCAAACCATACTCCTGTGCCGATAGCGGCGAGGATGGACAGCAGGACGATGAGGTAGTCAATGATATGCATCATTTGATCATTTTTTCATTAGCATTTCTCATTTCTTTCATTTCTCGTTTCTCATTTGGGAAACAATCGCTTTTTCCTCTTCAGCGGAGAGGCGAGTCAGTGGCATGAGCATCCACGGTTCACAGAGTCCCTTGGTCTGCATCATCACCTTCAAGGCGGTGAGCGACTGTCCCAAGGTGCGGTCTTTCTGATAGATCTTAGCTATCTCGTTCGTCTCGTTCTGTAAGCGGTTGGCGGTAGCCATGTCACCCTTGACGGCAGCCTCGTAGAGTTGCTGGAACATCTCCGGGACGAAGTTGCCGGTAGAAGGTACGATGCCGTCACCACCCAGCTCAAGGGAGTGTGCCGACTGTGCTGCCCATCCGCAGAAATAACAGAAGTCCTCACGTCCTTTGGCAATCTCGATACACTGTGCCATACGCTCCAGGTCACGCTCCGAGTCTTTCAGTCCCACGATGTTGGGATGGTCGGCAAGACGGCGGATGATCTCCACGGGAATACTCATGTGGGTCGTGGCGAGGATGTTATAGAGCATCAACGGTCCCTTGATACTGCTGGCAAGGGTGCGGTAGTAGTTCTCCATCTGTTCTTCCGTCAGGGCATAGTAGGTGGGCAAGGTGGCAACGATGACATCAGCCCCAGCATGGGTGTATGCCTCAGCCTGTGCCAGTTGCTCCGCAAAACAGTTGCCTGTCAGTCCGGCATAGATGGTGATACGTCCTTGTGCAGCCTTCACAGCCGTCTCCACAAACAACTGTCCGTCCTTCTGGCTAACGCTGTTTCCCTCACCAGTCGTTCCCATCAGCAGTGGGGAAACACCTGCCTGGGCAAAAAACGCAATGATACGCTCCACAGCCTGTGTGTCGAGCGTACCATTTTCTTTGACGGGTGTCACCATCGGGACCACCACGCCGTGATATTTCTTTAGTTTATAGTTCATAGTTCACAGTTCATAGTTCACAGTTCTACCTCTCACCTCTTACCTCTCACCTCTTACCTCTTAACTCTCACCTCTATTACTCATGTACATAAAGGTTCCAGCCCAGATAAGTCTCTATCGCCTCATTGAGGATGTCCACCACGTCGGTGCGGCACATCGCCACATGATGCTCGAAGCCGTTCTTACAGATATACTTCATCAGCTTTTGCAGGTTATCAACCTTAGTGACAGCGATACATCCGTCCATTCCGTATGGATCATCGGTAATCTCACCCTTGCCGAGGTATGCCTTGATGCAGCCCTTCGGGTCATCGGTGGAGATGCGGAAGAAGGTGAACGGACCGCCCGTCACCTTGGCATAGACGGCACCAAAGGTCTTCACCTTACCCAACGTGCGTCCCAGTACACCGAGAGGTCCTAACTTCAGGTCGTTCTGTACGAAAGACTTCGGATAGTTACCGCAGTGAGTACATACACACTTGTTACGGTCCTCTGCGAAGTTGTTGTTCCAGTCGAGCAGGGCGGAAGCCTTACCGGAGGCAAGGGTCAGCGCATACATCGACACAGCACCGGCGATATCCGTCTCACAGGCAGCAGGGATAAGCTTGTCACCCAGCATGGACATGGTCACACAAGGGGCGCAGCCATAGTTCTGCTCCAGAGAGTCCCAGCACTGGATGGCGACAGCCTGTACGTCGTTCGCCTCAATCCAATTCTCTACGGCAACGCTGAACTTCGCCTGTATGCCCAGTTTCTCCTTGTAGTTGTCAGGAACCTGTGCATAGTTACAGGTACGCTCACACATCGCTTTGAACTTCGGGTCATCGTCGCTGATTTTCTGAGCAGCGAAGAGAATCTCACTCAGGTCAGCAGGTACGACGGTGATGCCGTAACGCTGCAGCAGTTTTTCACTGGCACGGCAGGTGTTGAAGCCCAATGGGCGTGTACCGATCTGTCCGATACGGCAGTGGCGCAGTCCGTTGACCACCCGGCAGATAGCGGCAAACTTGTCGATATCCTTGGCAAGGAGGTCACTATATATAGAATAGGTGTGCAGGGTGGTATCCGTGAAAGGAATACCATACTGGTAGAGGTTGTTGCAGACGGAGATCTTTCCGCAGAACGCGTCACGCCGGCTGTCAAGGTCAACCTTGTCGTTCTCGTCATCACATGCCTGTACCAGGACTGGTACGTTCAGGTCTGCGTCGCTGATGGCATTGATGATACCAATCTCGAAACCGAAGTTAGGAAGCGATACGATGATACCGTCAATCTCGTCACGGTGCTCACGGAACTGTTTGGAAACCTTCAGTCCGTCCTCACGGGTCTCGATACTGCTGCTGCCCGTAGGAGTGGCATCCTCTGGCAGGATGACATATTCATAGCCACCTTCTTCTAATGTTTTTAACAACTGCTTGCGCACATCCTTGGCAAGTTCTGAATTGAAATAGGCGCGTGTTCCGATAATCACGCCAAAGCAAGTCTTTCCGTTTCTCATTGTCTTATTTAATTTGTTTAGTAGTTTTCTTTCGCAAAGATACGAATAATCAGAATAAAAGCCAAAAAAAAATGTAGTTTTCTTTTGTATTTTACTTACTTCTTCGTACCTTTGTCACCTAAGAGTACTAAAACAAAGAAAAAATAGTAAGACATGAGAAAGATTATTGTTACAGTGGCACCCGTCTGCCATGTAGGTAAGGTGATTCCTGCCGATGTGAAGAATCCATTGACACCAGAGGAGATCGCTGAGGATACCATTAACTGTTACAAGGCGGGAGCCTGTGAGGTACATCTTCATACTAAATTATTAATACATTAAAATCCCGGATAGAAATGAAACAATACATCATTGCAATAGACCAGAGCACGTCGTCTACCAAGGCATTGCTCTTTGACGAGCAGTGCCACATGATAGGTCGCACTAATGTTGACCACCACCAATACTACCCCCAGACAGGATGGGTGGAACATGACGCAGAGGAGATATACCAAAACATGGTGGAGGCTATCAGAAAGTTGATGGAGTCCTCTCACCTCTCACCTCTCACCTCTCACTTCTCATTGGCAATCACAAACCAGCGTGAGACGGCAGTGGTATGGAACAAACAGACAGGTACGCCCATTGCCCATGCAGTGGTATGGCAGGACACCCGTGGTGCCGAACTGTGCCGTGAGTTACGGGAGTTGGGATATACCAGGCAGGTGATGTCGAAGAGCGGTCTGCTCATCGATCCCAATTTCTCCGCCTCAGGAGTGAAATGGCTGTTGGATAACGTGGAAGGAGCCCGTGATGCTGCCAACCGTGGGGAGCTGTTGATGGGAACCATTGAGACATGGCTCATCTGGAAACTCACGGGGGGTAAGACCTTTGCCACCGACCATACCAATGCGTCCCGCACGATGCTTTTTAATATCCATACGATGGACTGGGATGACGACCTGTTGCGTCTCTTTGATATCCCCCGCAGCATGATGGCGGATATCCTGCCCTGTGATGCCGTTTATGGTGAGACGACGGTGGAAGGTATCTTCCCACAGCCCATCCCCATCTCAGGTGTGCTGGGTGACAGTCATGGTGCCCTGGTAGGACAGATGTGTTTCACCAAGGGCTCCGGTAAGGTGACCTACGGTACTGGTTCCAGTGTGATGGTGAATATCGGTGAGGAACCGCAGGCAGCCCCCGAGGGGCTGGTGACCAGTGTGGGCTTCTCCGCCTTTGGTAAGGTCTATTACGGTTTCGAGGGTAATATCTATAGTACCGGTGCCACCCTGAAATGGATTGCTGACCAGTTGCAACTGGTCGGGCATCCGTCTGAGATGGAAGCACTTGCCACCAGTGTCGAGGACAACGGTGGGGTATATATCGTTCCTGCTTTCTCAGGACTGGGTGCACCCTGGTGGCAGAGTGACGTGAAGGGAGCAGTCTTCGGACTCACCTTCGCCACGACGAAGGCACATTTCCTTCGTGCGGCACTGGAGAGCATCGCCTACCAGATCAAGGACCTGATAGATGTGATGGCACGTGCCACGGGAGGAAAGCTCAATGAGATATGTGCCGATGGAGGACCGACAAAGAACAAGTTCCTCATGCAGTTCCAGGCTGATATGCTGGACACCCCCGTCGTCTGTACGGAGGTCGACGATGCCTCCGCCTTCGGTGCCGTCATCATGAACGGTTTTGCCCGTGGGCTGTGGAAGTCCTTCGATGAGGTGACCGGACTGCGCAAAGTAACCGATGTCTATCAGCCAAACGCTCAACGCTCAACACTCAACGCTCACCTCTATGAGGGCTGGCGTCATGCAGTAAACCAACTAATCTCTAAAGAATAAGAATATGAAACACGTAGTATGTGTACACACCGCCATGGACACCGCCATGGCATGGATGGAACAGCGTCGTCCTTGGTGTGAAGGGCTTGCGTAAGTTCTTGGGACTAGAGTGCCTATAGGCTAATCACCGCTTTCACGATACCTTCGGCATCGAGTCCGTAGTGGTGGAATATCTCAGCATTCGTACCATGTACGACATTCTCGTCAGGAATCCCCAGGATGCGTACTGGTACGGGATGCTCGGAAATCGTCTCGCATACCATCGCACCGAGTCCGCCAAACTGGCTGTGTTCCTCGACGGTGACGAAGCGTCCCGTCTCCTTTGCTGCCTTCAGGATCGCCTCTGTGTCGAAAGGCTTGATCCATGAGCAGTCGAGCACACGGGCACTGATGCCCTTCTCCTTCAGTTGGAGACCAGCCTGCCAGGCATGGTAGACAGTCTCGCCTGCTGCCACGATGGTGATGTCATTACCGTCAAGGACAGTGATTGCCTTACCGGGAGTCACCTCAAAGTTGTCGTCAGCATAGACATCAGGAACGGCGGCACGTCCCACACGGACATAGCAGGGTTTGTCGTAGTCAACAAGGAGTTTCACTAATTTCTTGGTAAAGCGCCAGTCGGAGGGCAGACATACCGTCATGCCGGGGAAGGTGCGCAGCACAGCGATGTCATGCAGTGAGTGGTGCGTGGCACCCAGTGCGCCATAGGCGACACCACCGGACACACCCAGGATGGTGACAGGGTTCTCACTGTATGCGAGGTCTACCTTCACCTGTTCCAGTGAGCGTGCCACATAGAAGCAGGCAGGACCGCAGCAGAACACTTTCTTGCCAGAGTGGGCGAGACCTGCCGAGATGCCTACAGCATCCTGCTCAGCGATACCGCACTCCACAAACTGCTCAGGGAGTGCCGTGGCATAGTCGCCCAGTGTCACCGAGCCGCGGGCATCGGTTGTCACGGCGATAATATCTTTGTCTTCACGTGCCAGTTCCAGCAACGTGTCAGTAAACTGTTTTCTACAAGCAATCATAAAACTTCAATCCTTCAATTTTTCAATTTTTCAATTCTTTCCTCAATCTCCTTCACGGCAGCCTCGCACTGCTCGGCGTTGAGCACGCCATGGTGCCATTTGGCGATGCCCTCCATGAAGCCGACACCCTTGCCCTTGGTGGTATTGGAGATGATCAGGTGGGGCTTCCCGTTCTGATAGTCGATGGCATCGAAAGTCTTGACGATATCTTCCATCGAGTCACCGTTCATATCGATGACATCCCATCCGAAGGCACTCCAGCGCTCACGGATGGAGTCGATAGGCATCACATTCTCCGTGTCACCACTGATCTGCAGGTGGTTACGGTCGATGATGGCGACGAGGTTGTCCAGTTTGTACTTGCTGCCAGCCATGGCAGCCTCATAGATAGAACCCTCACCCTGTTCACCGTCACCCATCAACACATAGGTGTGGTAGGCAGGGACTGGTGTGGTAGGGTTGTCGTTGAGATAGGCGTTACGGTTCATTTTCTCAGCGATCGCCATACCGATGCCGATGCTGAGTCCGTGTCCTAAGGCACCGCTGTTCACCTCGATACCCGGAACCTCGATGGTGGGGTGTCCGCTGAGGATAGAGCCATACTGCCCTAAGGTGTCCAGAATCTCAGGTTTGAGGAATCCCTTTGCCTCCAAGGTCACATAGAGCGCCTCCACACAGTGTCCCTTCGACAGCACGAAGCGGTCACGGCCCGGGGCTTTGGGGTCTTGGGGATTGAGTCCCTGCATCACATGGAAGTAGAGTGCCGTCATGACGTTGAGGCAGGACAGATCACCTCCGATATGTCCTGCCTTAGCGCGATAGACGACCTCCACCAGACGCTTGCGGTTCTTCTCCGCAAGCACGGTCAATTCTTTTGTATTCATAGTGGTTTGATTAGTGTATCATGGTTATTCTTCATATCCGTCCAGTCCACCTTCTTGTCGGTAGGAATGGCGTTGATATACTTCTCGATATTGGTATAGCCGTCGCCGTTGCAGTCCTTGATGGCATCGCTGGCATCGTTGGGGTTCAGACCGTTCTTCTTCTCCCACTCGTCCGGCATACCGTCACCGTCGCTGTCCTTCCAGGGCTTCCATTTCTTGTTGTACTCCGGATAGCCACCCATCTGTCGGGGGTCGGTGATGATACCTTTCTTATAGGAGTCCTGTGGCAGACGGCGGTATTTGAAGAAACCTTGCTCGTTCTTCGACTTGTCGCTGAGTCCCCACATGTCACCGTAGGGATTGTCCTTCACCTTCTTCTCATAGTCCTTGACATAGTAGGCGACGCCTGTCTTCACTTCCTCGCAGATACGCTGGTCGACGATGTCACGACAGGGGATGGTAGCACCGGCATTGGCAAGTACCCAGTCGAATGCCTGCTGTGTCTCCATGATGCTGATGTGCGGCATGACGAAGGGCTCGTTGGAGCGCATCAGTGCTTTCTCCGTCTCGTCCATCTCACCGTCCTTGTCGGCTGTCTGGATACCACCGTTCCAGTTGTCCTTGGTAATCTCGGGATAGCCCTCCATGATATTACCCACGGCATAGACACGTCCGAACTGCTTGAAGGGGAACAGTCCCTGTGAGCGGCTCTCCGACTTCACGATACGGTGTCCGATGGGACTGTCTTTCGGGGTCAGTGGACCGGGCTTGTAGTAGTTGTTGATGAAGTTCGACATCGTTGTGAACTCACCACCGTCAGCAGTGCGATGTACCCAGTTGTAGATGACGTTGTTCACGTAGTTGAACACACCGCCCCAACCGATACTGGGGTTACGTCCAGTGTTGTCAGCCCAGAGGTTGCGCATGAAAGTGGTGTTCTCACCACCGATGGTGGAGCCGAAAGCGTGGTTCCATGTGTCCAGTGCCTTGGCAGAGATGGTGTTCTGAATCGTCACGTTGACGGTAGGCTCCTTGCGGTTGGGCTTACCATCGTGCATGTCGAACATGTGACGGTAGAACGAGATGTTCTCGTCAAGACCCCACTCACAGGAGCAGTGGTCGATCATGATATTACCCACGGGGTTGCCACCGAAGGAGTCCTCACGGTAGGTCACCTGTGTCTCGCCACGGCGGAAACGCATGTGTCGTACAATCACGTCATGGGTGTCTACCTGGAATGACTCACCGGCGATGATCACACCGTCACCGGGAGCGGTCTGTCCTGCGATGGTGATGTATGGGGCACGGACGTAGATAGGTGACTTCAGACGGATGATACCGCTGACATTGAACACCACGATACGGGCACCACCCTGCTCACAAGCCCAGCGGAAAGAGCCGGGACCGTCGTCGTTGAGGTTGGTCACGGTCAACACCTTACCGCCACGGCCGCCAAAGGTATACATACCACCTCCCTCAGCACCGGGGAATGCGGGAATCTTTGCCTGGCGCAGGTCGTAGGGGCGTGATGCCCAGGGTACGTAAGGTCTGCCAGCCTTAGCCTCTTCTATCACGATGGGGAATGCCTTTTCCCATGCGGAGTCACTGTGCTCTGCCCATTGCTTCTTCAAGGCAGCGATTTTCTTACTAGCCTCACTGGTGAGGTCAGGATACTGTGCAAATGCCGTCGTTGCTACGCTCAGCAACGCTACGGCGGAAATCATAAGTCTTTTCATATTAGTTTTTAAACGCGTTTACATATTTATATAAAGACACTTCTCCTCCTTGAATGTACTCATTACATTATAAAATTAAGGGAAAATTGGACGAAGGACGTAACTTCGCACAGCGAAGCCATGACCTTCGAGTATGTTCCCACGGTGGGAATCTCCCATTCCCACCGTGGGAATCCATCATTCCCAGCATGGGAATAATATGCTTCCCTTAAAGGGAATGAGGTGTTCCCTATAAGGGAATAATCATAAAGGTACTATGTGATTAAATACGGTCTTATCTTCATTTTTCATCATCATTAACCCCTTTTCGGGCATAAAACATCACAAACATCACCACAAACATCACCCGTAACTTGCTGACATTCAGTTTGAGTGATGTTTGTGATGTTTTTTTTGATAAAAAAACTTTTTTGTGGTAAGAGAACTGTAGGGACTCTAAATGATTTGACTTACCTTCTTTTCTGTTAAATATTGTGAAGGAATAGGATTCTTTCCTAAATTTAATTATCTTTGCATCGGATTATATCTGCTTTGCCATGCAAGGTGGGAGAATATTCTACATAGCTACAGAAAACAATAATTACATTTTTTATAATAAACACTATTAACAAACTAAAACAAAAAAGCGTATGAAAAAGAAACTACTATCTTTCTTTGCGTTGGCAGCAATCGCCATCGTTACGTTTGCAGCTACGCAGGCTCTTAGAGCAGCAGCTGACGATGCCCATATTTTGTGGAGCAGTGAGACGCCAGTTGCGGCAGATTGGGGTTCTGATGCTATTAAAGTAACTGCAGACAAATTAGAAGCATTAAAGGTCGGTGACATCCTGCATGTAGTCATTACTGGTGTAACACCTGGTACCGAATGGAGTGCTCAAGTTGCCATTAAAGATGGAGGCTGGAAAGACCTTGAAGCTGGTGTACCTGTAGGAAAGGGTGATGTTACAGACGTAACGTTCTTATTAACAGGTGATATTTTGACAGCAATTAAGGCTAATGGAGTGATGTTTTCTGGTACAGGCTACTCTGCTACTCAGGTTTATTATGAGGAAGGAACTCTGACTGGTAGTGAGAAATCTGTCTGGATTGGCAACACGACAACTAAGCCCACTATTAATAAAAACCATTTAGCTAATGTAAAAGCAGGTGATGTTATTCGTGTTTCTGCTACTGCAACTGAAGGCTTTGAAGATGAAAAGTATTTTCTGCTAAGCTATAGTGGTGAGGATACCGGTTGGGGATGGGTGAACTATGAAGGTATGCCTGCTACTGCTACTGCAACAGGCTTTGACTTTGTTGTTAATGAGGCAAATGTTGCACAGATAAAGACAGATGGTATCATCATCAACCAGGCTGGCTATACCATCACACAGGTAGAGCTGTTACCCACCTATGAAGTCAATATTGGCGAGGGTATTACGGGTGGTAAAGTGTCTGTTGACAAGGTTATTGCCGCTGAGGGTGACGAGGTAACTATTACCGCTACCCCTGATGAGGGATATAAGGTGAAGTCCTACTCTGTAACTGGTGTAAATACGAATTTGGCTGTTACTGTAAATAATGGTAAGTTCAAGATGCCTGCTGACGCAGTGACGGTTAGTGTCACATTCAATCAGTCTGTTGACGTAGCCATCTCTCCTGCTTCTGGTGATATTTCAGAGGCGTTGAATGCTGCTATCGCTGAACTGGGTAATAATGATGCAAAGAACATCACTATCAACCTGGCAGAGAATGCTACCTATACGATTAGTGCTCCTATCGTGGCTCCCGCCAGCGTGACCATCAACGGTAACGGTGCTACTATCGATGCTTCCGCATTGGAAGGCAACTTCATCCAGATGGCTGCTATTGAAGCGAGCAGTGCGTGGACTGAGTCTAACGTGACCGTCAAGGGAATCACCGTGAAGGGTCTGAAGAAGGCACTGTTCTATAGCGGATGCAAGCAGTACTTCGGTGATGTTGTTGTTGACAACTGTGTTGTTGAACTTGCTGCCGACGCTACCACCTTCGACTACACGAAGGGCAGCACGGCAGTGAACTTCACCGTGACGAACTCAACGTTCTATGCTCCTACGGCAACAACGAAGTCGTTCTACAGCTCACAGAGCGGACAGAAGACTACGGAGTATAATGCAGATGCCGTTCAGACCTTCAAGTTCGAGAACAACACGATGTACAACCTTGCTCATGGCAAGAACTTCTTCACCCATCGTCAGAACAACCAGAAGTGGCTGAAGTTCGTTGCCAAGAACAATATCTTCGTCGACTGTGGTAAGAGCGGTCAGACCATCAAGGGTATGAACGGTGGTGGCTCAAGTGCCAATCCTCAGTTTGACATTGATGGCAACGTCTTCAACTTCGGTGGTGCTGACACGAGTGCAGACGAGTCCACTGGCGACGATGCAGAACCTGTCAAGAACAGCGTTGTAGGTAGAGTTCTCTTCAAGGACGCAGCCAAGGGTGACTTCGGTGGAACGTTTGTACTTGCTCCTGAGACGACTTCTATACCAGAGTCGATGGGTGACCCACGCTGGACACTGACGTCAGCTGCATCCTTCGCCATCAATATTGCTCTCGGTATTGAGAACGGTACCGTTACCACGAAACCTGCCGGATATGCTGCTAAGGATGAGATGGTTACCATTACGGGAACTCCAGCCTCAGGCTTCGTAGTTGAGTCATACCTTGTCAAGAAAGGTGAGGAAAATGTTTCAGTAGGTGCCGATGCTACGTTTAAGATGCCGGAGTCAGAGGTACTGGTCAGCGCTGTATTCTCGAAGACTCCTGTTGACATTGCTATTGCTGCTTCTGACATCACGGGTGGTGACATCACAGCCGCTATAGCAGCCAAGAAGGCTGCCTTGGCAGAAGGTGAGACAGTTGGTAATATCACCATTACGCTTGCTGAG
>OMWH01000008.1 GCA_900314755.1 uncultured Prevotellaceae bacterium | reverse complement strand
TCGCAATCTTTCATCTGAAGAATGGTAAAGACAAGGAGTTCGTTCGCGAGCAAATCCTTGATAGATACTATCCGGACTGGTCAAATAAGAAGTATGCAGCTATCCATGATAGCTATGGATTCTTTTCCACCTGTGCAGGCACCGTTGGCCCTGCTATAATCTGTTTTTTGGAGTCAAAAGACTATGTTGATTGTATCAAACTTGCCATTTCCCTTGGGGGCGATGCCGACACTCTCGCTGCCATTGCAGGTCCAATGGCCTATGCCTTTTATAAAAAGATGCCAGATGCCCTTGTTTACCAAGCGTTGAAGAAGCTTCCTGATTGGATGGTGGATGTCAGCGAGAGATTTGATAAGGTTGTGAATAATGCAAAAAAGTGCTCCCACAAGCTTAGTGGAAAAGATAATTTAAAATTATATCTTTAAAAGCAATAAAACAATATCAATTATAAATGGGATTCCTAAATAGATTATATTCTTTTTTCAAAGGCAATGAACTTGAAAAGACAGAATCAAAGCTGTCTTCGAGAATTATTGAATTGAACACAGACAAGCGAGACTTGGATTTGCGTATCGAAAAAATGCGCACATACAATCCAGATGTGTCTTGGTTTGTGTTTCCCATTAACAACAATAAAGAAATTAGCATATCCGTTTTTACTCCCTTGAAGAGAGGAAAAGTAAAAACGATGAAGGACTTATTTGAGAGCAGAAAAAGAGAAGAGGCTGAAAGAATTAAGAAATTAAAAAGCGAAGTTGAGAAATGTTATGAAACTATATCTTTACTTTTAAGCACAGAAGATGTCGAGCAAGCAGAGTACTTGTTATACGCAATATCCTCTTCGTTAAAAGAACTTTCTGACGAGTCATTATCAGACCAGTATGACTATTTCCTTTCAGAAATAATGGACGCAAAGGAGAAAATTCGTTTACGTGAAATAGAAAGAAGGAAATTGGAAAAGCAGAAAGAATTAGAGGCACAATTACAAAGAGAGCAAGAACTTGCTGAGAAAAAAAGAAAAGACGATGAAGAAAGATTAAGAAGGGAAGAAGAAGCAAGACAATATAATGAAAGGCTTCTTAAACAAGAGCAAGCTCAAACATTAGAAGTTGAGCGGCAAAGGCAAATAGTTACACGAAGAAAAGAAAATGCCGATGAATTTCTTAATTATCTTAGAATGAAAGGAGTTAAATATTTCTATCATTTTACTGACGAAAATAATTTGCAGTCAATTAAGAAATATCGAGGGCTTTACTCTTGGTATTATTTGGAGCAAAATGATATAATAATTCCCAAGGCTGGTGGTGATATCAAATCGAGGATATATGATAAGCGTCATGGATTAGAGGATTTTGTTAGATTAAGTTTTTGTAACGACCATCCTATGGCATATAGGGTTCACAATGATGGAGCTCGGTTAGTTCTACTAAAAATTAATGTCGAAGTGGCTACTTTCGTGGATACTCAATTTTCAGATATAAATGCTGCAGACGAAAACGAGCAACATGGAAGCGATTTTGATGCATTACGTAAAGTAAACATAAGTGCGACAAAAGAAAATTATGTGAGCAGAGATAGTCCTATTTTCAAATATCATCAAGCAGAGTGTATGGTTAAAACGTTTGTCCCGATAGAATTCATAGTAAATATTGATAACCCTCAAAAGATGTATTTTTCATGATTTATATAGAAAACAAGAGAAGAAAAATAGAGAAGATAAAGGAGCAATATCCGAATGCAGATATTTTGGATATTACTTCATCTTCAGAGTTAAGATATGCTCAGATTTTAAGTCCATTTTATCCTCATGGGAATATTCCTATACCATTTACTGAGGGTCTTAAAGCCACATGTGTTGAAGCTGTATGGCAAGGATTAAAGGTTTTTGATTCTTGCGACATTGACTTAAATTCTTTCAAGAATGACACAATGAAGGGATTAAAGAGGACTGTAAGGATGTACGGAAAGCCCCTTGGACATAGGAAAGGCGTGCACGGGAAAGAGCTATTGAATTATTTTGATGCAAGAATGCAGATTTATATTCCTACATACAAATGGGTTTTGGACAACGTTCCAGAGGTTCATAATGTCCTCTTGAGGATTAAAGAACGTTCAAAGGATCATGATATTGTATTATTGGATTACAATACAAATACTGAGTTCCGAGATACTTCTTCGCCACTTTCTCATGCAGGTTTGGTAAAACTCTACATAGAAGGGAATTATCCAGAAGAAGGTGCGACATATACTCCGTTTTCAATTGCTGAAATAAAACAACGGAAAAATGATATTAAAGAGAGAAAGAAAGTATCAAAAAAGAGTAATAAATCAAATGTAGAACAATTAAACATTTTTAAAAATGAATAGTGTTAGACCAATTTTTGAGAACATGGGATTGTGGGATGTTTCTCTTATTGTCATTGCAGCAATAATTGTTGCAATAGTATTAGTTTTACAATATCGGTTCTACAAGGGAACAAAAGAAAAAATCGACGAATTAGCATCTTTCTTTCCAGATGAATCAAACTTAACAATTAAGGAGAGTTCCATAACAATGGATATTCTTTCATCAAAGGCAAAAATGGAAGCCTTTTTGAAAAATCCCCCATCCAAACATATTGAGGTGGCCAAAGAATGGAAAGAAGAGGAGAATAACGATGAAACAATGTTCTCTCCCAAAGTGACAGAGTATATTGATGTAAACCTAATCTCTGCTAAAAATGTTGAAAGTGCTTCATTTGAAGCAGTCGTTAATGAGACCAATGCCTATTTGTGTAAGAATGTTGGTTCGTCTGCAGATTTCATTCTTATTCAAGATATTTGTGAGCGAAAGATAGAATCGCTGGAGTCACAGATTTCAAATTCCCTTAATGTACCACTGTACTTAGGACTTGCAGGTACATTTGTCGGTATTATTATCGGACTCGTTGGTATTGCGACAAATGTTAATTCGCTTTTTGGCCAAAATGCTAATTTATCGTCTCTTACTACGCTATTGGCCGGTGTCGTTATTGCCATGTTCGCAAGTTTGTTTGGACTAGGCCTGATGGTAAGGAATTCCGCTATTAATTACAAACAAGCGCTTGTCAATTGTAACATGCACAAGAATGGCTATTATGACTTTATTCGTCGCGAACTAATGCCCGTTTTGTCAAATAGCATGGCATCGAGTCTCAATTCACTCAAAAGCGTATTAGGAGAGTTTATTGGTAAATTTGGTCACAATCTTACGGCTTATGCAAATTCCGCTGAATTGTTAAATGACAATATCGAGAAGCAGCATCTTCTGTTGGTTGAAATAAACAAAATGAACCAAACCCAAGTTGCAGCTGAAATTGCGAAGACATTTGCCACACTCAAAAATGCTTCTGAGTCATTGAATGTTTTCAATTCATATCAACAAAGTCTAAATGAGACGGTAGAAGAAGTAAACTCTGCAGTTAAAAGAATCGATGATATTGTTGAGACCTTTGACGATTTTTCTAAGTCATTAAAACTTGTAGTTGAAAATCAAGGGGTAGCTGCTGATTTACAAAAACAATTTAGCGCTGCTATTGAAACCCATTTTCCAACAGGTTCAGATGCGCGAGAAATGTGGAGAAAACAATTCGACGAACTGACAACTGACGCAAGTTCGGTTTCAGAGGAATTGAACCGTCAGCTGAAAGCATCAACTGAATATATTCGTTCATTTACTGATAATAATAAGGAGGCTTTTTCTTCAATTGCAAACTTTAAAGAGGTTCTTGAAACTCTCGTTAAATATTCAGATGTCCAAGCATCTTGCTACAAAGATTTGAAGTTAGAAATTAATGAATTGAAGAAATCTCAACTTTCAGTCCAATCCAACAACTCAAAGCTAAATGCAGACCTACTTACTGCAGTGCGCGAAATGATTTCTGCAATAAAGACTATAAAGAATTAAGGTATGGCAAAGAACAAACAAGATTCATTCTGGACCAGTTATTCTGACTTAATGACAAGTCTGTTTTTTGTCATGCTTGTGCTATTCATCATTTGCCTTGTTAAAATTGGTGGAGCCAACAATGAATTAAAAGATAAACAGGGGCAATTAGAGCATTTGTTAGATAGTGTTCAAGCAACAAACGAACAGCTAAGGAACATCTTACAACTTGAAGAACAATTCAAGGTACTGAGCCAATCAACCTCTTTGGAATATGATTCGGAAAAGAAAATGTTCTTTGCAAAGGATTTCCAAAACAAAGAAATATTTTTCCCTAACCAGCCAGTCATTGATCCTCAATACGAAGAGACTGTTGATAGGGTTGGTAGGGAAATATTGAAAGTCCTTAAATCTCTTAATGAAAACAAAGAATTTAAGTATCAGATGGTTATCGAAGGAAATGCTGCAATAAAATGGGATAAACTCAAATCTCATCAGTATGACCCGGATGACGAATCAATGTATCTATTAAGTTACAACCGCGCATTGACACTCTATAGGAGATGGATGGCTCAAGGTCTAGACTTCAGGAAATATAACACAGAAGTTATTTTAGCTGGTAGTGGATTCAATGGTATAAACCGTGATACGCGTGTTGAGGATTACAATAAACGGTTTGTCTTACAAATAATACCGAAGATAAATAGACCGACGCCAAATACAAACGACAACAATTAGGAATGTATCTATGGAAGTGATCTCTATAATAATGGTTGGTATCGTGATAGTTGCAGTCACAGTATTATTTATGCGCCCAGATAAGACTACACAATTAGTTGATAAGGCGTATAAGAACTACTCTCGTCGTATACCGTCTTTATTGAATTTGGCTTTCCTTCCTGATCAATCGACGCTTAGTAATGAGCAGAAACGGCTTATTGCATCATTAACTGATTCAGAATGGGAAGAATGGGAAGACCTTATAGTTAAAGTATCAGCTATTGCAAATGCATTTCCTGCTACTTTTGACGAATTCCTCAAGGAATGTTATCCAGACATTCCCAAAAGAAATTTATATAAAGAACCGTCCACCAAAAACTCGCCAATAAAAACGTCTGTTTCTAATAAAATAGAATGTCTTACTCTTTACGAATTAAGATCTATAGAATCTGAGCCAAAGGATGTTTGGGAGAAAAGAAACCAAGAACGTATTGATGCTTCAACTCTATTAAATAAATGCCCTGAAGGTGGTAAGGATTATATCCGCCTTAGAGAAGCCTCATTTGTGTCATCAGCAGAAATTCTAAGAAATAAGGAAAGAATACTAAACATACAAAAAAAATATAACGAATACCATATATTTGATGGCTGGGAGAAGAAACAGGAGAATTTTTGTTCTGATATATGGAATGTAAATAAGAAATTTCTTCCTAATAATGGCAGATATACTTATATGGTTCCATTTCAAAAGCCTAAGCTTGATGGCACACTGGAAGTGTCTGAATTTAAAATCTGGCAGTTCTTCAAAGCCAGTTATTCGCCTTTTTACCAAGAAGAGCAATCGGAGTATTACCGTAATATGTTAAATAAAATTCCAGAATTTGCAAATAAGAAAAGATACTATTACGGCAATGTTTATGATGGCGTTTATTCATTTATTGAAGGAATTACCAATACATTAGTAGAAAAGCCCTTGATATTATTCATAACAAGTAACAGTAAAGAATGGAGTAAAGAAACATTTGATTACCATTATAAACATTTACGCTCGCGACTTGATGAAAATGAATATACGTGGTGTAATCTAAACGACATTCAATCTATAAACGAAAATACCATATATAAGAGTGTTTTAATCATTGATTTCATTTCGACTAATGATGAGATGAAAAAAAATAGTGCATATGTCATTGAATTCTTCAAACAGTCAATTTCTTTTGTCTGCTATTTTTCCATAATTAAGGAATATGATGAGTTTGAATTTAAGAAAATAATAGAAGATATAAAAGCGAAGGAAAAAACAAAAAAGACAGTTCCGTCCAATACTATAAAGCCAGAGGGAAAAGAGAAGGAGCCTATTCTTGAAGATTATATGTTACAGAACAGATTGTTTATTAAACAACAATATGAAAGAGTGATTAAGCATCCATTCTTTTCTTATATGGCTATTACTAATAGTTTAGTCGGTGAAGCTCAAGGTGCTGAATACATAATGCCTGTTTGGTTGACGAATCATTCAACTTACAAATTTAGGACAATGGAGGGAGGATCAAATAAAATAGCAGGTTCATATTCCATTGATGGAGGCAAATCATATACAGATTTAATAATGACAGGAGATTCTGCAAGTTTTGATGACCAAGTTAGCTATGCCACCCTTCTCTTTTATAGAATGGGGGTAATAGATTTCTTCTTGAAGAATGGACGTAAAGCAATAGATGCACTAAACGTAGGGGAATATTTACGATATCATTAGTAATTTTGAAAAGGTTATGGAAGAGCAAAATAATAAGGGATTCACACCAGACTACATCAATATTTTACTGCCAAATCAGATATTTGTATTTGGCAGCAATGCATTGGGATATCATACAGGTGGAGCATCTGGTACTGCTCGGAAGATGTTTGGTGCAGTATGGGGCCAGGCAGAAGGATTGCAAGGACAGAGTTATGCAATCCCGGTGGATTTTGGTAAAGGCATACGCAAAGATACAGAAGTGAAAGCCTCCGTTGACAAATTCATAGCCTTTGCAAAAGAGAACGAGAAACTGTTCTTTTTCGTTACTCGCATCGGATGTGGTATTGGTGGGTATAGTGATGAGGAGATGGCTCAATTCTTTAAGGCTGCTCTGGAGGTTAAGAACATTTGCCTTCCCAAAAGTTTTGTTAACGCACTTAAAGGTGGAGAAGTCGTCTATGACCTTGATAGATTTGTGAATGCTCAGGATTCAGAAACATACACTTATGCTGATGCATTAAATGAGATTAAAGAAGGACATAAGCAAGGACACTGGATTTGGTACGTATTTCCGCAGATCAAAGGGTTAGGTCATAGCTATAGGTCAGAATTTTATGGTATCGCCAGTAAGGAAGAGGCGAGTGTTTATTTAAAGCATCCTGTTCTTGGTAAAAGACTAAGGGATATAACCTGTGCTTTGCTAGATAGTAACAATCCTTCTGCATTTAATATCTTGGGATTTCCTGACGTTTTGAAAGTTCAGTCATGTATGACATTGTTTGATCTTGTTTCTCCCAACGACATTTTTAACGATGTGCTTGAAAAATACTACGAGGGGAAAAGATGTGAGAAAACAATGAGGCGGTTAGGTGGACGTGAGGAAAAGGCAAAGAACGTAGTCAAAATGAGCAGATTGACTATCTCGAAGGACTGTACTATCCTATTATCGGACTATCAAAAAGAGGTAAAGATGGAACCCATAGTCAAAGCCATATATTTGCTCTACTTAAAACATCCAGAAGGTATTGCCTTTAAGTGCTTGCCAGATTACAGGAAAGAATTGGCAGACATATACCAGAAGATAAAGCCCTTTGGCTTGACAGAAAGAGCAATAAGAAGTATTGAAGATGTAACCAACCCGCTGCTTAACTCCATAAACGAGAAGTGCTCACGTGTTAGAGCGGCATTTCTTTCAGAAGTTGATCCAACATTGTTAGAACAATATATTATAACGGGCAAAAGCGGAGAAATAAAGAAAGTCATGTTGCCTCGTGATTTGGTTATCTGGGAAACCGATTAAAATCGCTTCGCTCGCCGAAGCATAAATTCACATTTCCACAAGCCTTGTGAAGTAAAATCGTTTGGTGGCAAAGGTACAAGTTCGTATCTTTGCCACTGAATTTTAATATGCAGAATTATGACAAGCGTGAACAAGATGATGAGCGATGACAGCTATATCAATATGCGGGAGATGTTGAAGGATTGCATCTCTGACGTACAGGAAAGGGCTATAAATACTGGTGTGCCAGGAATCCCTACGGGTTTTCAGCCGTTAGACGATTTGATTGGTGGCTTCGAGAAGGGGAAAGTTTATGTGATTGGCGGAAGGCCTTGCATGGGAAAAGAAGAACTCATGCTGTCAATGATACTGGACATCATTTTAGAAAGCAAACTGCCCGTGTTGATGTTCTCGACAAATCATCAGAAGGCAGACTATGTACAAAGGCTTCTTGCCATCCATTGTGACATACTTGTTATGCACTTGTTTCAAGGGTCGTTGGAACCTCATGAGTGGGATAGGTTGGATAAACGGACAGGTGAATTGGTAGATGCGCCATTGTTTATGCATGACAGTTTGGATTTGCCGCTTAACGAATTGGTCGAAACTGCACGAAATTGTATCAGAGAGAAGGAGGTGAAAATCATCCTTATAGACTGTCTGCAAATGGTTGACTTTACAAATGAAGACGACAATCCTTCTGATAGAGTTGCGAAGGTGATGCTTTCATTAAAACAACTGGCTCGTTTATGCAATATACCTATCATAGTAGGATCCATGTTGAGTAGAGGGATAGAATACCGAGAAGGACTCGAGGGCAAACAGCCTCAGTTGATGGATTTGATGAACTCTAGTTTTATCGAGGGTCTTGCTGATGTTATCATGATGGTGCATCGTCCTGAGTATTATCACATCTATCAAGATGATAATGGGCGAAATCTGCGAGGGCTGATAGAAATCATTGTAAGAAAGAATGCCCTTAAAACCATTGGGCAGCATTTTCCTGGACTATCATGAGAAAACGGGTGTAGTATGCGTAAGGAAGAATGGTAAAAGTACTTCAAAGCCTGTCAGCCTGAAAGATTTTAGTCCATTTAATGAACCTGTGAAAAAGTTAATCAAAGAACTTGATCTTGAAGAAGAATTACCATTTTAACATTATAAACCGATGAAGATATGACAGATTTCGAGTACATTCTGCAACAGGCAAGACTTTTCCATTATAAAGGATGGGAGGATAGTGAGTTAAGAAAGTGTGTAGATATGCTACCATCACTTACCAGACAAGAACTTGTGGCTTTATACAGGAGTAAGTGGATATCAGATGGAAGAATCATCAAACAGACGATATTCAACATCCTCTTTAAAGATCAGGTTGGGAAACGCGAGGAGCGAATTAAAACGGAAGATACAAGTGCTCTTATAAAGGAGTTCCAAGACAAGAAAGGTGGCAATGTTGCATTGGCCCGGAAAGAACTGCGTGAGCGATATAAGGCAGGGAAGGATAAACAACAGATAGCAACGATATTCAATTCCTCTACAAAAAGTGACCAACAGTGGGTGAAGTCTCAGATACGGAAAGAACGCTATGGCGACTCGAACGGCAATAATTATCAGTGGAAGAAACCGTCTCTTTTGAAGAGGTGATTCGCCTCGCCATTTCTCTTGGAGGTGACTCCGATACGATTGGTGCAATGGCAGGAGGCATCGCTGCCTGTAAGTATCCTATCCCAGAAGAGATCGTACTGCGATGTGATTCCATTCTGTCAGATGATTTAAAAGACATCAAAAACCAATTCGTGAAAATGATGGAGACAGAACGAGACTGATAAGATTCAGATTTCTTTCCCGCAAGGCTTGCGAGGGCTTGCAAATATAGTGGAAGTTTATTATCTTTGCAAACAAATTCGTGAAGTTATGGGAAGAGAAGAGAATAATAGGGATTTGCTGGAGTTTGACGCTCCTATCGTTGACCAGATGCAGAACATCATCAAGGTAATTGGTGTGGGTGGTGGAGGCTGCAATGCGGTGCGTAATATGTATAACGAGGGAGTGCAGGGTGTGTCTTTTGCTGTATGTAATACTGATAGTGCCTCGCTGAAGAACTCTCCGGTACCTGTGAAGATACAATTAGGTGAAGGCTTGGGGGCTGGAGCACGTCCTGAAGTAGGCAAGGCAGAGGCTGAAAGCAGTATCGATATGATAGAACACCTGCTGGACGATCATACTAAAATGGTCTTTGTGACTGCTACGATGGGTGGTGGTACAGGTACGGGTGCTGCTCCTGTCATTGCTCGTGTGGCAAAGGAAAAGGGACTGCTTACTATTGGTGTGGTGACCATCCCGTTCTATTTTGAGCATCGACGTAAAATTATCAAAGCACTAAAGGGCGTTGATGAGTTACGTAAAAATGTTGATGCCCTGTTGATAGTTAATAACGAGAGGCTATGTGATATTTATTCAGACACGAACATATCTCTGAAGAATGCGCTTGCGGAAGCCGATAATGTATTGAAAAATGCGGTGAAGGGTATCTCTGAACTGATAACGATTAGTTCTGAGGGGAATATTAACCTTGACTTCCGTGATGTGGAGACGACGATGCGTAATGGTGGCGGTGCCATCATGGCTATAGGAAGGGCAAAGGGTGACCATCGGGTGGAGCGTGCCATCATTGACGCACTGGACTCTCCACTGCTTCATGGTAATGATATCAGTAGGGCAAAGCGTATCCTATTTAATATATATGCCAGTGAGGAAAATCCCATCTTGATTCCAGAAATGCAAGAGGTGGATGATTTCTTCGATCAGTTGAATCCGGATGTGGAAGTGATATGGGGTACGTCTACAGATGACTCTTTAGGTGAGGATGCGAAGGTGATTATTCTTGCAACAGATATGAATGACGAGGAAGAATTGGTTTCTAAACCTCGTCTGAATACGGACGATGAGTATTATGAAAGGTTAATAAAGGAATTATACAAACCGTTGAAGGCAAAGGTAGAACCGTCTGTTGAACCACTCAAGGAGGAACCGCAAGAAGAACCACCTTTCGTTGTAGAGCCTGTTGCTGAACCAGAACCTGCTCAAGAGCCTGTTGTTGAAGAGGAAGAAAGTTCTAAATCTGTCGTCAGCAGAATGAAGAGTTGGCTCAACAGACAGTTGAATTTACTGGCGCAAGACGAGATATAGTTGATGAGCGAGAAGGTGATGACACCAGAGGAAATGGCTGCTGAGGTCAAAAGACTCGCCAGCCAACTGAATACAATGGGTCGTAATGACTTGTTGTTTAAGGCTGTTGGCGCATCCCTGTTGGAGGAACTGAAATTAGAGGCTGCAAAGACTCGTTTAAGTCGTTTGGTCATTACTGAGGACTACCGGTTCATATTGGCAGACTATCAAAACAAGGAGATAGAGTTGCAGCCAGTTCACAAGGCGGTCTATCTGTTGTTCCTTGCCCATCCGGAAGGAATCGAGTTTAAGAGGCTGGGGGACTATAAGGACGAGCTGACACGCTATTATATGGCAACGGCAAAAACACTGGATAAGGAGAAAGTCATAGAGGGTGTCGCTCACTTGGTGAATCCGCTTGATAATGCCATCAACGAGAAATGTTCACGCATCAAGAAAGTGTTTCTGGACATGATGGACGAATACACGGCAAGTTACTACATCATTAGTGGACACACAAAAAAGCATGTTGCAGGGTCGTCCAGGATATGGTATGAGCGTCTAAAAGTGATTACTTTACCGAGAGAGCTTGTGGTGAAAACCTTTTCCAGTTGAGGTCACCCTCATATATGTGGTCACCCAACATTATTACTGCCTGATCCCCTTCTGGTCAAATACGATGCCACTATTTATAAATACGAGCATCGGAACGAAAAATCCGATACTCGTATTGTTTAATAAGATACTCGTATTTTCAAATAAGATACTCGTATTGTTTGATAATCAATAAATGATACTTGAGAGGATATAGGCTACGATGGTCGAGGTGATGACACTGACCAGACCGGGCATCATGAACGAGTGGTTGAGCAGGTATTTGCCAATGACGGTCGTACCTGAGCGGTCGAAATTGACTGTCGCAATGTCCGAGGGATAGTTGGGGATGAAGAAGTAGCCGTAGACACTAGGGAGCACACCCAGCAACACCGCACCGTCAATACCCAGCGAGTAGGCGAGGGGCAGCATGGACACCACGACGGCACCCTGCGAGTTGATAAGTACCGACACGAGGAAGAACACGAAGGCGATAGACCATGGATATTCCTTCACGATATCTGTCAGCATCGCCTGTATCACATCCAGATAGTTGGAGAAATAGGTGTCGGCAAGCCATGCGATGCCATAGATGGCGACAACAGCAACCATACCTGACTGCCATACCGGTCCTGCCACTGCTTTCTTGGGGGAAGCCTTACAGAAGATAATCATCAAGGCGGCAGCCGATATCATCACGATCTGAATGACGAGGTTCATGGGAAGGGGTTTTGAGAATATCTCTGTCATGCCTTCGACATGCACTTTTGCCTTCACCAGCTGGTCGGCAGTCAGTGTCAGACTGTCGTTGATCACCAGCGGGTCGGCGCCTTTAATACCCCTCAGTGTGTCGTATGCGGGCAACGTGTTCTGGAAGACGGCAAAGAACACGATGACGGCAAGGGCTCCCAGGAAGATGAAGACGGCATTCTTTGCCGACTGCGGTATCTCCTTGTCAAGGGTTGTCACCTCACCACCATATATATATTCATACTGAGCGGGATCCTTCAGCTTCTCCTGGAACTGCGGGTCCTTGTCAAGGTCCAGTCCACGATGGTAACTCGCTGCGGCGGCAGCCATCAGTCCACAGAGACATGCGGGAATGGAAATCATCAGCACTCCCGGGATGGTGACATCAAAACCATGTGCATTCGATATACTCACGAAGGCTACGACGGCAGCAGCGATGGGTGAGCAGGTGATACCTATCTGGGAGGCGACGGAGGCGACACCACAGGGACGCTCCGGACGGATGCCTTTCTTCAAGGCGATATCACAGATAATAGGCATCAGCGTATACACCACATGTCCCGTTCCCACCAGTACCGTGAGGAAGAACGTGGTCAGCGGAGCCAGGAACGTGATACGGTCGGGATGCTTGCGAAGCATCTTCTCGGCTATCTGTATCAGCCAGTCCATACCTCCTGAAGCCTGCATGATACCAGCACAGGTCACTGCGGCTATGATGATGTATATCACATCTGTAGGAGGAGTACCTGGTTTCAAACCAAAACCAAAAACCAGAAGTGCCAGTCCGATACCCGAAATAGCACCGAGGGCAAGACTGCCATAACGGCTGCCCACCCATAATGCTCCCAACACAATGAGGAGCTGAAGGATCATTACTAAACTCATAGTTTTAAATTCAAAGTTATTGCTTATAGTTGGCAAAGGTAACGTAATATTTTGAGTTGACAAAATATTTGTGAGAGTTTTGCTCACTTATAGAATAAATTTTGTAACTTTGCAGCGTCAAAAACGAAAACAAGATGAAGAAAACCGTTTTTTTATTTGTGACAGCACTGCTGATGATGGCATGCTCGAAGAGTGAGAAACCTTTCAACTATCGTGGACTCCCTTTGTCTATGACGACAGCACAGTTTGTTGACTCCATGCAGGCTCGTGGCTTTGCCATCGACAGTGCCGCTTCTGACAGCGGACGTACGGTAGTCTTTGCAAGTACCGCAGAGAAATACCGCGTGCTGATGGCGTTCAGCGGTGAGAAGATAGCTGTCGTTCAAGAGAACTACGCCTTCTCCACGAATGACAGTACCCGCCAGTTATGGCAGGAGATCCGTGACGGACTGGAGAAAGAGCTGGACGCATGGCCCGACTGTCCTATCCTGAAGGATGACCATAAGGTTGCCAACTTCGACGCTTCGGACGGTTTGATTGCCGTAATCCTGGAGAACACCTACAAACCCACGTTGTCCGTCAAGTACACGCCGAAGAAGAAATAAAATAAGAGAGATACAACAACACAACACAAACTTACGAGAGAGAAACATTATGTGTGGAATAGTAGGATATATCGGAAAGAAGGACGCTTTCCCTATTCTGATTAAAGGTTTGCGACGCCTGGAGTATCGTGGTTACGACTCTGCAGGTGTCGCATTGATTAATGACAATGGTAACCTGAATGTCTGCAAGGCGAAAGGAAAGGTAGACAATCTGGTGGAATATTGCAGTGACAAGGATGTCAGCGGTACTGTCGGTATCGCACATACCCGATGGGCGACCCATGGTGAGCCCTCTGCCGTCAATGCGCATCCTCATTATTCGCAATCGAAGAATCTTGCCATTATCCATAATGGTATCATCGAGAACTATGCTGACCTGAAAGCAAAACTCCAGTCGAAAGGAGTGACGTTCCGCTCTGACACCGATACCGAGGTGCTCGTGCAACTCGTGGAGTATATCATGGAGCGTAAGGAACTCGACCTGCTGACTGCCGTTCAGGTAGCTCTCTATCAGGTGATAGGTGCTTACGCCATCGCTATCATTGACAAGCGTCATCCCGACCAGATCATTGCGGCTCGCAAACAGAGTCCGTTGGTGGTGGGTATCGGTGACGATGAGTTCTTCCTCGGCTCAGATGCCAGTCCTATCGTGGAATATACCGATAAGGTGGTCTATCTGGAGGATGGCAATATCGCCGTGATCCGTCGTGGTGAGGACCTCAAGGTTGTCAGCATCCTCGGTGAGGAACAGGAACTTGCCATCAAGAAGGTGGATATCAACCTCGGACAGTTGGAGAAGGGCGGTTTCCCGCACTTCATGCTGAAAGAGATTTTCGAGCAGCCAGACTGTCTGACCAACTGTATGCGTGGTCGTGTCAATGTAGATACCGACAACGTGGTGCTCTCCGCCGTCATCGATTATAAACAGCAGCTGCTGAGTGCCAAGCGCTTCATCATCGTTGCCTGCGGTACCTCCTGGCATGCCGGTCTGATCGGTAAGCAGATGATAGAGCAGCTCTGCCGCATCCCTGTGGAGGTGGAGTATGCTTCTGAGTTCCGTTATCGTAACCCGGTCATCACCAAAGAAGATGTGGTGATTGCCATCTCACAGAGTGGAGAGACAGCAGATACCCTCGCCGCCGTGCAGTTGGCAAAAGAGGCTGGTGCCTTTATCTATGGTATCTGTAATGCCATCGGTTCCAGCATCCCCCGTGCCACCGATACTGGTTCCTATATCCATGTGGGACCGGAGATTGGTGTCGCCTCCACGAAGGCGTTCACAGGACAGGTGACCGTCTTGACGATGCTTGCCCTTGCCCTTGCCAAAGAGAAAGGGACGATCTCCAGCGACGACTATATGCATATCGTCAAGGAGCTGCATGAGATACCTGCTAAGATCAAAGAGGTGTTGAAACTCAACGACCGTATCGCAGACCTGAGTCGTATGTTCACCTATGCCCGCAACTTCCTCTATCTGGGTCGTGGCTTCAGTTATCCGGTTGCTCTGGAGGGAGCCTTGAAACTGAAAGAGATATCCTATATCCATGCCGAGGGCTATCCTGCCGCTGAGATGAAGCACGGACCTATCGCCCTCATAGACTCTGACATGCCAGTGGTCGTCATTGCCACCCATAACGGCATGTATGAGAAAGTGCTCTCCAATATCCAGGAGGTGAAAGCACGTAAGGGTAAGGTCATCGCCGTGGTCAGCCAGGGTGACAACACTATCAGCAGGATTGCCGACGAGGTCATCGCGCTGCCCGACACGATAGAGTGTCTGGAACCACTGTTGGCAACGATACCCTTGCAGATGCTTGCCTATCACGTCGCTGTTTGCAAAGGTCTCAACGTCGACCAACCGAGAAACCTTGCTAAGAGCGTTACCGTTGAATAATACAAAGGGCGATTCGTCATTGACGTTTCGCCCTTCTTTTTAAGATATGATGCAAATACAAAATAAGATGAAAGATGTAACATTGGTCCTGGAAGACGGGACCACATTTAAGGGAAAGAGTTTTGGATATGACGCACCCGTTGCCGGCGAGGTGGTGTTCAACACGGCGATGATGGGATATCCAGAGTCGCTGACAGACCCATCGTATGCAGGACAGCTGATGACGCTTACTTATCCGCTGGTAGGTAACTACGGCGTACCCCGTTTCTCCTTTGAGGAGAACGGGCTGCCGACCTTTATGGAGAGTGACAAGATCTATGCCTCTGCCATTATCGTCAGTGACTATAGTGAGGAGTACAGTCACTGGAATGCCCATGAGAGTCTTGCCGACTGGTTGAAGCGGGAGAAAGTGCCTGGTGTGACAGGTATTGACACCCGGCAGTTGACAAAGGTGCTGCGTGAACACGGTGTGATGATGGGCACTATCAAACCTATAGACGCTATAGATACTATGGAAACGATAGAAGACTATAGTACCATCAACTGGGTAGACCGTGTCTCCTGCAAAGACATTATTAAATATAATGAGGGTGCAGGAAAGAAAGTCGTCCTCGTGGACTGTGGTGTCAAGGCAAACATTATCCGCTGTCTCATCAAGCGTGGGGTAGAGGTTATCCGTGTTCCCTGGAACTATGACTATACCGATATGGACTTTGACGGACTCTTCCTTGCCAATGGTCCTGGCGACCCGGATATGTGTGAGGATGCTGTGAACATCATCCGCAAACAGATGTCACAGAGCCGCAAGCCCATCTGTGGTATCTGCATGGGTAACCAGTTGCTGGCAAAGGCAGGCGGTGCCACTATCTATAAGCTGAAATACGGACACCGCTCCCATAACCAGCCTGTCCGTGAGGTAGGCACCAACCGCTGCTATGTGACCAGTCAGAATCATGGCTATGCCGTGGATGCCGCCACCTTGGGAAAGGAGTGGCGTGAGTTGTTCGTGAATATGAACGACGGCTCGAATGAGGGTATTCGTCATCAGACAAATCCCTGGTTCTCGAGTCAGTTCCATCCTGAGGCTTGTTCAGGTCCTGTAGATACCGAATTTATGTTTGACCGTTTTATTGAAGCATTATAAGATGAAATACAATCATATCAAGAAAGTCCTGCTGCTGGGTTCAGGTGCCCTGAAGATAGGAGAGGCAGGTGAGTTTGACTATTCCGGTTCGCAGGCACTGAAGGCTTTGCGTGAGGAAGGGGTGAAGACGGTACTTATCAACCCGAATATCGCGACGGTGCAGACCTCGGAGGGTGTTGCCGACGAGATCTATTTCCTGCCCGTACAACCTTACTTCGTGGAACGGGTGATTGAGAAGGAGCGTCCGGATGGTATCCTGCTGTCGTTTGGAGGACAGACTGCCCTGAACTGTGGCGTGGAACTCTATAAGAGTGGGGTACTGGAGAAATATGGCGTACAGGTGTTAGGTACTCCTGTCCAGGCTATTATGGACACGGAAGACCGTGAGCTCTTTGTGGAGAAACTCAATGAGATTGACGTGAAGACCATCAAGAGTGAGGCATGTGAGACCATCGAGCAGGCGCGTCAGGCTGCCAAGGACTTAGGCTATCCTGTCATTCTCCGTGCCGCTTATGCCCTGGGCGGTCTGGGCTCTGGCTTCTGTGATAATGAAGAGGAGTTGGATAAGTTGGCAGAGAAGGCGTTCTCGTTCTCTCCGCAGGTATTGGTGGAGAAGTCGCTGAAAGGATGGAAAGAAATAGAGTATGAGGTGGTGCGTGACCGTTATGACAACTGTATCACCGTATGTAACATGGAGAACTTCGACCCGCTGGGCATCCATACGGGAGAGTCTATCGTCATCGCTCCCTCACAGACCCTCACAAACTCAGAGTATCACAAGCTGCGTGCCCTTGCCATCAAGATCATCCGGCATATCGGTATCGTAGGAGAGTGTAACGTGCAGTATGCCTTCGACCCGCAGTCAGAAGACTATCGTGTCATTGAGGTGAACGCACGACTGAGCCGTTCCTCTGCTCTTGCCTCCAAGGCAACGGGTTATCCGCTTGCCTTTGTCGCTGCCAAACTGGGAATGGGCTATGGACTGTTTGAACTGAAAAACTCAGTGACGAAGACGACCAGTGCGTTCTTTGAGCCAGCCCTCGACTATGTGGTATGTAAGATACCCCGCTGGGACCTCTCTAAGTTCCATGGTGTCGACAAGGAGTTAGGGTCGTCCATGAAGTCGGTCGGTGAGGTGATGGCTATCGGCAGAACCTTTGAGGAGGCTATTCAAAAGGGACTGCGCATGATCGGTCAGGGCATGCATGGCTTTGTGGAGAACAAGGAACTGGAGATTGCCGATGTGGATGCCGCTCTGCGTGAACCTACCGACAAGCGTATCTTTGTCATCTCGAAGGCGATGCATCTGCCACAATATGATATAGAGCGTATCCATGAGTTGACAAAGATAGACAAGTGGTTCCTCTATAAATTGAAGAATATCATTGATATTGACGAAAAATTGAAAAGTTTAAGAATGGAAGAATTGAAGTCCGGAACTTCAGCTCTTCAATCCTTGAATCCTACAATTCTAAGAGCGGCGAAGGTCTATGGCTTTACGGATTTCCAGATAGCCCGTGCCATCGGTCTGGAAGGTAAGATGGGGAATATGCATCAGGCGATGCTGGAAGTGCGCCGCATCAGGAAAGAGATGGGTATCCTGCCTGTCGTCAAACAGATTGACACGCTTGCCGCTGAGTATCCCGCACAGACCAATTACCTGTATGTGACCTATAGCGGTACCGTTTCTGATATTCCTTTTGAGCATGACGGCAAGAGTATCATTGTGTTGGGCTCCGGAGCCTACCGCATCGGGTCGAGTGTGGAGTTCGACTGGTGTGGCGTGCAGGCACTGAACACCATCCGCAAAGAAGGGTGGAGGAGTATCATGATAAACTACAATCCTGAGACGGTGTCCACAGACTATGACATGTGCGACCGCTTGTATTTCGACGAGCTGACCTTTGAGCGGGTGATGGATATCATCGACATGGAGCAGCCACATGGAGTCATCGTCTCTACTGGAGGACAGATTCCTAATAATCTGGCGGTAGCGTTGGATGAGCAGCATGTCACCATTCTTGGAACATCGGCACAGGATATCGACGGTGCGGAAGACCGTGCGAAATTCTCACAGATGCTAAACGAGATAGGTGTGAACCAGCCGGAATGGAGTGCCCTGACCTCCATGCAGGATATTGATGCCTTTGTGGAGAGGGTGGGCTTCCCCGTCCTGGTACGTCCGTCTTATGTCCTCAGCGGAGCAGCGATGAATGTTTGCTCTAACAAGGAGGAGTTGGAGCGCTTCCTCCAGCTCGCTGCCAATGTGAGTGAGGATCATCCTGTCGTCGTGTCTAAATTCATCGAGCATGCCAAGGAGATAGAGATGGACGCTGTGGCGAAGGACGGTGAGATACTGGCGTATGCGATCTCCGAGCATATCGAGTTCGCTGGCGTACATTCCGGTGATGCCACCATCCAGTTCCCACCACAGAAACTGTATGTGGAGACCGTCCGTCGTATTAAGCGTATCAGCCGGCAGATTGCCAAGGCATTGCATATCAACGGACCGTTCAATATCCAATATATGGCACGTGATAATGACATCCTTGTCATAGAGTGTAACTTACGTGCTTCCCGCTCGTTCCCCTTTGTGTCAAAAGTGTTGAAACTGAACCTGATAGAGCTGGCGACGAAAGTAATGCTTGGACTTCCTGTAGAGAAGCCCCATAAGAACCTTTTCGACTTAGACTATGTGGGTATCAAGGCGAGTCAGTTCTCTTTTAACAGACTGCAGAAAGCAGACCCTGTCCTTGGTGTGGACATGGCATCTACTGGTGAGGTGGGCTGCCTGGGTGACAACACCTCCACGGCATTGTTGAAGTCGATGCTGAGTGTGGGGTATCGCATTCCCAAGAAGACCGTCTTGCTGTCAACAGGTAGTGCCAAACAGAAAGCGGAGATGCTCGATGCCGCACGGATGCTGGTGGAGAATGGGTATGAGCTGTATGCTACTGGTGGTACGTCCAAGTATCTGTCTGACAATGGTATAGCAAACACCCTGGTACACTGGCCCAGTGAACCGGAACAGCAGCCACAGGCATTGGACTTGTTGCATGACCATCAGATAGACATGGTGGTGAATATCCCCAAAGACCTGACCACTCATGAGCTGACAAACGGCTATAAGATCCGTAGGGCTGCCATTGACCTGAATGTCCCTCTGATTACTAATAGCCGTCTCGCTTCCGCATTCATTAATGCTTTTTGTACCGTGAAACTGGATGCAATAGGTATTAAGTCATGGAGTGAGTACAAATAAATAATTCAGCAAATATTTGGCGATTCGCCAAATATTTGCTACTTTTGCAGATAAATAACTAATGAACTGCAAATAAAATGGAGTTTGGAGATACCTTTGAATCTAAGATAAACCGTAGTGATTATAAGATTCTGATCGTCGACGATGTAGTCAGCAATGTCTTGTTGCTCAAGATTTTGTTGACGAATGAGAAATTCCAAGTTTGTACCGCCTCAAACGGTAATACTTGCATTGAGCAGGCAAAGAAGGAACATCCAGACCTGATATTACTGGACGTGATGATGCCTGATATCAACGGTTTTGACACAGCGGTGATTCTGAAGAAAGACCCCGAGACAATGGATATCCCTATCATCTTCCTGACAGCCTTGAATAATCCGAGCGACCTGGTTCATGGTTTCCAAGTGGGTGCTAATGACTTCCTGACGAAACCCTTTAACAAAGAGGAATTAGTGATGCGTGTGATGCACCAGATCAGTCTGGTGGCTGCCAAGCGTATCATCATTCAGCAGAATGAGGAGTTGAAGCGTACCATCTCCAATCGTGACAAGATGTATTCAGTGATTGCCCATGACCTGCGTTCTCCTATGGCTTCCATCCGTATGGTGCTGAACCTGGCTGTGAATGTGGTGTCACCGGAGATGGTCGGTGAGGAGATCTTTGGACTGTTGGACAAGGCTAACCGGGAATCAGAGGAGACTCATGACCTGTTGGATAACTTGTTGAAGTGGACCAAGAGTCAGACAGGTAGGTTAAATGTGGTTTATCAAGACATTGACTTGGATGATATCGTTCCCGGTGTCGTGGACATCTTCAATATGATTGCGGAGATGAAGAAGATCAAGCTCCAGTATCTGCCCAGTGAGGAGAAACTGATCGTGCATGCGGATAATGATATGATCAAGACCATTATCCGTAACTTCATGTCTAACGCTGTAAAGTTCACACCAGAGGGCAAAGGTATTGAAGTGTTCTGTAAACGGGAAGGGGACTTTGCCAAGATCAGTGTCCGCGACCATGGCGTGGGTATCGCACCAGAGCGACTGGCGACCATCTTCCATAAGGGAGAGACGACCTATGGTACTGGTGGTGAGGAAGGCTCAGGACTGGGTTTGCAGCTCTGTCAGGACTTTGCGAAGAAGAATGGTGGCGATGCCATGGTAGAGTCTGTATTAGGTGAAGGCTCTACGTTCAGTGTGTTGATACCATTGAAGAAAGAAGAATAAATCTATATAAAACGAGATGAAACAAAAAATACTGGTGACAGGTGGTACAGGCTTTATTGGCAGCCATACTACCGTTGAATTACAGAATGCCGGTTATGAGGTTGTGATTGTTGACAACCTCTCCAACTCTAATGAGAATGTGATTGACGGCATTGAGAAAATAACGGGTATACGTCCTGCTTTTGAGAAAGTAGACTGCTGTGATATGGCAGCCATGGAAGGAGTATTTAAGAAATACGCAGGCATCCAGGGCATCATTCACTTCGCAGCTTCCAAAGCTGTCGGTGAGAGTGTGGAGAAACCATTGCTTTATTACCGTAATAATATTGTCAGTCTGGTGAACCTGCTGGAGCTGATGCCTAAATATGATGTAAAAGGTATTATCTTCTCATCCAGTTGCACGGTATATGGTCAGCCTGACCCAGAGAACCTGCCTGTGACAGAGGACGCACCCATTAAGCCGGCAGAGAGTCCTTATGGTAATACCAAGCAGATCAACGAGGAGATTATCCGTGACGATATTAACAGTGGTGCTCCCATCAAGGCTATCCTGTTGCGTTACTTCAACCCGATAGGGTCTCATCCGTCTGCCATTATCGGAGAGCTGCCGAATGGTGTTCCCATGAACCTGATTCCTTATGTGACACAGACGGCAATGGGTATTCGTGAGCAGCTGAAAATATTCGGCAACGACTATGACACACCAGACGGTACTTGTATCCGTGACTATATCTATGTCGTCGACCTTGCCAAGGCTCATGTGAAAGCTATGGCACGTGTGCTGGATACGGATAGTGACAAACTGGAGGTATTTAACGTGGGAACTGGTCATGGTTGCAGCACCAAGGAAATCGTTGATGCTTTCCAGAAAGCAACAGGTGTAAAACTCAATTGGGCGTACGCTCCTCGTCGTGCAGGTGATATCGAGAAGGTATGGGCTAATCCGGAAAAGGCTAACAAGGTGTTAGGATGGAAAGCTGAGACTTCTCTTGAGGATACATTGAAGAGTGCCTGGAACTGGCAGAAGAAATTACGCGAGGAAGGTATTCAATAGTATAGACCTATAACCAGTCAATAATCGACTGTGTTTATTTTGTGTTTGTGTTGTTATGAGCCCCCGATGCGAATCGAGGGCTCATTCTATTCCAAAAATGATGATGATGAACGAGAATCTGTTAGAACAACTGAATGATGGTCAGCGTGAGGCTGTCACCTATTGTGAAGGACCCCAGCTGGTCATCGCTGGCGCAGGGTCTGGCAAGACACGTGTGCTGACCTATAAGATAGCATACCTGCTGCAGCAGGGCATGAATCCTTGGAATATCCTTGCTCTGACATTTACGAATAAAGCGGCACGTGAGATGAAGGAGCGTATCGGCAGACTGGTGGGAGTGGAGCGTGCCCGCTATCTCCAGATGGGTACCTTCCATTCGGTGTTCGCAAGGATATTACGGGCGGAGGCTGATGTGCTGGGCTTCCAGTCAAACTTCACGATTTACGACCAGAGTGACTCCCGCTCATTGGTGAAGAATATCATCAAGGAGATGCAGTTGGATGACAAGACGTACAAACCCGCTTCTGTTGCTGACCGTATCTCGATGGCTAAGAACCATCTCCTGTTGCCTCATGCCTATGCACAGAGTGACTGGGCAAAGGATGACGCACAGCATAAGCGTCCTGCCTTGAAGGATATATATATAAGGTATAGTGAGCGTTGCAAGCAGGCGAATGCCATGGACTTTGACGACTTGCTGGTATATACCTATATGCTGCTGAGGAATCACGAGGATATCAGACAGAAATACATCGAACGCTTCCAGTATGTGCTGGTGGATGAGTATCAGGACACCAACTATGCGCAACAGGAGATCGTGGTGTTGCTAACGAAAGAGCATGGGCGTGTGTGTGTCGTCGGTGATGACGCGCAGAGTATCTATAGTTTCCGTGGTGCTAACATTGACAACATCCTGAACTTCCAGAGAGAGTATGACGGGACGAAACTCTCGAAACTTGAACAGAACTACCGTTCCACCCAGTTGATTGTAAAAGCGGCGAACAGCCTGATTCGCCATAATGAGCGTCAGATACCCAAAGATGTGTTCAGCGAAAATGAACATGGGGAGAAATTGATGCTCAAACCTGCCTATAGTGATAAGGAGGAGGCGATTATTGTATGCAATGACATCAAGCGGATTAAGCGACAGGACCAGTGTCGCTTCAGTGACTTTGCCATTCTGTATCGTACGAACTCCCAGAGCCGTTCTTTCGAGGAACAGATGCGGAAAGACGGAATCCCTTATCGTATCTATGGAGGACTGAGCTTCTATCAGCGTAAGGAAATCAAGGATGTGATAGCCTACTTCCGGGTAGTCTCTAATCCCAATGATGAGGAGGCACTGCGCCGTATCATCAATTATCCGACTCGTGGTATAGGAGATACGACGGTCAATAAGATTGTTGAGGTGGCGAACACCCATGGGGTAAGTCTGTGGACGGTTATCTGTCAACCCATGGTCTTCCAGCTGTCATTGAACAAAGGTACAGCGTCAAAGATAGAGACTTTCCGCCAGTTGATAGAAGGGTGGACTGCTCGTCTGGATAAGGAGGATGCCTACGAGTTAGGACACTCGATCATCATGGAGAGTGGTATCAGTAAAGAGATATACAGTTCCAACAACCCGGAGGACTTGTCCCGTCAGGAGAACCTGGAGGAGTTCTTAGGAGGTATGCAGGATTTTGTGGAGAGCAGAAAAGAGGAAGACATGGAGGATCAGGTCTATCTCTCAGACTTCCTGCAGGAGGTCGCCTTATTGACAGACCTTGATAGTGACAACGGGGATGAGGATGATAAGGTGACACTGATGACCATTCATAGTGCCAAAGGACTGGAGTTCCCGACCGTTTTTGTAGTAGGACTGGAAGAGAATATTTTCCCGTCCCCTATGTGTACGAACTCTATGCGTGAGTTAGAGGAAGAGCGCCGGTTGCTTTATGTGGCAATCACCCGTGCAGAGAGGCATTGTATCTTGACATGTGCACAGAACCGTTGGCGTTATGGCAGAATGGAATACGATACGCCATCACGCTTTATCAAGGACATCGACCCCAGCCTGTTGCAGGTGGAGTCGGAGAGGGGAGGCTCGTTCTCTTCTGCGACGATGGTCAAGCGCCCGGTATCAAGGATGCAGAATCCCCGTCCTGTTGCCACACAGTTTATGGCTGACCCCAAGCCCAGACTGATTCCCGTACGCCAGGAGTCACAGAGACCTCAGTCCGCCATTGGCGATATTGGCTTAAGAGAGGGAAATGTCATCGAACATCAGCGTTTTGGTGTCGGGACAGTGATCAAGATAGAGGGGAGTGGTGAGAATACCAAAGCAACAGTAGCGTTCAAGAATGCAGGAACGAAACAACTGCTGTTGAAGTTCGCGAAATATACGATTATCAAGTAATCTTATAAAGCATCATCTTCCGGACGTTCTGGAAGATGATGCTTTATCTTTGGAAGATGTTTTTTCTTTCGCAGGTAGGCAGCTTTCCGGACTTCGTAGTCCTCAAAATGTCTTTCCAGAAAATTATCTGCCATGCTATTTGTTCTTGTTGTAAATAATACTGATCTTGATTGGATCATGGACGTTATTAGGACCACCGACCAGTCTGGAACTGGTGATTGCCATTTCGTTATTCACGGCACTGATTGACGAAGTGGTACTGTTATATGCCGTTGATGTCGCTGTTGATGTCTGAACAGGAATCAATACAACCTTGTTCCAATTAGGATGTTCTGTGGTATAGTTGGAGCCACCTTTTTTCTTAGCTTCATACAACATGTTGATCAATGTCGATATGTTACTGAAAGTATAAGAGTTATAGACAGAGTTCAATGTTGCCAGGTATGAAGTCATATCATCGGGAACCTTGTGCTTCTCAAAAAAGCTATTCAGACTGTCTTTCTGAACCATTAGAAGATTGGTAGGATCTTTCAATAACTTTTCTCCAAGCTCTGTCTTGTCATTCATCTTATGGAACACGATCTTAGCGGAAGATATGGTATCGTTCTCATGATTCTGCTTGATCTCATCCACAGGAAGTGTCACCTCAGTATAGATTCCTGCAGGAGTCTTCAAATAAGTCCATTCAGTCTCCTCAGCCATCTCTGAGATACGATCCTCATCATTGGTGATATGGGTGGTCTGCACCACTTCTTCCGTACTATAGAAGAATGGTGTGTCCATGTATTCCTTTTCAGTGTCTTTGTCCTTGAAACTATAATAGACAACTAATCGCGTAGTGATGATCTCAGACATTACTCCTACACCATCCGTCGTCTTGAAATAGAACCCAGGACATACATTCTTAGTGAAGGTGTAAGCATTCTTGAAATACTCAGGATGCGCATAATAGGTTCGCATGATATAAGTGCCATAGTTGTTGTATTCGACATTATTCTTGTCTTTATATGGCTTGTTCAACAAAACCTTTATGCTACGATTATTCTCATTTGCCTTTCTGGTACTGTCGTTCTGTTGCATGTTTACGACACTGTAAACGAAATCATATTTCAGACCGTCAGTTCTAATATAGCCTTCTTTCTCTGGGTCAAAATCCGAATAATAGTTCTTACCGTCTTCAACAGGCTTAGCCAATTCACATATGCTCATCTTCATAGCTGCCAAGGAGTCGCCTGTGAAGCTGTTGATCATAATATTCAACACACACGAGTCAGCAACAACCTGATTATTGTCATCACGTCCCGTGACATATTCCTCAGAATAGAACAGACTATCTTTTACATTTTCGAGAACAGCAAACTGCGTCATGTAATCTGCGGTAATATAAGCACTGGTCTCTGGGTCTTTAATACGTCCTAAATAGGTATAGATACTATGTGATAGAACAGCATCATTAACGATGGACCTTGATGAGACATCAAAAGTATCAGTTTCAATGGTAAACAAGTCAACATTACTTGTTAATGTTTTTCCTATTCCAACAGTATCTTCATCACAAGAAGAGATTGTAAACATCATAGCGGCTACAATCCCTGTCATTAGTATTTTTTTCATCATTGAAATATGAAGTAATTAAATCTTAATGATATTATCCTTAATTGACAAGTATTAAATTTGTTCATAGAATGCTTCGTAAGCATCTCCAAAGTCTTCTCCTGGATATGCCAGCGTCGGGATGTTATTCGATTTGGCATATTTCAGTAATTTTTCATTGACATCTTTGTTTGCGGCAATAACACCGTCGCTATAGTCAATTGCCAGTTTGCCTAACTCCTCAAAGTCAAACTTGTCATTGTATTTTTTCAACAGTTCGGCTTTCGCATCACGGAACTCGACACACCTCTTGAAATTATCACCTAACTTAGAGTTCAGGCTCTTGGTGAAGAGGGAGGTGACTACCTTTGTATTGGCAAAGGAAGGCTCGTCATGGTAAGCGGTTTTAATATAGAGAGGCACCACCGCACCCATCCATCCTTGTACATGAATGATATCGGGAACCCAGCGAAGCTTCTTTACCGTTTCCAAGACACCTCTCGCAAAAAAGATAGCTCGCTCACCATTATCGGAATAATCCTCTCCCTTCTCATTGATAGTCATTTGACGTTTAGAGAAATAATCCTCATTGTCAATGAAATAAACTTGAATACGCGTTTGTGCGATAGAAGCCACCTTAATGATAAGGGGGTGATCGGTATCGTCAATAATAAGGTTCATACCAGACAGACGAATCACCTCATGTAATTGTCCACGACGTTCGTTTATCGTTCCCCATTTGGGCATAAACGTACGAATCTCATGTCCGTTCTCCTGCATGACCTGCGGAAGAGCTTTTCCCATCAGCGACAGTTCGCTATCTGGTACATAAGGTACTATCTCCTGGTTAATGAACAATATTTTCTTTGCCATATCGGTATAATTTATCAGTGCAAAGGTACGAAAAATAATTCACAAAAACGCAGAATCGTGCATATTTAAGGATTTTTAGTCCCTAATTTGGCATATTTTCACGATATTTTTTCCTTATTTGATAAAAATGTTGTTATTTTGCACCCGGTTTGTATACAAGTAAAAGAAAAAGATGAAAGTATTCAATAGGATTGTTGATCTTCAGAACCAACTTTTTGAGGATCGCAAACAAGGAAAAGAAATTGGTTTTGTACCAACGATGGGCGCCCTGCATGAGGGGCATGCCTCTCTGGTAAAACGTAGTGTAAAAGAGAATAGTATAACTGTCGTTTCTGTTTTTGTGAACCCTAATCAGTTCAATGACAAGAACGATCTTAAAAACTATCCCCGCACATTAGAGGCAGACTGTGAGTTGTTGGAAAAATGCGGTGCGGATTATGTGCTGGCTCCTTCTGTGGAGGAGATGTATCCGACACCTGATACCCGTCAGTTTGAGTATCCTCCCGTGTCTACTGTCATGGAGGGTGCACATCGTCCCGGGCATTTCAATGGTGTCTGTCAGGTCGTCAGTCGTCTGTTCTATATCGTGAAGCCTACACGTGCTTATTTCGGTGAGAAAGACTGGCAGCAGATTGCTGTTGTGAAAGCAATGGTCCGTCATCTGGGAATAAATGTTCAGATTGTGGAGTGTGATATTATCCGTGATAAGGATGGACTTGCCAAAAGTTCACGCAACACCTTGTTGACAGATGAGGAAAGAGCCATTGCCCCCACTATCTATAAAGCATTGAAGGATAGCTTGAAATATGCTAAGAGTCACACGGTTAAGGAGACTCACGACAAGGTCGTTAATGACATCAATAGTGTGGACGGCTTAGACGTGGAGTATTTCTCCATTGTTGATGGCAATACGTTGCAGGATGTTCAGGATTGGGAGGACTCTCCATACGTTGTTGGATGTATTACTGTTTATTGTGGTAAGACTCCTATTCGTTTAATTGATCACATTAAGTACAAGGAATCATGATGATAGAAGTGATGAAATCCAAGCTCCATTGTGTGACGGTTACGGAAGCCAATCTCAATTATATGGGGAGCATCACCATTGACGAGGATTTGATGGATGCTGCTAACCTCATTGCCGGTGAGAAAGTGCAGGTCGTGGACAATAATAATGGAGAGCGTTTTGAGACCTATATCATCAAGGGCGAGCGGGGCAGTGGTTGTATCTGTCTGAATGGTGCCGCCGCTCGCAAGGTGTTGCCAGGTGATACCGTTATTATCATCTCCTATGCTTTGATGGATTTTGAGGAGGCTAAGACGTTCCAGCCTACCGTCATATTCCCGAAAGCAGGTAACCGTCTGTAGAAAGAAAAAAGAGGATGCAAACGCATCCTCTTATCTTATTGTCACGTCAAGACGTTTACTCAATGACAACCAGTGGGTCGTCTTCCATGACGGTCTGACCAGGCTTTACACAGATGGCAGTAACCTTACCATCTTTCTCAGCCTCGATATTATTAGCCATTTTCATAGCTTCCAATACAACTACTGTGTCGCCAGCCTTCACCTCGTCGCCTTCATTGACACAGATCTCAGTAATCACACCAGGCAGTGGCGCCTTAACAGCATTGTTGCTATTTACTTTGGCAGAAGATCCTGCTTCTGTACTTCCGGTACTTTCCACAGCGACAGGCTTACGTACAACGACCTTCTTCTCCACTACAGGTTCTGGCTCCATCTCCACCTTATACTCCTCACCATTCACAGTGACTGTTGCGGTGTTCTCTATGATATCACCGATAGCGACTTCATATTTGTTGCCATTGATAGTATACTTATACTCTTTCTTCATAACGATTTTATTTTATGGGTGTTCTGTCATAGTCTGAGCATAACCATTCCACTGAGTATTCTTCTCCTGGATAGTGATGATTCCGGGCTCTTTGTCATGGACATTATTGCCCTTGTACTCATGAAGAGCCAGAGCTATGGCTGCATAAATTTCGTTCTTCATAACTTTAAATTAGTAATTAGAAATGAGTAATGAGTAATTTTGATTACTTTGCCGAAGCTTTCATCATGACAAATTACTCATTACTCTATTACTCATTTACATCGGGATGTTACCATGTTTCTTAGCAGGCAAAGCATCACGCTTAGTAGCGAGTTGGGCAAGGGCACGGCAGATGCGGAAACGAGTGTTGCGTGGCTCGATGACATCGTCGATATAACCGTACTTGGCAGCCTGATAGGGATTGGCAAAGAGCTCGTTGTATTCCTCCTCTTTCTCTGCGATAAATGCCTTAACATCCTCACCAGCCTCTTTCTTAGCTTTAGCTTCCTTGGCATAGAGCACTGCGGCAGCACCTGAGGCACCCATCACAGCAATCTCTGCGGAAGGCCATGCATAGTTGAGGTCGGTATGTAGTTGCTTGGAACCCATAACGATGTGAGAACCACCGTATGACTTACGCAATGTAACGGTAATCTTGGGGACGGTAGCCTCTCCGTATGCATACAGCAACTGTGCACCGTGCAGGATGACGGCATTGTACTCCTGACCTGTACCGGGAAGGAATCCAGGTACGTCAACCAGAGAAACGATAGGAATATTGAAGGCATCGCAGAAACGGACGAAACGGGCACCCTTACGAGAGGCGTTCACGTCGAGAACACCAGCATAGCAAGAAGGCTGGTTAGCAACGATACCTACGCTCTGACCGTTAAAACGTGCAAAACCTACGATGATGTTCTTAGCGAACTTAGGCTGTACCTCAAAGAACTCATTATCGTCAACGATGGCACTGATGACCTTATACATATCGTAAGCCTCATTGGGGTTCTCAGGAATAATCTCATTCAGGGAATCCTCCAGGCGGTCAATGGGGTCGGTGCATTGCTTGCGGGGAGCCAGTTCCATATTGTTGGAAGGAATATAGCTCAGCAAGGTCTTCAGCATCTCAACAGCCTCTTCCTCTGTCTTGGCAGTGAAATGTGTCACACCACTCTTTGAGGCATGAACACTGGCACCACCCAGATGCTCCTGGTCGATATCCTCACCAGTAACGGTCTTCACCACTTTCGGACCTGTCAGGAACATATATGATGTTCCCTCCATCATCAGGGTAAAGTCGGTGAGGGCAGGGGAGTATACGGCACCACCTGCGCATGGACCGAAGATACCGGAAATCTGGGGAATCACACCAGAGGCAAGAATATTACGCTCAAAAATCTCAGCATATCCAGCTAATGCGTTGATACCTTCCTGAATACGGGCACCACCTGAGTCATTGATACCAATGACGGGGGCTCCCATCTTCATCGCCATATCCATCACCTTACAGATTTTCTGACTCATCGTCTCAGAGAGAGAGCCTGCATGAACGGTGAAATCCTGTGCGAAGATGAATACCAGGCGTCCGTCGATAGTACCGCTACCAGCTACAACGCCATCGCCAAGGAACTGCTTCTTCTCCATACCGAAGTTATGGCAACGATGTTCCTTGAACATGTCATATTCCTCAAATGAGCCTTTGTCGAGCAGCATCTCAATGCGCTCACGGGCTGTATACTTACCTTTGTCGTGCTGCTTTTGGATAGCTTTCTCACCACCACCCAGACGAGCTTGCTCGCGCTTCTCAATCAGCTGCTTGATTTTCTCTAATTGTTTTGACATAATTTATTTCTTTTCCTATATTAATGTTCGCAAAGTTCTGTCAGTACACCTGCTGTTGATTTGGGATGCAGGAAAGCAATGTTCAGGTTCTCGGCACCCTTACGAGGCTTCTCGTCGATGAGACGGACACCCTTCTCACTGACCTCAGCAAGAGCATTAGCGACGCCATCCTCGATGCAGAATGCAACATGGTGCACACCTTTATTGCCTTTGTCAATCCATTTCTGGATAGTGCTCTCAGGCGATGTGGGCTCCAGCAGTTCCAACTTAACTTCACCGCATTTCAGGAAGGCGGTCTTTACTTTCTGATCCTCAACCGTTTCAACGGCATAACATTTCAGTCCCAGCACATTCTCAAAGAATGGCAGGCTTTCTTCAATACTCTGGACGGCGATGCCCAGATGTTCAATGTGTGAAATCTTCATATTGTAAAAATTGAGTTTTAAATTACTAAGGTGCAAAGGTACAACTTTTAATTGAAAACAGTGCATCTAGTGTTGATAATTAACGCTAATTAAAACTCAACTATCACTTTTCCATTGATTTGTCTGCCTGTGAGATAATTAGGAACAGCATATTGCTGGTTGGTCACGTCAGTCACCCAGTAGTAGCTGTTGACATTGGAAATTCCAAAGATATTGAGTCCTTCCACACTGAGCCAGATACGGCGCAGTCCGAAATTTGAGCGATTCTCATGACGGTAGGCAAGGAAACTCATGCCAATATCCGCACGTTTGTAGGCAGGAGCACGGAACTGCTGATACTCCAGTCCTCGGTGGGGAGCACCGAAGGGCAGTCCGTCGGCAAAAGCGAGTCGCAGTGTCATCTTCCAGCGTTCAGTGCCAGGGAAATAGTCGGTGAAGTGCAGGTTGACACCCCATCGCTGGTCAGTGGGCAATGGGATACTTACCCCATTGATCTTCTGGCGGGTACTCATGATGGAGAAAGTCAGCCAGGAGTCTGTTCCTGGCACAAACTCACCATACAGCTTCAGGTCAAGTCCTGCCGCATAGCCTTTCGCCTTGTTCTCTCCATAATAGACAACCTTCATGTTCTGTACGTTGTATGGGACCAGGTTACTCAGTATCTTATAATATGCCTCTGCCGTAAAGCGGAAGGGGCGGTTTGCCATACGGAAGCGGTAGTCGAAGGCTCCTACGATGTGGATAGACCGCTGACTCTTGATGTCATTGTTCAAGGTGACGATTGTCCTGCCGTTAATGGTGGTCGTATCACGCAGTTCTTTGTAGAAAGGCGCTTGGTAATACAGACCCGTTGACAGGCGGAAAGTCATATCCTCGTTGAAGCCGGGAATCATCGCCAAAGAAATACGAGGAGAGATGATTGTCTCTTTATTATAGCTCCAGTTTGCCAGTCTGACACCCATGTTCAATGTCCACAGATTGGGCTTCTCTGCATTCCCCGTCTGGAAACGGTAAGTGTCCTGTAAGTAAGCCTCTAGTCTGGTAGACGATATCTTGTTCTTGGAAGCAAGGGAATAGATCATGTCCAGCCGGTTGCCAGTATGAGGAATACTGTAACCACTGGAGTCACGCATTTCATACTCTCGTGCGTTCTCCTCTATCTCTTCCCATTTCATGGTGAACCCACCTTCTATATCATGGCGTTTCGCTTTGTGGTTGACTGTCAGCTTAGCACTTGCCACATTCGCTGTGAGATAGTTGCGGGCATGTTCCATATAGGTTCCCACCCCCAGGTTCTCCGAAGTCTGTGTGTCATCCAGCCAATATTGTCCCTGAATGTCATAGGTCTCTTGTTCTTTGGTGTGGAAGGCAGCAGCTTGTAACTTCACGTGTGTCTTCTCCGTAGGATGATAGGTGATGGCAGCGCTGCCGAATAAGGTGCGGAAGATATCTTTTTCCTGTCCATCAAAATAAACCTTGAAAGATTTCACGTCTTCCATTGTTCCGAAAGATGTCTCACGGTCACTGGGTGAGAAGTTATAGTGGTTCTCTGAGATATTTCCAATCACCTCCAGGTCCCACCGTTTATTAGGACTCCAGGTGATATAGGTCTGATAGTCCAGGAAGTTCGGCTTATACTCACCTTTTGTCTCCAGTGAGCCCAGCAGGTAGCGGTTAGTCTTATAACGTACCCCATGGCTCATGGAAAACTTCTTGTTTCCATAGCCAACGAAGATACTTCCCCCCAAAAGGGATGCCTGGATATTGCCTTCCAGTCTGGTGGGCTTACGATACTGAATATCCAATGCACTCGCCATCTTGTCGCCATATTTTGCCTCAAAGCCACCAGATGAGAAACCGATCTTCTCCACCATGTCACTGTTGATGACACTAAGACCTTCCTGCTGACCACTGCGGATGAGCAAAGGACGGTATACCTCAGTACCATTGATATAGACAGAGTTCTCATCGAAGGAACCACCTCTTACATTATATTGGCTAGACAACTCGTTATGCGTTGACACACCTGCCTGCTGCTGGACAAGTTCCTCTACGGCATTGCCGGTTGTCGAAGGGGTGTTCCTTATATTCTTCACGTCCAGCTGCTCTGTACCTGTTGTCTGTCGGCGTTTCTCTGTCACCACCACCTCATCGAGCTCTTTCATGGGATAGAGCGTGATCATCAGACGCTGTTTCCCTTTAGGGTTGCGGAGCACTCGTGTACGTGTCTGGAAACCGACCATGGAGAACTTCACCACCACTGAGTCTGCCGACTTCAGGTTCAAGGAGTATTCACCTTTTAAGTTTGCAACTGTCACGGCACCTTGTTCAAGACAACTCACCGTGGCTAGCTCAATAGCATTCCCTTCCTCATCGCTGACGACTCCGGAGAGCGTGAACGACTGTGCATGTAACATCATACTGCCTAAAAGCAGCAGACCAAATGTCAGAATATGAAATTGTCGACTCATACTCCTATATAACGTAAAGTTTAAGGATTTATTTCATCACTCCCTCCATAACCATGAGGCAAGAGCGTTCACCCAGCGGATACTGATGCGGAACCAACGGAAACCAGTTACCTCCTTACCTCCGAAACTGAGGATAAAGTCACGATAGGGATTACGACGGAAGGGTAGTCCTACATCAATGAAGCGGAAATGTTGCATGCCTTCCTGATGGGCATGCTTGATAGCGTTCCATATCGTGACTGCGTTGGGGTGCAGAGGTGCAAAACTTTTCCTTCGTGAGGCAGAATACCAAAGGTATAGGTCACCATCAGAATAAACACAGGCGCAACAGCCGATTACTTTCTCATGGAATGTGGTGATGAACAGACGGCAACGCTGGCTCTTCATCATACCTCGGAAGAATTCATCTACCGGCAGGTAACGTCGGGGTTTTAACCAGTTATGTCTTCGTAATAGTTTTGAGAAAGCTTTGAATTCATCTTCCGTCTCCACCAGTTTTGTAATGGCACCACGTTCCTTTGCCAGTTCAATGCGTCTCATCTGCCTGTCAGTGATACGCTCCTCGGGTGTCCTTGAATGTAAGGAGTTATGGATATTCATCCATTTCACATGGAAGAATCCCATGCGCTTAAGCTCCTTATAGCCGAACATCTTCTGTGAGAGATGGCTGAACTCGATATACAACGCCCGGTTTTGCATACGCTCAGTGATAGCCTCTGCCATCAGTCCGAACAGCAGCTGCTCATTAAGCTCATCGTCTTTCATATGATAGACACCTTCTCCCATTACCCGGACATTTATATATAAAAAAGGTGGTAGCCATGTGCGACGATAATATACTATTGCCAACATGTGAGCCACTACTTTCCCTTCAGAATCAGACACCACTGCCATCAAAGGTCTCTGACGAGGTGTACGCTCACACAGTTCCATCAGTTCCAGACTGTGGAAATAATTACCTTCCATGATGGTCGGCAATTCTCTGGTGTGCTCGTAGATAGTGACTTTTAATTCTCTCATGGGGTGTAAAATTACAAAATATATTAATAAAGTCCAAATTTATTTTGGAAAATTCGTCGCAATTATCTATATTTGCAACGTCAATACTAAATCTTAAACGTAAATGAGACGAATCATCTTTTCTTTTGCCCTGTTTTTGACATGCCATTTGTTGTATGCTCAGAAAACTGTTACACCTGGTGAACTGACGGTGGTCTTTGCCATTAGTGACGACGGATTCCTGAATGTCCGTGAAAAACCCTCCAGCAAGGGGAAGATACTGACAACACTGCCTATGTGTTTTCATGGGCTGGGGCGTGGCATCCTCTTGGAGTCAGGTGAGCGATGGAGCAAGATCGTTGTCGATAATATTGTAGGATGGGTATATAATAAGTATTTAGGTTATCAGTCCTGGTATACCGGTGAGGGTAAGACCAGGCTTGTTGCTAAGAAACAGCCAACCCCCTTATACACCGACAACTATGCAGATGATGGTCCTAAGTATCTTCCTTATGGAACTATCCGCAAGGGTACTGTCCTTGCAGACGATTATGAACTGCTTAAGGATGGTTACTATGTCCTCAAGACAGGTCATGACTATCTCTTCATCAATAAGGATGACGTTATTGAGGAAGATAATCGCCGAGAATAACCTCCATTGTGTCAAGCACCTCCTCTTCAGTCAGGAGGTTGAAGTCGCCCATGATGGTATTCTTCATGGCAGAGGCAGTTAGCGCATAGTTTAACTGCTTCTGATGCTCGCCTTGCCAACGGAAATGGGCATGCAGGTAGGCAGCGATAAAGGCATCTCCTACACCCATAGGGTCTAATACGGGGTTGATATCCACAATACCGGTATGGTATAGTTCTCCATCTGCATACAGCACACCAGTCAACAGATGATGACTTGCCGATACAACATTACGGATACCCATGATGAAACACCTGCCTTTGGGTAGCATCTCCTGCGTACGGTCGAAATATTCCTTGTAAGCATTCCAGTCCATCTCATAGGAAGCATCTTTCGCGTCAAAGGGTGGGGGAGTCATCCCCGTTATGAGTTTCCATTCTCCTGTGTCGCCAAAAATAATATGGCTCGCCTTGAGTGCAGGGAGCAGAACGTCACGAGCCTCTTGTCCGTATTTCCAAAGGTTTTTACGATAGTTGATATCACAGGAGATAGACATACCTTGTCGCAATGCCTGGTCCAGTCCGTCAAAGGTCGCGTCGCTGGCACCTTCTGACAGTCCACAGGTGATACCTGTCCAATGGAACACATCCGCCTCTTTCAGTATCTCTTTCCAATCAATCATATGTGGATGCAGGGTCATCATGGATGAGCGCTCCCTGTCATAGGCGATACTTGAACCACGGAGCGATGCGGCTTGTTCATAGAAATATTTTCCCACACGGGAACCACCCCAGATGATATGGTCGGTACCCACCTGATAGCGTCTCAGTTCATTACGGCAAGCCACTCCCAGCATATTGTTAGGCAGGCGAGTCACATACTGCACGTCATCCCCCATCATAGCCAGTGATACAGCTACATTCGCCTCACTGCCTCCATAGAATCCGTCAATCTTATTACCTTGTATGATACGCTGGTAATCGGGACGTGTCATGCGCAGCATGATCTCACCCATCGTCACGAATCTGACCTTTTTCTCCATATGATTAAAATCAACTTTTTAAATGACTTTTTTGATGAAGTCCCGTCATTTCATCTTGAAAGTATACTGTCCACGTTTCATATTCCCCCAATGGATAGCGTGGCGGGGACAGTGATGATAGCAGGCAAGACAATTGGTACAGGAACCATCATGTTTCCAATGGGGCGGAATCCCCTCGATATCATCGACAGGACAGAGCTTGGCGCATAAGCCACACTGGATGCATGCCTCCTCATCCACCCAGAAATGCCGGTCGGTAATGAGGTGTTTGTTATAATAACCTCCGATGACATAAGTGTAGGTATAGGGAATAGCCCCCTTGACCAGTTCCTCGACATTCCGCTTGCGATGGACCACCACCTCGCAGATATGTGGCATGTATGCTTTTGCCGCCTCCACTTTCTGATGTTCCCGTTCAGGACTATCCAGGTGCAGGAATGAGAAGCAGACATTCGACTCAGGCATTACCACGGCAAAAGCAGCATCGGTATGGAGCCCGTGATGGTTCAGTTCCTTGTTGAGGATGCGCATGGCATGTCCCATGTTATCACCACAGGTAGTCAAGGCGTAGACGTAAGTGGGATGTTGGGCATCGGGGCTTGACGGGGTGTGGAATTGAGCCTTTCGGATGAATTGGCGGACAATTTTCGGTGGTTGCCATCCATGGGTAGGGAAACAAAACCCCAAGCGTTCATCCTCCTGTAAGGTATATTCCAATGTCCCGTTTTTCAACTCGTCAGGGATATACCGTAAAACATCATGGGTGGCAAGAGCCAGTTGCTCTGCCGCCCACTTCGTGTTACCTGTTCCTGAGAAATAAAATATCATACGTGTAACTCCAGTACGAAACGAGTACCTTTGGTAAACTCGGGGTCAATATCGAGGTCACCATTCATCTTCAATGCCATCTGCTTGCAGATAGGCAGTCCGAGTCCGTCTCCTTTAGTGAGGTCACGGATCTCAAGGAACGGTTTGAAGACATCCTCACGCTTCTCCTCTGGGATACCACAACCTGTATCTGATACGAGGAACTGGTGGGTATGGGCACTACGCTTCTTGTATTCCAGCCAGATGGTGCCACCCTCAGGAGTATACTCTGCGGCATTGGTCAGCAGGTGAAGAAGGATATGGGAGACATACTCCTTATTCATATCCATCGTCATCTTAGGAGCATTGACCTTCAAGGTCACCTCACGCTTCACTTTGTCACGGATCTGATCCATGAGTCCTTCGCAGAACACAGGAATCTGTACCTCCTCTTTCTCTATCTCGTCAGAAGAGTTCTCCAACTGGGAGAGAGTCTGGATATGCTCTGAGAAATCCAGAAGAGCTTTCACCTCCGGTTTTGTATTGTCGAGTTTTTTCAGTGTAGGATCCAACTGGGCAGAAATGTTACTGATAAATTTCGCTTTCAAGGCATTATTGTCTTTCTCTAAGTTGATGATTTTCTTCTGCTTACGAGTCTGGAGGATAAAACGTAACAGGATGATGGCTCCAACCACCAACGCAGCAGCTAAAGCACCAGCAAGAATCAACAGACCGACGATAATCACCCAACGTGTTGTCAGAGAACTGTCTTTCTCCTCGATAGATGCCTCGTTGTCAGCAATCTGTTTCTTCAGACCTGCAATCTCGTCGGCATGTTTCAAGGCATTGGTGGAGTCCTTCCAGGCTAAATAGTTGCTGTACGACTGTGCCACCATGCTGGCATTATTACTCTTACGACCGTTTGCTATCAACTGCTTGTAAACCTCATCCACCTTGTCATATTCTTTCGAGGCAGTCAGTTTGTTTGCCATCTCCTTGAAGACAGCGTCCCCCTGGGCGTTCAGACCGAAGGTATAGTAATAGATAGCCTTACTATAGAGCAAGTCATCCTTCACTTTCTCATCGTTTGATGTGTTGGCAAGCGTCTCCATCACCTTCAGTTGCTCTTTGGCGCTGTCAGGCTTGCGGAATTTCATATACATCTGCAAGCGTTCTTTCGTCACATAGTAGTGGAATCCTGCAGCACTGACTCCTTGTACCTTGCTGTTGATAGTCTGGTCAATACCGCGAAGCAGTTCGAAAGCCTCCTTGTGAAGACCGTCTTTAGAATAGAGAGATGCTGCCTTAGTACCACATTCCACTGCCAGCTGCATCTGTCCTTTGCCGGCATAGTCCTCATAAGCACGAATATAGTTATAGCGGGCGGCAGGAATTGTCTGTGCTGCCTCTGCGTTTTTCTGTAATTCACTCTTCTGAACTTCCTGTGCACTGATGGATGCGCAGCACAAGGAGAGACTTAGTACTAAAATAGAAACTTTCTTGTTCATAGTATATGTCAATATTTTTTGTTTTCAAAATTATGTGCAAAAGTATGAAATTATTTCATTTTCTCCAAATAAAGTGACGATTTATTTGGTAGTTGGACGAAAATAGTGTAATTTTGCAACCAATTTAATAGGAAAAGGAATAATATATTAGTAGAAGAAAGCATATGAGTGACAGATTGTTTATTTTCGACACGACACTCCGTGACGGTGAACAAGTCCCCGGATGTCAGTTGAACACTGTGGAAAAGATTCAGGTAGCTAAGGCACTCGAACAGTTGGGTGTTGACGTGATTGAGTCAGGTTTCCCAATCAGTAGTCCAGGTGACTTTAATTCTGTGATAGAGATATCGAAGGCTGTGACATGGCCAACGATTTGTGCACTGACACGTGCCGTCGAGAAGGATATCGATGTGGCGTATGAGGCATTGGTATATGCCAAGCACAAGCGTATCCACACAGGTATCGGAACCTCAGACTCACATATTAAGTATAAGTTCAACTCCACCCGTGAGGAGATTATTGAGCGTGCTGTAAGGGCTACGAAGTATGCCAAGAAATATGTGGAGGATGTGGAGTTCTACTGCGAGGATGCCGGACGTACGGAGAATGAATATCTGGCACGTGTCGTGGAAGCTGTTATCAAGGCTGGTGCCACTGTAGTGAATATTCCTGACACTACCGGTTACTGTCTTCCTCAGGAGTACTATGAGAAAATCAAATATCTTAAAGAGCATGTGGATTGTATCGACAAAGCGATAATCTCCACACACTGTCATAACGACCTCGGTATGGCTACTGCCAACACTTTCAATGGTGTGATGGCTGGTGCCCGTCAGGTGGAGGTCACCATCAACGGTATCGGTGAGCGTGCTGGTAACACTTCCTTGGAGGAGATTGCCATGATACTCAAATGCCATAAGCATCTGGGCATTGATACCAATATCAACACTACCAAGATTTATCCTACGAGCCGTATGGTGTCGAGTCTTATGAATATGCCTGTACAGCCTAACAAGGCTATTGTCGGACGTAATGCCTTCGCCCATTCATCTGGTATCCATCAGGATGGAGTCTTGAAGAATGTGCAGACCTATGAGATCATCGACCCGAAGGATGTGGGTATCGAGGATAACAGCATCGTACTGACAGCACGCAGTGGTCGTGCCGCCCTGAAATACCGTCTGAGTGTGAATGGAGTGGAACTGTCTGACGAGAAACTCGACAAGGTATATGAGAAGTTCCTGCAGTTGGCTGACCAGAAGAAGGAGGTGACCGATGCCGACGTGCTGATGCTTGCTGGTGCTGATACTGCCGAGGCTCATGCTGTGAAGCTCGATTTCCTGCAGGTTACTACCGGTAAGGGTGTGAAGAGTGTGGCAAGTATCGGTCTTGACATTAGCGGTCAGAAGTTTGAGGCTGCCGCCAGCGGTAATGGTCCTGTCGACGCAGCCATCAAGGCTCTGAAGAAGATTATCATCAAGCAGATGACCCTGAAAGAGTTTACTATCCAGGCTATATCCAAAGGCTCCGACGATGTGGGTAAGGTACACATGCAGGTGGAGTACGACGGAAGTCTGTACTACGGATTCGGTGCTAACACAGATATCGTAACAGCATCTGTCGAGGCATATATTGACTGTATCAATAAGTTCAAGAGATAATTATGAATACACTATTTGATAAAATATGGGACAAGCATGTTGTCCAGAACATAGAGGATGGTCCCACCCAGTTGTATATCGACCGTATGTATTGCCATGAGGTGACATCACCGCAGGCTTTCGACGGGATGAGGGCACGCGGACTGAAGTGCTTCCGTCCTGATCACATCTATTGTATGCCCGACCATAACACACCGACACACGATCAGGACAAACCTATCGAGGACCCTGTATCAGCCAAGCAGGTGAGCACCTTGGCACAGAATGCTAAGGACTTTGGGTTGACTCACTATGGTATGATGAATCAGTCGAACGGTATCATTCATGTGGTAGGTCCCGAGAAAGGACTCTCCCTGCCAGGTATGACGATCGTCTGTGGTGACTCCCATACCTCTACGCATGGTGCCATGGGTGCTGTTGCCTTCGGTATCGGTACCTCTGAGGTGGAGATGGTGATGGCATCACAGTGTATCCTCCAACAAAAACCCAAGTCAATGCGTATCAGTATCAATGGCACACTTGCCAAAGGAGTGACGGCAAAGGATGTCGCCCTTTATCTGATGAGTCAGTTGACGACCTCAGGTGCCACTGGCTATTTCGTGGAGTATAGTGGTGATGTGGTGAAAGCACTGTCAATGGAAGGTCGCCTGACACTCTGTAACCTTTCCATAGAAATGGGTGCTCGTGGCGGTTTCGTGGCTCCTGACGAGACAACCTTTAATTATATAAAAGGTAAGGAGTTTGCTCCCAAGGGTGAGGAATGGGACAAGGCTGTTGCTTATTGGAAAACACTGAAGAGTGGTGACGATGCCGTATTCGACAAGGAGCTTGTCTTTGATGCCAAGGATATCGAGCCCCGTATTACCTACGGAACAAATCCAGGTATGGGTATCGGCATCACAGAGCCGATTCCTGCAAATGCTGCTCAGGCAAAATCACCCGAACAGGGTTTTGAGAAGGCACTGAACTATATGGACTTCAAGGCTGGTGAGAAATTACTCGGCAGGAAGATTGACTATGTGTTCCTCGGTGCCTGCACCAACGGACGTATTGAGGACTTCCGCGCCTTTGCCTCTATCGCAAAAGGTCGTCAGAAAGCTGATAACGTCATCGCATGGCTGGTACCCGGTTCCTGGGCTGTCGACCGTCAGATTCGTGAGGAGGGACTTGACAAGATTCTGGAGGCTGCAGGTTTCGAGATTCGTCAACCTGGCTGCTCTGCCTGTCTGGCGATGAATGACGACAAGGTTCCCGCCGGCAAGTATTGCGTATCTACCTCTAACCGTAACTTCGAGGGTCGTCAGGGACCAGGCAGTCGTACCATCCTCTGCTCGCCCTTAGTAGCTGCCGCAGCAGCTGTCACTGGAGTAATCACTGATCCAAGAACATTATTATGAAACAGAAATTCAACGTTATAACATCTACTTGTGTACCTCTCCCATTGGAGAATGTAGACACTGACCAGATCATTCCTGCCCGTTTCCTGAAGGCGACCACCCGTGAGGAGAGCTTCTTCGGTGACAACCTCTTCCGTGACTGGCGTTATCATGCCGACGGAACGGTCAATAAGGACTTCGTGTTGAACGACCCCACCTATGGTGGCTGTATTCTCGTTGCAGGTAAGAACTTTGGTAACGGTTCCAGCCGTGAGCATGCCGCATGGGCTATTGCCGGCTATGGTTTCCGTGTGGTCATCAGCTCTTTCTTTGCTGATATCCATAAGAACAACGAGTTGAATAACTTCGTTCTTCCCGTCGTCGTATCAGAGGAGTTCCTCGCCGAGCTCTTCGAGAGTATCAAGCAGAATCCGAAGATGGAGGTGGAGGTAGACCTTCCTAACCAGACGGTCACCAACAAAGCGACTGGCAGACAGGAGAAGTTTGAGATTAACAGTTATAAGAAACACTGTCTGATCAATGGATTGGACGATATCGATTTCCTAATAGAGAATAAGGAGAAAATCGAGCAATGGGAACAGCAGAACGCATAAATGCTTCTCAACGTACTCTTCCTTACGTCGAGATAATGGACTCGACACTCCGTGATGGTGAACAGACCAACGGGGTGTCGTTTCTGCCTCATGAGAAACTGATGATGGCACGTATGCTATTAGGTGAGGTCAATGTCGACCGCATAGAGGTGGCATCGGCTCGTGTCTCTGAGGGTGAGAAGGAGGCTGTCAGGATGATCTGCCGTTATGCGGAGCAGATCGGTAAACTCGACAGGGTAGAGGTCTTGGGCTTCGTGGACGGGAAGGCTTCCGTTGACTGGATAGCCGACTGTGGTGGAAAAACCATCAACCTACTGGCAAAAGGCTCTCTCAAGCACTGCTCCCATCAGTTGCATAAGACTCCGGAGGAGCATATTGCCGATATCCGCGAGACGGTGGACTATGCCGTGCAAAAGCATCTCGCTGTCAATCTTTATCTGGAGGACTGGAGCAATGGTATGAAGGACTCTCCTGACTATGTCTATCAGTTGATGGATGCGTTAACGCACGCTCCTTCCTCTATTAAAAGATTCATGCTCCCTGATACGTTAGGAGTGATGAATCCCTTGCAGGTTATCGAGTATTTCCGGAAGATGATCAAACGCTACCCTGAGGTGCATTTCGACTTTCACGCCCATAATGACTACGACCTTGCCGTCAGTAACTCGCTGGCTGCGGTCCTGAGTGGTGCCAAAGGACTTCATGTGACAGTCAATGGACTGGGTGAGCGCTGTGGAAACGCCCCTATGGCAAGTGTGCAGGCTATCCTTAAGGACCAGTTCCATGCCAAGACGGGTATCAAGGAGAACAAGCTCAATGGTATCAGTCGCATGGTGGAGGGATATAGCGGTATTGCGGTAGCCCCCAACCAGCCTATCGTCGGTGAGAATGTGTTTACACAGGTGGCTGGTGTTCATGCTGATGGTGACTCGAAAGATAAGCTTTATTATAATGAGCTGATGCCTGAGCGCTTCGGTCGTAAGCGTGAGTATGCCTTGGGAAAAAATAGTGGTCGCGCGAATATTGCCAAGAACTTAGAGGAACTGGGACTGGAACTCACTCCAGAGCAAACCCGCCGTGTCACTCAGCGAATCACAGAACTTGGTGACAAGAAGGAGATCGTGACACAGGAAGACTTGCCCTATATCGTCAGTGATGTGCTGAAACATGATGCACCAGAGGATAAGGTAAAACTCATAAGCTACGTTGTCTCAACAGCTTATGGATTGAAGCCTGGAGCAAATATTAAGGTGGAGATTAATGGGAAGCAATATGACGGCAGTGCGGTAGGTGACGGTCAGTATGACGCCTTCGTCAAGGCTTTGCGGTATATCTACAAGAAATACCTCAACCGCACATTCCCTATCCTTGCCAACTATCAGGTGTCTATTCCTCCCGGTGGACGTACCGATGCCTTGGTGCAGACGGTCATCACCTGGCACTATAACAACGGACTTCTCCGTACCCGTGGACTGGATGCCGACCAGACGGAAGCCGCCATCAAAGCAACTTTTAAAATGCTGAATATCGTGGAGAGTAACTTAGTATAGTCATGTATATGAAGTCACTGATCGCAGTTCTGGTTATGTTAAGTGGTGCTGTCGATGCCTTGGCACAGACAGATACCATTACAGGACGTGTGCATCAGTTAGAGGAGGTTGCTGTCACAGAGACACTAAGGAAACATACCATCAGCAGCTCGTCACCATTACGTCTGTTAGACCGTCAGGACATGCGGACGATGGGGGTGACGGATATTGCTGATGCCATGCACCGTATGCCGGGTATCACCTTGCGTGACTATGGTGGGGCAGGGGGAATGAAGACGGTTTCCGTACATGGCTTTGGTGCCAAGCATACAGGGGTGAGCTATGACGGTGTGATGCTCTCGGAATGTCAGAGTGGGGAGATAGACCTCTCCCGTTACTCCTTGGATAATGTTGAGCACCTCTCTCTGGTCATCGGTGATCATGACGATATCTTTCTGCCTGCCCGTCAGGCATCCACTCCTGCCGTGCTGAATATCCAGACCCTGCGAATGCCCACAGAGGATGTGAAGCCTCATCTGACCACTCAGGTGAAGTTCGGCTCTTTCGGTTATATCAGTCCTTTCGTCCGTTATGAGCAGAATCTCTCCAACCGTTTCGCATTCAGTGCGGTAGCGGAGTACATATACGCAGAGAACGACTATCCGTATACCCTGCAGAATATGACGGTCAAACAGCATGACCGTCGTACGAACAGCCGGATGAACAGCGGTCATGGTGAACTGAACTTCCTGTGGAGCATCAATGCTTTCAACCAGTTGGGCGGTAAGGTCTATTATTATGATAACGACCGTCAGCTTCCCGGACAGGTACATTATTACACCAACCTCTGCAAAGAGACGTTACGAGACCGTAACTTCTTCGGACAACTGAACTATCAGACTCGTTGGGGCGACCGGTTATCCCTGAAATGGTTAGGGAAATTCAACTGGTATTCCTCTTCCTACCGTGACCCTTTATATCAGGGTGGGGTAAACGATGCTGACTATTGGCAGCGTGAGGCGTATACGGCATTGGCATTGCTATATACCCCTAACAGCAGATGGGCGTTTGACTATTCTGCTGATTATGCCTTCAACAACCTCAACGGCAGCTCTCAACGGACCGTAGTGGGACATCCCCGTCGGCATACCGTCCTGCAGTCTGCAACAGCGAAATATAAAAATGACCGTCTGACGGTTCTTGGCAGACTGCTGTTCTCACTCTATCTGAATGAACCGTCAAGGAATTTCTATCGTCTCTCTCCCTCCGTGTCATTATCCTATCAGCTGCTGGAGAATACTGACTGGTATGTGCGTGTCTCTTATAAGAATATCTTCAGGGCACCGACGTTCAATGAGAACTATTACTACCACTATGGCAGTCCTGACCTGAAACCGGAGAGTACCCATCAGGTGAATATCGGTACCACCTATGGCAATGATTTCCTGCAACTGACACTGGACGGCTATTATAACCAGGTCCGTGACAAGATTGTCGCCGTACCCTATAATATGTTCGTATGGCGTTGTGTCAATGTGGGGAAAGTAGAGGTGCTGGGTGCGGATGCCACCATCCGTTTCGTGCAGCACCTGACAGAGGAGCATTTGTTATCCCTGACAAGCAGCTACTCCTATCAGAGTGTCAGGGACAAGACCATGGAGGGTACGTCCACCTATGGCAACCAGCTTGCCTATACTCCTGAGCATACCTTCAGCGGCTCGTTGAGTTATGAGAACCCATGGGTCAACCTGGCGGTACATACCACAGGAATGTCCATGCGATGGGCGAATAATGAGCATTATGAGGACACAGATATCAACGGTTATCTGGAGTTCGGACTCACTGCTTGGCGGAAGTTCTGCTTTGGCAGTCATCAGCTGGAAGGGCGCTTCGACTTGAAGAATCTTTTCAACCGTCAATATGAACTGGTACGGTTTTACCCCATGCCAGGAAGAAGTTATCAAATGACAATCAATTATAAATTTTAAGAATGAAAATGAAAAAACAATTATGGAGCTTGGCAGTGATGAGCGTAGCACTCTTCTCTGCATGTGTATCAAACAATGACAACAGATCAAACGACCCCTATCCTGTGGTCATGACCAATGGTGTCTTTGTGATTGGTTCAGGTAATCAGAATAATGGTATTCCCGGCAGCCTGTCGTATTTTGACTATACTTCCCAGACTGCTACAAAAGACATCTTCAGCAGCTTGAATGGACAGAGTCTGGGCATGACAGCCAATGACGTGCTCCGTTATGGCGATAAGGTATATGTCGTGGTTGATGGTGAGAATTCTGTATTCGTGCTGAATGCGAAGACATTGCGCATGATTCACCGCATCACCATGACAGATGTGTTGATGTTAGGAGAGGAGAAAGGTGTAAGCCCACGTTGTATCACTGCTGACGGTGATAATATCTATGTCTCAACGTATGGAGGCTATGTAGCTGCTATTGATACCGTCAGCTTCCAGAAGAAAGATGAGTATAAGGCAGGTTCCTATCCTGAGGGGGTAGCCGTCAACAGAGGATATCTTTATGTTGCAAACTCCGATTATGGAAATGGCAATGCCTCTATCTCGGTGATTAACCTCAGTACCAAAGCCACTACGGAGATCAAGAACGAGAATATCCGTAACCCGCAAGAGATTGCCGTGGCAGGCTCTGATATCTATTATCTGGACTGGGGAGCATACGGACCAGCTCCCACCTATGCGCAAGAGCATGCTGGTGTGTACCTTATCTCGGGTGAGAATGTCAAGCAGATTATTCCCAATGCAACGGGCATGACCTGCTATGACACCAAGATATATACCTTCAACGACCCCTATGGTGCGACGGGTGGAGCCAGCTATACGGTTTATGACATCTATTCTGGTATCTCCATACCCATTGATTTGAAAGACATAGACAGCCCTGCTGCAATAGGCATCGACCCGGTAACAGGTTATCTGTTTGTTGCCTCCCGCCAGATGGACACCTCAGAGTGGGGCACATTCCCCAGCTACACCAAGGACGGTTACGTCAACTTCTACGATTCCTCCTTCACCAAGAAAGGCTCGTTCACTTGTGGTGTCGGTCCAACCCGTATCGCTTTCAATACCGGTGTAGAATACGTAAGACCTAATAATTGATGCGTCAACTCATCCTGTTAGGATTAATGGTCGTGTGGCTGTCTTCTTGTGGGAACCGTACTGGTTTCTCACAGGAAGACGGTGACACGTTGCATCTGAAATACTCCACCTTATTATCTATTGTCCGTCATGACGGCTATACGGAGGTAGACATCCGCAACCCCTGGAAAGAGGGTATGCTGTTACATTCCTATATCCTCGTACCCAAAGACGGAGAGATTCCGGAACAGCTGCCACACGGTTCTATTATCCGCACACCCGTTGAGCGTGCTGCCGTGTTTACCACCGTCCATTGCTCTTTGTTAAACACACTGGGTCATGGTGGAAACATCGTAGCTGTCGCCGACCTGGAATATATCAAGATTCCTTTTGTCCAAGAGCAGGTGAGGAAGGGCAAGATAGCCGACTGTGGCAATGGGATGAGTCCTGTGGTCGAGAAGATTATGGATGTCAAGCCAGACATCATCATGCTGTCTCCCTTTGAGAACAGTGGCGGATATGGTAAACTGGAGGACATTGACATTCCTTTGGTGGAGTGTGCGGAATATATGGAGAGTTCCCCGCTGGCACGTGCCGAATGGATGAAGTTCTATGGGATGCTGTTCGGTGAGGAGGCACGGGCAGACAGTCTGTTTGCGGTCGTCGACGACAACTACCAGCAACTGAAATCGCTGGCAAGAGATGCGGGTGAGGGACGTTCTGTCCTCATCGACAAGATGGTGGGCTCCGTCTGGTATGTGCCAGGTGGCAAGAGTACCATCGGACAGATGGTGCAGGATGCCGGAGGTCTTTATCCTTGGGCTGACGACGAGCATAGCGGCAGCCTTTCCCTGCCTTTCGAGACCGTCCTGGAGAAGGGAGGTAGTGCGGAGGTGTGGCTGTATCGTTACAGCAGTGACCATCTGCAGACCTATCAGGAATTGTTAAGTGAGTATCGCGGCTACCGGCAGTTGCAGCCTTTCGCCGACAGGACCGTCTATGGCTGTAATGTCGAGAAGACCCTCTTCTATGAGGAGTCGCCATTCCGTCCTGACTGGTTGTTGAGTGATTTCATCCAGATACTCCATCCGGACAAGAAACCCCAGTCCCCCTTACGCTATTATCAGAAGCTGAATGAATAAAGGAACGTTATACTGCCTCTTGCTGACAATGGTCATCGCACTCCTCTTCATCCTTAATCTGGTGATGGGGTCTGTCGACATTCCCGTTGGTGACACGCTCCGCATCCTGTTGGGGGAGGAAAGTCAGAGACCCTCATGGCAGTATATCATCCTGCAGTCACGTCTGCCCCAGGCATTGACGGCAATCCTCTGCGGTGCCTCCCTGGCAGCCAGTGGACTGATGCTGCAGACCGCCTTCCGCAATCCCTTGGCAGGTCCCAGCATCTTCGGTATCAACAGTGGTGCGGGGTTGGGTGTCGCCTTGGTGATGCTGTTCCTTGGCGGCATCATCTCCGCAGGGTCTGTCAGCCTCACCGGTTTCGTCGCTGTCCTGACAGCGGCATTTGTCGGTGCCATGGCAGTGATGGCACTTATCTTCTTCTTCTCTACGATAGTCCGCAACCATGTGATGCTGCTGATTATCGGTATCATGGTCGGCTATATCGCCAACTCAGCCATCTCCCTGCTGAACTTCTTTGCGACAGACGAGGGTGTCCGTTCCTATATGGTATGGGGATTAGGTTCCTTTGGCGGGGTGTCGATGAAGATCATGCCAGTCTTCGCTGGTGTCACGCTACTGGGACTGACGGGCAGTCTGTTGCTCATCAAGCCTCTGAACGCCCTGATGTTAGGTGACAGTTATGCCGAGAACTTAGGAGTCAACATCATCCGGACACGCAACTGGCTGTTGATAGTGACGGGCATCCTGACCGCCATCACCACCGCTTTCTGCGGTCCCATCGCTTTTATCGGTCTTGCTGTCCCGCATATCACCCGTCTGTTGCTGACGACAGACAACCACCGTTCCCTGTTGCCTGCGACGATGCTGATGGGTGGTGTGATAGCCTTGTTCTGTAATCTCATCACCATCCTTCCCGGTGAGGACGGGGTCATCCCTTTGAATGCGGTGACACCGATGATAGGTGCACCCGTCATCATCTATGTAATCATTAAACGCTGAAAGAAATGAAAAAACAGGTATTGTTGCTATTGTCACTCCTTTTGTTAGTGGCATGTGGTGGAAAGAAAAACGCAAAGGTGTCCGGTGAGGGAACACTCCATGACTCAGCGGCACTGGTCAAGCCCCAGTATGCCAAAGGTTTCACGGTGAGATACCTGGAGAATGGTGTCCGTCTGGTAGACGTGGAGGACCCGCAGAAGGACGAGGACAAGATGCCGGTGAGTTATCAGTTTGCCTTGGTGGAGAAGGGCAGTGACGCAGAGGTCCCTGAGGGATATACCAAGGTGGAGGTTCCTGTGCAGCGTACCATCGTGATGACGATGCTGCAACTCTCTAACTTCACGGCACTGAAAGCCCATGACATCGTAAAGGGTATCACAGGCACCAAGAACCTTTTCAATAAGGATATCAGGAAACGGGTGAAGGATGGCAGCATCGTGAAGATAGGTATGGAGGGTAACTTCGATACCGAATTGATCCTTGCAGCAAATCCTGAGGTTATCTTTATATCTCCCTTTAAGCGTGGCGGTTATGATGCCATCAAAGAGACAGGTATCACCCTCATTCCCCATCTGGGTTACAAGGAACTCAACCCCCTCGGACAAGCAGAGTGGGTGAAGTTCGTAGGACTGTTTATCGGTAAGGAGAAAGAGGCGAACGACCTCTTCAAGGGTATCGAGCAACGCTATAACGAGGCGAAGGCTCTTGCCGCTGATGCGAAGACACGCCCCACCGTTTTCAGTGGTGAGATGCATGGGGGCAACTGGTATGCCGTGGGTGGTAAGAACTTCCTTGCCCAACTGTTCCGTGACGCTGGTGCCGACTATGTCGTGAAGAACGAGAACACTGGCGGCTCCAATATCGAGTTTGAGCAGATGTATGCCATGGCAGCGAACGCAGACTACTGGCGCATCCTCAACAGTTATCCCGACACTTTCAGCTACGATGCCTTGAAGGCTTCGGAACCCCGTAACGACCTCTTCAAGGCGTTCAGGGAGAAGCATGTCATCTATTGTAATATGAAGCAGACGGCTTATTACGAGACGACTCCCGTAGAGCCTGACGTGTTGCTGAAAGACCTGCTTGCCATCTTCCATCCGGAGCTGGTGGAGAAGGATTACAAACCTAAATACTATCAGTTGCTGAAATGAAAAACCGTACTGTCTCCAATACCGTCCTTTTGCTGTTGAGCATCATCTTGTTGTTTGTGCTTAACCTGCTGCTTGGCACTGTCAGAATACCTGTCGCAGAGGTCGTTGCCACCCTGATGGGGAGTCACGAGGTATCGGAGATCCATCGTAACATCATCTGGAGCTCACGGGTACCCCAGGCTTTGACGGCGATGGTGGCAGGGGCAGGACTGGCGGTAAGCGGTCTTCAGATGCAGACGGTATTCCGCAATCCCTTGGCTGGTCCCTCTGTGTTGGGTATCTCCAATGGTGCCTCCTTAGGAGTTGCCTGTGTGGTATTGATGTCTGGTTCATTGGGAGGAGTCGCTTTGAGTCGTCTGGGGTATATCGGCGATGTCGCCATGTCCGTGGCAGCTATCGTGGGTTCATTAGCGGTGATGGCACTCATCCTTTATGTCTCACAGAAGGTGAAGGGGAATGTCACCTTATTAATCATCGGTGTGATGATCGGGTATCTTGCCACTGCCATCATCGGGGTGCTGAAGTTCTTCTCTGCTGAGGAGGACATCAAGGCGTATGTGGTATGGGGACTGGGTTCTTTTGCCCGTGTCTCTGGTAATCAGATGATTCTCTTCGTTGTCCTGATGACGATCCTCCTGCCGTTGAGTATGCTGTTGGTGAAGACGATGAACCTCTTGCTGTTGGGTGACGGCTATGCCCGCAACTTAGGGTTGAACATCCGCAGGGCACGCATGCTGGTCATCCTGTGTTCGGGTGTCTTGGTTGCCATTGTCACTGCCTATTGCGGACCTATCATGTTCATCGGACTTGCCGTCCCTCATCTCTGCCGTGCCCTTTTCCGCAGCAGCGACCATCGTGTGCTGATGCCCGGTACGTTACTTGCCGGTGCCGCCTTGGCACTCCTGTGCAATCTCATCGCCCGTATGCCTGGTTTCGAGGGCGCTTTACCCGTCAACAGCGTAACGGCATTAGTCGGCGCACCCGTTATTGCAAGTGTATTATTCCGTCGCCATCAAGGTGAAGTAGGGGAGTGATGGAATATATTCCCTTCATCATCAATCAATAGGATTGTCAGTTGTGCGGCAGGCACTAATCGGCTGCAATGCCTATCGCAATGGTCGATAACAGTGTTCGCGAAAGCCTGCAGACAGGTGCTGGGAATCCTTTCCCACAGCTCTCTGGCAAGGGTAAGGGTCGTCAGGTCGATGGGACAGCCTGCCTCCTGGAGCATGGTGGCGATAAACGCTTTGTCCATCACCGTCCTCTTGCTGTGCGTGTCGAGGTTGCCGGCGGCAAGTTTGACAGCCTTTCCCAGCATCACTCCTAAGGTGATTTTCCTGAAACCCAGTTCATTGGCTATCTTGAGGGTCTCACCGATATAGTTGCCATATTCCACGAAAGCCTGCATGGGCAGGGTGGGATAGTATGCCTTGACAAATCGCTCGCTCTTCGCTCCGCTGTTGATGACCACCCGTTCCGTGCCACTCGCCTTTGCCACCTCCATACATTTCCGGATACTTTGTATGAAGGCATCCTCAGAGAAGGGCTTGACGATACCGCTGACCCCGATAATCGAGATACCCCCTTCAATGCCTAAACGGGGGTTGAAGGTGCGTCGCGCTATCTCCTCACCGCCGGGTACGCTGATGGTGACACGGAGAGGTGAGAGGTGAGAGGTAAGAGGTGAGAGATTCTGACGGATCATCTGACGGGGACCCTTGTTGATGGCAGCCTCACCGGGAGGATAGTCGAAGCCGGGGAGGGTGAATCTTCCTACACCCTTGCCACCTTCTATCACTATTTGCTCACCGCTCACCGCTGACCTCTCACTTCTTACCTCAGCCCTGATCTCCACACCATCCGTCACGTCTGGGTCGTCACCCGCTTCTTTGATGCAGTATGCGTCGCCATCACCATAGCCCACCGCAACATGGATGGTCTCCCCGTTGGGCAGGATGACAGAAACCTCCGTGGGAGTCTCCCCTTTGTATCGTTGCAGGACGGCAGCGACAGCCGCTGCTGTGGCACACGTCCCCGTCGTCAGTCCACTATGCAGTGGATAGAAATCGGGCAACAGTTTCTCCACCATCCTGCGCAGTCCGTGGGGACCGTTGACGGTATGGAAGATAGCTGGCGTGGCAGGGCGTTTGAGTATGATGACCTGCATCCCCTTCGCCTTTGCAGCTTCCACTTTCTCTTGAAAGCCACCGGATAGTCCGCTCTCTTTCAATAAGATAGCATCAGCATTCACGTCTATTGTCTTGCTGTCCTCATAGTAGAGCAGTTGCTGGTCGGAAGCCCCTTGAGCCTTTGCCAATGCGATGGATGACTCACGGGGCAGAATGCGATAATACACTTGGATGCCTTTTTCCTCCAAAGGTTTCAGTTTCGCAATCGACTGTACCCCTGTAGTGGCAAGTAAGGAATGAATATCTGTAGGAACCTGTGAATAGTCGTCAATCCACGTCAGACTGCTGTCCCTTTCCGGGAAGATACGCTCATAGCGGATGGCAGGCAGTCGCAACTCCTCTGCCACATCTGCGACAGTGCCGTGCAGCTGTTGGGCAAAAGGATGGGCGGCATCAACGAGGAGTCGGATGTCATGCTCCCTGCAAAAGGCAACCATCGCCTGATGGTCTAACGCTCCATGCAGTCGTATGCCATGGTGCAAAGCCACATCCTGCTCCTCCGTCTTGGTAGAGTAGTAATAAGGAGTGCCGGCTTCCTCCAGCACCTCCACCGCCTTGCGTCCTTCCGTCGTTCCTCCAAATACCAGTATCATCTTGGTGCAAAAGTAGTGTAAATCGAATGAAATACCAAATTTATTTGGATATTTCTGAGATGCAACTTACTTTCGAGACAAAGTCTCAAAGGTAATGTAAAATTTCGAAGTGTAGACAGTTCAGACTTTACGCTGGACGGTGATGGTCTGGATGATGATGACGTACTGCCATAGGGGCATGTTATTGTCAAATACGACTATACTATTTAGCATTACGACTGGCGGAATAAAAAATCCGCCAGTCGTATTTTTTAATAAGATACTCGTTTTTTCAAATAAGATACTCGTATTTTCAAATAAGATACTCGTATTTTCAATTTATTTCATGAAACATTTGCAGGATACATGGAAAATCGTTACTTTTGCATATTAGGATTATGTAGACAAAAGGTGTATGATGAAGAAATGTTTATTGGTACTGATGGTATTTACAGGTGTGGCATGCAGTACGCTGACACCGGCGGAGAGAGCTGAGAGGGCAGCAAGAAAGGCGGCTTTGGTGGAGAAAGCACTTGCCGACAGGCATTATACCATTGATGTGCAGATGATGTACCCACAACAGGGACCTGCGAGGAATGTCTCTGGTGATTATTCGCTGGAGGTGAGGGGTGATACGCTGATATCGTCTCTTCCTTATTTCGGCAGAGCATATCTGGTGCCATACGGTGGTGGCAAAGGACTGAACTTCTCGGAGCTGATCAGCAACTACGAGGTCACCAAGAAGCCGAAGGGACTGACAGAGATAGCGATAGAGCTGACGAACGAGGAGGATGCCTACCTCTACCAGCTGAGCATCTTCGATAACGGCAGTGCGACGATTGACGTGCGCTCCAAACAGCGTCAACCGATATCGTACAGCGGAGAGATGCAAATAGAACAATGAAAAAAGGAAGATTCCCGAGGGAGTCTTCCTTTTTCAGAGGTGCCTGGCGGATTCGAACCGCCGTAGACGGTTTTGCAGACCGTTGACTAAGCCACTCATCCAAGGCACCATTTTGTCTTAGCGGATGCAAAGTTACTACTTTTCTTTGGATTGACAAAATTTTCCATCACTTTTTTTCTTTAACTCACATCCTGGACAACCGGCACAGGGGTCGGGTGGGGCGGAAAATGCCCTGTAAACACGCAGTGCCGCATAGCCGGCGGCAACTGCCAGGATGATGATGACGAGGACTGTCTGCATCGCGGATTTATAACTTAGACAGCTTGCGGAGCATTAGTTTGTTAATAGCCTGTATCTTGCGTCCGCCCTTCTCGATGTCCTCGCGAACATTATTAATATTATTAAAGAGTTCGCTGAACACGTTCAGCAGGGGATTCGGTTCACTGGTGTCCTCTATGTCCTCGGGATTATATACAATACGGATGCCCAGCGGCTCGATATGCACATCCACGTCCTTGTCTGTAACGATAGGGTCGCCATCGTAATGGATGGCACCATCCTCCTTGCGGTGGATATGTATGCTGCGTGCCTGGAAGGTCTTGATCTTTGAATTGTTCGTCAGGGTCTTATTGAAGAGGTCGATACTGATCTGTGGTGCTTCCAGGGCATCAAACGGTTCCATGATGATCACGTCCATCACTCCGTCACGCATGGATGCCTGTGGGGCAATATACGCATTATTACCATATTGTGACGCATTGGCGCATGCGATGAGGAACGCCTTATAGCGGCGAGCCCCCGTTTCGTCCTCCACCTCGTAGGTCTCCGGCTTGTAGTTGAGTCCCTCTTTGAGTACGTTCTCCACATAGGTGATAGGACCCCGTTTGCCTGACTCAGCGAATTTCAGCGAGATGAACGCGTCGAAGCCCATGCCGCAGGTGCAGAAAAAGGGAATGCCGTTGATGACACCATAGTCAAAAGTCTCTATCTGGCACTGGTTGATAATCTGTATTGCCTTTCTGGGATTCATCGGGATGCACAGATGACGGGCAAGTCCGTTGCCAGAGCCGCATGGGATAATCGCCAGTGCCGTCTGGGTATGTGTCAAAGTGCGTGCCACCTCATTGATCGTCCCGTCGCCACCGACGGCAGCTACGATGTCCACGCCCTTCTTGACACACTCACGGGCAATCTCCATGGCATGTCCTGCATATTCTGTCATGCGGATGTCGGCATCGAAGAGGGTGGTGTCAAGGTCACTCTTGATCAATTCGACGATGTCTTCCTTCTCATGACCACCAGAAATGGGGTTAATGATGAATGTTATGTGTTTCTTCTGACTCATATTCCATGCAAAATTAAGAAATTCGGGAGAATTATCCGACGTATTTGAAATAAATTTCAATAAATTTACGAATTATCTTATAAAATGTGCACTAATTGATAAAATTTGTGTAACTTTGCAGACTGAAAAAGAAAAATAAACGAAACGATACCTAATCGGAATGGGACAGTTACAAGAGAAATACAAGCATTATCGTGAGCCGCAGAAATTTATGGAGGCTGACGTATACCCTTATTTCCGTGCTATTGAGGGAAAACAGGGTACGGAGGTGGAAATGGGCGGACACAAAGTGCTCATGTTTGGTTCTAACGCCTATACAGGCCTGACAGGTGACCAGCGAATTATTGACGCTGCGAAAGCCGCATTGGACAAATATGGTTCTGGTTGTGCAGGAAGCCGCTTCCTCAATGGAACACTTGACCTGCACGTAAAGTTGGAAAAAGAGATTTCAGAGTTTATCGGCAAGGATGACTGCCTGTGCTTCTCCACAGGATTCTCTGTCAACCAGGGTGTTCTTGCCATGGTAGTCGGCAAAGACGATTATATTATCTGTGACGATCGTGACCACGCAAGTATTGTGGACGGTCGTCGTCTTTCTTTTGCCAAGCAGTTGCACTACAAGCATAACGACATGGAGGACCTGGAGCGCGTGCTTCAGAAACTGCCCCATGAGGCTATCAAACTGATCGTTGTGGATGGTGTGTTCTCCATGGAGGGCGACCTGGCAAAGCTGCCTGAGATTGTAGAGTTGAAGCATAAGTATAATTGCTCTATCATGGTTGACGAAGCCCATGGCATTGGTGTCTTCGGAAGACAGGGACGTGGCGTTTGTGACCACTTCGGTCTGACGGACGAGGTAGACCTGATCATGGGTACCTTCTCGAAGTCTCTTGCTTCTATCGGCGGTTTCATCGCCTCAGACTGGGACACCATCAACTTCCTGCGTCATACTTGTCGTACCTATATATTCTCTGCCTCAAATACTCCGGCAGCTACTGCCGCAGCCATGGAGGCTCTTCACATCATACAGAAAGAGCCCGAGCGTATAGAGGCTTTATGGAAGGTGACAAACTATGCTTTGAAGCGTTTCCGTGAGGAGGGATTTGAGATCGGTGACACCGAGAGTCCTATCATCCCGCTTTATGTGCGTGATGTCAACAAGACATTCCTGGTAACTGCTCTGGCTTTCAAGGCTGGCGTGTTTATCAACCCAGTGATACCTCCTGCATGTGCTCCACAGGACACCTTGGTACGTTATGCGTTGATGGCAACACATACGGAAGAACAGGTGGACCGTTCAGTTGAAGCACTGAAAAAGATCTTCGTTGAGCAGGGGATTATAAAATAATTGCGGAAAAATTTGCAAGGGTCACAAAAAATGTGTACCTTTGCAGCCGCAAAAACGAGGTGTAGCGCAGTTGGTAGCGTTCCTGGTTTGGGACCAGGCTGTCGCAGGTTCGAGTCCTGTCACCTCGACCAATGAGAAAACAGACCGTTAGTTCATTAAGAACAAGCGGTCTTTTTTTGCAAAAAGCAAAAGGCAGGAAAGCAGATGAGATACTTTGTGTGGTTTTCATACGACGGGACGAATTACCATGGGTGGCAGTTGCAACCCAATGGGAATACGGTACAGGCAGAACTGCAACGGGCACTGTCTCTGCTGTTGCGTGAGGAAATCACGGTAACTGGGGCTGGCAGGACGGATGCCGGCGTGCATGCCCGTCAGATGGCGGCGCATTTTAATACAGAGGTGTCTTTCGACACTGCTGTACTTGCCAAGAAGCTCAACGGGGTACTTCCTGATGATATCAGTGTCGACAGGGTAGAGCTGGTGAGTGATGATCTGCATGCGCGTTTCTCTGCCGTCGCGCGTACCTATTATTATTATATACACACCAGGAAGAATCCGTTTCTGCGTCACTACTCCTTGGAGCTGCACTACGTGCTTGACTTTCCGTTGATGAACCAGGCGGCACGTATCCTGATGGAGTATGAGGACTTCGGTGCCTTCTGTAAGGCGGGGAGTGATGTGAAGACAACTATTTGTCATGTGACAAAGGCGGAGTGGATACAGACAGCGGATGATGCCTGGTATTTTGAGATTACTGCCAACCGCTTCCTGCGTAACATGGTACGTGCCGTCGTGGGAACACTGATAGAGGTGGGACGTCACCGGATGACCCTCGATGAGTTCAGGGAAGTGATACTGGGTGGCAGACGTACACAGGCTGGGGAGTCGATGCCGGCAAAGGCGTTGTGTTTGGAAAGGGTTCGATATGACGAAATATCCAAATAAATTTGGTTTTCTTCTCACTTATTCGTAATTTTGAGACTTCGTCTCGAAGGTAGGCTGCATCTCAGAAATATCCAAATAAATTTGGTATTTCACTCGATTTGCACTACCTTTGCACCTCGAAATGGAACAAGTAAAGGCAGCATTGTTTGACTTGGATGGCGTGGTGTTCGATACAGAACCGCAATATACGGTATTTTGGGGAGCACAGTGCAGGGAGTTTCATCCTGAGCATCCGGGACTGGAACATGAGATAAAAGGACAGACCCTTGACCAGATTTATGACACATGGTTTGATGGAGAACTAAAGACTGTTCGTCCTGTGCTTACGCAGCGCCTGAACGATTTCGAGCGTGACATGGACTATTCATATATCGCAGGTTTTGAGGACTTTATCGCTCGTCTGCATAAGCAAGACATTAAGACGGCTGTGGTGACCAGCTCTAACCAGCAGAAGATGGATAGTGTGTATCGCAAGCATCCGGAATTCCAGAGTTTGTTTGATGCCATCCTTACTTCCGAGGATTTTGAATACTCCAAGCCTCATCCCGATTGTTACCTGAAGGCTGCTGCCCGTTTTGCGGCAACCCCTGAGGAATGTATGGTCTTTGAAGACTCGTTCAACGGGTTGAAATCGGGTAGGGCTGCCGGCATGACCGTCATCGGACTTGCCACCACGAATGCCGCAGAGGCAATAGCTCCATTATGTGACCGGGTAATTAATGATTATCTCGAAATCTCGAATCTCGGAATCTCGAAAAATAACAAAATAACAAAATAAATAAAAAAAACTATGGCAGGATATTTAGTCAGTGACACACGTAAAGTGACGACACACCGTTTTATTGAGATGAAGCAAAAGGGAGAGAAAATCTCCATGTTAACCTCATACGATTTCACAACGGCAGGAATTGTCGACCGTGCAGGTGTTGATGGTATATTAATAGGTGACTCCGCATCGAACGTGATGGCTGGTAACCAGACAACACTGCCGATGACAGTAGACCAGATGATCTACCATGCCCGTTCAGTGGTACGTGCCGTCAATCGTGCCTTGGTAGTATGTGACATGCCCTTCGGCAGTTACCAGGTGAATGCGGCAGAGGGTGTGACGAATGCCATCCGCATCATGAAGGAGAGTGGTTGTGATGCCCTGAAGTTGGAAGGTGGTGTGGAGATTGCAGATACCGTGAAGCGTATCCTCGACGCCGGTATTCCTGTGATGGCACACTTAGGACTGACTCCACAGAGCATCAACAAATTCGGAACCTATGCCGTGCGTGCCAAGGAAAAAGAGGAAGCTGACAAACTGATGTCAGATGCTAAGTTGATGGCTGAGATAGGATGCTTTGCCGTAACTCTGGAAAAAGTTCCTGCCCAGCTCGCCGCTGAGGTTTCCAAGGAGATCAGCGTGCCCACCATCGGTATCGGTGCCGGTAACGGTACTGACGGACAGGTTCTTGTCATTGCTGATATGCTGGGAATGACACAAGGTTTCTCCCCCCGCTTCCTGCGTCGCTATGCCGATCTGAACACGGTGATGACCGATGCCATCGGCAGTTATGTCACAGATGTGAAGAGTGGTGACTTCCCCAACGAAAGTGAATCATACTAAATGAATAGTCAGAACACCCCCGTACACGTCAAACTCTGGCATCGTGAGTTCTGGCAGCTTGCCATTGCCAACCTGTTTCTCTCGATGTCCGTGTATATGCTCATTCCTGTGTTGCCCCTATGGCTGATGCAGGAAGAGAACTTCTCATTGCTGGAGACAGGACTGTCAATGGGTGTGTTCGCCTTGGGGCTGTATCTGTTGGGACCTTTTGTCTCCTTCCTGGTACAGCACTATCGCCGTAACCAGGTATGCCTGTGGTCCATCATCTTGCTGATAGCCAGTGAGGGAGTGCTGTGGTATATCAACACGCTGAAGAGTGAGTTTGTGGAGTTTGGGCTCATCATGCTGCAGCGGTTCTCGTTCGGTGCTTTGTTTGGATTAGCACAGATGGTTCTTGCCAGCACGTTGGTGATAGATACTTGTGAGTCGTTCCAGCGGACAGAGGCAAACCATAGTGCCTCTTGGTTTGGACGTTTTGCGTTCTCATTAGGTCCGCTGGCAGGTATTCTGCTCCACCGCCAGTGGGGATTTGACACCGTCATCATGGTGGCAATGGGACTTGCCTTTGCTGCCTTGTTATTAATAAGGATGGTTGATTTTCCTTTCCGTGCCCCGCAGGATCATGTCCATCTGTTCAGCTGCGACCGTTTCCTGTTAGACAGGGGAGGAGTACTGTTCGTCAATCTTCTGTTGATTACCATTGTCATCGGCTTATCCATCGGACAGATGACGACCATAGAAGAGTTTGGGATGATGATGACCGGATTCCTCCTGGCACTTCTTGCCCAGCGCTTTATGTTCCGTGACGCAGAACTGAAGAGCGAGGTGGTGACAGGACTAATCCTGCTGTTGGCTGCCTTATTGATAAACATGACACAACACACCTTAGCGGCGACTTTCATATCCTCGACATTCGTGGGTATGGCAACAGGTATCGTAGGCACCCGTTTCCTGCTGTTCTTTATCAAGCTCAGCAGACACTGCCAGCGGGGAACCTCGCAAAGCACGTTTATGTTGTCATGGGAGACAGGACTCTCCTTTGGTGTCGGACTGACTTATATGTTAGCAGACTGGCTGCCCAGCCACACCAATACCGTGGCTCTGGTACTGACCGTCATCGCACTGCTGATGTATAACACACTGACACATAACTGGTTCCTGAGGAATAAGAACCGCTGAATTAACCTCTTCCACATAATGCTGCATACGGACAGTTCCGGCAAGTCCTTTGGTCCTCAACAGGACAGAAAGGTGTCTCAGGATTGAACATCTCGTCGACACATGTCCTTAGCATCTCCTTGAAGGCAGGGATGAATGGCTGCACATCAGTTATTTTGTCCTTTCCAAAGCAAAGAGTCGGGTCATAATTCTCACCTGCCGAATGCTGGATGAAGAGCAGGGCAGGACTGACGGGCGACTGGTCAGGATTCAACTGTTTACTTTCTCTGACGATACTGCTATATAACAAGGTCTGGAGGTAATAGCCGTTATGTGACTCATTACTTGCGAAAATGCTCTCGACATCTGGCAGGAAGGTGAGTTTACCTCCCCCCGTCTTATAGTCAATGACACGGATATATTCCTGCTGGTCCCTCATCACAGCATCCAGGCGGTCGATACTTCCACCGACCGTCGTCGTGAAAGAGGTGCCGCCCTGATGTACCGTCCAGTCATCTACCACCTCATACTCCAAGGCGTGAATGGTAAAAGGAGCCAGTTCCAGGTCCAGTCTCAGCAACTGCCGTACATAGTGGATGATCACTTCCCGGTTGATGAGTTGCAGACCACTATAGTCCTTCTGATTCGGTATGTTTTCGTGGAATGCCTTGTCGACAGCCAGCTCGATAGCCACTTTCGACTGCAAGACCTGTTGTATCTGCTGACGTTCAATGCGGTGTCCTCCCTGTTGCATCATCTGCTGATAAAGATACTGGGAGGCGGCATGGAAGACAATGCCGAAGATGCGGTCGTCGATTTGCAGTTCCTCATCATCCATTTCCTTCAGTCCTCCCACATAACGGTAGAAGAAGCTCAGCGGGCAACGCCGGTAGGTATTGATCGCCGTAGGTGTCAGAAGCGCATGATGGGAGTCAGGTTTCTTAGAGAAACGCTCCATAAGGATGTCCATGACAGCAGAAGACTTCATGACAGGCTCAGGCTTTCTTACACTTATCTGCTGTCCTGCCTTCAGAGCATACTGACGAATAGGATGCCCGCTCTCCACCAGCAGTTGGAGCATGAAGCGGCTCATCTCACCGGTATGCCCATCGTCCGTCGCATTATTATAGACCAGTGTGATATCTGAGGCACGTTGCAGGATGCGATGAAAATAATAGGCATAGATGGCAGTCTTGTGGTCTATGGTCGTCAACTCGTATGCCTTGCGGAGACTGTGCGGAATGAAAGAGCTGTCATTTACCCCTTTCGGCATGTTCCCCTCATTGCAGGAAAGCAACAGGACATGGTCGAAGTCAAGGTTACGTGACTCCAGCACACCCATGATCTGGACACCCTCGGCAGGTTCTCCATGGAAGGGGACGGAAGTCGACTGTATGAGTTGATGCACCAGTCGTTGCAGGGTGGTGAGGTCTACTGTCAGGTCACCGCTATGAACCAGCGTCGCCAGACGGTTGATGAGGGTGTACATCCGAAACAGGGACTCATCACGCAGGGATGCGGTCTGTTCCGTAGTATCATCCTGACTCGCCTGCTGAGCAATATGGCGCAACAACCGGGCTATCCACTGCAGGACAGGCTCTGTCTGGAAAATACCATCTGACTTACAATCCGTCAACAGCTCATCCGTCAGATACCTGTAATATGGATGGCGGCGGACTGCTGTCATCAGCCGATGCCGGTAGCCTCCTGCCTGAAGTGCCATTAATTGTTTGACCAGAGAGGCTGCGGGTGTCAGCGACAGCGGATAGCCTGTGGTGACGTTTACCTTCTCCACCTCCTGTGGAATACTGTGAATGACGACGGGCAGCAGTTGTTCGTCACAAAGGATAATGGCAGTGCGTTTGCCGTCAGCATACCGCTGACGCTCCTTCAGCCACGTGCTGACATAGCGCGCTTGAATATTTTCTGTCGGAGCAGAGATATAACTGATTTCCTTGGGGTTCTGGAACGACCGGTATATATCGTTCTCCTGACGGTCCAGCTCATTAGGGAATTCATCCAGATATTGAGAAAGGAAATGACCTGCCTCATGCGTCATGTAATAATCATCGTAGTCCCAATAGAAAAAAGCCTTCCCTTCTCTCTTCAGACGCTTGAAGAACACTCTCTCAACAGGATGCAGGAGGTTGAATCCCACAAAGATATAACGGTCATACTCCCATACCAGTCGCTCGTCAGTGGCGACTTGCCGGTATAACGCTCCCTCATAGGCAAGGTTCTGTTGCTCCAACCGTTGGTTGAAGTCATGGTATATCTCAGCGAAATGGCTCCATAATTTCAGGAACCGCTCTTTCAACTCACTGTTATGGTCGTCAGAGAAATTACTGAAGAACTGCTTGATGATATCTCTCTGCTCGTCGGTCAGATAGCTGACATCGTCCAGTTCGTGCAGGTCACGGAGATTGGCAAATACCCGGTCAGCATCTGCCATGTTCTTGTCGATATCGTCAAAGTCGGAGAGGAGCAACTGCCCCCAGCCGTAGAAGTGGTCAAGGGTCTCGTCAATATCTGTACAGCTGACATACGACAGATGGAGGTCACATACCAGTTTTATAGGGTCCGCGATGATGCGACTGGTGTGTGACGTGAAGAGGTCGCTGATGGTGATATAGGCAGGACTCCAGACAGGCTGGCTGGACAGACGTGCAAGATGCTCGTTGATAAACAGCGCTGCACGTTTGTTGGGAAAGACGATTGCCGTGCGGGAGAGGTCATTGCCATATTTTCTCAGGATATCCTCTGCGACATATTCCAGGAATGTTTTCATCTGACTGATTCTATTTGATTGCTATACACATACCATAGGTAACCTTCCACATTTGGGTGTCCCATCTTCTCAAGTAACGTCATGTATTCCCTGACTTGCTCCTGGTATTCCGGACGAGGATGACCGAACTTAAAGTCGACGACCACCATCCGGTTACCATCATACATCACACGGTCGGGACGGCGTTCGCAAACCTGATGGTCCTTGGTGAACAGGATAGAGCACTCATTATACAAGGTCCATTTGCCAGAGAACCATTCTCTGACACGAGGGTCCTCCAGCCGTTTGCTGAGAAGGGCAGACAATTTAGCCGCTGTGATATCCTCGTCATAGAGAATACCGTCTTGCTCCAGTTTACGCAGCGCCCCTTCCACATCCTCCAAGGTGTGTATCGTGGAGAACACATGATGAAGGACACTTCCTGTTTTGATATAACTCTGTTGCGCAGACTCCTCATCCGACTCCACGAACTCACGGCTTTTGTTGCTCTGACGGAACTCCGTCTTACTGCCGAAGACAGTCATCTCGACAGGTATCTGCTCAGAAGATTGCAAGAACACATTGTCTGACGCCTGCTTCTCCTCCTCACTTTCCGTATAGAGTGTACCGTATGAGAAGGTGATGTCCGACTGCTCATCCTCCACGCCATCAAGTACGGCACCGTCCAATGTCAGTTCCGGGAGTACCTGCTCTATCAGTGCCGAGCGGGTGTTTTTCGCCTTCCGCTTGCCGATGACAAAGAGATTCTTGCAGGCACGGGTAAAGGCGACATACAAAAGGTTGAGGTTGTCGACCGTCAACTGCAGATGCTCGTTCTGGTAATCCTGCTCATAGATGGTACCTATTAATTTCTGATTATAGTCTATAGGGGCGACAGGCAGCTGGCTGAATGGTTCTTCCTGTGGCTCACACCAGATGATATCCCCACGCTCCAGTTTCCAGTCACAGAAGGGCAGTAGCACATGCTCAAACTCCAACCCCTTACTCTTATGGATGGTCAGTATGCGGATGCCATTCAGTTCGTCACTCTGAATCGTTTTCTTATACAGCTCTGTCTCCCAGGTCTCAATGAATGCGTCGATGTCGGTACTGTTGTCTTTCGTGAATGCCATCAGACAGTCATAGAAAGCACAGACATAAGCGCTCTGGTCCTTCAGGCGGTGGAGTTCAAAGATGATATAGAGCTGTTCCACCAACTCATAGAGAGGCAGCATCAACAGTTCGTCAAAATGGGCGATATACGCTTCTGGCAACAGTCCGTCAGGCTCGATATTCTTGCTTAATAGTTCCGCATCCGTACCACTCTCGCCAAGTACATCCCGATGGAACGACTTGATGAGATACGCCTTCGTCAGGGAGTCTGTCGGGTGCGTGAGCAAATGGAGGGCATGGATCAGTAGCTGGACGGAGACAGAGGCTTCCAGGCGGAAAGCCTCGTCACTGACAACATTCACCTCCGGCAGCTCCTCTAAGAGATAATTGGCAATGAGGGTGATGATGTCATTCGTGCGTACTAAGATGGCAATCTTGTTTTGCGAGACACCTTGTTCCAAAAGCGACAGGACGGTATCCTTCAATTGCTCCAAGGTACGTTCCCGGTAGTCGGCGGCGGGAAGGAGGCGGATATCCACATATCCTTTCCTGTCACGATGGTCCGGGATATGCTGACAGACATCATCATAGGCATTCCGCAACTGTTCGGCACCTGCCCCGTTCTGTTCCTTGAGACCATCATATTCCTGCTGGGTAGCTACGGTGAAGAAAGCATTATTGAAAAGGATGATGTTACGCTCGGAGCGATAGTTGGTCTGTAACGGTCTTACCTCCATCATCTCTTCGGGAAACTGCCGCTCAATATGGTTGAGCAGACGCCAGTCGCCAGAGCGCCAACGGTACACGCTCTGCTTGACATCGCCCACGATCAGGTTTTCTGACCCCACATGACTCATACACTCCTGCATCAGGACTTTAAAGTTCTGCCACTGCACCGTGCTGGTGTCCTGGAACTCGTCGATCATCACGTGATGAAGCTGGGCACCAATCTTCTCGAAGACAAAGGGAGCATCACTGTCCTGGATGAGGGAATGCAGCAGATGCTGGGTGTTACCCAACAGGAAGACATTCGCATCGTCATTAATATCTTTAACTTTCTGCTCTATACTGCTGAGAAGACGGAGGTTATTAAGATGGCTAAGTGTCAGGTTAGCCGACTGAAACAGTTTCCACTGCTTCTCCCTTTCCTGCTCCGTATAGCAGAGCATAGGGATCAGCACCTGGTCGGCAAGCACATACAACTCTTCGGCACGGGGATGGTCTTTCTTATACCAGTTCTCAGGAGCTTCCATCGCTTTGGCTGCGGTGGTGTTGAGAATGGAGTTGTCGAACTGTCCGTTCCTGATCTTCATAAAATAGGAGGAGACGCCACGCGTAGTATTCTTAATGTCAGCAACAGAGAACCCTTCCTCCTCTAACGTGTCAAAATAGGTGGAGGCTATGGTCAGCATCCTCTCTTTGGCACCGTCACGGAGCTGGCGTAAGGTCTTTGTGTATTCCTCAAAGAAACCCTCCTCAGCCATCTTCTCATTCAGCTCCTTCCTATGCTCCTTGTAATAGTCACGGAAAATAGTCTTGCCGAAGTTTTTTATCTCACGGATGAAACTGGTCTTCTTCTCGTCGTTGTTGCTCCAGCTCTTCTCATCACTGAGACTGTCCATGATATAATGGAGCAGCCATTGCAGGATGACATCCGTGTGCTTGAGGTTGTCTATCAATTGGTCGACAGCCAATTCCTCCACCTGGTCACCACTGAGTCCCACCCGCAGGTTTGCCGTCAGGTCCAGTTCGCGGGCAAGGTTCCTAAGCACACTCTGGAAGAATGCGTCTATCGTCTGCACACGGAAACTGTTGTAGTTATGCAGAAGGAGTTTCAATGCCTCCCCGGCACGCTCACGGATAAGCTGTTCGGGCAGTCCCGTCTCTTCCTTCACCTTCCGGGCATAACTCTTGGAGTCAGGCAGTTCCTTCCATATACCATACAACTGGCTCAGTATGCGCATCTTCATCTCTTCTGTCGCCTTGTTGGTAAAGGTGACAGCAAGGATGGTGCGGTAGTTGAGTGGGTTGATCACCAACAGTTTGATGTATTCAGTAGCAAGCGTGAAGGTCTTGCCGCTGCCTGCACTTGCCTTGTAGACGACTAATGACTTCCTGTTATTCACCATTTTCTGAACAGCTCAAAGGTTAGTTTTATTCCAAATCTGTTGTATTTGGTATTCAGGAAACTGGCAAAGGCACCGACGGACAGGAACTGGGTCGTCACACCATATCCGACCTCGAAATAGGGACGGGTATGCTTGATGGACAGGAAGCTGAAATAGATTCTCTCGTTTTCAATAAACTTACCGATAAACGGCAGGAATGAGCAGACGAGCAGGGGGGACTCATAGGATGTGTTGACACGGTAGTAATACCTTGAGTTGTTATACCATGTACTGTTGAGCAGCTGGAAATTACCTGTCCAGTCATCTTCCCATCCTCCGGGGAGATTATGGTCACGGAAATTGGTGTAGTCGAGGAAGTAGGAGGTCTCGGTATTGGTATAGAATCCGAATCCGCCTTTCAGGTTGATAAGGCGCAGCCGGTCCAGCTTCAGCTTATGGCTCACATCGAACTCAAAGCGCCCATACTCTAAGTTAGACCCCAGGATATTCTTGAAGCTTTGCTCGTAATTCAGCGTGAAGTAAGGACCTTTCCTCCATGGAGTGACGTGGAAGGTAAGGGTAGGGGCAAAGCTTCGGTAGTGGGTGGGCAGGTCCAGCTCGTCCATACCTGACACGTTCTCCGGTTTACGGATGTGGTAAACGATACCGCTTTTGATCTCCAGCCAGTCGAATGCAACGACATTGTTAATGACCCTGATATAGTTATCCGTGAAATAGTCCAGATGGTATTTCTCAAACTCACGGTCTACTTCAATCTCAGGATAGATGTCCTTGAGTGCTTCCAGGATACTGTTATTATAGATTCGGTTACCATTGGCAAATACGATCTCCGCATAACCGTTCCGCTTGGGGTTATAGTTCATGCGGATAGGGGTGTAGTGGTAGAACTGCTTGATCTTGAAGTTGTAACCGATTTCCGGTTTTATCGTCAGATAGCGTTTCTTGTTCCATTTGTACCTGAGACCCAGCTGTATCTTGTACGAGAAGCCATTGCTGTGACTGTAGCTGACATACTGCGGATTGATGATCGGTGACAGGCTGAAGTCCGCCCCCAAAGCATCCGCATGAGAACTGGTAACTAACTTGTCACCGATATCCCATAGCACATCACCCAGGGAGCGTCTCTTCTTATGAAGCGTATCAGCTTCCTCCTTCTCTTTTTTCCTTTGTGCCTCTTCTCTTTCCCGCTCTTTCTCCAAGTCATATTTCTTGTAAATCTCCTTTTCGTCCGCCCGGAGCTGAACCGTCCGCAAGGTGTCCATCCTTTGACGGTCATTTACCTCGTTAAGGGAGTCGGGAAGGGTAGTGGGGGCATCGTATGTTGCCAGGAAATGGGAAGTCACTTTGTTGCCGATAAACTTGAAGTTCATGTCTGACTTGCAGCGCAGGGGGATAATGGAACTGCTTCCGTCATCGCTGTATGTGACATCAACATGGAATTTAAGCATGTCGAACTCTCCGTCGTAGGTGGTATACACCACACGCCCCGTCAGTCGGTCAACCAATGCGTATCCCTTGACCAGCTGGGTGTTGGACAGTTTCGGACGGAATGACACATGGACCAGATTGCCGCTGTCGTTCTCTATCTTATAGCGATAATAGATACGGTTACTGCGATAGAAAGGGGAGAGCAGCTTCTCCTCATAGATGGTCATGTCGTAGATGTTGGGGGTCAAGTAGTCCATAAAGACCTCACTGACCTGCCTGTCATGCGGAATGGTGTTACTGATGATCTGCGGCTTGGTGGTAAAGGTGTGCGAGTCCTCGATATCTGTCCTGCCATAGATCTCTGATATATACAGCCGGTCACCTTTGGCAAACGCGTACAGGGTAGGCACGAGGAACATGGTGAAATTGCGCCGCTCCGTATTGAGCGTATACCTCATATAGGTGTTCATGCTTTTGCCACCTATATAATGCGCAAAGTTACGTCTGTAGCTCCATACCTTCTCGAGTATCGTGGAGTCGGACTTTGCTTTTGAAAAACAAATGGCAGGCATGAATAGAAACATGCCTACCATTAATATTCTGGTATAGGTTCTGTCATTCACACCCCAAAATTACTAAAAAATTCTGAGGCAGCAAATTTTTAACCTAAATATTTCATCAAAATACGTGCATTCCCAGATTCACGGAGCTTCGCAATGCTCTTCTCACGAATCTGACGCACACGCTCACGGGTCAGTCCCAGACGGTCACCGATCTCCTCAAGACCCTTCTCATGACAACCGATGCCGAAGCACTCACGGATAATGGTGATCTCACGGTCCTTCAGTACTTTCTGCAGAACGGTGTTAAGTTCCTGAGCCATCGACTCATGGTCTACATGCCGGTCAGTACGGGAGTCCTCACCGCTTGCCATCACGTCAAGCATACAGTTATCCTCGCCGTCCTGGAACGGTGCGTCGATAGACACATGATGACCGTCAGCCATCAGGCTCTGTCCAATCTTCTCCTCGTCAAGGTTTGTTGCCTCGCTCAGCTCAGAGACGGACGGATGGCGCTGGTTCTCCTGCTCAAACTTATTAATCTCGTGGTTAATCTTATTCAGACTGCCCACCTGGTTCAGCGGGAGCCGGACAATACGGCTCTGCTCGGCAATAGCCTGGAGAATACTCTGGCGAATCCACCATACAGCATACGAGATGAACTTGAAACCACGTGTCTCATCGAATTTCTGTGCGGCTTTTATCAAGCCGATGTTACCCTCGTCAATCAAGTCAGTCAGCGTCAATCCCTGATGCTGGTACTGCTTAGCTACCGATACTACAAATCGCAAGTTTGCCGTTACCAGCTTGTCTTTGGCACGCTCACCCTCAGGACCGCCTTTGCGGATTTTCTGAGCCAGCTCGATTTCCTCATCAATGCTGATCAGTGGTGCACGACCAATTTCCACCAGATATTTATCCAGTGCCTCACTTGAGCGATTCGTAATACTCTTTTGAATCTTTAATTGTCTCATTTAAACTTTTCTCTTTTTCCTTAACTGCCTGAAAATCAAGCTTCTGTATTATATAATACCGTAAAACGATGCAAAATTACAAAAAATATCAATACGTTGTTCTCCTGACACCTTATTTTTTATATTAAAAAAGTTTAAACGGAAAATCCATGCCACACTTTTGCGTATGGCATTTGCCGTCCTTGTTTTCGTTTTCACGGTCTTTGTATCCTTGTTCCACGAACGATACAGGTAAGTCACGTTGTCCACACATACAGTCTGTTGCAGAGCCGGCACGAGCAGCGTCAGGTCAGTGACAAGAGAAATTTTCAGATAGACAGTTTCATTGTTTTGTCGTTTTTTTGTTTGTTTCACTTTACTGCGCGCAATATTATATAATTTTGAGCAAAAAAGTCGTCATATCCTCGCGCGCACGCGCATACATAAAGTTTTTTACCCTTGCAACCGTTGCCACCTTGCAACACTTTCTGAAAATCAGTATGTTACGTGTGACAACGAGGTGACAAGGGTGACAACGATTGGCGTTTTTGCCCTAAATATTCACTCAACACAGAGGTACAGAGACAGAGAGTTTTTTATTGTTTCTCCGTGTCTTTGTGTCTCCGTGTTTGCCAAGATACTGCATGCGGGTTGCGAAGCCCCGGGCTTCGAGGGTCGGAGGTGCCGCCTCCGTGGGTTGAAGGTGCCGCCTCCGTGGGGCGAAGGTACGGGCTTCATTAGTTGAAACTATCGGCTTCGTAAATGAAGACTTTATTATGCTGAATTACAATCTAACTTGGTTTACTTTGCAATTCAATTTAAATTACTTTGCAATTTAATTTAAATTACTTTGCAATTTAATTTAAATTACAATGAAGGGAGGCATTCTTTACAAAGGTTACTGAATGTGTTATTACAAAAGGAATATATCTAAAACACAATTATCACGATTATGATAAATAGATATATTTTCCTTTTATCTACTCGTTCTTCAGCGTCGGCAATGACAAATGGTATCTCACGGCAAGGAAACGCATGAGACAAATGACAAGGAATGAAGTGATGACAGTGACTTCCATCGGTAATGACATGACATCCAGAACCCAATAAGTGACGCCACCCAAGATGGCTGCCATGGCATAAATCTCCTTGTGGAATATGACTGGCTCGTTATTCAACAGTATGTCACGAATGACACCACCGGCAGCACCCGTGATACAGCCCATGATGATGGCAACCCAGTATGGTTGTCCGAAAGCAAGGGATTTCTGAATACCGGCGATATTGAACAATGCAAGTCCTAACGTGTCGAAGACAAACCAGGTGTTATGCAGACGCTCCAGATGACGGGCAAACACGATGACGAACAGCAGTGCGAATGCGGTACAGATGATATAGAACGGATTCGTCATCCAGAATGGTGTCGTGCCAAGCATGACATCACGAATGGTACCGCCACCTATGGCGACGGCTATTCCACACACATAGCCACCAAACCAGTCGAAATGCTTGGCTGCGGCATGACGGATTCCTGAGATGGCGAACGCAAAGGTTCCCAGAAACTCAATGACCTGTTGTAACAAAGCGTCGTAATTCATCACTCTTTATATCTGTCTCCCCAATAGCTCACCATTCTCTCGTAAAGTTTCTCCTCAGCCGGTGAATGCTGTCCATGCCACAGACGTTCTCCGACCAGTGCGTCAGGCATATACTGCTGAGGAGTAAAATGTCCCGGATAGTCATGCGGATACTTATAACCGTCATGATATCCCAGATCTTTCATCAACTGCGTTGGAGCGTTACGTATGGGTAACGGCACAGGCTGGTTACCAGTACGCTTTACCAATTCCAACGCACTGTCTATCCCCAGGTATGCGGAATTGCTCTTAGGAGATGTGGCAAGATAGACGGTTGCCTCCGCAAGTGGAATCCTGCCCTCGGGCCATCCGATTTTCTGGACTGCGTCGAAAGCCGCATTTGCCAGCAGTAAAGCATTGGGGTTTGCCAGTCCTATATCCTCTGACGCAGAGATGACCAGTCTTCTCGCAATAAACTTCGGGTCCTCTCCCCCCTCTATCATCCGTGCCAGCCAATACAGGGCAGCGTCCGGGTCAGAGCCCCTGATGCTCTTGATGAAAGCGGAAATGATGTCATAATGCATCTCACCGTCTTTGTCGTATGCCAGCGGATTCTGCTGGAGACGCTCCCCCACCAGCTGGTCAGTGATGACAACATCGTCACTGCCATTGGCGGCTTCAACGACTAATTCCAGGATATTGAGCAGTTTGCGGGCATCTCCCCCACTATACCGCAGCAAGGCTCCCGTTTCCTTTAACTCTATATGTCGTTGTTTCAGGAACACATCTTCCGTGACTGCCCGGTGTAATAGTTTCAGCAAGTCATCCTTTCCCAACGGGTTGAGCACATATATCTGACACCTCGACAATAAAGGACGGATGACTTCGAAAGAGGGATTCTCCGTGGTGGCACCTATCAGCGTGACAACACCTTTCTCCACAGCTCCCAGAAGGGAATCCTGTTGTGATTTCGAGAAACGGTGAATCTCGTCTATAAATAAAATAGGTGATGCCTCATTGAAGAACCTGCCCTTCTGAGCCTTCTCGATGACATCCCTCACGTCCTTCACGCCACTTGTCACTGCCGACAGGGTATAGAAAGGGGTCTCCAGACGATGGGCGATGATCTGCGCAAGGGTGGTCTTCCCCACCCCGGGAGGTCCCCATAATATAAAAGAAGAGATGCGTCCTGCGTCAATCATCTTACGCAAGACGGCACCCTCGCCCACCAGATGCTGTTGTCCGATATAGTCATCCAGGGTCCTTGGTCTTAACCTTTCAGCCAACGGTTCTGCCATATCAGGCTCCAAAGGTAGTACTTTTTTAGGAAATTAACAAAAAAATCTAATAGAAATACTTGTATTTCGATAGTTTTTGCATTAACTTTGCAGCCATAATCATTAAAAGTACAATAAAATGAAAGAAGCAGCTTCGAAACAAACGCACAGCATCAAGAACTTAAACAAAAGTTCTGTATGGGATGTTCAAGAGAATGATATTTTTAGAATGCTCAACAGTGGCAGCAAGGATGCCGATGTCAAAGACAATCTCCGTCATTATGTCGACATCATCCGCTCCGCTTTCATGATAGAGGAACTGAAAGAGGACACTCCTCAGATTCGCAAGTCATACGAGAAACAAGGATACAAGGTCGGGTCAGTAGCATTGGATGAGAGTACCAAGGTGCTGTGGGCTATCCGCAAGCGTCCTATATTGAGGGTGACCGACCTCACTTATGAGAATATCCGTCATATCACGGCAAGCAAGCTCGTTGAGGTCCTGGAGCGTAACTTCGGCGGTGGCTGGGACTCCTTGTCACAATCCATCCAGGATATCATCGAGAGCGGTTTCGACATTTCCACCACGACGCTTCCCAAAGACCGTCTTCACAAGAAAGGTGGAATGTACGAGAAGAAAATTGCCGATGGATATGAGGTGCTTGAAGTAGCCAAAGGTACCTGGGTGGAAGCTATCTTTGCCAAGCTGAAGCCAGAGATCATCAAGCCTCGCATGAAGTTTGACAGCATTGATGAGGATGATGAGAATGCCGAGATAGAGGATAACTATGTCAGTCACGATGAGGAGGATGAGATGGACGAGTTCAACGAGGATGAGATGAACGAGGAGAACTACCGTACCACCTTCGAGATCGAGAGTGACCCCGACGAGGAAGCTGGAGAGCTCTCAGACTTTGCCGTCGACGAATAGCTCCTGTATGAAGACACAATAACTAAGAACTTAAAACTTTATTAATCGATATGGATATTCCAAGTGTTTTTTGGTTGGTTCCCATTGCCTCGGTAGTGGCATTGGGAATGGCGTGGTACTTCTTCAAGAGCATGATGAGTGCCGATGAGGGAACCCCTCGAATGCGTGAGATTGCAGAGTATGTGCGTAAAGGTGCCATGGCTTACCTGTGGCAGCAGTACAAAGTCGTGATCATGGTTTTTGCCGTCCTGGTCATTCTCTTCGCCTTCATGGCGTATGGACTGAACGTACAGAACCCGTGGGTACCGTTTGCCTTCCTGACGGGTGGTTTCTTCTCCGGACTGGCAGGTTTCTTTGGCATGAAGACGGCAACATACGCCTCTGCCCGCACGGCAAATGCCGCACGCCACAGCCTGGATGCCGGACTGAAGATTGCCTTCCGCTCCGGTGCTGTGATGGGACTGACAGTGGTGGGCTTAGGCTTGCTTGACATCGCTATCTGGTTTGTGGTTCTCAACCGCTTTGACGCTGACGGACTGATCTCCATCACCACGACGATGCTTACCTTCGGCATGGGTGCCTCGACACAGGCACTGTTTGCCCGTGTCGGTGGCGGTATCTATACCAAGGCTGCCGATGTGGGTGCTGACATTGTCGGTAAGGTAGAGGCTGACATCCCCGAGGATGACCCCCGCAACCCTGCCACCATTGCTGATAACGTGGGTGACAACGTCGGTGACGTTGCCGGCATGGGTGCTGACTTGTACGAGAGCTATTGCGGTTCCGTACTTTCCACAGCAGCCCTTGGTGCCTCCGCCTTTGCGGCAAGTGCGGCAGACGGTATGCAGTTGAAGGCTGTCATTGCCCCGATGATTATCGCTGCCGTGGGCGTATTCCTTTCCCTGCTGGGCATCTTCCTGGTACGTACCAAGGAGGGAGCCACGATGAAGGACCTGCTCCGCTCGCTGTCCGTCGGAACGAATGTCAGTGCCGTCCTGATTGCCATCGCCACCTTCGCTATATTATATTTATTAGGTATAGAGAACTGGCTCGGACTCTCATTCTCTGTCATTTCCGGTCTGGCTGCCGGTGTGATTATCGGACAGGCTACGGAATACTATACCTCACACAGCTATAAGCCCACCCAGAAAATATCAGAGGCTGGACTGACAGGCTCTGCCACCGTGATTATCAAGGGTATCGGTACGGGTATGATATCTACCTGTATCCCCGTACTCACCATCGGTGTTGCCATCATGCTGAGCTATCTGTGCGCCAACGGTTTCGACCTGAGCATGAGTTCCAGCAGTCTTGCCCACGGACTCTATGGCATCGGTATCGCTGCCGTAGGAATGCTCTCCACACTGGGAATCACCCTTGCCACTGATGCCTATGGACCGATTGCCGACAATGCTGGAGGCAATGCGGAGATGTGTGAGCTTGGTGAGGATGTGCGTCATCGCACGGATGCCCTCGATGCATTAGGAAATACCACTGCCGCTACCGGAAAGGGATTTGCCATCGGTTCTGCGGCACTCACAGCCCTTGCCCTGCTCGCTTCTTATATTGAGGAGGTGAAGATTGCGATGACCCGTGCCGGTGAGACACTGACAAGTGTCAGCGGTGAGGTGATCAAAGCCACCGATGCCACGATACCTGACTTCATGAACTACTTCCAGGTCAACCTGATGAACCCGAAGGTCATCGTAGGTGCCTTCATCGGTGCCATGGCAGCCTTTCTGTTCTGTGGTCTGACGATGGAGGCTGTGGGACGTGCTGCCCAGAAGATGGTGGTAGAGGTTCGTCGTCAGTTCAAGGAGATTGCCGGTATCTTAGAGGGAACGGGGACTCCAGACTATGGACGTTGCGTGGAGATCTCTACCCGTGCGGCACAGCATGAGATGATATTCCCCTCTATCCTCGCCATCATCATTCCTATCATAGTAGGTTGCGTGCTGGGTGTCGCTGGTGTGTTAGGACTGCTGGTCGGCGGTCTTGCCAGTGGCTTTACCCTTGCCATCTTCATGGCGAATGCCGGTGGTGCATGGGACAATGCCAAGAAGAATGTAGAGGAAGGCAATTTCGGTGGCAAAGGCTCGTTTGCCCATAAGGCGACCATCGTTGGTGACACTGTCGGTGATCCGTTCAAGGACACCAGTGGTCCGTCACTGAATATCCTCATCAAACTGATGTCTATGGTCAGCATCGTGATGGCTGGTCTGACGATCGCTTTTATGTAAGAAATGACATTTTTACCCCTTGTTTTGAGGCTCTAACTGCATAGTTGGAGCCTTTTTCTATCTTTTTTTGAAAAAAAATGATGAAAAGTTTGTTGGATTCAAAAATAGTTCGTACCTTTGCAACCGCAAAACCAAAAGGATGCGCTTGTAGCTCAGTTGGTAGAGCACCTGACTCTTAATCAGGGTGTCCAGGGTTCGACCCCCTGCAGGCGTACGAAGGAAGAGGTAAACGAAAGTTTATCTCTTCTTTTTTTTCTGATATATTCTTACTCCGATTAGATCCTGCTGACCTGCTTGACACCCTTGACGGTGCGCAGTTTCTTGATGAGAGACTCCAGACGGGTATTGTCATCAATCATAATCTCAAGGTTGCCGCTGAACAAACCGTCGTGTGAGTCGATATTGATAGAGCGAAGCACGAGTTTCTCGTCCTTGGAGATAATACTGGTGAGGTTGTTGACGATACCGATGTCATCATTGCCGATGACACGCAGGGTGATGGCATACTGTGACGAGCCCTTGCCACTCCATCTGGCACGGACGACACGGTAACCGAAGCGTTTCTTCAGCTCAGGGGCGTTGGGACAGTCCTCACGATGAATCTTGATACCACCGCTGACGGTGACAAAGCCAAACACCTTGTCGCCATAGATGGGCTGGCAGCAACGAGCCAGCTGATAGTCGACACCCTTCAGGTTGCGGTCGATGACCAGCACGTCATCAGAGAGCTGAGGACTGAGAGACGAGAGCTGGGAGTTGTCCAGGACGAAGTCGGCAGCGGTCTGTGCGATATTATTACCCGTGACAGGCTGCTCCCCCTGCTGCAACTCCACATACTTGTCGATGACATGGTTGACATCCAACGTGCCGTCAGCGATCTGCCGGTAGAAATCACTGGTCTCCTTAAAGCCCAGTTTCTTGATGAGGTGCTGCATGGTAGACTCCTCCTGCTCCACCTTGCGGTTCTTGAACTTACGCTCCAGTGCCTCCTTGGCGAAGAGTGCCTCCTTGACCTGCGTCTCCTTGAGAGCCAGACGGATTTTTGATTTCGCACGTGAGGTCTTGACGATGTTCAGCCACTCCTGTCGGGGCTTCTGCGTGGACGATGTCATAATCTCCACCTGGTCACCGCTCTGCAAGACCTGACGCAATGGTACTACCTTATTATTAATACGGGCACCAGTGCAGGCATTGCCGATCTTGGAATGGATATGATAGGCGAAGTCAAGTACCGTGGCACCTTTGGGGAACTTATACAGATCACCCTTGGGAGTGAACACGAACACCTCGTCCTCGTAGAGGTCCATCTTGAACTGGTCCATCGCCTCCAAGCCGTCGGAGGTCTCCAGCATCGAGCGGATGTTTGTGAGCCACTCGTCCAGTCCCGACTCACTCTTCACACCCTTGTAACGCCAGTGCGCTGCCACGCCACGCTCTGCCACCTCGTCCATACGCTCGGTGCGGATCTGTACCTCCACCCATTTCTGTTCCGGTCCTAAGACGGTGATATGCAGACTCTCATAGCCGTTCGACTTCGGCACACTCAGCCAGTCACGCAACCGCTTGGGGTTCGGCTGATACATGTCCGTGACGATGGAATATACCTGCCAGCAGTGCATCTTCTCCTTCTCCAAAGGGGAGTCGAGAATGACACGGATGGCAAAGAGGTCGTAAACACCCTCGAAGGCACATTTCTGCTTCTTCATCTTCTGCCAGATAGAGTGTATAGACTTCGTGCGTCCCTTGATATGGAACTTCAGTCCTGCCGCTTTCAGACGCTCACTGATAGGTTGGATGAAATGCTGGATATACGCATCACGACTCTTTTTCGTCTCGCTGAGCTTCTCCTTGATATGATAATAGGCATCGTGCTCCAGGTATTTCAATGACAAGTCCTCCAACTCGCTCTTCAACTTATAGAGACCCAGCTTGTGGGCAAGGGGGGCATAGAGATAAGCAGCCTCCTCGCTTACCTCATGCTGTGCCTCCGTCTGTCTTGTGTCACGGATCTGACGCATCAGGTTGACACGGTCAGCAATCATGATGAGGATGACACGCATATCCTCGGCGAAGGAGAGCAGCAGGTTACGGAAATTCTCCGTCTCGATGACAGGGTTCTTCTTATAGAGGTCTTGGATGCGCTGCAACCCATGCAGGATGCGGGCAACAGACTCACCGAACTCACGCTGGATCACATCAATGGTGAGATAGCCGTCCTCCACACAGGGATGCAACAAGACGGCAAGGACAGCGTCACGTTTCAAACCAATCTCCTCCACAACCAGATAGGCAGTCCGGAAACTCAGCAGCATAGGGTTCAAGCCGAACACATCACGACGGATATGGTTCTGCTCGATATAACCTGTCAGATACTGACGCATCTTCTCCTCGTCACCCTCCATCAGTGACGAGCCGATTTCCTGCTTTACCTTATTATATAAAGAGAGGATATCTTCCTTCTCCTGTGTTGTAAACTCGAATCTCTCTGTCATACGATGGCAAAGGTACGAAAAAATTGACAATTCTTTTGCATTTCTCTCACTTATTTTATAACTTTGCCGTGAAAATACTATAATCATGGTAGACGACAAGATATTACGGATGGAACAACTCGTCAAGGAGTTGAACGAGGCTTCTGACGCATACTATAACGGACGGGGCGAACGCATGACTGACTACGAGTGGGATGCCCGCTTCGATGAGCTGAAACGTCTGGAACAGGAGACGGGGTCTACCCTGCCCGACTCTCCCACGCAGAAAGTATCGGAAGACAGTATTACCGGACAGAAGGAGGAACATGAGTTCGCTGCCCTCTCACTGGCAAAGACCAAGCAGCCTGCGGAACTGGTGAAATGGGCGGAGGGACTGCCCATCTGGATATCTTGGAAACTGGATGGTCTGACCCTCGTCGTGACGTATGATGACGGACGACTCACCAAGGTTGTCACACGAGGTAATGGACATATCGGCACGAATATCACCCATCTTGCAAAAGCCATTAATGGTATTCCACAACAGATTGCATATCAGGGTCATACCGTCATCCGAGGAGAGGCTGTTATCAGCTATGACGACTTCGAGAAGTTCCTGATGGAGAGTGGTGAGGACTATGCCAACCCCCGTAACCTCGCCTCTGGCTCGCTGACGTTGAAGGACGTGGAGGAGGTGAAGCAGCGGCATATCCAATGGATTCCCTTTACCTTAGTACATATCGACGATGACATCCTGTCGTGGGGCGACCGCATGGCATGGCTCGAACAACAAGGTTTTCAGACGGTGGAGCACGAACGGGTGGAACACCCCGGTATTGATGCGGTGGAAAACGTGATCAATGCCTTTACGGAGAAGGTCACCAGCAAACAGAATCCCTACCCTGTCGACGGTCTCGTCATCTGCTACGACGATACGGAATACGCACAGACAGGAAGCGTCACAGGACATCATGCCACCAAGGCGGGACTTGCCTTCAAATGGCAGGACGAGGCAGCAGACACGGTATTGCAGAAGATAGAATGGTCGTGTGCCGCCTCTACCATCTCCCCCGTTGCCATCTTCCGCCCCGTGGAGCTGGAGGGTACGACAGTGAAGCGAGCCTCTTTGTGTAATATCAGTGAGTGTGAGCGTCTTGGCATCGGTACGAAAGGAACGGAGATCAGTGTCATCAAAGCAAACAAGATTATCCCGAAGGTCATCAAGGTCATCCGTACGGAAGGGACGCTGGAAATCCCCCATGAATGTCCGGTATGCCATGCCAAGACGGAGATACGCATCAGTGAGGCGAGTGGTACGAAGACGCTACACTGTACGAATCCTGAGTGTCCTGCCAAGCAACTGAAGAAATTCGCCCGTTTCGTATCGAAGGAGGGAATGAATATCGACGGCATCTCAGAACAGACACTCGCCAAGTTCATCAACCTCGGATGGGTCAGCGAGTATGCCGATATCTACGACCTGCGCAGTCATATCCGTGACCTTGCCAATATGGAGGGCTTTGGTGAGAAGTCGGCATCCAATATCATGCGGAGCATCGACCGCTCTGCCAATGTCGAGGCACACCGCCTGCTCTATGCCCTGAACATCCCCCTGTGCGGACTGGATGTCTGCAAACGCCTGTTAAGTGCTTATCCGTTGGATGAGCTGGTGGCAGAAACTGTCAAAGAGACGGGTGATTTATTTGAGCCATACCGGGAGGCATCATCTGTCTTCGCTCATGTCAACGGTATCGGACCGGAGAAGTCGGCATCTTTTGTCAACTGGTTCCGTGATGACCATAACAGACAGCGTTACCAGCGACTGAGGGAGAAGATTCAAGTGACGCAAGTCGCCAACGAACCTTCTGGCAGTCTGTGTGAGGGACTGACCTTCGTGGTGACGGGTGATGTGCATCACTACAAGAACCGCAACGAGCTGAAAGCATATATTGAGTCGCAGGGTGGTAAGGTAGCATCAGCGGTAAGCGGCTCGACTTCCTTCCTTATCAATAATGACGTGACATCAACCTCGGGGAAAAACCAGAAAGCCCATCAGTTGGGTATTCCTATTATCTCTGAGGATGAGTTTATGGAACGGTTTACGGATCAGAGTTAAAATGCAGGTGCGACATCAACTATTCATCGCTCCGTTACTGCCTGTTGCCTGCTGTCTGATTGCGGGCATCGTCATAGGCAAGTACTATCCTGTCGGTGAGGGATGGCTGTTATGCGGTCTCTGCGGAGTACTGCAGATCACCCTTCTGTTGCGTTATCATCCTCGTTGGCAGACAGCAGGTATCTGGCTGGCAACCATTCTTTTGGGGATGATGATCATCCAATATCCGTTGCCCGACAGTGAGATGGTACAAAGAGCCGGTGAGCGGATGCTGGCATACCGTGACCAACTGTTGCGGCAATACCAGCAATGGGGTATCAGTGAGGAGAACTACGCCATCGTTGCCGCCATGACCTTAGGTGACAAGACAGCACTGACCCCAGATATCCGGGAGTCGTTTAACATCACTGGGGCAGGACATGTCCTCGCCATCAGCGGACTGCATCTCGGTATTCTGTATATGATGGTGTCATTCCTTGTCAGAGGTCTCCGGCTGCGAATAGTCACACAGGTGCTGACCATCCTGCTGATATGGGCATTCGCCTTTCTGGTAGGTATGTCACCCAGTGTGGTGCGTTCCGCTACCATGCTGACTATCTACGGTCTGCTGTCGCTGGGCTATCGGCAGAAGATGAGCATCAACGTATTGGCGTTTACAGCCATCGTCCTGCTCGTCCTCAAACCGCAGTCACTCTTCGACATCGGTTTCCAGATGTCCTTCCTTGCCGTTCTCGCCATCCTGCTGTGCTATCCCCTGCTCAACAGGGTATTCTCTGAGCGATGGATGATGGAGCACCGGCTGGTGCGGTGGCTATGGGGGATGACAGCACTGTCACTGTCGGCACAGATAGGAGTGGCACCCTTGATAGCATTCTATTTCCACCGTTTCTCCACCTATTTCCTATTAAGTAACTTCGTCGTCATCCCTTGCGCATACCTGATTCTGGTGGGTGCCATCCTGCTGTTCGTCATGCGGCTGCAGGTGGTGGCTACTGTCCTGACGACTGTCACGACATGGATGCGCCAAGCCTTGGATGCCATAGCCACCCTACCCTATGCCAGTATCGACGGACTCTATCCCACCCTGTCCCAGACCATACTGATATACATTTTTATTCTTTTATTTGGCATTTTGCTCACTTATTCGTACCTTTGGATTAAAAACCTAAGGTACTTTCGTTCGACAATACAAAATAAAATGGTCATTTTATTTTGTATTTTGCTCACTTAATCGTACCTTTGCAAACCGAATTAGACAATAACAAACGAAAATGGGAAAGATTATATTGACAGGTGACCGCCCCACTGGCAAGCTCCATCTGGGACACTATATCGGTTCGCTGCGCCGTCGTGTGGAACTGCAAGAGGCTGGCGACTATGAGAAAATGTTTGTATTCATGGCTGACGTACAGGCACTGACGGATAATGCCGACAACCCTGAGAAGATACGACAGAATATCATAGAGGTGGCTCTCGACTACCTCTCTGCTGGTCTGAATCCAGAGAAATGCACGTTGTTCATCCAGAGTCAGATCACCGAACTCGCTGAGTTGACGACCTATCTGATGAACCTTGTCTCCGTCTCTCGTGTTCAGCGTAACCCGACTGTGAAGACAGAAGTCAAGATGCGTGGCTTCGAAGGTGAGAGTATTCCCCTTGGCTTCTTCTGCTATCCTGTCAGTCAGGCAGCCGATATCACCTTGTTCAAGGCAACCACCGTTCCTGCTGGTGAGGACCAGGAGCCTATGCTGGAGGTAACCCGTGAACTGGTACGCCGATTCAATCAGGTGTATGCACCGGTATTGGTAGAGCCAAATATCATGTTACCAGAGAATGCCACTGCCCGTCGTCTGCCCGGTACAGACGGTAAGGAGAAAATGTCGAAATCACTCGGCAACTGCATCTACCTCTCTGATGATGCTGATACGGTATGGCAGAAGGTACGCTCCATGTATACCGACCCTACCCATATCAACCTCAACGACCCGGGTCATGTGGAGGGTAATGCGGTATTCACCTATCTTGACGCTTTCTCGAAGGACGAGGACTTCGCCAACTTCCTGCCCGAATACCAGAACCTCGACGAGTTGAAGGACCACTACCGCCGTGGCGGCTTGGGTGATATGAAATGCAAGAAGTTCCTGAACCAGATTCTCAACGAGTTCCTGGAGCCGATGCGTCAGCGTCGTCATGAGTTCGAGCAGGATATCCCTGAGATTTACAATATCCTGAAGAAAGGAACGGAGCAGGCACGTGAGACTGCTGCCCAGACGATGAGTGAGGTGCGCAGTGCCATGCAGATCAACTACTTCGATGACCAGGAACTGATTCAGTCGCAGGCAGAGCGCTTCCGTGCGAAATAAAGACGCAGGCGTTCCTCTAACGACATACTCGCATAGCGGCGCCACTCTGTGGTGCCGCTTTCTTTGTCATCCAGATAATGCAGGTCATACATGTGCCCATAAGCCTCCATCTCAAAAGGATTCAACAGATAGCCCGCATTACGCAGGTGCTTACGATAACGGCATGCCTTCAACCAATAGACAATGTATTTCCAATAGAAGCAAAGCCATGAGTCATGGGTACAGCGAGCTTGATAGAGATGTATCATCTCATGATTTTTCATGGCATCCCAGTGCTGGTTGAAATGATTAGCTTCCTCTTTGCTATGCGTGATGATATGTCCGAAGAAGGTCATTCCCTCATAGCCCTTCCGAATCCAGAAGGGAAGATTCACGGCACGCATGTCATCCAGCTTGCTGGGACGACGGGCACGGAACAGCAACGGGAAGATACCCAATAGGTTTGCCATAACGGATGCAAATGTACAAAATAATCACGAATTACGATGAATTTATTTGCAAAAGTTCGCTATATACGTTTTGCACACTTTTGCAAACACTTTTTCTTGGAGCATCAGAATTTATTTTGTACCTTTGCGATAACAAAAAACGAAAATTATGGTATTAACCGACCGCGAACTGTTTCTTCTCATCATCTGTACGGTGTTCTACATCACCTTATTTATATTAGTGATACAAAACAACCGCCGAAAGATTCAACTCCTGCAGAGCCGTCTTGACAATATCCATGCCATGCAGAAGATGGCTGTCATCGAGCAACGGGGGTACGATGTGAACACTATTTTCTCCTCACCGGTCTATTTGCGAATCAAGCAATATATCAATGAGGGACAGAGTATGCACAATGACGACTGGAAAGAACTGGCAGAGGTGGTGAACAGGGTATACAGCGGTTTTACTGAGAAACTCTACAGCCTTTATAATATGAGTGACCAGGACTATTATGTGAGTCTGCTCATCAAGGTGCGTGTGGCACCCAAGGATATAGCTACTCTCACCGCACACAGCAAGGAGAGTGTCGCCTCTACCCGAAGCCGACTTTACACCAAGGTGTTCGGCAAGAAAGGCTCCACGAAGGACTGGGATGATTTCATCCTCTCCATCTAATCGAATCTCGTAATATCGTAATCTCGAAATATCGAAATAAAAAAAACTCAAAACTCAATGAATATGATAGACTATTTAATTGCAAACATGTGGCAGGTATGGGCGGTAGTGTCCATCGTCTGTCTGATCCTAGAGCTCTCGTCAGGTGACTTCTTTATCATCTGCTTCTCCATCGGTGCTGTCTTCAGTATCGTTGCAGCAGTCTTCGGACTGGGTATCTATTGGCAATTGTTTATCTTTGCCATCTTCTCACTGCTCAGCGTACTTTTTGTCCGTCCTGTAGCACTGCGTTACTTGCATAAGAACGACCCCAACAAACCCAGTAATGCCGATGCACTGATTGGACGTACAGGAAAGGTCACTGAGCCAATCACTGCCGGGGGTAATGGCTATGTACAGATTGATGGTGATCTCTGGAGAGCTGTCAGCAACAGCGACATTCCTGTCGGCACCACCGTCCGTGTCATCGGACGGGAGAGCACTATCATCACTGTTGAGACCTTATAAAAACCCCGAAACCTCGAATCTCGAAATATCGAAATGTCGAATGTCGAATCTCAAAATCAAATTATTAATAAAAAAAACTATGGAATTTATGACTTATGTACTGATCGCCATCGTTGTTCTGGTGGTTATCTTCGCCAAGATGGCTCTCGTGATTATCCCGCAGTCGGAAACCCGTATCATCGAGCGTCTGGGACGCTACTATGCTACGCTGAATCCTGGTATCAACATCATTATCCCCTTCATCGACCGTGCCAAGGAGATTGTGGTGCTGACCCGTGGGCGTTATGCTTACTCCAACTCTATCGACCTGCGTGAACAGGTGTATGACTTCCCTTCACAGAATGTGATTACGAAGGATAACATCCAGATGGAGATCAATGCCCTGCTCTATTTCCAGATTGTAGACCCCTTCAAGGCTGTGTATGAGATCTCTAACCTGCCCAACGCCATCGAGAAACTGACGCAGACGACCCTGCGTAATATCATCGGTGAACTGGAACTTGATGAGACACTGACTTCCCGTGACACCATCAACACCAAACTGCGTGCCGTCCTCGACGATGCTACCGATAAGTGGGGTGTGAAGGTGAACCGTGTGGAACTGCAGGATATCGTTCCTCCCTCTACCGTGCTGAACGCCATGGAGAAACAGATGCAGGCTGAGCGTAACAAGCGTGCACAGATCCTGACCTCTGAGGGTGAGAAGGCTGCTGAGATCCTTGCCTCTGAGGGTGAGAAGACTGCTATCATCAACCGTGCCGATGCCCAGAAGCAACAGGCTATCCTCCATGCTGAAGGTGAGGCTCAGGCTCGTATCCGCAAGGCAGAGGCAGAGGCAAAGGCAATTGAACTGATTACCGAGGCTGTCGGCAAGAGCACCAACCCTGCTAACTACCTGCTGGCACAGAAATATATCCAGATGATGCAGGAACTCGCTCAAGGTGACAAGACGAAGACCGTCTACCTCCCCTACGAGGCAACAAACCTCTTAGGTAGCATTGGTGGCATCAAAGACTTGTTTAAATCAGAATAACATCAAGTAATAACAATAACGTACAATGAAGAAAATGTTTTTAGTCAGCATGATGCTGACAATGGTCATGGCAGCACAGGCACAACTGAAAGTTGCTCCCCAGATGCAGAAGGGTGACCAGAAGAACTATGAGGTAACAATCGTAACCGACATACCTGGTCAGGGCAGTTTCACGATTAACGAGGAGATGGCTTATAGTGTGACGGATGCTACAGCCACTGGCTATGTGGTGAAGATGGAGACCACCAAGATGACCTCCGATGTCAAGGCTGAGAATATCGCAGGACAGATAGTTGCCGCTGCCCAGGAGGTGATGATCAACATTCCCCTGCTGATAGCCACTGACCAAGCAGGTAAACCGCTGGGCATCAATAACTATGCGGAGATTAGCAAGAAGATAGACACACAAAGTGACGTACTCATTGAGAAGATGTTCAAGGCTATTCCGCAGTTGTCAACGGCACTTCCTAAGAATGCCCTGAAACAGCAAATCCTCACGAGCCTCTCTGAGGAAGCACTGCTGAAGACTATCCAATGGAGTGTCAACCCAATGGCTCTGAACGGCAAGACTATCATGACGGGTGCCCAGGAGGAGTATATCAACGACCAGGGCATCAAGATGAAGCGTATGTACTTTGTGAATGGCAGGAACGTAACTGTCAGCGGTTCTGCCAATATGAGCAAGGAGGAGCTGAAGAAACTCATCATCGAGCAGGTGGAGAAGATGATGCCCGAGCAGGCTGATATGGTGAAGCAGAACATTGACCAACTCATAGAGAGTGGTATGCTGAAGCTGGACATGAAGGAGACGGGTTCTTATGAATACCAGGAAGACGGTTGGGTAAAGACCATCAAGTCGGAGAATGTGACAGAGAATATGGGACAGAAAGTTACTGTCAACACGACTGTCACCCTGAAATAAACCGCAATATATTTGGTCATCTCGTTTTTTTTTCGTATCTTCGCAGTCCAAGAGTAATTTTAGCATAAAACAAATACGAATATGAAAGAATTAAAAGGAACAAAAACAGAGAAGAACCTGCAGGAAGCATTTGCAGGTGAGTCAATGGCTCGTAACAAGTACACCTATTGGGCATCTAAGGCAAAGAAGGACGGCTATGTACAGATCGCTGCTATCTTCGAGGAGACTGCCGCCAATGAGAAGGAACATGCCAAGATGTGGTTCAAGCTCTTGGAGGGCGGAGCCATCAAGGATACGGCAAGTAACCTGGAGGCTGCCGCCGGTGGTGAGAACTTCGAATGGACGGACATGTATGCCCGTATGGCGAAAGAGGCTCGTGAAGAGGGCTTCGACGAGATCGCAGAGAAGTTCGAGGGTGTTGCCGCTATTGAGAAGGCTCATGAGGAGCGTTATCGCAAATTGCTCGACAACGTGAAGAAGGAGCGTGTGTTCTCGAAGGATGGTGATGTCATCTGGCAGTGTGCTAACTGCGGACATATCGTAGTGGGCAAGAAAGCACCTGACGTATGTCCTGTCTGTGACCATCCACAGTCCTATTTCCAAGTAAAAGCTGAGAATTATTAAGTTTGACAATAGCCTCTCCTGACTCGAGAGGCTATTCATTCTCTTGTTTGTACCTTTGCCGATACTACAAAAGGATTTATGATGACTGAGACGAGATATTACAAGGTGGCTGACCATGTGTTTAGCGTGAAGACTGCCAGTGAAGACTTTGCTCTGATGCAGAACTATGAACCGTTCTCTATGGATAAAGACGCAGTGCTCTTCACACTGACTGTTGAGGATGGTGAGCGTGTCGATTATGCAGAGGAGATGCGGCAGGAAGAGGAAGGACAGGAGATTTTCTGCGGCAAGACAGCTGACGGCAAGTCGGTGTTCGAGTTCCGCTGGCAATACGAGACGGCTGGTTGGCTGGTATGCTCAGACAACTATCAAAAGGGAGAGCTTATCATGACTGGCAAATGGCGTAAACTTGCCATCGACAATGCACTGATGGTACTGTTTGCCTTAGCCACCGCACCACATAAAACGGTATTGTTTCATGCCGCTGTCGTGAGTCATCAGGATAAAGCGTATATGTTCCTGGGTAAGAGCGGTACAGGTAAGAGTACCCATGCCCGTCTGTGGCTGACATATATCGAGGGGACGGCACTCGTCAACGACGACAACCCTGTGGTGCGCATCAACGACGACAATGTTGCCACTGTCTATGGAAGTCCTTGGAGTGGCAAGACCCCTTGCTACCGCCATGTCAGCTACCCGTTGGGAGGTATCGTCCTGCTTAGTCAGGCACCTTATAATAAGATCCGGCGGATGAGGGGTATCAAGGCTTATGCCGCCTTGGTGCCCTGCATCAGCGGCAAACGGTGGGACAAGGCTGTTGCCGATGGACTGCACGAGACAGAGAATGCCCTTGCCATGGCTACTCCCGTCTATCATCTGGAATGTCTTCCGGACGAGGAGGCAGCGAGAGTCTGCGAGGGAGAAATAACATGTTAAGGGTCTTGCGTAATGATCAGTGACAACCAGATATTGCAGGAAGCCACCCGTCTGGCAAAAGAGGGGGTCAGCGTGACACTGCCCGTCAAGGGAAACAGCATGCTGCCGTTTATCATTGGCGGCAAAGAGAGTGTCATCCTCCAGAAACCAGAGAATCCTAAGGTTGGAGACGTGGTGCTGGCATGGGTGGATGGATGTCGTTATGTGGTACACCGCATTATCCGGATAGAGGGTGATAACGTAGTACTGATGGGTGATGGTAACATCATCGGTACCGAGCATTGCACCCTCAAAGACATCTGTGCTATTGCCACCCACGTGGTGAGTGCCGATGGCAAACAACATTATATATATAATAGGTGGCGCGTCAGAGCCTCCAAGCTATGGTGGTATATACGCCCCGTCAGGAGATATATTCTCGCTGTTTACCGGCGAGTGGTCTAATTTCGAATTTCGTAATCTCGAAATCTCGAAATATCGAATCTCGAAATATCGAAAAAAATAAAATAACAATGAAACTAAAAAAAGGATTTATACTGCGAGAGGTTTGTGGTGAGCATGTTATCACTGGTGAAGGATTGACAGCCGTCAATTTCGGCAGACTACTTGCCCTTAATGAGACTGCCGCATGGTTGTGGAAACAAGCCGAGGAGATGGGCGACTTCACTATCGAGCAACTTGCCGACAAGCTCTGCGAGGAATATGAGGTCAGCAACGATGTCGCAAAAGAGGATGTTGCCAAAATCATAGGACAATGGCAAAAAGAAGGAGTTATAGAGTAATCTAATTACTAATTATTAATTACTAATTCCTAATTAATCTATGAAGTACGTCGTATGGCTGTGGCATAACACACAGGGCATCCGTTGGAACTCAGCGACTCGCATCATCATCGGCATCGGACAAGTAGGACTTGGACTGCTGATGGTATGGCTCAGCCGTATGTTTATCGATACGACCATACGGACGGGCTCTCATGACGACGTACTGCAGATGGTGCTATGGCTGCTCATGACAGTGGTGGGTGGTGTCGTTCTCCGGCAGATATACTACTACATGTCTATAACAGCCAATGTGCGACAGACCAACATGCTACGTCTCAACATATTCAGTCAGTTATTCCGCCGACAACTTTATGGTGACAAAAAACTGCACTCAGGAGATGTCACCTCACGACTGGCAAAAGACATTGATATGGTGAGTAACGTGACTACCGATACCCTGCCACAGATGACCATCACCATGATACAACTCTGCGGTGCGTTCTTGTTGATGCGTTGGTTTGACGCCCGTCTTGCATGGGCACTGCTGATACTCACCCCCCTCGCCATCATCTTCGGAAAACTCATCGCCAGAAAGTTACGGCAAATGACCCTTGACATCCGGCAGGATGAGAGTAAGATACAGATGCAGGTGCAGGAGACCATGGAGCATAATGACGTGCTACGCTCCTTGGGCAGTGAGCAATGGGTGACAGAGCGGCTCGATACCATGCAACAACGACTGCGAGGTAACGTGATGCGTCGCACCCGCTTCACCGTTATTACCCGTCTGGTCATGGGATGCGTCTTCGGACTGGGTTATCTGCTGGCTTTCATATGGGGTGGTCTTGGACTACGTAATGGTACCATCACCTTTGGCGTGATGACCTCCTTCCTGCAGTTGGTAGGTATGATACAGCACCCTATCCTGCAAATGCTGAACATGGTACCTGGTGTTATCCATGCCACCGCAAGTATCGACAGGTTGGATGAGCTGGGACAAACGGCACAGGAGCATGCCACGGAGGAGAACACACCAGGAAAAGAAGTACCAGGCATACGTCTCAACAACGTGTCGTTCCATTATGCGGACGGTGACCGTTTGGTGGTGAACCATTTCACACATGACTTCAAAGCAGGCAGCAAGACTGCCATCATGGGAGAGACGGGTATCGGCAAGACAACACTGTTCAGACTTTTGCTTGGATTTATCCAACCGACAGAGGGAAGCATCATCCTCTATCAACAGAATGGTGAGGAGACCATCAGTACCAAGACACGTCCCAACTTCGTCTTCGTACCACAAGGGAACACTTTGATGAGTGGCAGTGTCCGTTATAATCTCCAACTCGCCAAGCCTGATGCTACTGACGATGAGCTGCTGGAAGTCCTGCATACCGCCTGTGCCGACTTCGTCAAGGAGTTACCTCAAGGACTTGATACAGAACTGGGAGAGCGAGGGAAAGGACTTAGTGAAGGACAAGCCCAGCGTATTGCCATCGCACGAGGACTGCTTTGTTCCGGACATATCCTCCTGCTTGACGAGATCAGCAGCAGTCTCGACGAACCTACAGAACAAGAGCTGTATAAGAGACTTTTTGCTTTATGCAAGGATAAGACGATGTTGTTTATCACCCATCGTCAAACGGTCAGCGAACTATGCGACGAGGTCATCAGATTGTAAAGATAATTTGTTCCTTTTTACCTAATTAGTAATTATTTTATCCTTACCCATAAAATATTGCACATTTTTTTTGGAATTGTGCAGGAAAGATATTACCTTTGCACAAAATTTTGAATATTGTGCAATGAACGACATACCAAGTTTCAACTCTTATATCGTCAAAACGATTAAGGAGAATTGGCTGCTCGACGCGCTGACAGACTATAAGGGAGCTACGTTACAATATCATGACGTAGCCCGCAAGATAGAGAAGCTGCATATCATGATGGAAGCAGCGGGAATCGAGAAAGGTGACCGCATCGCTGTTTGTGGACGTAACTCTGCCCACTGGGCTGTCGCCTATCTTGCTACCCTGACATACGGTGCAGTCATCGTACCTATCCTACATGAGTTCAATGGTGAGCAGATTCATAATATCGTCAACCACTCGGAATCCAAACTGTTATTCGTAGGCGACTATGTTGTGAATATCATCGATGCCAAGGAGATGCCACACTTAGAGGGAATATTCAATCTTCCAGATTTCTCTTTGCATACCTGCAGGAGCGAGAAGCTGATGGATGCCCGTGAACGTCTTAACCAACTCTTCGGTGAGAAATACCCGATGGCTTTCCGTGCGGAGCATATCAACTGGCATGTGGATGCCCCAGAGGAACTGTGTATGCTCAACTATACCAGTGGCACCACAGGATTCTCGAAAGGAGTCATGCTCCCCTACCGAGCCCTTTGGGGTAATGTTGATTTCTGCATGAACAAGGTGGCACCTTATATGCCTAAGTTCAGCCGCATGCTGAGCATCCTGCCCATGGCACATATGTACGGACAGGCTATAGAATTTCTGTTTCCCTTCTGCTCCGGTTACCATCTGTTCTTCCTCAACCGCCTGCCCTCCCCTGCCATCATCGCAGAGGCTTTCAAGACGGTGAGACCACATCTGGTTGTTGCCGTTCCACTGATTATCGAGAAGATTATCCGCAAACGGGTATTCCCCAAGATACAGAACAATGCCATTAAGATACTCATGCAGATGCCCGTCGTCTCAAAGAAAGTGAAAGAGCGTATCTGCCAGGAGGTTTATAACGCCTTCGGCGGTGAGGCATACGAGGTCATTGTGGGAGGTGCCCCACTGAATCAGGAAATCGAGAAATTCATGAAGGATATCGATTTCCCCATCACCGTCGGTTATGGAACTACGGAGTGTGCGCCCCTGATTACCTATAGCGACTACCATGACTTCGTGTCGGGTTCCTGCGGTACGGCAGTAGACCACATGGAGGTGAAGATCCTCTCCTCTGATCCGCAAGAGATAGCTGGCGAGATCGTGACCCGTGGTACCAACGTGATGCTGGGCTATTACAAGAATGAGGAGGCTACCCGTCAGGCTCTTGACGAGGAGGGCTGGTATCATACCGGCGACCTTGCCACCATGTCATGGGACGGTCATGTGTTCATCCGTGGTCGCTCCAAGAACATGTTGTTGGGTGCCAACGGACAGAATGTATACCCGGAGGAGATCGAGGATAAGCTCGGTTCGATGGCGATGGTCAGCGAGTGTATCATCGTGCAGCGCGGTGAGCATCTCGTCGGATTGGTTTACCCTGATATGGACGAGGCAAAGGAGATGGGATTCTCTGAGGAGGACCTGCAGAACGTGATGGAACAAAACCGTCAGCAGCTTAACGACATCCTTCCTCCTTATAGCCGTCTGCATGCTATTGAACTCCGTGAGGAGGAATTTGAGAAGACACCTAAGAAGAGTATTAAACGCTACTTATATAAATAATCGAAAATATATATGGAAAACGTACCTAGTTTTAACCAAATCATACAGCAGAGCATCATTGACCACTGGGACCTTGATGCGCTGACTGACTACAAGGGAGCCACGTTGCAATACCATGACGTGGCTCGCAAGATAGAGAAACTGCACATCCTCTTTGAGAACTGCGGAGTGGAGAAAGGTGACAAGATAGCCCTCTGCGGACGTAACAGCAGTCAGTGGGCGGTGGCTTTCCTCGCCACCCTGACATATGGTGCCGTTGCCGTTCCTATCCTGCATGAGTTCATGGCTGACCAGATTCATAATATCGTCAACCACTCGGATGCCAAACTGCTCTTTGTGGGCGACCATGTGGCAACACAGATAGACCCCACACAGATGCCACATTTGGAGGGTATCATCAACAACCCCGACTACTCACTGATGTTGTCAAGAACGGATAAGCTGACTTATGCCCGTGAACATCTGAATGAGCTGTATGGCAAGAAATTCCCCAAATTCTTTAGAAAGGAACACGTACATTATTATATAGAGGAGAGTGGCGAGGAACTTGCCATGATCAACTACACATCCGGAACAACGGGTTTCTCTAAAGGTGTGATGGTACCCTATCGTGCCTTATGGTCAAACTACGACTTCGCGGAGTATGTGCTGGGCAAGACGATTGAGACAGGTGACCGCATCATCTCTATCCTTCCCATGGCACACATGTACAGTATGGCGTTCGAGTTTATCTTTGAGTTCATGCATGGCTGCCATGTGTACTACCTCAACCGCATCCCCTCTCCTGCCATCATCGCACAGGCTTTTGCGGAAATTAAGCCGAAGATTATCATCGCCGTCCCACTGGTCATTGAGAAGATTATCCGCAAGAAGGTATTCCCCAAGATACAGAACAACCGCATGCGCCTGTTACTCTCCATGCCCGTCATCTCGAAGAAGGTGCGTCAGATGATATGCAACGAGGTGGTAAAAGCTTTCGGTGGACAACTTTACGAGGTCATCATCGGAGGTGCCGCCTTTAATCAGGAGGTCGAGTCATTCCTCAAAAAGATAGAGTTCCCCTATACCGTCGGCTATGGTGCTACGGAGTGTGCCCCCATCATCTGTTACCGTGACTGGCATACCTTCGTCCAGGGCTCTTGCGGACAGGCTGCCTACCACATGGAGGTGAATATCAACTCCGACGACCCTGCCCACAAGCCCGGTGAGATTCTTGCCCGTGGACTGAATGTGATGCTGGGCTATTATAAGAATGAGGAGGCAACGAAAGAGACCCTCGATGAGGATGGCTGGTATCATACGGGCGACCTCGGCACGATGGACGATGACGGCAATGTCTTTATCAACGGACGAAGCAAGAACATGCTCTTAGGACCTAACGGACAGAATATCTACCCTGAGGAAATTGAGGACAAACTGAACTCTATGTCATTAGTGGTGGAGAGCGTGGTCGTACAGCGTGACACGAAACTCGTCGGACTCGTATATCCGGACTATGACGAGGCGAAGAACATGAACTTCAACGAGAATGATATCCAGAATATCATGGAGCAGAACCGCCAACAGCTCAATGAGCAGCTGCCAGGCTACGAGAAAATCACAGAAATAGAGATACGCTCCGAGGAGTTTGCAAAAACACCTAAGCGGAGTATCAAGCGATTCCTGTATACCTAAATAGCATGAGCGAGGAAATTTTTCCTCGCTTTTTCTTTGCTGTTTTGTCTCCTTTTCGTATCTTTGCCGGCGGAACGTCCGTAGGTTCCGTAAAAAGCATTTTAAGCTTGAAGAAAATTGTGGAGACAGAGGCTCGGACGCAACCTGTCGTAGTAGTAGTAAGTGCTCTTGACGGCATCACCGACAAACTGATCGCCACATCAAGGATGGCAAAACAGGGCGACGAACGCTATCGTGAGGAATTCGACGCGATGGTGACACGCCACCACCAAATGATTGATGCCATCATTTCTGATGACAAAAAGCGTGTAGACTTATTTAATAATGTAGACCAGCTCTTCGACCAGTTGAAGAGTATCTACTATGGTGTGTACCTGATTCACGACTTGTCGAAGAAGACGGAGGACACCATCGTTTCCTATGGTGAGCGATTGAGTTCTCACATTGTTGCCGCAATGGTGAAGAACGGTGTTCGCATGAACAGCCGTGACTTTATCCGTACGGAGAAGAAACAAGGTAAACACGTTATTGATGCCGAACTGACCACGCAGCTGGTGAAGGAATCTTTCAAGGAACTCAACGACAAAACTATTTATGTTGTGCCTGGCTTTATTGCCCGTGACCGTGACAGTCATGAAACGACAAATCTCGGTCGTGGTGGCTCTGACTACACGGCATCTATCATCGCTGCCGTGCTGAATGCCGAGGTTCTGGAGATTTGGACAGATGTGGACGGCTTCATGACTGCCGACCCGAAGGTTATCAAGAGTGCCTACACCATCAATGAGCTCTCCTACGTTGAAGCCATGGAGCTCTGTAACTTCGGTGCGAAGGTTATTTATCCTCCGACAATCTATCCTGTCTGTGTCAAGAATATACCCATTAGGGTGAAGAACACTTTCAACCCTGAACATCCGGGAACCCTTATCAAGGAGAAAATCGATGATGACAACAAGCCCATCAAGGGTATCTCCAGCATCAAGGGTACCACTCTGATTACCGTTACCGGTCTGTCGATGGTGGGTGTTATCGGTGTCAACCGCCGTATCTTCACGACTCTCGCCAACAAAGGTATCTCCGTATTCATGGTGTCACAGGCTTCCTCCGAGAACTCCACCTCTATCGGTGTGCGTGATGAAGATGCCGAGGCTGCCGCTGAGGTTCTCAATGCAGAGTTTGCCAAGGAGATAGAGACAGGTGCCATGTTCCCCATGCAGGTGGAGAGTGGACTTGCTACTATTGCCATCGTTGGTGAGAATATGAAGCAGACACCAGGTATCGCAGGAAAATTGTTTGGCACGCTCGGACGTTCGGGAATTTCTGTCATCGCTTGTGCACAGGGTGCTTCAGAGACAAACATTTCTTTCGTTGTTGATGGCAAGTTCCTTCGCAAATCACTGAACGTGCTTCACGATTCATTCTTCCTGTCGGAATATAAGGTACTGAACATCTTTATCTGTGGTATCGGAACGGTAGGTGGCATGTTGTTGGAACAGATACGTACACAGCAGCAGTTCCTCATGCAGTCACGTCGTCTGAAGTTGAACGTGGTAGGTATCTCGGATGTTGAAAACTTTGTACTCGACCGTGACGGTATTGACCTCGACAACTATGAGAAAATACTACGTGCTGGCTTTGCTGCCAATACGGAGCACATGCGGGATGAGATTGTAAAGATGAACATCTTCAACTCTGTCTTTGTCGACTGCACGGCAAGTAAACAGATTGCATCCCTCTATCAAACATTCTTAGAACATAATATTTCCGTTGTTGCCGCCAATAAGATTGCGGCTTCCAGCGACTATGCCAGCTATATCAAACTGAAACAGACCGCACGTGACCGTGGTGTCTGGTTCCGTTATGAGACTAACGTGGGTGCTGGTCTTCCTATCATCGGTACCATTAACGACCTCTGTAACTCAGGTGACAAGATCCTGAAGATTGAGGCAATCCTCTCTGGTACTCTCAACTTCATCTTCAACGAGATAGCCGCTGACGTTCCTTTCTCAGAAACCGTACGTCGTGCCAAGGAACAGCGTTATTCAGAACCTGACCCACGTATCGACCTGTCTGGTACGGATGTGATACGCAAACTGGTCATCCTGACCCGTGAGGCTGGCTATCAGGTGGAGCAGGAGGATGTAGAGAAACACCTCTTTGTTCCCGACAGCTATTTCGAGGGTAGCATTGATGATTTCTGGAAGCGTCTTCCTGAACTGGATGCCGACTTCGAGGCTCGCCGTAAGGTATTGGAGGCAGAGAACAAGCGTTGGCGTTTCGTGGCAACCATGGAGAATGGCAAGACGAATGTCGCATTGAAAGAAGTGCCTTACGGACATCCTTTCTACGGACTGGAGGGTTCCAACAACATCGTTCTGCTGACTACGGAACGTTACAAGGAGTACCCCATGCTCATCCAGGGTTATGGTGCCGGCGCTGCCGTGACTGCCGCTGGTGTGTTTGCGAATATTATGTCTATCGCTAATATTTAAGCAGTGAAGCACATTATTATATTAGGCGACGGCATGGCAGACCATCCTGTCGCCAGACTGGGTGATAAGACCTTGTTGCAGTATGCCCGTCCACAATACATGGAGCAACTGGCAAAGGAAGGTCGTACCGGGCGGTTGATCACTGTACCTGAGGGCTTCCCTCCCGGTTCTGAGGTTGCCAACACTGCCATTCTCGGCTATGACCTTAACAAGGTATATGAGGGACGCGGTCCTTTGGAAGCTGCTTCTATAGGCTATGAGATGAAGGATGATGACTTTGCCATCCGTTGTAATATCATCACTTTGGAGGATGGAAAGATTATCACCCATAATGGGGGAAATCTGGAAACAGATGATGCCCGCATCCTCATTGAATATCTGAATGAACACCTGGGCAGTGACCGGGTGAGATTCATTACCGGTATACAATACCGCCACTTGCTGGTCATCAAGGGAGGTAACAAGCATATCGTATGTGCCCCACCCCATGACCATCCAAACGAGCCATGGCGTCCGTTGCTTGTGAAGCCTGACACTACTGTATGTTGTGACTCTGTCGCTACCGGAGAGGGACGCATGACTCCCCAAGAGACAGCCGACCTCATCAACGACCTCATACTCAGATCGCAGGAATTGCTTGCCAAGCATCCCTATAACATCGCAAAAGCGGAAAAGGGAGAGCGTCAGGCAAACAGCATCTGGCCTTGGAGTGGCGGCTATCGCCCATCGATGCAGACACTGATGGCACAGTATCCTCAAGTAAAGAGTGGCGCTGTCATCTCCGCTGTCGACCTCATTCAGGGTATCGGACGTTATGCTGGTCTGCGTATCATCAAGGTTCCCGGCGCCACAGGTCTTGCCAATACCAACTACGAGGGAAAGGCACAGGCTGCCATTGACGCACTGAGAACAGATGACTTCGTCTTTGTACATGTGGAAGCAACTGATGAGGCAGGACATGACGGTGACTTGGATTTGAAACTGAAAGCCATCGACTATCTGGACAAACGGCTGATCAAGCCCATCCTGGAGGCTATCCACGGGATGGATGAGGATGTCTGTGTCGCCATCCTCCCCGACCATCCCACCCCTGTTGAGATGCGTATCCACGTCAACGAACCTGTACCCTTCATCATCTGGCACAAAGGAATCGTCCCTGATGAGGTACAGCATTATGATGAGGAGAGTTGTGTCAGCGGCTCCTACGGTTTATTGAGACTGAATGAATTTATGAACGAATTAATGAAGATATGAAATACTATTCTACCAATGGGAAAGCACCCATCGCTGATTTGCGCAAGGCTGTCGTCAAAGGACTTGCCGAAGATAGAGGACTGTATATGCCTGAGCGCATCAAGAAACTGCCAAAAGAATTTTTTGACACGATTGAGACCAAGAGCTTTCAGGAGATAGCCTATACCGTTGCCGATGCATTCTTCGGTGAGGATGTGGAGGCAGATGCCCTGAAGAAGATTGTCTACGACACATTGTCGTTCGATTGTCCCGTGGTAAAAGTCAAGGACAATATCTATACCCTTGAACTCTTCCATGGTCCTACCCTCGCCTTCAAGGACGTAGGTGCCCGTTTCATGGCACGCCTGTTGCAGTATTTTACTAGTGATTCTAGGGGTACTAGTAGTTCTAGGGATACTAGTAAACCTAGTATTAACGTCCTTGTCGCCACGAGTGGTGACACTGGCTCGGCAGTAGCCAACGGATTTCTTGGTGTGGAGGGCATCCACGTCTATGTGCTCTATCCCAAAGGAAAGGTCAGCAAGATTCAGGAGAGTCAGTTTACCACCCTTGGTAAGAATATCACCGCAGTCGAGGTGGATGGTGTCTTCGACGATTGTCAGGCTTTGGTGAAATCTGCCTTCATGGATGAGGAATTAAATCATCACATGAAACTGACTTCCGCCAACAGCATCAATGTTGCCCGGTTCCTGCCTCAGGCGTTTTATTACTTCAATGCCTATGCCCGTATGAAGGAAACTCTCAACCCTCCACTCTCAACTCTCAACTCTCAACTCGTTATCTGTGTGCCCAGTGGTAACTTCGGCAATATCTGCTCTGCCCTGTTCGGACACGAGATGGGACTGCCTGTCAAGCGGTTCATTGCTGCCAATAATGCCAACGACATCTTCTATAAATACCTGCAGACAGGGAAGTACGAGCCGAAAGCTTCCGTGCAGACTCTTGCCAATGCGATGGATGTGGGTGATCCCTCCAACTTCGCACGTATCTACGACCTCTATGGCAAGAGCCATGAGCGAATCTGCAGTCTTATCAGCGGTGCCACGTATAGTGACGAACAAATCCGTGAGACCATGCGTCAGTGTTATGCGGAAACAGGCTATATCCTCGACCCCCATGGCGCATGTGGCTATCGTGCCCTGCAGGAGGGACTGAAGGATAATGAGGTCGGCGTGTTTTGTGAGACGGCTCATCCTGCGAAGTTCAAGGAGACGGTCGACAACATCATCGGTGGTGACATTCAGATTCCTGAACGCCTTGCTGCCTTCATGAGGGGGAAGAAACAGAGTGTGGAGATGACGAAGAATTTCGATGACTTCAAGGCTTTCCTCATGAGCCGTTAACGTACGGTCATGTGGAAACAACCTTGTTTCACTTCATACTTAATATAACAGCGTCCCTGTTCACGCATATCCCTTAGTACCTCGCATAACACCCACTTTAACGTATCATCGCGAACAGGCTGAGTAACTGGATGATACCGATTATAGCAAATGTCAAATGTCGTGCCGAAGAGATGACAACTGCGCTCCGTCGCATTGCCGTTTCTTCGGCGCAGTTTTACCACATCGGACTCTGAGCGTAACACGCTGGTGACAATAAATTGATTAAAAGGAACGCCTTTCACGTACAGGCTGTCGTAGAATGCTTGTCCGATATCTTGCAAGAGTACTGCTGCACGAGGTACCAAATACGGGATACTACTATACAATGGGTCTACATGATAGTAGGGATTGGAGCCCACATATACCAACTCTTTTTTACGTCTCTCTGCATCCTCACGGTTCTTCACAGGACGCACCCCCCATTTCTCGGCAGCCATGATCTGCACCGCCTGGCTATCAGGAAAAGCCTCCCTGTAGTTATTGACACCACGGATACGATGTTTCTTTTTAGTGGAAAGACGGGAGATGACATTTGAAGGTTCACTCACTACTGTCTGCACATCGTCCACGTCTGGCTGCACTACGACTGCTTCATGCTGTTGGCGACTTTCTGCCACACTGGGGAAAATCATCTTGACAAGGGCGAGAAGTACCACAGAAACGGCAAATCCCAACAGATATTTATTCTTCGTTATCTTCATTTGGCTGCGAAGGTACACATTTTCCATCAGATAAACGAATGTTTTAGTGACAAAATCAATTCCGTTGTTTATATACGAGTATCTTATTTCACTAGTGTCCACTAAATAAAATTAAGAGTCAATTGACCATCATCTGCAACATACTCAGGTTCCTTGGTAAAGAGTTCCTTGATAGGAGTCTTATCCA
>OMWH01000016.1 GCA_900314755.1 uncultured Prevotellaceae bacterium | reverse complement strand
GGCAGTTGCTCGCCCGTGCCGCTCTGCACCTCGTCGGTGTGTGTGACCTGTCGCGACTTATCGAGTTTCAGCAGGGGTTTCGTACCTATCGCAATATTCACCACCCCCTCCAATTGGGCAATGTCAGTCAACTGTTCGGCTGTGGCAGCCACCATCAGCATGCGACCCATAGCCGCCTTCACTTCTGCGCCCCTTTCGGTTATCTGTGTGCTCACTTCGTCGGGGTTGGCATCCGCTTGAACGTTCACCATGAAAAGCCCGGGCTTCTGTTCTTCTGCCGACGCTGCACGCTTTGTCTTTGCCTGCTGCACGTAGGCACTCACCATCGGAGCCAGTTTGCTTTGTGCCACCATACTGCCGCAGCCCGTCAACAGCAAAGCCAGCAAACCGAAAAATTTCTTTTCCTTATACATTATATATATTGTTTTAGTGTTTGCAAATTTAAAATAAAAAACTGAAATACACTCGCTATCACGACATTTTTATGCCCGAACCGTTAAAAATAGCCTTAAATGATATTTTTTCCTGTCCTGATTACTAATTCCTAATTTACTTCAAGTACTTCTCAAACGCCCTGTCATACTCCTCGCTCTCCCCCAGTTTGCCATTGATCAGGCACACCAGCATCACCTTGGCTTTGAAGCAGATGGCTTCGTCCGAGGCGCGGTAGATATCCTGATGGAAGATATACTTAAACCCATCCTTCTCTATCCACAGTCGAGAAATAAACTCATCGTCGCAGCGTAGTGGAGCCTTATATTGCAGTTCCATACGAGCCACCACCGCGTCAATCCCACGGCTATGCATCTCCGCGAAGCTCAGTCCGCAGTGTTTCAGGAACAAGTGTCGAGTATGTTCCGTATAATGCAGATAATTTGCGTTATTCACTATTCCCTCGATGTCACACTCATAGTCACGCACCTCCATCCGGGTCTCAAAAACGTAGTTTCGCATATCTATATATTTACTTTTTTAAGGTATTCATAACCTATTCGACAACGTAGACAATCTTTTTTATCACAATATTCCTTCTTCAATTGAATGAGAGCCTGAGAATCACCGGCAGTATTGACATTCAGTCCACACTCTTTCCAAAGACGAATAATATAGTTGTTTTCTGCTTTTAATTGCTCCAACAAATTGAAGGCACGGTCACAGAGCGTTTCGTCTGCAATATGCCGTCCATATGCAAAGAGCATTGGAATACAGGTATTAATCAACAGTAGGTTGATAGAGTAGGGAGAAAGATTTTTCTTATTAAGGTCACTTGTTGAGCCGAAAGTATAATGGGTCTCCCAATAGGGACTCACTTTAGTACTCAGCAAGTCTTGTAAGGCAAACACATCCTTGCACTCTATCAATTGCGAAAGTCCTGTCTTCCGCTCATAGTATAGGGTAGAAAGTTGTGACAATCGTATATGCGGAAAGTTCTGTGGACGTAACCGCAAAAATTTCCATAACTTATAGTCCAAAGGCTTTAAAGAGAATTTATGAGCAAGATACTGGTATTCGTTGCGTAACTTGGTGAAATAGCCTTCATTCAAGGCATTCTGCTGATAATGTTCTGGAACTGCCTCGATATCCAACAGCCCCGCTTGACCTATGAAGATTGCCTCTATCTGAAAAAGGTCGTCGCGATGATGGGCGATAGCGGAGAGAGGAATATGTGCCGCCCACTCCTCGAAAGTGTCCCCATTAATGCCGAAACCAAAGTTACGGGCAAGGGTTATGAAATAGGCATCTTCCCATGAGCCGTTCATCCGATCTGCTCGTAATCGGATAGCCTCAGTTTTCTGTTCCAACCGTTCTGTCTGTAACGCTGCCATCCACGAGTGGACGGTCAGTGCTGTTAAGTCGGGGATAATCTGATAGCAGGGAGGATACTGCTCTGTACGTAGCAGTTCCTCATAATTCTCCTGTACAACAGCAGGAACTGCCAATTGCACCTGTGGGATGTATTGCCCCTGCGTATTCATTATTTCCGCATCAGGTTCGCCTGTGACATGAAGCACAACATTGTCATAAGCCTGGTCTTTGTCATGCCCATGCAGATACCAGTCACTTGATTTGTCATGAATCTCCACGTTACCCACCCAAAGTGTTTGGTTGATTTTCACCTTGGCATTGAAGAAATCTGGACCACTGTTGTGATTGTGCAGTCCTGGGTCAATCACTTCGACGGGGCTGCCGTCTGTCGTTTTTAGTTCGCCTAACGGAAACATTTTATGCTTCCAAACGTAATGTAATAGCTGTTCCATACGCTAAATATTATATTTCCTTCCCAGTATATAGTTGGTAGTATTTCCCTTTCTGCTGCAGCAGCTGGTCGTGGGTGCCCTTGTCGATGAGTGATGCCGTGACATAGGGTATCAGCACGAAACCCATCACGAGGAAAACTTTCTTTGTCATCTTAGTTTGTTGTGTAAAAAATTATATTGGTTGCAAAAGTACACATTTAATTTCATTTGTGGAAATGTTAAATGCAAAAAAATCTTAGCGAAACATTTGGAGGATATTCGGAATTTTCATTATCTTTGCACCCGCAATGATGGAAGGCAAGGACAAATAACCCTATCTTATAACAAACAAAGCAGCACATAGTGTAGCACTGTGTGGGGTGTGTTGTGCGCTCTTTGAGCATGGCTCGAAAAACGCAACGCTCGGAAGAGTTCAAACAAGTTTGACTCTTCACTCGCTTAAAGCGTTCTTTGACATCGTGGACAAATCTCTCATGCGCTCCCTGTAACGGGGAGTGAATACGATATATCTATTCATACTTATTGGTTTTTAACAACTTAAACACAATGGAAGAGACAGAAAAGTTAGACGAGTTACTCAATGAGACCATGGAAACAACAACGAACGAGGAGGATGAGTTCTCCCAAATGCTGAAAGAGTTCATCGACTCCGCTCTGGAGGACAAGACGGAAGAGACTCCAGAAGAGGATGAGACTCCTGAGGAGGACGAGACTCCTGAGGAGGACAACGACCTCGACTTTGACCTCGACCTCACAGATTACCCCGACGGCACGGTGAAGTTCAACGAGAACAACTCGGTGAAGGTGGAGGTGCTGCTGCCCATCAGAAACCCGAAGGAGGAGCTGAACAAACTGGTGGGGTGTAAGAACATCAAACAACAGATCAGTGACATGCTGGTGTTCACGGCATATAACCGCCTGATGGCGATGGGGACACCAGGATGGAAGGAACATCAGGTATCGCTGCACGCCATCTTCTTCGGGAAACCAGGAACGGGGAAGACGACGGTGTGTAAGATCTACGGCTCGCTGCTGAAAGAGGCAGGGGCACTCAGCAAAGGACATGTGGTGGTGTGCAACCGCGGTACGTTCCTCGGTACGAACTGGGGTGACGAGGAGAAGGCGGTACGGCAGGTGCTGGAGATGGCACAGGGCGGTGTGCTGATGATTGACGAGGCTTACATGCTTAACTCCGCCCACCCTAACGACCCCGGCAAACTGGTCATCCCCCTGCTGATGGACATCCTTGCCAACGAGCGGTGCCGTGACATCGCCATCGTGCTCTGCGGCTATAAGGAACCAATGCAGCAACTGCTCGACCTGAACGCGGGTCTTGCCTCACGCTTTCCTAACCGTTTTGAGTTTGCCGACTTCACCGTCGACGAGCTGATGGAGATCACCCGACGGAGGGTGGAAGAGTACAGCTACCATTTCACCCGTGCTGCCTGGACGAAATACCGCACCCTGCTGACTGAGGCGTATGCCGGACGTGACGCCAACACATGGGGCAATGCCCGTTTCGTCGCTAACCTCCTGGAGCATATCTACCTGGCGCATGCCAAGCGCTGTGTGAACTTCGCCTTTGCGAATGATGCGCCGACCATCAGGAAATGCTTCGCCATCACTCCAGCCGACATCCAACCGATAGAGGTCCCTAAACCAAAACCGCGTGTGGGTTTCTAATCTTTTTAGAATGTGGAAACAAAAAAGGGGTGTGCCGATGCACACCCTTTCTTGTTTATTCTTGTTCCCAACGCTCAGCCTCTGTCTTAGGCTTGGCGGGTTCCTCAGCAATGGGCTCAGGAGCTGGCTCTGCAACAGGCTCTGCAGCTGGTTGTGGCGCAGGCTGTACAGGTTCAGCAGCAGGCTGTGGGTCTGTTTGCAAGTTCACCCCCTTGGGGTTAGGACCATACTGGTTGGCACCCACCTGACTGTCTGTGCAGTAGAATATCAACAGGATGAGTCCACCAAGAATGGGGATGATACCAAGCAGGATCCACCATCCGCTACGTCCTGTGTCATGCAGACGACGAACGGCGACACCCAGTGAGGGCAGGAAGAAAATCAAGAGGAGAAGCAGGTTCACAATAGGAATCCAAGCCCACAGCAGGGTAAACAATACCCACCACCAGTACTCGGAGCGTGTAGCACGTCCGGAGAAATTCGCATACTTCGTCAATACAGACTTAATAGCACCAAAAAATCCCATAATTTTACAGTTTTTAGTTATACAAAAAGGAAGATTGTTACATCTAATGCTGCAAATGTAATAAAAAAATTTGATAAGACAATAATTTACACAAAAAAATGATGTTCAGTCGGGTCTTGGAGGTACAGCGGTAATGTGTTATGACAGGTGCCATGATACTACTTCTAACTGGTTGTCTGTTGACATTATTAATAATACGTTATAGTACGGGTTTCTATCTCTCCATTTTGGTTCTTTCGTTTCGTCCAATTTCCATATTTGTCTTTCGTGATAATGGTATAGACGTTCGTATAAGGTTCTGCAGCATCCATACCACCTTCCACCACCTTCATCTTTGTCAGATTACCATTGGCATCATAGGAATAGGTGTCTTCCTCGGTAGTATCGAAGAAACTGTATTCACGCTTCGTAATCAGTCCTTTCTCATTATAGAAATATTGCTCGTAATTGCCATCTGCATCGAAAATTCCCTTGGTAATACGCCCTTTGGCATCACGACGGATTCCACTGGGATATACCTGCCGGAGCGGCTTGCCCTCATGAGTGAGCCATTTCCCATTATGGTCGAAGGTGCGAGTAGTAGTGCCCCACTGGTTCTTAAAGATAAATGACTTCACAGGACCCCGTAACTCAAAAATGCCGAGTTCGCCACGTCCTATCTGAGAATTCCCTGCAGCAGCCTCTGCCTTGGCGAAACATTTCTTACCCTCCTCTGTCAGTGAGTTGTTGACCTCACTCATAGGAACCTCGAGGGTCTCGACGAAATGAGCACCTTGCTGATACATGACCTTACACTTGTCACCCTCAGGATAGATGCCATTGATGCCCATCAAAAAGGCTGGGTCGAACGCTTTCTGCTCCGCAGTACCGTATTTATTAATCAAACTTACGAGATCATTATCCGTCAGTCTGGACAGATCCTCAAACTTCAGCACTGCTCCGTCAGAGACTCTGACGACTTTGCAATTCTGTCCTGGTCCACCATTGCCATAGACACCGTCAGTAACCTCAAAGAATACAGCATAGGCGTTCTGGTATTTCTTTTCTATCATCAGGTCGAAGGACACAAAGCCCCCTACCTCAATAGTTCCCCTTCTGATACCAACGGGGAAATAGGTCGCGAGTGCATTGGCTGCCGCAACGACCGTGCCGTTAACTGGGCGTTTCATCTCTTCAACGACTTGTGACTCTCTCATGATGGTCTTGATGCCCTGACTGATTTTCGTCTGTCGCACCCCTTGCCCTACAGGGTAGTCAATGGCAAGTGTCAGCCCTGCGGGACCTCCATCAGGACTTGTCGCCGACACCTGTTTCTTGTAGGTCTTGAACGTTGTCTGGGCTTCGCTCAGTGTTGCACTTGCCAACATCAGACAAGCAATGGCAATAGATAGTAGTGTTGTTTTCATATCATTTTATTTTTTGTTATTTCGTTTGCGAAGATACAAAAAATAATCAATAATCCAACAATCTACAATAAAAAAAGGTGCAATTTCATTCTATTCAGATGAATGGCGGCTTCTCTCGTTGGCAGTGTCTTAATTTGATCCCGTAGCGTAACACTTTAATCAAATATCATCATATATTAACTTATGTTTTTAAAATCACGGGAAAAGTGTCAATCTATCAGAAATAGTCGCACACCCCTTATTTCATAAAAAAAGAAAAATAATGCGGGTTTATTCGTTTCTTAATATAATAATGTGTACCTTTGCAGCCGCAATTTGCGCAAAGTCGCACGATGTTTTATTTTTTAGATGTTTTATACAAGATGAACGTAATTACGAAAACAATTCAATTGCCTGATGGAAGAACCATCACCATTGAAACCGGGAAAGTGGCAAAGCAGGCAGACGGAAGTGTTGTTCTGCGCATGAACAACACGGTGTTGCTGGCTACTGTGTGTGCCGCAAAAGATGCAGTTCCCGGAACAGATTTCATGCCTCTGCAGGTAGACTACAGAGAGCAGTATGCCGCCGCAGGGCGTTTCCCCGGTGGCTTCACCAAGCGCGAGGGTAAGGCTTCGGACAATGAGATTCTGACCAGCCGACTGGTTGACCGTGTGCTCCGTCCTTTGTTCCCCTCCAATTATCATGCCGAAGTATTTGTCAATGTGATGCTGCTCAGTGCCGATGGTGTTGACCAGCCGGATGCCCTGGCAGGTTTTGCCGCTTCCGCAGCGTTGGCATGTTCAGATATCCCCTTCGAGTGCCCGATCTCTGAGGTCCGTGTGGCTCGTATCAACGGGGAGTATGTGATAGACCCCACCTTCGAGCAGATGAAGGAAGCCGACATGGATATCATGGTTGGTGCCTCTGCTGAGAACATCATGATGGTGGAGGGTGAGATGAAAGAGGTCTCTGAGCAGGACATGATCGGTGCGCTGAAAGCTGCCATGGCAGCCATCAAGCCGATGTGTGAGCTGCAGACCGCACTGAGCAAGGAGCTCGGCACGGACGTAAAGCGTGAGTACGACCATGAGGTGAATGACGAGGCTCTGCGTGAGCAGATGAACAAGGAGCTGTACCAGCCCGCCTATGACATCACCAAGCAGGCGCTGGAGAAGCATGCCCGTGCTGAGGCATTTGAAAAAATCCTCGAGGACTTCAAGGAGAAATTCTTCGCCGCACATACAGAGATCACCGAGACCTCTGAGATTTCCAAGGATGAGTACGAGGCTATGATGGACCGCTACTACCATGACGTGGAGCGTGACGCCATGCGCCGCTGCATCCTCGACGAGGGTATCCGTCTCGATGGTCGTAAGACCGACGAGATCCGTCCTATCTGGTGCGAGGTAAGCCCACTGCCCATGCCTCATGGAAGCAGTATCTTCACCCGTGGTGAGACACAGTCGCTGACCACCTGCACACTGGGTACGAAACTCGACGAGAAACTCGTGGATGACGTGCTCGACAAGAGCTACCAGCGCTTCCTGCTGCACTATAACTTCCCACCGTTCTGTACGGGTGAGGCAAAGGCACAGCGTGGCGTCGGTCGTCGTGAGATCGGTCACGGACACCTTGCATGGCGTGGTCTGAAAGGTCAGATTCCCGCAGACTTCCCCTATACCGTCCGTCTGGTAAGCCAGATTCTGGAGTCTAACGGCTCTTCCTCTATGGCTACCGTATGTGCTGGTACGCTGGCGCTGATGGATGCCGGTGTTCCTATGAAGAAACCCGTCAGCGGTATCGCCATGGGACTGATCAAGAACCCCGGTGAGGAGAAATATGCCGTGCTGAGTGACATCCTCGGTGATGAGGACCACCTGGGCGATATGGACTTCAAGACCACTGGTACAAAGGACGGACTGACCGCTACCCAGATGGATATCAAGTGTGACGGACTCTCCTTCGAGATTCTGGAGAAGGCACTGATGCAGGCAAAGGCTGGTCGTGAGCATATCCTGAAGTGCATCACCGACACCATCGCCGAGCCACGTCCAGAGCTGAAGCCACAGGTTCCACGCATCGAGGCATTCGAGATTCCGAAGGAGTTCATCGGTGCTGTCATCGGTCCTGGTGGTAAGATCATCCAGCAGATGCAGGAGGACACCGGTGCCACCATCACCATTGACGAGGAGGACGGTGTTGGTAAGATACAGGTCAGCGGTCCTAACAAGGAGACCATCGACGCTGCCATCGCCAAGATCAAGGCTATCGTCGCCATCCCCGAGGTCGGTGAGGTGTACGAGGGTACTGTCCGCAGCATCATGCCTTACGGCTGCTTCGTAGAGTTCATGCCTGGCAAGGACGGTCTGCTCCATATCTCGGAGATTGACTGGAAGCGCCTGGAGACTGTTGAGGAGGCTGGTCTGAAGGAAGGTGACAAGATTACCGTTAAGCTGTTGGAGATTGACCCGAAGACCGGTAAGTTCAAGCTCTCACACCGTGTATTGGTAGAGAAGCCCGCTGACTATCAGGAGCCACAGCCCCGTCGCCGTGAGCGTCCTGAGCGTGGTCCGCGTCCTGAGCGCCGCGACCGTGGTGACCGTCGTAACCGCAACGAGCACCGTGAGCGTCCGCAGCGCAACGAGGAGTTCCACGACACAGAGAACCACGAGCCAAAGGACTTCACAGACACCCTTGACAAGATTGACTTCTAAGTCAGAATACATACAAAGAAAAAGGTCTCAACCCCAGCGGCTGAGACCTTTTTTTATCTCTCAACTCTATCAATTAAACAAGTACTTAATCGTAAACATGATCTGATAGGTAGAGGCGAGATTCTGGAAGTTCTGTGAGGTACTCAGGTGACGGACACCATTGACCGTATTATAGGTGTACTTGCCATTCTTGAAATTCAGCAGGTCATTACCCGTAATCTGCTTGAAGACACCCCAGTCCTTACAGAGGAAGTTCGGCAGGTTAAGGATGTCAATACCCAGCTGCAAGGTATGCTTCGTCTTTCCCCAGTTGACAGACATGTCACGGGTATACTTGAAGTCCAGCTGATGATGCCAAGGCATCTTCGCACCGCCACGCTCCGTATACTGTCCCTTGCAGTCCTTCAGATAGTCATCCTGGTTGATGAAAGCCCAGAAGTCGTCACGCTGCATGTCGGCAGTATAGGGTACACCGTCCACGGTACCATTGTCGGCAAAGTCCCAACCGTTCAGCTCCTCACGGCTGGCAGGGATATAAAGCAGGTTGCCGGGAGCCGACGGGTCGCTGTTGACATTGGTGCTGAAGATATAGCTGTAGCGGCTAAATGCATAATTACCCAGATAGCCATACTGATAACCGTCGTAGATCAGACTGAACGTCGAGGTGGCATTCTTCGACTCCTTGAGCTTATAGCTTGCCGACAGCAGCAGACGATTAGGAGCCACATAGGTGGCATAGCCCGTCTCCATGTCGTTGACGGCATGAACGGAAGAGCGGTAGTTATAATAAGCTGCCGACACCTGGTCACCGATACCCTCGGTATAGCTCTTTGCCTTCGACAGCGTATAGGAGGCAGAAAGGTCGAGACCGAAGTCAAACGACTTACGTAGCTGTGCCGTCAGCGACAGATAATAGGCTTTGCTCCCTGCATTTTTCAGCACAAAGGCAGAGTGTCCGGCATCATAGTAAGACATCTTATGGCGCACATCCCCATGACCGAGGTCAACGGTAGAGGTACCGTCCCAGTAGATATCCTCATTAGACACCACCACAGGGTTGAAGTCCTTGTTGAAGATACCCTCCAGGGTGAAGTCGATACCACCTGGCAGCTGGGCATCAAAGGCAAGCGACGCCTTCCACGTCTTCGGCATACGGAGATCCTCGCTGAGGATAGTGGGACTGACAGGAACGGTCGTCGAGCTGGTAGCACCAATCTGCTGCAGCATATCCTCCTGACTCATCGTGAAGGTAGGAATCTTCTTGCCGTTGGCTGCCGTTGCCACATAGGAGGTCTGTCCCATACCGGAGTTGCCGACAGCCGACACCAGCCATACGAACGGCATACGACCTACGAAGATACCCGTACCACCGCGCAGGATATATTTACGGTCACCCCTGATGTCCCAGTTGAAACCGATACGCGGTGAGAAGCTGAGACTGGCATCAGGCACGTTATCCGTACGGAAATGCTTGCCGCCGAAGTCGATATCGTAATAGTCCTTATTGAAATTGTTCTTCAGAGAGGGATAGGAAGGCAGTTCGAAACGCACACCGACAGAGGTGCGGAAACGCTCCGACCAGCTGATGTTATCCTGCAGGTAGAACGACCACTGGTTGGTCTTCATCTCAGAGATGAACATCGAGTGTGCGTCATTATTACCGTAGGTGATACCAAAGACACGTGCCGGACGACCGAAGACGGCAGCCCAGTTGCCGGTGCTCACCTCGTCAGGTGTCGCCTCGAAGGCATAATAGCCCGCAGCAGCCTGCGCATAGCCGTTAGCCGCGAAGTTATGCTCATACTGGATGCCAGCAAAGAGGTTATGCTTACCCAGCGTCACATTCACCTCGTCGGTGATGACCGTATTCTTGGTCTGTGCGAGGTTGCCGTAAGTGAAGATGTCACCCATCATTGCCCATGAGGGATAATGACCGGCACCGTCACTCATCAATATCTCGACGACAGGTGCCGCATCGTTATATTCCGTAGAGCGTGGCTGGTCCTGGAAAGAATAGGTGCCACGCAGGGTGTTATGGAACTTGCCGAACTTTGAGTTCAGCTCAGCGGCAAACGACGTGAAACGGAATTCCGAATAGTAACGGCTGGACAGCGAACTCATCGAATAGTCTGTCAGACTGCCGTAGCCGCTCTGACTGCCACCATAGATGGCGGTTGACTGGTTGCTGCCGATAGAGCGGGAGGCTGAGGCATAGTTGGATTCCTTACGTTTGGACTTCGTGAAACGGATCTGAAACTTATGGTTGTCGTTGATGTTCCAGTCCAGACGAGCCAGGAAGCGGTAGGCAGGTGTCTTGATGTTATAACCTTGCCACGGTCCTGTTGTCAGTCCATAGGTGTTCTGCATATAGTCAGAGAGACTCTCCAGCTCGCTTAACCGCGGACGGCGGTTGGTTTCCGTATAAGGAGTTCCACCATTACCTGCACGTGCCGTCGGCCCCGTAGTGACGTTATCCTCTATCTCCCCGTTGATGAAGAAGAAGAGTTTGTCCTTGATGATAGGACCGCTGAAAGAGAGACCATAGGTGTCGTTATGACCATTGTCTACCGGCAGGGTGGCATCCCCTACCCTCGAACCTTTCAGACTGGTGGAGGTGATATACGTATAGGCACTGCCCTTGAACTCGTTGGTACCACTCTTGGTGACAGCATTGATACCACCACCGGTGAAACCGCTCTGACGAACGTCATAAGGGGTGATGTTGACAGTCATCTGCTCAATGGCATCCAGAGAGATAGGGGTACCGCCACCTGGCAGTGGTGAGGAGCCCAGTCCGAAGGCGTTGTTGAACGACGCACCGTCGATGGTGAAACTCGACTGGCGGAAGTTACCACCACCAATCGCCAAGCCACTAGCCGACGAGCTCTGCGGGGTCATCTTCATCAGGTCTGTCATGCTGCGTCCCACGGTAGGGATGACCGACATGGCTGCCGCATTCAGATTGGTGACGGCTCCTGAGCGGTCGCTGCGCATGGTGTTATTTGCCTTCGCCACAACCACCACTTCTGCAAGCATCTCGCTGCCCTCAGCCAAGTTGGCACTCAGCACCGTGTTCTGACCCAGCTGCAACTGGACATCGGTATATTTCTTCGACTGGAAACCGATATAGGATATCTCTACCTCATAAGGACCACCTGCACGCATGCCACTGATGGTATAACGCCCATCCACATTCGTGACAGCACGGTATACAGAACCCGAAGGGACGTGCTTGGCTGTAATGGTGGCACCAATTGCCTCCTCGTTGTCCGCTGTCACGATACCGCTAATACCGGATGTGGTCACCTGCGCCATCACCATGGTGGATGTCAACAGGAGGAGAAGGAGTGAGAATAAAAATTTTTTGTTCATTTGTTATGGTAGTTTTATTGGTCTTTCTGCCGTGTACCCATACGTGCCTCCACCACGTTCACCACATAGTCGGCGAGCTTCTCACACTCGTTGACGACATCCATGTAGATGGTACCTACGGCATAGGTGTACTCGTGGTTGTTGACATCGTTGATATTCTGCGACTTCAATTGGTTGCGGTAGTTGTTAATCTCGTTCTCCAGGTTGAAGGTGCGGTTGACATCATACGACTCCTTACGTCCAGCCATCAGACGGTTCATCTGTGTGAGAGCCTCGTCCGTGAGTTCCATCATCTGGTAGATATGGTCATACTGCTTGTCGCTGAAGTGGTCCTGCTTGCCCTGGTACTTACGGGCAATGGTACGGGCGATGTTGTAGTTGGCATCACCGATACTCTCCAATTCCGAGATCTCACGCAGCATGGCACGTATCTTTGCCTTTGAGTCGTCACTCAGATGAGCATCGCCTACCTGGTCAAGGTATTTGGCAATCTCCAGCTCCATATTGTCGGAGATACCCTCATATTTCTCAATCCGTGTAAAGAGCTTGTTGAAATCACCCGTCTGTGCTTTGTTGCTCTTCGCCGTGGCACTGCTGCTCAAGGTCAGCAGCTCACGCACCATGCCGAACATACGCTGCATACGCTCGGAGAAAGACTGTATCTCTTTCTGTGCCTCCAGGATGGAGAGCTCGGGGGTCTTCATGAAACCTGCCGTAATGAAATGCAGACGGAAGTCCTCTTCCTCGTCGACCCTCTTGGGTTTGATGACCCAGCAGACAAACTTCTCAATCTGTGGGATGAACCAGATGAGGATGAAGGTGTTCGCCACATTGAAACAGGTGTGGAAGGCTGCCAGCACGAAACTCAGCTTGGCGGAATTGGCAAGGAATGCCTGGGCACCTGCCGCCTCTTTCGTCATGTCGACATCATAGCCTACGAAACCGCAGACCATATCGACGAAGGGACGGAAGACAAATAATATCCAGACGACACCGAACACGTTGAAGAACATGTGCGCCAGGGCTGCCCTTCGCGCCTGTGTGTTTGCCGACAATGCCGCAAGATTGGAAGTCACGGTGGTACCGATGTTCTCACCCATCACGAGGGCGATACCCTGATAGATGGGCAGTACGCCACTCGAACAGAGAATCATCGTGATAGCCATCACGGCAGCACTCGACTGGACACAGAAAGTAAGGATACCTCCCAGCAGGAGGAATATCAGGGTCGTCATGAAGGAGTTGGGGTCGAAGGAGGCGAAGAAGTTGAGCACCTCCTGGTTCTCACCCAGGTGCATGTCGATACCCGTCTGGCGCAAAGTGCCCAGTCCCAAAAACATAAAGGCGATACCGAAGAGGAAATCGCCTATGAAGCGCTTGCGCTTATAATAAATAAGGATGATAGCGATGAAGAATGCAGGATAGACAAAGTCGGTGATGTTAAACGAGAAACCTGCCGACATGATCCATGCCGTGAGGGTCGTTCCGATATTCGCACCCATAATCACCGAGATCGCCTGTGCCAGGGTCAGCAGTCCCGCATTAACGAAAGAGACGGTCATCACGGTCGTCGCCGTACTTGACTGCACACTTGCTGTCACCAACATACCGGTCAGCATGCCGGTAAAGCGATTCGTTGTCATGGCACCCAAAACGTGACGCAGTTGTGGTCCTGCCATCTTCTGCAGCGCCTCACTCATCGACTTCATACCGAACATCAACAGGGCAAGGGATCCCAGCAGCTTGAAAAAAATCCAAATAGACATAATTATGTTATAATTTCGTAATTCCTACTCGTTTTTCAAAAAACCTTTGTATCTTTGTACAACGTTAATGCTTATTGCTATGGAACAAAATATCTTAATCCGTTGCAAAAATAATAAAAAAAATCTGAAAGTGTGCATCGGAAGCACACTTTCTGAAATATTTTCTCAATCGGGACTCCAGATGGAGTATGGTCCCATTTGCGCAAGGGTCAATAACAAGGTGGAGGGAATGCACTTCGAGGTGTTCAAACCCAAGGAGATTGAATTCCTCGACCTGCATGAGCCGTCAGCGATGCGTACCTATACACGCAGTCTTTTCTTCGTGCTGAACAAGGCGGCTCATGATATCTATCCCGACTGTTCGGTGATTATCGGCATACCGGTGTCGAACGGCTATTTCGTAGACGTGCGTCTCGACCGCCCTGTGACGACTGCCGACGTGGATGCCATCCGTGGGCGTATGAAGGAGATCATTGCTGCCGGACACCCTATCCACCGCCATGTGTCGACAACGGAGGAGGCGATAGAGATGTTCCAGAAGTCACGGTCGTACTCCAAGATCCGTCTGCTGGAGGGCATCGGCGACCTCTATACGACGTACTATGACATCGACGGCTATGCGGACTATTACTATGGCAGTATGCTCACGAACACGTCGCAGATATATCTCTTTGGTCTGGAACCGTACTACGACGGCATGCTACTGCGCATCCCTACTGCCAGTGACCCTTCTAAGCTGGGTGAGATGGTGCGGCAGGACAAGATGTTTGAGATATTCAAAGAGCATCACCGGTGGCAGGGCATCCTGAAGCTGAGGACGGTGGGCGACTTGAACAGGGCTACCCAGAAGGGGTATTCGTCGCAGCTCATACAGGTCAGCGAGGCACTGCAGGAGAAGAAGATTGCACAGATTGCCGACGAGATAGCTTCGCGCAAGGAGGTGAAGATGGTGCTCATCGCCGGTCCGTCGAGCAGTGGTAAGACGACGACATGCAAACGGCTCTCCGTGCAACTTGCCGTCAACGGCATCAAACCTATTGGTATCTCCTTAGACGACTATTTCGTGAGTCGTGAAAAGACTCCCCGTGACGAGAAAGGGGATTTTGACTATGAGCATCTGCATGCGCTGAACATCCCTCTGCTCAACGAACAGATGAATGCACTGCTCCGTGGGGAGGAGGTGGAACTGCCCCGCTATAACTTCCAGACGGGGGAGAGTGAGATGAGTGGCAAGAAACTGCAACTGCAGGGTAACGAGATACTGGTGGTGGAGGGTATCCATGCCCTGAACCCAGAGCTGACAGCACAGATTCCTGAGGCACAAAAATACAAGGTCTATGCATCGGCACTGACTACCATCCTGCTCGACAACCATAATTATATTCCCACAACCGACAACCGGTTGCTGCGCCGCATCATCCGCGACTATAAATACCGTGGGGTGTCAGCACAGGAGACCATCCGCCGTTGGCCCTCTGTCCGCAGGGGTGAGAACAAATGGATTTTCCCGTATCAGGAGAATGCCGACGCGATGTTCAATACGGCGATGCTCTTCGAGCTGGCTGTCATCCGTGAACAGGCAATCCCCGTGCTGGAACAGGTTCCCGAGAACTGCGTGGAGTATGCCGAGGCTTACCGCCTGTTGAAGTTCCTGCGATATATCAAACCTATTCCTGCAGCTCAGATTCCTCCCACATCACTCTTGAGGGAGTTCCTGGGTGGCAGTTCTTTCAAATATTAATCATACACAATAATGAATAAGAATCAGCAATTTGTCATCACCATCAACCGTGAGTTGGGCTCTGGTGGACATACCGTCGGCAGCATCCTTGCCAAACGGTTGAACGTGAAATATTATGATAAGCCTCTGACAGAGGGCGTCACCGAGAAATTCGGTCTCTCGCTCGATGAGATAGAGCGGCTGAAAGCACAAGAGAAGGAGTCGTGGTGGGACGAGCTAAAGGGCAAGCCTACCACTGCCGCCATGTTTGAGACGGAACGTAAGATCTTGCAGGGACTTGCCGAGAAGGAGTCGTGTGTCATCGCAGGACGTAATGCCTTCCTCATCTTCCGCGACTGGAAGAACCACCTGAACATCTTCATACAGGCTTCGCTTGCCAAGCGTATAGAGCGTCTGCAGAAGAAGGGGATGACGATGGCGGCTGCCATGGACACCATCGAGGAGGTGGATGCCAGCCGTGAGACGTATATCAAGAAGTATTCGGACAAGTCACGTTACGACACCCGCCTCTATGACCTCGTCATCACCATGGACGACCTCACCGAGGAGGATGCCGCTGACCTCATCATGGAGTTCATCGAACGCACGTCAAAGTAGACCCATACCCCGTTCCAGCACATGCGGAACGCTACACAGCACTATCTTACGATTTATTCCCATGCTGGGAATACTGTGTTCCCACGCTGGGAATGATGTATTCCCATGATGGGAATGATATGTTCCCACGGTGGGAATGATGCATTCCCACGGTGGGAATAGTTATTACGACTTTTTCGTAATCAAAAAAGTGGGGCACCTATTCACATAGATGCCCCACTCTTACGATATATAAATTTTAAGTATTTGATGTCTGCGATTAATTGTTGGTGGCAGAGGCGTTAGTCATGGTCTTACCATTGGCAGCAGATGTCTCATACCACTTAACGCTACCCAGCACCGTAGCACGGTTTGCCGCTGGAGTAGCAGCCCATGCAGAGAATGAGTTGATGGGGAATACAGTACCATCTTCTGCGGTGATAGTCTCTGTACCAGAACCAGGATAAGCCTCTGTAATGATTGTACGCTCTGTAGGCCATGCCCAGTCTGTAGGAACCATGATGGCATGTGGATACTCATCCGTGTTAGGATAGACGTAAGTGGTATTCGTGCTCAGAACCTCGATAGACACTGGCAGCTGGGTGAAGTCAATATTTCCATCTTCGTCAGCGAGTCCTTCTGTAAGAATCTCGTCAGAGACAGGAGTTGCTGTCTGAGCCTTACCATTACCTGTATTCACCATCACACCTGGATTAACACCCAGTGCTTCGTGAATCTCAGCACCATCAAAGAGATATGTTTCACCAATCTTCACCTTGATATTATAGGTAGCACCAGCGGCAACCAACGTAGCTACGAGCTTGGTCTTGTCGTACTCAACCTTACCAGTCTCAGCATTGGTGCTCTTAACTTTGTAGCTGACCTTCAGCACAACGTCATTCATATCGTAGTCGGTACCAACAGTCTGGTCCTCGAAAGCATAGGTGTAAACGACAGGATCACCATAAATCTTACCACCGCCACCACCAGGATTATTACCCATGCCGGTGCAATCGCCTTCTGGGATAATGATAGGAGACGAAGCTTCTGATGTATAGTTATACTCGGAGCCTCTTACTACACTAAGCATGGTATACCCATTGTCTAAGGTTATTTTATTTCCGTCCTTATCATAAGTTTCGCTATCATCCCAGTCAAGATAGATTTCACCTTTACCTGTTACCTTTCTTGCTATCCAAGTCCATCTTTCATTCTGATACTTGTCATTTTTATTCTGATTAATATAAATATTATCTGCGAAGTACACTTTATCCATCTTGATTATTGCCTTATCAGAGGTATTGTCAGTACCCCAGAAAGATGTTGCATTTACGTACAAAGTACCTACATTAATCTTACTATTGTTATATAAATACTGATCACCTTGATTGAACTCAGCACGTCCATCAACGTCCAAACGGCTATTATCAAGCATAGTCAGTGTACCGATTCCTGCATCTTCTGTGAAGTGCATATAGCAGCCATTGATGATAGTAGAGTTGTATGAGTCTGCAGCCTGCATATTAGTACGAGCTGTGATATGACCAAAATTCGTAAATTTACCGCCACTAGTATTGCGAAGAACGTCAACTGTGATAGTGCCTTTATTGTAAGTATCAGAACCATTAACATTCAATTGACCATCGAAATCAATAGTTCCTGCATTATAGCAAGCAGCACCATTATTGACATTGAATGTAGGAGTAACATTTTCAGCTGCCTCAATAGAACCACCAGCCATCACCACGATACGACCAGCATTGCTCATATCGGTATTACCATCAAGAATAATCTTACCACCAGGAGCCACAACAAGTGTTGGACCATTCAGTGTATTGCCATTCAAGTGAACGGTACCCTCAATATAAATGACAGCATCATTAATAACGCCATAGGTTCCATTAATGTTGAAAACCTCTGTAATTTCAGTATCAGCTGCAACACGATAGTGCTTACCATCACCATTTCCTGGGAAATGCTCAGTTGGATTGGAATTTTTATCACTCAAAGTATGATTTCCCTGACTTGTATCACCTGTGATAATTGCATCTGTAAGAGCTGTATAAGAAGCCATTCCTTCCAAAGAAATATTAGCTACTGTGAAGTTGTTACCATAAACAACCACTGATGCCGGATTCAAATAATTATCCAATGTCTTTACATAGTCGGGATAAACACTGGCATCCTCAACGGCACGATTTTTTGCAGCAACACCTGAACCACCGATATTAGCAACAATCTTTCCATTCTCTACATTCACGGTATTAACTACGCTACGGTTCTTGCTGTCATACGTGGCAATATATACTGTTTTTGCAGCAGTTGGAAGAGTGATAGATGCATTAAAAGAACCTCCCTCCTGAACTTTACCCATCGTGTAAAATCTTGCACTGCTATCATATAGAGGATTCTTATCATACACAGCAACTGTGTACTCTTGATCTAAACCTAAGTTAACTGAAACATTAGCCTCAACCTGTGAAGCCATGTTCCATGTCTGCCCATCAGGAATTCTCAAACCGAGTTGTAACTCAGCGTTCTCTTTCGACTTCTCATCAATCTCGCCCTGGCTCATCGCCGTCACATCCTTAGTACAGCTACTAACGGAAGCAACGAGTGCCAATGCGGCAAAGCCGTTCATCAAATACTTTTTGTTCATCATCTTGTATAGTTATTAATTATTAAACATGTTTATTATCACCTTGATCAGCTTATTGCGTGTCCGCAAACATCTTATATATAAAGTCAATAGATGTTGCAAAGATAGGAATAATAATTGATAACTGCAAAACTTTTATCGACAAACTTAAAACTTTTAACATTTATAACGAAGAAAGCAGTTGCGATTTCCCGCAACTGCCTTTACTTGTGGACCAGCCAGGGCTTGAACCTGGGACCTCCAGATTATGAGTCGGTTTTGCATGTATTTCATGAAATTACAAATAATGTTAAAGCGCTGAAAATAAACGCTTTAACATGTTTGACTATTTCCAAGAATTTCGTAAATTTGCAGCAGTTTTCGGGCGAAAAGGTCACCTGAAGGTCACCCAAAACGGCAACCGACTATAGTCTGTAAGCCCGATAAAATAAGAACTTTTAAAGGAGTAACGTTATGAAATTAGAGAAAAATAAGGCAAAAGAAAGCCAAAATTCTGCTTCAAACAGTTCGTCTAAGGGTAGTAGAGGCGAGAAATGTTTGGCGAAATTCACGTCCTCGAACGGAAGTGTTTTTGGTTCATTGATTCTCGATATACGCAAGGCTGGCGATTATAGTCAGCCCTTACCTGTCGCTGTTAGGATTGCCTATGAGGGCAAGAAGGCTTTTCTCAGACTTGGTGAGAAATATACGATGGAAGAGTGGATCCAACTCTGCGATTATGAGAAAACAGGGCGCAGAATACAACTGGCAGAACGAAATGAGCTGAAAACGTTGATGGAGAAAATAAAAGACTTGACCAACCAGCTTATCAGTGAAGGTACCTTCTCTATCAAGCGGCTTCAAGACCGTTATCAAGGAAAGAAGGATGACACGACAAGTATTTACCGGATTTGGGACGAATATCTTCAGGAGAAAACTGACAGTGGTAAAGCTGGTACGGCAAGAGTGGGTAGAGACGTGAGAAACAGGTTTGTCAAAGACAATGGCGAGAATGTTGAATTTAGCGACATAGACAGTTCGTTCATACAAAATTGGACAGCGGTGATGAAGAAAGATGGGCTGAGCGTTACCTACATCGGTATCGTGCTGCGCACGTTCCGTACCATCGTCAATATCGCCATCAGCAGGAATCTGATTAATGGCAGCACTAAGGACATGTTCAAGGATTCAGGGTATAACAAGAAAACGAGTCGCAAGCACGAATTCCTTGACGTGACTACGATGAGCCAGCTCTATGACTTCTGGGAGAAATACGAGGCAAAGGATGAAAATGGCAGGGAACTATACCCTCCTAAGGCAAAACAGGCTCTTTTTCGTGATCTTGGTCTATTTCTCTTCATGTACCTCGGTGACGGGCAGAATCTGGCTGACACGCTGCGTCTGGAATATGACGGATGGTACTTTGCCACCCATGGTAAGCAGTTGCGATTCCTCCGGCATAAGACGAGGGAACGTAATGAGGATGCCAGCGAGGTCATCTTCCCCATTACGCCTGAAATCAAGAAGATTCTCGACAAGTATGCCAACGAGCCCAAACAGAGGCAACGTGTATTTCCCATTATGAGCCAGGGCATTACTCCCGATAAAGAGATATGGGTCATCCAGCGTTACAACAAGTACATCCGCAAGCACATGGAGATTGTTGCCAAACTGCTTGGCTTGGAACAGTTGCCTACACCGACCTGGGCTCGCCATAGTTTTGCCACGAACCTGAACAATTCTGGTCGCGTACCTTATAAGTATATCAGTGACAGTATGGGGCATAGCAGCAGTGGTGACATCACATCAAACTATATCGGAACCTATCCGCTGGAGAAGATGCTGGAATACAATGCCTACCTGCTGAAGGAAAGTAAACCTGCTGACAATAAAGCCGGACTTCTTGAATTACTGCGGAGCATGAGTGCGAAAGAACGAAAGGCATTGATGAAAGAAGCAGAGAAGTAAGTGTTAATTTCGGCTATTTTTTGAGTATAGCCGTCTATAATATGACAATAAATGTTTAATTTTGCAATCACAAGGCTGAATAGAGCCTATTATATAATAAGGTATGACAGAAAAAGAGCTGAAGAATAAGATACGCCGTGGCGAGACGAGCCGAGTGCAGTTTAAGCAACAGTTCACTACACAGAAGGAGATTGCTGCAGAAATGGTAGCCTTTGCCAACTGTGAAGGTGGAGACCTGCTGTTTGGAGTGAAAGACAAGACTGGCGAGATTCTTGGCCTCGACTACGATGCCATCCAACAGACAAGCCGTGAACTGGGCAATACTGCCAATGAACAGGTACGCCCAACCATCTATATCCAGACAGACGTTGTGGACGTAGATGGAAAAATGATTCTGGTGGCAACCGTGCAAAGAGGACATAACAAACCCTACAAAGACCTGGCTGGTCATATCTGGGTGAAGCAAGGTGCCGACAAACGCCGGGTGACTGAGAACAGCGAACTATTAAGCCTCTTTCAAGACTCAGGTGAATATCATGCTGATGAAGCCAGTGTGAAAGATACGTCAGTAAGAGACATAGACACGTTGGCCCTTGACCGCTTCTTTCAGAATGTCTATGGCAAACCCATGACAGAATTTGATGTGCCACAAGATCAGTTGTTGCACAATCTTCATATTACGGATTCGGAAGGAAGGCTTACCACAGCAGGATTGTTGTTCTTTGGTCAACGCCCGCAACAGTTCAAGCCTATGTTTGTTATCAAGGCCGTTTGGTTTTATGGCAACAGCATCGCAGGAACTGAATACCGTGACAGCCGTGACATAGAAGGTACTATTCCTGAAATGTTCGAACAAGCTATGATGTGGCTGAAATCGTGCCTTCGCCGAACACAGAACGGACAGTCGTTTAACTCTATCGGACAGTTGGAGATTCCTGAGACCGTACTGGAAGAACTGCTCCAGAATGCTCTTGTACATATCGACCTGCTGAAAACGGCCGCTATCCGGCTGATGGTCTTCGATGACAGAGTGGAAATAGTGAATCCAGGCTGCGTGATGGGTGGCCATACGATAGACGAGGTGAAACTGGGCAACTCGTATGCCCGCAACCCTTTGATGGCCAACTTCTGCGCCAAGACGATGCCTTATCGTGGTTTAGGCTCAGGCATCCCTCGCGTATTGGCCGAAGACAGCCATGTAGAGTTTATTGACAGCAAGGAGGGGAACCAGTTTACTGTTCGTGTGAACCGTCCACTTGCTGCCTTAGAGGCAGGGAGTAGCACAGAAAAGGCAGGGATTAACGATAAAAAGGCAGTAAGTAATGATGAAAAGGCAGTAAGTAGCGGCAAAAAGGCAGTAAGTAATGATGAAAAGGCAGTAAGTAGCGGCAAAAAGGCAGTAAGTAATGATGAAAAGGCAGTAAGTAAGAAAGAGAAGAATGAGCAAAAGCTCCTTGCTTTCTGCAAAGAGCCAAAGACTTTATCTGAAATTTGCGAGCACCTTGGTATGACCGATAGATATAAAGTCAAGAAAAGGTATATTGATCCACTTCTAAACAAGTCTCTTCGAATGACAGAGCCGGAATCGCCGAAAAGCCCTACTCAGAAGTATGTAGCTATATAACAGAAAAGGAGCAAGCGATATGGAAGCATATGATTTTCTCCATGAGTGGGTGAAACCTATCATCAAGGGCGACTATCAGGACTTCAGCTCAAAGAAAGTCGAGGGTTATTCTCTCTTTGTCTCTGAGTATAAGAAACCGCATGTACAAGCGATGGTCAGGGCAGATATTCTGGAACTACTGCAAAACATAGAATGCAAATACAGAGAACTATCAGGAGTAGAGCCCGATTTGTTCAAGTCTCAAATAAGCCGTTGGTACGTGAACGGATTTACTAATACTTACAATGGCTGTCGAAGAAATGACTTGAAACATCCTCTTGAACATCAGGATTACATGACCTTGGCAAGCAAGTTTAAGTCAGTAGAGGATTTGAATAGTGGTGCCTGGGACAAGGACAAGTTCCGCCAATACACCATAAACCTCGGTCGTCACGAGGGCATTCTGTTCTATATCGCAGAAAGAGAGACTTCACATTCTACAAGTGATAGCCCGAAAGAAAAGGCTAAGGCTCCAATAGACGTAGAGAACAACATTCCAGAAGAAAAAGCAGATCCAAACCCAGCACCAACCGTTGATTTCTCAACAATGTCCAGTTATGAATCAATAAAGGATGATGGCCCAGATTTACAGCGATTATATAGTTTCCTCCGTGGAAGAAAGGTCGTTACCAATGCCGATGAAGATCTATTTAAAAAATATGTCACCCATGCTTTTTTCTCTCCATTATATCTCGAAGGAAGTAGACTTAATATCCTTTATGTCATTAGGAGATTGAAAACCTTTTATACAAAAGACTGGTTAACTGCTGTATGTGATAACTTAAACATCGATCCTGAACGCATTACTAAACGGCAACCGTCTAAAGATTTCATAAACGAATTTCCATCCCTGACCTTCAAAAAGTAGAAATCCACACTCCGCACCACACTTTTTCCACACCTCAAAAGGGTGTGGATTTTCCGTATTACGCTGATATTCAACTGGTTTGTTCTAATTTCCAAATCCACATTCTCCATCGTTTCAATATCAGGAAAAACACCGAAATTTGCAAAAAATTTCACGAAATAATAATTAATGATTGAAACATGGACAACATTGTCGTACTAAACGAACAGCAGTTCGAAGACATCATCTATCGGACTGTCAGCCGGTGCCTCGCAGAGAAGAACATCGGCAACCTTATGGATAGCCCTGTTGAGGAGGGCTACTATGATCGCAGCGAAGTCTGCGGTGAGTTACACATCTCTTATCCAACTCTATGGCGAATAGAGAAGTCTGGGCTTCTTCGCAGCCAAAAGGTTGGACGTAAGAATCTCTACTCTAAGCAGGAGGTCAATGACCTAATTAAGTCTGGTAAGCTGGCAGAATATAAACCGAGTAAGAAATGACATATATAGGATATCTAAATCGGTTTTGGAGTGCTCACGAGGATTATATGTTCTCTGCTACAGCCATAGCACTCTATGTTTACCTGCTTAACGAGTGCAACAGGCGGAATTGGAAGATGCCATTCCCCTGTTCTACAGTTGTAGCTTGTGACGCACTGCATGTATGCAAAACGGCATTGACTACTGCCAGGAAGCAGTTGACCAATGCTGGACTTATCGAGTTCAAAGAAGGACGCTCACGTTATACACCGTCCACATATACCTTACTGGAGTGGACGGATAACTTGACGGTAAAGCGGACGGAATACTTGACGCATTATAATACTAAAGATATAGACAACAGACAGACCCAAAGAGAGAAGGTCATCCCGACGGTTGCTGATGTCGAGTCTTATATGGCAACATGTGTGATACCCGCTGGATACGTGATGAAGGCAGGACTTCCTCAGCGTTTCCATGATTACTACGAATCAAAGGACTGGATGGTGGGCAATAGCCCTATGGTTGACTGGAAGGCTACAGCCCGTAAATGGACAAAGGATACACAGAACCTCATAAAGAAGAGCAATGGAACAGATAGATGTAACAAAGAATGTGGACGCAATGATAACAGGTCTGAGGCAAGAAATTTTGTCGAAGAGCTCGAACAGCGTACCATTAGAACAGCTAACGGAGAGTGAAATGGTATTCTTGCAGAGATACCCAACCTTGGACAAGTTCTATAAAGCCTTTGGCCCAGATTCTTGGAGATATGCACTGGAGCATGTTGATAAGGCGGTGAATACCGTTGTTCCTTCATTAAACCGACTCAATCTGATCTACAATACCAAGGATGCAGATGTGGCACTCTTTGTAAAGCATTTCTTGGGGTACTACCTGATGGTTGAAAGGAGTGGTAAAGAACTTGGCAAGGATGTCTGCACAAATGTAGCTGCAATATTCCTCGGTCGCAATGGTGGAGAGTGTACGCCTGTCAAATTGCTCTGCTATTTCGCCAACTATCCTGACTATAAGGAGTCGTTCCGAGAGTTCGACCCTGAGGACATCATCATCCAGTACAATAAGAAGTTCAAGGAGTGGTGGGGCAGTCAGGTGGCAAAGTATGGTTACACCTCGGTGAAACCTCAGAGTGATGATAAACAGCCTTGCGGTCTTGATGGTCTTAGACTCCAAGTACGTAAATGGATAGAGCAAGGTGAGGATCCTCGGCAGCATACTCTCTACAAGTTCTCTCACGGTGTCACCGATGAGATGATAGCTGAAGCAGAAAAAGAGATCGCCTTGGGTGTGTTCTGATGGCGAGAAGATAAAGTATAACGTGTGATGTAAATAATTGTTTAACCCTTTAATTTATTTTGAAATGAAGTCAATTGAACGTATTCCGTTTTTATCGAACGTGCTCATTGTAGCATGTACACGAATGAACAACAGTGAAGTAGGTAAGCTGGTGAAGGCTGTCGTAGCGTATGCAACCGATGGCGCACGCCCTGCAATGGATGACCTTCGCTTGGAAACCTACTTCGACCTGATTGCCCAGGATCTTGATTCCTTACGAACGGCAGCAGAGGTAAAGAGCCGTAAATGCAGTGAGAGTGCAAAGTGCAGAACTGCTAAAACCACTGCCAGACCTGCTAATGTATCGAAGAGAGCTATCGACAATCCTCCTGCTTCTACAGCGAACGATAGTGAGGAGAAGAGTGAAACCGATTTCAATGCTAATGACCCCACCTCGTCTTTTGAGCGAATAAAACAAATCTACGGCAAGACTGGAAATAACGAGTCGCAAGCATTCGATTCTTGGAAGCTATTGACGGCAGATGAACGAACAACAGCATTCGCTCATGCACAGCGATTGCAAGGTGACCTCGCATCTCGCTCTTACCTGTTAGTCTATCTGCGCGACAAGGAATGGAACAAGACGGGCGTGCCGCAGGGTGGACTACAATAATAGTCCACAACATATTAGGGGTAATAATGTCAATTCTGCCATTTTACCCCAATATGCCAAAGGCTGTCTGCCCTTGAGACCTGACCAGGAGTGACCCTCTCCTGGACCTCCGCTAAGGGACTGCAGCCCCCAAGACCCCCACATGATCAACGAAAAGTATATGGCTATGCAAATATGTGAGAAACAATACCAGTCGCTCAATATCTCCGCTTCCCCATCCTTCGTTTCAGCACAAGGCAGGGAAAATGAGCGACGTGGATGGACTGAGGAGACTTACGATGCCAAGAATAAGGAGCCTGGAAACCGTTACGACTGGTCGAGGAGGCATCTCAACTTTGAGATTAAGAGAGGTAGGAAGATTGGCAAGATAAATGGGGAAACTATCTATGCCCGACCTACCATCATCCCTCTTGGAACGCAGGAAAAGTCATTGAAGGAGAGATACGACGAACGATTGAAAGAACTGAAATTCAAGCCTTGGTCTCTCGATGCTCCCAATCAGCCAAACACCTGTATTGACTTCGTTCTCAACGGTGACCATGACCGCATGACGGAGATAGCCTTTGGCAAACCGATGGATTTCGATTGGCGCGAGGACAATAGTTCTGTCACTTTGGCTGATGACCCAGACCATCCGGGACGTAAACAAATTGAGACCTTGGCATTGGATTATTATGACTTCCTATGCAGGAAGTTCGGTGAGGAGAACGTTCTCGGACTTGAGTGTCATTTGGACGAAACTACCCCACATTTCCATGCTTTGGTGGTTCCTGTTGCGGAGCGGATGCCTAAGGGCAGGACGGGTGGCTATGAGCTTGCATCAGGTGTGAAGTCTGACGGCAAACAACGTCCAGAGCATATCAACACCCGACAATTCCAACGGTTGAGTGAAGACGAGCAGCGTTTCTATAAGCCTGCCGTGAAGAAAAAGGTTCCAACGGTCAGTTATTCCTATTACTTCGGAGAAACCAAGTATCAGGCAAAGAGGTCGTACAAGCAATGGCACACCATGCTCCATGAAGAAGTCAACTGCAAATGGGGATTGGCAAGAGGCGAGGATACATCGCTGATGACACCAGAGGAACGCAAAGAGCATCGCAAGAAGAGTAAGCGGAAACTGGAACGAGAGAGGTTGGAGGCTCTGAAAAAGGCTGAGGAGGCAGAACAGAAAGCAGAAGCAGCAAATGAGAAGTATGCTGTAATTCAGGAGAAACTTCAGCAGGCAGGACGGACACAATCTTTGGTTGAAAATGACATCCGGGAAGGGCGTGAACAAGTGGCTAAGATGGCGACACAGGTGGAAACAGCCCGTAAAGATCTGAATGATGCCAAACAGGAGAAGGACAAAGTCCAAAAGGAGAAAACTGCGCTGGAAGAAAGAGTTGAAGAACTGGTCAATGCCGTTGGCGACCCCAAGGAGGTGGCCAATATGGTGAGTTTCGACAAGATGGTGTTCGCTTATAACCCTGAGGCAAATTGTGTCATTATCGATAATCTGAAGGCAAATGGCAAGTTGCATGTCACCATCATGGATGTCCTCACCGCCACTTTTGAAGAGATAGATAAGATCAAGGCTCGAAAGATAGGCTTCTTCGATGACCCTAAAGAAGTCAGGAAGAAGCGTGATGCAGACATCAAGTCTGTGATGACCGACATGCAGACTATTCTTCGTAGTTTTGCCTCCGTTCACAAAGACGAGTTGACTCGCAGGAGCCGAGCTATTGTCAAGCAGGAGTTGCGTCAGAATGTCATAGCCATCAAGAAGATTCACCAATACGACGAGATGACAAAACGAGGCATCACTATTGATTCCTACGAGAGAGCAAAGGCGAAAGCCGATAACTACGATAACATGTCCAGCGTCTTGGAGTCCGTCTGGTCTGGTCTTTGGAATGCCGTTCAGGTCATCATCAATCCCAGACTCGATAGATACGTCATGAATGACAGGGAGAAAGAAACTGTGAGGAAGGCACTCGGCGACAACCCCAAGGATCGTTTGGCCAATGCAAGATGGATGTTGAAGGCCATCGATGCTCTTCGCAACATTGCTGTTGGAACCAAATCTGAGGTCTATCAGATAGGAGCCGAGTCTGCTGTGCGTTTCCTTGTGGATACAGGCTTGAACCTGGCAGAAGGGATAGTAGAGAATGTGGCAGAGGTAGCCGCCACCACAGCCAGCCTGTTCTTTGGCTATGTTGATGCCGCTACTACTATCTCCCAATCCTGCGGTGGTGGAGGATGCAACAATGACCTCCCTCGTCGGAAAGATAAAGAAGACGACTTAGCCTTTGCCCGCCGTTGTCATCAGGCAGCAAAAGTAATGATTCTAGGCAGTCATAAACGGGGGCTTCATTTATGACCCGAAATTGAGAAAGCCCATTTTATCTAAAAAACACTATTTTACTATTTTTTACATTCTAAATAAAAGTATTTTTAATTTGTTGCAGATTTTAGAATAAATTGCCTATCTTTGCAGACGGTTCCACACCGAAGTAGAATCCTTAAAGACGATTCGAATGGGTGGGGCATATAAAAAGAAAGGCGTTAATGTACGCTTTGGCTTTGACGTTCTAAGAATCTCGCAAGTTCGAACGACTAGTCAAAAACAAAGCAACTGTGACGTCCCTGGGATGATTATATCACCCTCTAAACGATTTGTAATCGTAAAGAGGTATATATATCATTCGGTGTGGGGCTCTTCAAGTTGCTCGTTTCGATTAGTCGGGCAATGCGAGAGCCTTTAGAACGTGAAGCGAGCGACAGACAGGCTCCATGCTTTCTATTTAAATTAATATTTAAGGTATAACCAACCGTTAAGGTAGCCGACGGTTATTATTTAACTGCTGGCTAATGAAATTTATTCTAGTCACTGGCGGGTCAAGAGGAATCGGACGATCTATATGTATTAGATTGGCCAAAATGGGCATGCCTATACTCATTAACTTCAATTCGAATATTGAAGCGGCCCAAGAAACAAAGACTTTAGTAGAGCAAGAAGGGGCAATTGCAGAGTTGATGCCTTTCGATGTTTCAGACAAGAATAGAGTAGATGAAGCAATTGATTCTTGGGAGCGGAATCATCCAGATGATTATATTTCGATTTTAGTAAACAATGCTGGAATTAGACGCGATGGACTGATGTTTATGATGTCGGACGAAGACTGGCACCAAGTCATAAATACAACTCTTGATGGATTCTTTTATATTACAAGACGGTTGTTGAAGCATATGATGCCACGCAAGCGTGAAGGAAGAATAATTAATGTCACATCTCTTTCTGGTGTCAAAGGCCTTCCTGGTCAGGTGAATTACAGTGCCGCTAAGGCAGCTCTTATTGGGGCAACAAAGGCTCTGGCCCAAGAAGTTGCGTCTCGAAATATTACAGTTAACGCAATTGCCCCTGGGTTTATAGAGACTGATATGACCAAGGAACTGCCAGAAGAAGAATTAAAAAAACTAATCCCCGTTGGAAGATTTGGCAAACCAGATGAAGTCGCGGCTTTAGTTGCTTTTCTCGTGTCAGATGACGCTTCTTATATTACAGGAGAAACTATCAATGTTAATGGTGGATTGTATACTTAATCAACTGATTTTAGAATGAAAAAATATTTGTTAATCGTGTTTTGTTTGATTTGCGCCTTTTCATCTGCGCAAACAAGTAATCTGAAAGTCACTCTGAAAAATGGGCCTATCGTTATTGGTAACACCCAGAAACTGCATATGTGAGAATTGCAATTAGTGCGAATGATGTAAAATAAGTTTACTTTAGATAAATGGCAAGAAGAGTTGTAATCACGGGCATGGGAATTTGGTCATGCCTTGGAACAGATATTGAAACAGTAAAAGAATCTTTGTATTATGGCAAATCTGGTATTGGTATTCAACAAGAAAGGCTTGAATATGGATATCGTTCAGGATTGACTGGTATAGTCGAGTCCCCCGTTATTACAAAGCAAATGCTTGACAGACACACTCGTGCTGGCATGTCAGAAGAAGCGCAATATGCTTATATGGCAAGTCGCCAGGCATTTGAACAGGCAGGAATTGACAATCAATATCTACTTGATAATGAAGTTGGTTGCATCTTTGGTAATGATTCATCAGCCAAACCTGTGATAGAATCTTCAAAGATAATGGACGAAAAACATGACTCCGCAATGTTAGGTTATGGTCTCATATTCCAATCGATGAATTCAACGGTGAATATGAATCTCAGTACCATTTTCCATTTGCGTGGTGTTAACTTCACCATCAGTGCGGCCTGCGCTAGTGGAAGCCACTCTATAGGATTGGGGTATATGCTTATAAAGCAGGGTCTCCAAGAAATGGTTCTTTGTGGTGGCGCTCAAGAAACCAACTATTATTCTATGGCCTCATTTGATGCTCTTGGCGCATTCTCCGTAAAAATGGATGAGCCAACAAAAGCCAGTCGCCCCTTTGATAGGGATAGAGACGGTTTAGTTCCAAGTGGTGGAGCAGCTGCCTTGGTGTTGGAAGATTATGACCATGCCGTAAGGCGTGGTGCTACTATTTTAGCAGAAGTAATTGGTTATGGTTTCTCAAGTAATGGCGGAGGTATTTCAGAACCGAGTGATGTTGGTAGCGTCACTGCTATGTCACGGGCTATGAAGGATGCAGGAGTCGGGCTGGATGATATTGATTACATCAACGCACATGCCACATCTACACACCAGGGTGATATGTATGAAGCCATTGCTCTTGACAGACTTTTTCATGGGCAGCGTGCTCTGATTAGCAGTACCAAATCGATGACTGGTCATGAATGTTGGATGGCAGGAGCCAGTGAGGTTGTTTACAGTATTATTATGATGAAAAATAATTTTGTGGCTCCCAATATTAATTTTGAAAATCCTGATGAGTATTCAGAAAAGATTAATCTAACGGCAAAAACTGTAGATATGGAAGTGAATACGGTGCTGAGTAATTCCTTTGGATTTGGAGGAACCAATAGTGCTTTAGTCATAAAAAATATACTATAATAATTAAGAAGAAATGCTTAAATAATATCTAAAAATTTTTCAAAGATCAAGTAAGAATGAGAAAGTTTTTTTTATTTATTGCCTTTTTAGTATCAGTTGTAAATGCAAGTGGGGCAAAATTAGTAGAAGGGTCCCTTGATTGCATTAAGGGAGAAAAGAATATAGCAGTTTCACTAGACTGCTCTAAGCTTGTATACAAGAAGAACAGACCTTTCCAAGAGTTTTTGGATAAAGCTTCAAGAATGGAGAATTGGGAAGAAGAATCCCTTAAGTATTTCTTTAAAAAGTTTAACGAAGAAACTTTTAAGTCTCATTTTTCTGCCGTTCCTGTTACATCTAGAAACAAAGGGAAGTATGAAATGGTCATCACTCCTCTCAAGATAAATGGAGGAGGTGACATTAAAGCTCATGCGTATATTTTCAACAAAGAAACAAATGAAAAAGTGGCAACTATAGAGTTCAAAACTGATGGAGACGACAACGATGAAATAACATTACGTGATCCCATGAAAGAAGCAGGAGAAGATCTTGGTTCTTTATTTAAGAAACTATTTAAATAGGCTATGAATCTATCAACTGATTTAATAAAACGATATACTACCGAAAGATTATCTGCTCGTGAGGCACAGCGGTTAGCAGAGTTTATTGCGTGGGGACCAGTAGTTTTCCAAGTCTCCCGTTTGATGCTTAAATTTGGAATACTCGACCTGATTCGCGATTCGGATGATGGTCTCACAAGAGAAGAGATTGTGGCACAGACAGGTCTATCGGATTATGCCGTGAAATGTCTTTTGGAAGCCTCGCTGAGCATTGGACTTGTATTAGTAGATGTTGCCAATGATAAATTTACCATTTCAAAAACGGGATGGTTCTTGATCAATGATCCTGCTACAAGGGTTAATATGGACTTCAATCACGATGTGAACTATGAAGGATGGTTTCATCTGGAAGAATCTCTGCGTAATGGAAAGCCAGAAGGATTAAAACACTTCGGAGATTGGCCTACGGTGTATGAAGGGCTGTCAAGCTTACCGCCACAAGTACAAAAGAGCTGGTTTGGATTTGATCATTTTTATAGTGACAGCTCCTTTCCAGAGGCTCTTAAGATTATTTTTGACGAACACCATGTTAAGTCGCTGTATGATGTCGGTGGTAATACAGGGAAATGGGCTTTGCAGTGTGTCGGTTATCAAAAGGATGCAGAAGTGACAATTTTGGATTTGCCTCAGCAGATAGCTATGATGCAGGACAATATTCAAGGCAAGGATGGTGCTGACCGCATTAGTGGCTACGGTATCAACTTGTTGGATGAAAGGGTTACCTTTCCGCATCGTGAAGGTGGTTTGGACGCAATATGGATGAGCCAGTTCTTAGACTGTTTTAGCATGGAACAAATTACAAGTATTTTGAGGCGTGCCAAACAAGTAATGACAGCGCAAACCCGTATATATATTATGGAGACGCTTTGGGACAGACAGCGATTCGAACCAGCAGCATTTTGTCTGACAATGACCAGTCTGTATTTTACGGCTATTGCAAATGGCAATTCTAAGATGTATAATACAGAGGATATGGAACAGTGCATCAATAACGCTGGTCTTGAAATAGAGCAGATACACGACCATCTGGGGCAAGGGCACTCTATATTGGTATGTAAATTATAGTTTTAATGATAAATAACCAGAAAAATGACAAGAACAGAAATTGAAGAGAAAGTAAGAAACTTCCTGATTGAAGACCTCGAAATAGATGAGGAGAAAATCAGTGACGATGCTAAATTGAAGGACGATATGGGCATTGACAGCCTTGACTTCGTAGATATCGTAGTTATTGTGGAAAAGAATTTCGGCTTTAAGATTAAGCCTGAAGAGATGACGGGTGTAACTACTCTAAAAGAGTTTAATGATTATATTGAAAGCAAGGTAAGTTAGGCTGACAATGGGAAAGCAGGAGTGGGATGGTACGACGTACGGCAATGGCTTGATGCATAGATGGCTGATTGCTATATTGAGAAGAATAGATATACGGATTATCTATATCTTTACATACATCTTTGTCATTCCTCCCTGTTTGTTCCGTCCTGGTTTTAAGCACATTTACCGCTATTTTCGTAAGCAATGGGGTTGTAACCCGGTTAAAGCCTTTCTGAAGACATATCTAAACCATTGTATGTTTGCCCAAGTGGTCATTGACCGTTTTGCCATGTATGCAGGACGACATTTTCATGTGGATATAGAAGGGATGGAATATTTCCAGGAGTTGGCTGCGCGTCCAGAGGCTTTCGTACAACTCAGTGCTCATGTCGGCAATTACGAACTGGCAGGATATACCCTTGTATCAGATAAGAAACGCCTCAATGCATTGGTGTTTTTTGGCGAGAAACAAACTGTGATGAATAATCGCAGGATTATGTTTTCTGACACGAACATTCGTATGATACCCATTAAAGGGGATATGAGCCATCTTTTTCTGATAGACCAAGCTCTTGAAAATGGAGAAATCATGAGTATGCCAGCTGACAGGATTATAGGTTCTCAAAAGATTGTCAAGGTGAAATTGCTGAGATCTGAAGTCCAGTTGCCCCTGGGACCATTTAGTGTTCCTACGATGCGGAGTCTGGATGTGTTGGCTGTCAATGTCATGAAGAAATCGGCATTAACTTACCAAATATATGTCACTCCACTCCACTATGACAAGACAGCATCTCGGAGAGAGCAGATTGCACAATTGTCACGGGCTTATGCGGATGAGTTGGAACGCATCTTGAAGATGTATCCTACACAATGGTACAACTATTTTGACTTTTGGAGATTATCCTGATGGACACACTATCATTTAAATGGCCAGTTGAAGAGTTTCTTCGCAGTATTGATATCCATGAAGTGCTGCCTCAACAAGAACCTTTCGTAATGATAGGACGCTTGGTGCAGTTGGACGAAGTGCAGACCATCACAGAGACTGTTATCTGCGTTGATAACATTTTTGTTGAAGATGGATGTTTTTCAGCTTCTGGCATGATAGAAAATATTGCGCAGACATGTGCTGCCCGCATTGGCTTTATCAATAAATATGTTCTAAAGAAGAACGTACAAATAGGATTCATTGGCGCAATCCGCAATTTTGAAGTTTTTGACCTACCAAAGGTGGGACAAACTATTACCACCATAGTTAATGTCAGAGAAGAAGTCTTTGGCATGACATTGGCCTCAGCCCAGGTGAAACGGGGTACACAAATACTTGCTGAAACAGAAATAAAAATAGCTATCAAAGGTGAATAAAAGATGATGGAATTAAAGGCATCAAAGATATTAGACATCAGATTTAGTGAGGTTGACTCCATGAACGTGGTATGGCATGGCTCATATCCGCTTTATTTTGAAGATGCCCGCGAGCTGTTTGGCGAGAAATATGACCTTACTTACATGGGCTTCTTTGATCATGGATATTTTGCCCCGCTAGTGGAACTTAGTTTCCAGTACAAGAAGCCAATTCGTTACGGCACTCATCCTTGCATTGAAATCACATATCGGCCCACTGAGGCAGCTAAGATTCTTTTTGACTACAGAATATATGATCCAGAAGACGACTCTCTCATAGCAACAGGCCACAGTGTTCAGGTTTTTATGGATACTAACTACCAATTGGTTTTGTATAGCCCTACCTTTTATGACGAATGGCGAAAGCGTTGGGGAGTTTTGTAAGACGAAAGAAATATGATATATAAAATAGCTGATAATGTATTGTCGCCACTTGGTGCAACTACGGCAGAGAACTACCAAGCCATGAAGGATGGTCGTTCTTCGCTAAAGCATTATGTCAGTTTCTCTGGTAGGGAAGAGGATAACTTTGTGGCATCAAGATTCAGCAACGAGCAGCGCAAACAGCTCATGGTATCAGGGCTGACATGGTTCGAGTCTCTTGTCTATCATAGTATTAAGCAAGCGCTTTCTGAATGCCCAAGTGGTGTGATAACTGATCGTACCCAGCTAATTTTGAGTACGACGAAGGGCAATATAGACCATCTGGCATCGTCAAACTATGAGAATTTGTTGCCTGCTGAGTCTGCTCTTAGAATTGCCAGGCTCATTGGTGTCACCATGCAACCTTTAGTGGTTAGCGATGCCTGTATCTCTGGTGTGGCAGCAATTATAACAGCTCAACGGCTATTGGATTTACAATGTTGTGATGTGGCTATTGTCACAGGATGCGATATTATCAGCCATTTTGTAGTGTCAGGTTTCCAGTCTCTGAAAGCTCTTTCACCGAAACCCTGTCGTCCTTTCGATATTGAGCGTATCGGACTCAATTTGGGTGAAGCTGCTGCAACTATGATATTAAGCAATGAAGATGCTCAGGGCATACAATGGCAAATTGTTAACGGTGCTCTGCGCAATGATGCCTACCACATCAGCAGTCCATCGCCCAAGGGTGAGGGGTGCTGTAGTGCTATACAAGAAGTTATAAAGGATATAGAGGTGGAGTCAATTGCAGCAGTCAATGTTCATGGTACAGCAACCATGTATAACGACCAGATGGAATCAAAGGCCATAGAGTCAGCAGGGCTGTCTCATATACCCATCAATACGCTAAAGGGCTATTTGGGTCACACGTTGGGTGCATCGGGAATACTTGAGACCATCATTACGATGCAATCCATTGAGCATGGAGAACTACTCGCCACCAAAGGTTTCAGTGATATCGGTGTTTCTGGGCGAGTTAGCATTTCCTCACAGTCCGTTCCTGTCAGTGGACACTCATTCGTCAAGATAATATCTGGTTTCGGGGGAAATAATGCAGCTATTTACTGCAAGTATGGTAATCCTGTGGCTCGCCAAAGTGAACTTGTAAACTATGAGGTGCTGCATCGTGTTCAGGTGACGCCGCAAGAAGTCCGTATCGATGGCTCTATATCAAACATCACCCCTCCGATTTCAGACATCTATAAGCGGTATATTGGCTCATATCCAAAATTTTACAAGATGGATCGATTGAGTCAGTTGGGATTTGTGACTAGCGAATTGTTGCTGAATTTAGAACAACCAAGAAAAAGAGCATGTGACGACCGAGCTATTGTACTCTTCAATCATACATCCTCTGGGTGGGTCGATAAAGAATACGCCCAAACCATCCGTCATCGTGATTCTTATTTCCCCAGTCCATCGCTGTTTGTTTATACACTGCCCAATATCGTGTGTGGTGAGGTGGCTCTTCGCCATGGTTATCATGCAGAGACCTCTTTTTACATGATGGACAGTAAAAATGAGGCAATGATGGACGATATACTCCAATCCACTTTCTTTGACCATACTATACATAGTATCATTGCAGGATGGATTGACTATCAAGACGAACAAACATTTGAAGCAGATTTTAAACTATTAAGCAGAATTTGATAATGGAAGAATTAATTTTAGAACTGAAAACAAAAATTATAGAGGTGTTAAACCTGGAAGAGATGACACCTGAAGACATTGACACCGACAGTCCCCTGTTTGGAGCTGGTCTCGGTTTAGACTCTATTGATGCACTTGAACTTATTGTGTTATTGGAGAAAAGCTATGGCATCAAATTGGCCAATCCTTCAGAAGGAAAAGCCATCTTCAAGAATATTCGTACAATTGCTGAATATGTAAAGGAACATCGAACCAAGTAAAACGTGAAGATGAAACAACCTATCGTCATAACAGGAGAAGGCATCATTTCAGCTATAGGATGCAATACTGCTGAAGTTCTCGATTCTTTGAGAAAAAGACGTTCGGGAATTGGCACCATGAAATACCTGCATTCTATTCATCGTGAAATCCCCGTTGGGGAAGTTCCCTTGTCAAACGACGATATGCGTCAACAATTAGGCCTGCAAGACGAGTCTTTACTTAATCGAACTACTCTTATGGGGATGCTGGCAGTTCGCCAGGCTTTGGACGATGCCAACATCAGCAGAGAAAGTGTGCAGCAACAATCTTTACGATTAGTGCTCATTTCCGGTACCACAGTAGCTGGTATGGATGTGACCGAACAGTTGTTCTCGCAACTCGAACAATCTGATGAAGCTCTGTGGTGCTTAAATTATCATAGTGCAGGTAGCTGTACACGAAAAATGGCTGATTATTTCGGCATATTTGCGGAGTACACTACCCTTTCCACAGCATGTTCTTCAGCTGCCAATGCGCTGTTGGTTGGGGCTCGTATGCTTCAAGAAGGAACGGCCGATATAGTTGTGGCTGGGGGAGCTGAAGCTCTGTCGGTGTTTCATCTTAACGGTTTTAATTCGCTGATGATTCTTGACCATGAGCCATGTCGTCCTTTCGATGCCACCAGAGCAGGTCTCAATTTGGGCGAAGGCGCTGCATATGTAGTTATGGAAACAGCTGACTTGGCTCTGCGTCGTGGGGTGAAATCGTATGCCTATTTGAGCGGATATGGAAATGCCTGCGATGCGTTCCATCAGACGGCCTCATCTGACGATGGCGAGGGAGCCTATCTTTCCATGACAGAAGCCCTGCGAATGGCTCAACTCGCTCCTTGCGACATTCAGTATGTAAATGCTCATGGTACAGGAACCCCTAATAACGATTTCTCGGAGAGCGTAGCCCTCAAGCGCGTTTTTGGACAACAGTTGCCTTTCGTCAGTTCCACTAAGTCGTTTACAGGTCATACAACTAGTGCTTCAGGCGGTATAGAGTCTGTAATATGTCTTTTGGCATTGGAACATCAATTCATACCTGCTAATCTCGGTTGGAGTCAGGCTATGGACGATGGAATTATTCCAACACTGGGCGAAGATCACTATCCACTTCAGCATGTCGTTTGCAATTCGTTTGGTTTTGGAGGTAACGATACGTCTCTTGTGTTCTCACTTAAGCCAACAACATCGTTGAATTCAGACTCATCATGCGAAAATGATGTTAAGATATTGTCAAAGGTGGAAATGACATCTGATGACGACTTGAAAGAACTCTCACGTTACGTAAAGCCTATAGAGGCTCGTCGCATGAGTAAACTGATGAGGAGTTCTCTTTTAGCCTCTTTAAAAGCCTTGGAAGAAGCAGGAATTGAAACTCCAGAAGCAATCGTTACTGGGACGGCTATGGGATGTTTGGCAAACTCTGAACAACTTCTGGTTAAGATGATAGAAGAGGGCGAAGTTTCCATGAGTCCTACACTCTTTATGCAAAGCACCCACAATACAATTAGTAGCAATATTGCCATCCATCTTGGTTGTCATGGTTATAACACGACTTATACACAAGACGAAGATTCTTTGTCCTGGGCATTGCGTGATGCCAGACAGTTGTTGAAAAGTGGGCGTTGTAAATCTGTGTTGGTGGGTTGTCACGATGAGGCTACCCCAACATATCAGAAAATGCAGGAGAGGCTTGGTGTCAAGGTGCACGCTGCGTTTCATTCTATAGCTATTGTTTTGACATGTGGAAAATAATACCATACGCAATTGCTCAGAGTATACTGCTCACAGCAGGGCAGGTGTTTCTGAAACTGGCATTGATGAGGATGCCTTCATTTTCGTGGACCAGAGCTTTCTGGTGGAGCCTGATGACCAATTGGCAATTTGCTGCCAGTGGATTGCTATTTGCATTGGCATCACTGCTGTGGATGTATATTGTGAAAGTGTTCCCTTTCAGCAGTGCATATCCGATGATTAGTTTGAGCTATGTTTTGGGTATGTTAGCGGCCATTCTTATTTTTCATGAAGAGGTTTCAGTGGTGAAATGGTTTGGAGTGTGTTTTATAGTGTTAGGTTGTATGTTAATCGCTAAATAGGTATGAAGAAATATGTCGTTATGTGGTGCTTGCTGGTTACGGCTACGCTGACTTTGTCGGCTCAGCAGAGTGAGCAGCAAATAAAAAAAGAAATTGGTCAGTTTGCCGCTTCAATGAAGACGTTGCAATGTGATTTTGTACAGACTAAACATCTTAAGATGTTAAACGATAAAATGGTGTCACGAGGGAAGATGTATTACAGTCAAAGTAATCGCTTGCGATGGGAATATGTTACCCCCTATACTTACACCTTTATTTTAAACAATGATAAGGTGTTGCTGAAGAATAAAAAGCGTAGTGACGTCATAGATGTAAGACAGAATAAGGTTTTCCGCGAGATAGCACGTATGATGATGAACAGCGTAGTAGGCGATTGCCTGAACGACTCCAAAAGTTTCAAAAACAGCATATCTGATAGAGGTGGAGAATGGATAGCCACTTTAGTGCCTTTGCGCAAAGAGATGAAGCAACTTTGCCAAACAATCTTTCTGCATTTTAATAAAAAACAGGGTGTTGTGACCTCTGTGGAAATGGTGGAGAAGAATGGTGACCGAACAATTATCGAACTCAAGAATATCAAGAAGAATGAGACGATTGCTAACAACATGTTTGATTTTCATTAGCGTGTTTCGTGCCACCACACTTAGTGCACAGCACACTTTTCCTATTTCCGATGGGGAAAAGGTGAAGTATAATGCCATGATACAGATGCCTAATGCCTATCTCAGTGGCGTTTGTGTTCTTCTCAACGAGTGTGGTGTGATTAAGGGATGCATGTTCAATGAATTTGGTATTACTATGCTTGATTTCTCTTTCAGTCCAGACGAACAGAAAGTTAAACTGCATCATGTCATTAAGATGATGGATAAGTGGTATATCAAACGTGTACTCCGTAAAGACTTAGTTCTGTTGATGTCCTCACTGCAAAAAGGAGAGTCAGAATATTTTAATGAGCGCCGAAAAATAACCTATCAATTTATTCCTATACCTTATGAAATTGTTGAATAGCCTCTATCATATATTATCGAAGGACATGTCAGAAATATCCTTCAGTTATGACATTCATTTGGATGCCACTCATTTTATATATCAAGCTCACTTTCCAGGGAACCCCATTACTCCAGGTGTGTGTATTATCCAAATAGCTAAAGAATTGATGGAGGAACACTACCAACAGCAATTTAGAATACAAAAAGTTCTAAATGTGAAATTCTTAAATGTTATATCACCTATAGATACACCTAGCATCGTTTGTAAATATACAAAAATAAGCTCAGACCAAATGGCTCAAACCTGTAAAGCACAGGTTCAGTTTCTTTCAGGAGAAACCTTAATGGGAAAATTATCATTTATATGTAAGATTAATGGAAGATAACCAAGAGAAACAGCGACAATTATTACACGACAGAGGCATTTGTGTCGTGATACCCACCTACAATAATGGTGGTACTATAGCTGTGGTTGTCCGTGAAACGCTCAAAGAGATAAGTGATGTTATTGTAGTGAATGACGGATCCACTGACGATACGTCAAAGATACTTCATTCTATAGAGGGTATAACGACTGTTGAATATACTAAAAATCAAGGAAAGGGATATGCATTAAGAAAAGGCTTTGAATGCGCTTTAGAAATGGGGTTCTCTTATGCTATCACACTGGATGGAGACGGTCAGCACTATCCGAGTGACATTGCTCTTTTCCTTAAGGAAAATCAAAAACATCCAGGTGCTCTGATTATAGGTTCTCGTCAGTTAATTGGAGTTCAGCGTTCGAAAGGCAGTAGTTTTGCCAATCAGTTCTCTAACTTTTGGTTTTACATACAAACAGGTCGTCGATTGGCTGACACGCAAACAGGTTATCGCTTGTATCCATTGAAAAAACTTCATGGGCTTAGATTGCTTACTTCTCGCTATGAGGCAGAACTCGAACTCATAGTGTTTGCCTCATGGCATGGAGTTGAAATAGTCCCTATAGACATAAGGGTCTATTATCCGCCTCAGGAACAGCGTGTCAGTCATTTCCGCCCAGGAAAAGACTTCGCCAGGATCAGCGTTTTAAATATGGTATTATGTTTTCTGGCCGTTGTGTATGGGCTACCTTTACGTGTTTATCGTGGGATAGCTAACGTCTTGAGAACGGTTTACTCATTGCTGTTTGTCTTGTTGGCCTGTTTCTGTGTGATTACACCTTCCGTATGGCTTTATGTCAAGGTTGGTAGAATGACGGAACGTAAGCGCAGAAATCTTCATAAATTGATTTATCATGCTTCAAGGTTCGTGATGTTACATCATGGAATACCAGGAACGACCTTTAACTATAAGTGCTCCAATAAAGTAAACTTTTCAAAACCTTCTGTAGTCATTTGCAATCACCAGTCCCATTTGGATTTGGCATGTCAACTTAGTCTTACCCCCAATATTGTTTTTTTGACCAACCAATGGGTCTGGAACAATCCACTTTACGGGCTGATGATACGTCATGCAGAATTCTATCCTGTAGCAGAAGGAATCGATGAATTAATGCCTAAATTGCAATCATTGGTTAAAAGGGGATACAGCATAGCCATCTATCCAGAAGGTACTCGTTCCAAAGATTGCAAGATAGGGCGTTTCCACAAGGGTGCCTTCTATGTGGCAGAGCAATTAGGGCTTGAGATTATCCCGATGTACCTGTATGGTCCTGGCAGGATTCTTCCTAAAAAAAACTACCACTTACGCAAAGGACCAATTTACTTGGAAGTAGGAGATCCCATCAAACGTGAACAGTTAGAGGCTGTCGGTGATGTTAAGGCGCAGGCATCCTCGATGCGAAAGGCATATATTGATAAGTATGAAACAATAGCCAACCAAATAGAGAAAGATGTCTAAAAAAGTTATCATCATAGGAAGTGGTCTCGGAGGATTGTCTTGCGGAGTGATACTGGCAAAGAACGGATACGATGTAACTGTTCTTGAACAAGCTTCACAGATAGGTGGCTGCTTACAATGTTTTACACGTTATGGTGCAAAGTTTGAAACGGGTATGCATTTTGTTGGCAGCGCATCTAAAGGGCAGACATTAGATCGTTTGATGACTTATTTGGAGATAGATAAAGATGTGGAGTTAAGCAAATTGGACGAAACTGGCTATGATGTAGTTTCTTTGTTAGGCCAAAAGTATAAATTTGCCAACGGACGTGAACCGTTTATCGAACAAATGGCAGAATACTTTCCCAAACAGCGTGATCATCTTCTTGCATACTATAATCTTGTAGAGAAAGTAGCTGGAGCTTCATCGCTACATTCGTTAAAATATGCAGAGTCTGATGCCGCTGTCAATATGGAATATCAGTTAAGGTCAATAAACGATGTGGTTGAGGAAGTGATTACGGATCCTCTCTTGGCAAAAGTGTTGGTAGGAAATCTGCCACTTTATGCTGCAGAACGGGACAAAACTCCATTTTCTACACATGCTTTTATTATGGACTTTTATAATCAAAGTGCCTATAGGTTTGTTGGGGGTAGTGATTCTGTAGCCAAATCTATGGTTGCTACCATCGAGAAATATGGAGGAAGGGTTAAAAGAAATGTCAAAGTAACCCAAATAGTATGTGATGAGGCACGGGCAATAGGTGTAAACACAGACAAGGACGTTTTCTATTCAGGTGATTATGTCATTTCAGATGCGCATCCTATGAGAACGTTGGAACTCGTGGATTCAAAACTTATTCGCCCTGCGTTCCGTAATAGGATCAATTCTATACCACAAACCATTGGCGGCTTTTCGGTTTATTTGGAGTTTAAGGAGAATACCGTGCCATACATGAACTATAACTATTATGGCTATAACACTGATTCTCCGTGGGGTTGTGAGAATTATGATGAAGAATCATGGCCCAAAGGATTTCTATACATGCATTTTTGCGAATCAAGGACTCCAGCTTATGCGAAGACAGGGGTTATACTTTCTTATATGAGCATGAAGGAGGTCGAAAAATGGAAAGGGAGTCAAATCGGGCATAGAGGAGTAGATTATGAGAATTTTAAAGCTTATAAGACACAAAAACTTCTGGAATCACTGTACAAACATTTTCCAGAGGTCAGTGGATGTGTAAAAAGGACTTATAGTTCAACGCCGCTTACCTATTTCGATTATACAGGTTCAGAAGGTGGCTCCATGTATGGAATAGCAAAGGATATCAATTTAGGGGTGGCATGTCGTGTACCTCATAGAACTAAAATACCAAACGTATTTCAGACGGGTCAGAATATTAATTCGCATGGGATGTTGGGTGTGTTAGTGGGTACTATCGTCACATGTAGCGAATTGCTGACAGCACAGAAAATCTATCAACAAATAATTGACTGCAAATGATGGGAAAGACTGTAGTAATAATAGGTGCAGGCTTAGGAGGGTTGTTCACAGGAGCAATTCTTGCAAAAGAAGGACTTTCTGTTAAAGTTCTGGAGAAAAACCATGCAATTGGGGGAGGTCTTCAGACTTTTAAGCGTTTTGGTGAAGATTTTGATACGGGAATGCATATCTTGGGAGGTATGCAGGAAGGTGGTAATGTCAGACACATCTGTAGGTACTTAGGGATATTTGATCAGATTAAGTTGAAAGATGTTGATGATGATTGTACCGATAAGTTGTATTTTTCCGAAGATAAGACTTTTTATACAATAGGTAAAGGGCGCGAAGGATTTGTTACTTCGCTTTCAAAGAGTTTTCCAGAAGAGAAAGATAATCTGTATAAATATGTTGATGCCTTGTTTAATCTAACGGACAAGGTAGATTTGTTTAATCTTCGACCTTCTCAAGGACAGTTAAGCCTCTATGCTGGCTCCAACGAATTTCTTATTCCTGCCAACGCATTTATTGCACAATACACAAAGAATAAGAGATTACAGAGTGTATTAGCATATATGAATCCTCTTTATGGTGGGGTGAAGGACAAAACTCCTGCATACATACATGCTATAATTAGCAGCCTATATATAAAGGGGGCAAGTAGATTTGTTGATGGTAGCAGTCATTTTGCCGACTTGTTAGCCAAAGTAATAACTGATAATGGGGGAGAGATATATGTAAATGATGGAGTTGAAGGAATTGAAATAAAAGACAAGCTTGTTCATTGCATTAAGACCAAGAGTGGGAAAGTTCTGAAAGCTGACTATTATATCTCTGCCATCCATCCCTGCACGATGTTTGGGCTAATGGATACAAAGGCATTTCCCAAAGCGTATGTGGATAGACTCAACTCAATTCCGAATGCTCATTCGGCATTTTCACTATATATCAAGGTTAAAGATCATTCTTTTCCATACATTAATCATTCTGAATATTATATGACCCAATATGATGAGATATGGAATTGCAGTCGAGACGATAGACCTTGGCCATTGGGATTCCTGTTTATGACTCCTCCGGTATCTGATCAAGATGCGTATGCAAGAAAAGTTCTTGTAACAGCCCCCATGCCCTATTCCTTAACGCTCCCGTGGGAAAACACAAAAGTAGGATGCAGGGGGGAAAATTATGAAAAGTGGAAAGAGGAGAGAACACAGGAGCTTTTAAAACTAATAGAGGAACTGCATCCAGGATTCTCAAAATGTATAGACAAAATAGAATCATCTTCTCCATTAACAATAAGAGATTATTATGGGGTAAAGCAGGGCAGTATTTGTGGATTTAGTAAAGACTGTAACAATATTGCATTATCACAGGTGCCTGTCGTGACCAAGATTAAGAATCTGTTTTTGACAGGACAAAATAACAATCTTCATGGTATTTGCGGAGTTCCTCTGACAGCAATAAATACATGCGAAGCAATATTAGGTGCAAACTATGTAATCAACAAGATAAATTTATGCAAAGGTTAGTCAATATCATCCTGTTTGTTCTACTTTCAGCAAGCATACATTCTCAAGTCAATATTTGGGAAGGTACTTCATGCAAAAAGACCGTTCTGCTGTCTCCTTATATTGTAGAAGGTGTGGACAATATTGGGGTCGTGGTGTGTCCGGGTGGTAGCTATTTCTGGCATGACAGCGATACCGAGGGGCATGAGGTTGGACGATGGCTTCAGTCAAAGGGAATATCTGCTTTCGTTTTGAACTATCGGACAGCTTATGTTCCTGCCTTTTTGTTGCATTATCGACTTTTGTTCCGAGGCAATCGTTACCCAGACCCTCAGGATGATTTGCTACAAGCATTGCGCTATATAAGAAATCACAGCACAGAATATGGTGTTGACCCTCATAAGATTGGGGCAATGGGGTTCTCTGCTGGTGGGCACTTGGTAATGTCTTCCGTAGAACTGTTTAGCAAGGAGGACTGGCCTGTTTTTATAGTTCCTGTTTATCCTGTAGTCACCATGGAAGAAGCCTGTGTCCATAAACGTTCAAGAAGGGGACTGTTAGGCGATTCAAGAACAAGAAACAAATATCTTCGTGATTTGTTGTCTTTAGAAAAGCATATCCCGCAAGAATGCCCTCCTGTCTTTTTAGTGAATTGTAAAGACGACCCGATAGTTGATTGTCGTAATTCGGTACTTCTTGATTCTGCCCTTACTGCAAAAGGCATCAGTCATGAATATATACAATACAAGACGGGTGGTCATGGTTTTGGTGTATCTAATCATAAAGGTTCTACAGAGAGCAGAGAATGGAAGAATAAATTTATAGAATGGTTAAATAAATTATTGAAATAATGATGAGGAAGAATCCGAAATTTGATGATATCAGGCCTTATTATAAAGAAGAGATTCCTGCTGCTATGCATCGTTTGGCTAATTGTGAGGCGTTTCCACTTCTTGCATCTTATGTCTATCCAGATGAACCCATCGACGATGTCAGAAAGAATATTGCATCATTTACTACAGTAGAACAATTTCAGTTAGACACCATGCGACGGGTAAATGAGCAGATCATTGCCCGCAGCATCACTGAGTTTACTGGAACTGGCATAGAGCGGCTTGATCCGAATAAGAAATATCTGTACGTGTCAAATCATCGTGACATTATGCTGGATGCTTGTTTGCTGCAATATTACCTTGTAATCAATGGCTTTGACACTACGGAGATAACATTTGGAGCGAACCTGATGATGAATCCTGTTGTTATCGATGTAGGGAAAAGCAATAAGATGTTTCGAGTAGAACGCCCGGGTGGTGATATCAAGGAGTTTTATAAAGCTTCATTGCACTTATCCGAATATATTAGGTATGTGATAACAGAGAAAGGGCAATCCGTGTGGATTGCTCAACGGAATGGAAGGACAAAAGACGGGAATGATGCTACAGACCAAGGCATCATTAAGATGTTTTGCATGAGTGAACCCAAGGACAAGATAAAAGCTTTAGCTGATTTGAATATTGTGCCAGTTTCAGTTTCGTACGAGTGGGAATCGTGTGATGTGTTGAAAGCATTGGAGTTATATGAGTCGCAATATACCAAATATACCAAGAAGCCAGGCGAGGACCTCAATAGTATTCTGACAGGCATTCTTCAGCCGAAAGGGAATGTGCATTTCGAGTTGTGCGAACCTTTGTCAGTGGAAGAGCTTAGAACTTTTGAAGAACAGACGAACAATGAGTATCATAAAAGTGTAGCAAAGTTGATTGACAGGAAAATAAATGCTGCATATAAGTTATACCCCAATAATTATATAGCTCATGATTTGTTGTATGGAAATACGAAATACCGGTCTATGTATACAGACGAGCAGTATGATGCGTTCATCCATCATTTGAGTGTACTTGAGAGGTATGAGACATGTGATATGGACAGACTGAAAGAAATCTTCATTCGTATCTATTCAAACCCTATCGATAACAAATAAAAACATGACGGCAGAAATGATAGGGATATATGAATATATGAAGGGGCATCGAATGGTTTGTTGGCTCTCATTGTCTATTCTTACTTTGGGTCTTGCTCTATTGTTGGCCAGCCTGACTTATAAAGAGGATATCTCTGATTTTTTGCCAGAAAACAATAAATATAGTAAAGCCCTGAAAGTATATCAGGATTTAGTAGGAGCCAATAAGATAATAGTCATTGCGCAAAACGCAGATTCAACGGAAATCGCTCCTGATACGATAGCTCGTGCAGTGGATTTGTTTGTTGAGAAACTTGAAAAGACGGAGAAAGGCGGCCAATTCTCGAATTTGACTTACCAAATGGATCAGAACCAAGTCGCAGAAATGATATCCTACGTGTATCAGAATATTCCGTATTTTCTGACACCGGCAGATTATTTAAGGATTGACAGTCTTCTATGTAAACCGGACTTTATTCCCTCTCAGTTAGCAGCTGACAAGCAATTACTAATGCTGCCGGCTTCCAGTTTGTTGTCAGAAAATATTCAAAGAGATCCGCTGAATTTGTTTACTCCTGTGGTAGCTGGTCTACAATCGAATATGCCTGCGATCTCTTTTGAGAACTATGACGGGTATATTTTTACTCCTGACATGCAGAGAGCCATCATGATGATGGATTCCCCGTTTGGCGCCAGTGAAACTGAGAAGAATGGAACACTGATAGAAACATTTGATAGTATAGCTCGGCAAGTACACATTGCCATACCTTCAGTAAGTTTTCACCTTACAGGCGGTCCGGTTATTGCCGTAGGCAATGCGACACAGATAAAGAAAGACAGCCTTTTGTCGATAACGATTGCAATCATTTTAATTGTTTTATTACTCATTTACGTGTTCCGCAGAGTGTGGAGCATCTTGATGATTGTTGTATCTATAGGGTGGGGATGGCTTTTTGCGATGGGAGGCATGGCTTTATTACATGATAGTGTTTCCGTAATAGTGATAGGCATATCCTCGGTGATATTAGGTATAGCGGTTAATTATCCATTACACTTAATCGCTCACCTGCAGCATACACCAAATATGGAAACGACTCTGAAGGAGATATCCAAGCCTCTCATTATTGGCAATATCACAACCGTTGGCGCATTCCTGGCTTTGGTTCCTCTTAAGTCTGTTGCATTGAGAGATTTAGGCCTTTTTAGTTCCTTATTGTTAATCGGTACTATAATATTTGTGCTCATATTTTTGCCGCATACCTTGAAAATGAAACAGCGGGTGCGTGACATTCAGGTACTTTCTAAAGTTAGTGAATTATCTTTAGACAATAAGCGGTGGCTAGTTGTATGCGTGTTGATATTGACCATCGTTTTTGGATATTTGAGCGGGGATACAGTTTTCGATCCCGATATGAATCATATCAACTATATGAGTAAGGAGCAAAAAGACGATATGTCTTATTTCCAACAGTTGATATCGTCAAGCATGACTGGGCAGACTGTGTACATTTTCAATAGTACTTCTGACATTGACTCTTCTTTGGAAATGAGTCAGACATTGTCTTATACAATTGCTCAATTAGAAAAAGAGGGGTTAGTGAAAGGAAGAAGAAGTTGTAGTCATTTCTTGTGCTCTCAAGCAGAACAGGAGAAACGTATCAGCCGGTGGAAGAAGTTTGTTTCTGAGCATGGAGAAGATATGGAGAGACGGGTGAGGATTTCTGCTAAAAACGAGAATTTCCAAGAATCCTCATTCGATGATTTTTTTGAAATTCTTCATGCGGATTATAATCTTAAACCGATGGAGTATTTCTCTCCACTCACCGAGACTGTTTTTGCCTCAAATATTTCTGTGGATAGTATAGCCCATCAGGTAAATGTCGTTGATATGGTTTATACTAACGAATCGGACGTTGAGGAAGTCATTGCAAAAATAGAAAAGGAACATCCGGAAATGTACGCTTTTGATGTTCAAGGGATGAATTCGTCTATAGCCACACGTCTGTCAGACGACTTCAATTATATTGGTTGGGCTTGCGGGCTTATCGTGTTTGTGTTTTTATGGCTTTCCTTTGGGAGTATAGAACTGGCTATTCTGTCGTTTATACCGATGGCTGTAAGCTGGATATGGATATTGGGCATCATGTCAGTCATGGATATACACTTTAATGTGGTTAACATCATACTTGCGACTTTTATTTTTGGTCAGGGCGACGATTATACTATTTTTATGACAGAGGGCTGTCAATACGAGTATGCTTACAGGCGTAAAGTGTTGTCATCTTACAAAAGCAGTATCATCGTTTCGGCTCTTATCATGTTTATAGGTATAGGTGCTCTGATTTTTGCCAAGCATCCTGCATTACATTCTTTGGCTCAAATAACTATTATCGGAATGTTTTCAGTTGTGATGATGGCTTATCTGTTCCCACCTTTGATTTTTAAATGGTTAGTGTCAGTGAATGGGACATATCGTGTAAGACCGATTAGCATTAGAAGGTTGTTCGTAACAGGATTTAGTGCTGTTGTCTTTTTCATTCAATTAGCCACAGTTTATTTGCTTGGGGGAATACTATTTGGTATATTCCGAGGAAAAGGTCGTTCTAAACGTATTTTCCGTGATTATGTCAGGATGTGCTTCTGGTATGACATGAATCATATCTGGGGCGTGCATTTTAATTACATCAACTCTTCGGATGAAGATTTTGTAAAACCTGCTGTGATTGTATGCAACCATCAGTCTATGCTTGATACTGCTTTCTTGATGGCTGTTTCTTCCAAGATTATCATTGTCGCAAACAGTCATGCCAGTAGCCATTTTGTTACAAAGAAAGTCTTTCAGTGGATGGATTTTTATACGATTCCCGATCAAGAATCTGCAGATATTCCTCATCTTTCTGAATTAGTTAAAGAAGGCTATAGTATTGTCGTTTTCCCTGAGGGAACAAGGAATGAAAAATCGTCCATATTGCGTTTCCATAAAGGGGCATTTTATCTTGCGGAAAAATTGCATTTAGATACTGTTCCCATATATCTTCATGGCGTAAATCATGTTTTCCCACGCAATACCTTATGTACGTATCCTGGGAAAGTGACGCTTGAAATAGGTGATAGGATAAAATATGGTGACAAAGATTATTATGGGCATGATTATAAAGAGTGTACACGCTTGATGCGGAATTTATATAATAAGAAATTTCAATTGATGAAAAAGCAGTATGAAACGATAGAATACTACGTCCCATTTGTGCTTGATCGATATAGGTATAGGGGAACAGAGATATTTCGCAGTGTCAAGCGAAATCTGAAAAACTATAAACGTCAGGCCGAAAAGTATAACTCCATTGACTCTTCATTCATCATTGTCCATAATAGCGGATGGGGAGAGTTGAGCCTGCTCCTGGCGCTGACAAAGCCCGATGCAACCATCATCTCGGTAGAGAAAGACGAAGAAAAGTTGCTCGTTTCAGGCATTGCAGCAGAGAATGTTGTCAATAACATAACTTATATGACAGAACTTAAAGAGAATGATGAATCAAAAAGTCCGTATATTATTAATTTGTAATTGATATGAAAGAAAAGATAAAGAAAATGTTGGAAGACGCCCTTCCTTTAGTTGATTTTGATTCTGATTTTTTATTCAGTGAATTAGATTCTTTAGGCGTCACTACGATACTGATGATGCTTTCAGACGAGTTCAACATCAAGTTAGAAGCTACTGATGCCACACCAAAGAATCTGAAGACGCTTGATAGTATTGTAGCTATGGTGGAAAAAAAGATAGAAGAGAAATCAATATGATTTTAGAGGACTATATAGAACAGCACGCACGTTTACACCCCCATAAAACGGCAATCGTTTGTGGAGAAGAAAAATGCTCGTATGCTGAATTGTGGGAAAGAGTGTCTCGTCGAATGGAGGAACTGAGGCATATTGATTGTGGGCAGATATGTTGTCTTCGAGCTGTTACCTCCATTGATTTCCTTATCTCTTATTTTGCACTGCATCAAGTAGGTGGAGTTGCTGTACCATTGGAGAAGAGTCTGCCTGACGAAGCATACAAGACAATATCTGAAAAATTGTGCTCGTATAAAGTACCTGAAGGGACTGCGGATATATTATATACTACAGGTACTACGGGGAGCTCAAAAGGAGTTATGATCAGTCATCATACTATTTTGGCAGATGCGGAGAATTTGATTGACGGACAGGGCTTCACTCACGACTTGGCTTTTGTGGTCAATGGACCGTTAAACCATATAGGCAGCCTCTCCAAAATTTATCCAGTCATCATGCTTGGGGGTACTATCATACTCGTTGATGGTCTAAAAGACATTAATAAATTCTTCGAGGCATTTAATTATCCTGCTGCCAAAATGGCAACATTTCTCGTACCTGCAAGTATCCGTATGCTGATACAGCTCAGTTCTGAGAAGTTAAAAGCATTGGCAGATAAGATGGAATTTATTGAGACGGGTGCGGCAGCCATATCGCATTCTGACATGCAGGAACTATGCCGACTTCTGCCTCATACTCGACTCTATAATACTTATGCCTCAACAGAGACAGGTATTATTTGTACATATAACTATAATGATGGAAGATGTATCGCTGGGTGTTTGGGAAAACCGATGAAGCACTCTCGTATAACAATATCCGATAAGGGCTTAATTATTTGTTATGGCGAGACACTCATGTCAGGCTATATTGGCGATCCAGAGATGACGGCCACTATTCTAAGAGATGGAGCTGTTTTTACGTCTGACGTGGGTAGAATAGATGAGAACGGTATGTTACATTTGATGGGTCGTGAGGGCGATGTCATAAATGTTGGAGGGTTTAAGGTGGCTCCAACAGAAGTGGAAGATGTGGCCCAGTCTTTTGCCGGTGTCAAAGATTGTGTTTGTATTCCAGTTGACCATAAAATAACAGGGAAAGCATTAAAACTTTTAGTAGTAATGAAGGAAGGCTGTGAATTGAATAGAAAGGCATTAGCTCTACATTTGAAATCAAGGTTGGAATCTTACAAGATACCGCTGTTGTATAGTAAGGCTGATAAAATTGAACGTACCTTTAATGGCAAGATTAATAGAAAATATTATATTAAGTCTGAACATTCTGATAACAATTAACGGATGCTTACTTACTAAGTATCTACAGCCGATATGACAATTTCAAGAATGCTCATGGAATTGCACACTATTTCATAATCCGCTGTAGTGTCACTTTTCGCTCAAAAAGGTCACCTGAAGGTCACTGAAAAGAAAAAGCACTTGCGAGAAACTCGTAAGTGCTTGATTTTTAGAGTGGACCAGCCAGGGCTTGAACCTGGGACCTCCAGATTATGAGTCTGTTGCTCTAACCAACTGAGCTACAAGTCCAGTGCTATTGTAAAGCGTGTGCAAAGGTAATGCTTTTTTTGTAAATGTGCAAAGATTTGCGTAATTTTTTATACCTTTGCAACCGCAATGGAAACATTGATATTAGAAAATGAACGTCAGGCAGTAGTTCCTTGTGTCGCCACCATCGGCATGTTTGATGGGGTACACAGGGGGCATCGCTTTGTACTGGGACATATCCGTGACTATGCCAGGGCACATCATCTCAATGCTACCGTTATTACTTTCGACAGGCACCCAAAAGAGGTGGTACAGACGGAATGGAAGCCTCTGCTGCTGACCACCTTTGAAGAGCGCATGAGACTGTTGGAAGGAACAGGCATCGACCGTTGTGTCGTACTGCCTTTCACCAAAGAGATGGCTCGTCTTTCTGCACATGACTTCATGGTACTGATGGCAGAGAGACTGGGTGTGAAGGTGCTGATGACAGGGTACGACAACCGCTTCGGACACCACCGCAACGAGACTTTCGATGACTACGTGCGCTATGGCAGGGAGATAGGGATAGAGGTAAAAGGGTTGCCTTCGGCAAATTACCAATTAACAGCTACCAACTGCCAATTGTACGAAGTGAGTTCGTCTATGGTACGCAGACTGCTGGAAGAAGGGAATGTGCACGAGGCTTCCGAAGCACTCACCTACCCTTATAGTATCACTGGTACGGTCGTGAAGGGGGATCATATCGGTACGACGTTAGGATTCCCGACAGCTAATCTGCAACCAACAGACAAACGCAAACTGATTCCCGCTCCTGGTGTCTATGCGGTGAGATGTGTGATGGATGATGGAAGAAGCAAGACACACAAAGGGATGATGAATATCGGCACCCGCCCTACCTTTGGGGAGCATTCCCAGACGTTGGAAGTACATATCCTTGACTACGAGGGAGACCTCTACGGAAAAGAGATTACCGTGGAGTTTATAGAGCGACTTCGTGACGAGCGACGCTTCGAGAATGAGGAGGAGCTGAAACGACAATTGGAAGAAGACGCTTTAAGAGTTCAGAGTTTAGAGTTTAGAGATTAGGATAAGTGTTATGAAAAAATCGATAATCAATGCTTTGGTGTACGCTTTCATGTTTATCGCCATACAGGCGTTAGCAGGAATCGGTGTTCATGCCATCTGGCAACAAATAGTGGGTGGTACGGATATCACCACAACGGAACTGGTCGTAACAGTAGCGGTATTCAGTCTGCTGACCATCATCATCTTCCTGTCAGCACGATGGACGGTAGTCTCTCCCAGATGGCTCCTCACCAAACAATGGTCGGTACTCTTCTGGGCAGTGATAGCAGCACTGGGTATGGTGATACCCGCTACATGGCTGCAGGAGAACTTACCAGAGCTGCCCAACTGGATAGAGGACCAGCAAGAGCAGTTGCTCAGCAATTACTGGGGCTATCTCGCCATCGGACTGCTGGCACCCTTGGCAGAAGAGGTGGTCTTCCGCGGGGCTATTCTCCGCACCTTGCTCACGTCCCGTCTTTCTCCATACACTGCCATCACCATATCCGCAGCACTCTTTGCCTTGATTCACATGAACCCTGCACAGATTCCCTATGCCTTCCTCGCAGGGTGGCTGTTGGGATGGATGTACTGGCGCACTGGTTCTATCCTTCCCGGTATGGCATACCACTGGGCAAACAACTCTGTCGCCTATATCCTCTATCGTGCCTATCCGGACACCGACATGAAACTCATCGACCTTTTCAAAGGTTCTGAAACACACGTTTATATGGCTGTATTCTTCTCACTGCTTATCTGTCTCCCTGCATTCTACCAGCTCTATCTGAGAATGCGGAGGGCAGAGTAAGAAGACGCATCCATAAAAAGTCAGCGGGCTACTCGTCAATCAATGACTGGCAGCCCGCCTTTCGTTAGTATGTTATGAAAAATTTGAGAGAACAGAAACTTCACAGTTTCTAATTGTTTTAACTAAACATGATATTATTTATAGAGAAAGCATAGAAAAAATTCTTATCTTCATCAATCCTTTGCCACAGACGTAGGCAATGACCTTGCAGAGTCAGCAGGTGTCTCTGTGACATTCTCTGCCTGCATCGGAGTAACATCTGCGGAATCAACCTCCATGGAATAGCTGTTGGCATAATCAGCACGGGGGTCGTTCCAACTGGCATCCCAAGGACGCTGCATAGCCCCACCTATCGTCAGGATGATTGCCACCACAGCTGCTGCCTTGAAGAGTGGCATGAGACGCTGCTTGAGCGATATCTCACGAGCCTTGACGGTGGTCTGGGACTCTTCCTTCATCATGGCAAGGATGCGTTCATCGAAATCATCACCCAGATGACGGCTCTCCATCTCCTTGGACTCATAGACAAAGAGATCACGATACTGTTCCAGCTCAGCAGGTATCTCCTTCTGACTGAAGAATGTGCGCAGGATACCCTCTTCCTCGAGAGTGGTCTCTGCTGCCCAGTAGCGTTCCAAGAGTTGTTCGATGTACTTGTAATCCATTTTTTACCGAAGGGAATTTTAACCCCTCCATTATATAAGACGAATGAAAAAGGAGAAAGTTACAGAAAAAAGAAAAAAATTATTTATCTGCTTTCTTGAATTGTTCTTTAATAGTCTGGCGTGCCCGGAAGATATTGATTTTCACCTGTTCTTCCGTGATGTCGAGAACCGTCGCAATGTCTTTGTAGCTCTTGCCCTCGATGTCTCGCAACTGCATACAGCTACGCTGCTTCTCAGGGAGTTGGTCGATAAGCTGTCGGACCAGTCGGATGCGGTCACGCTGGATAGCCTGCTCCTCTGGATTAGCATGATGGCTGCTGTCGGAAGGTTCCATCTCCCCCTCCAAGGAAAGAGTCTGGTTTCCCATGTGCCGCGTCTTGTCCAATGCGAGGTTTCGGCAGACGGTCAGACAAAATATCTCCATATTGTCTATCGTCTCCCAGCTGTCACGACGATTCCACACCTTGATCATCGTTTCCTGTACAACATCCTCCGCCTCCGCAGGATTGAGAGTGATGCGGAGAGCCAACCTGTAGAGTTTTTCTTTCAGTGGCAGGATATCGTTTCGGAAACTGACACTTTTCACCTTGGATATTATCTCATTATCGTTTAATCACTGTTCCATGCTGACCATCAATAGCAGTGGCAAGGGTAATAATGACCTGATCCACCCCAGCATCCACAGCAGAAAGGGCGTTCTCTATCTTTGGCAACATGCCTCCAGATACCGTCCCGTCCGCCTTGTAACGCAAAAAGTCCTCATGGGTAATCACGGGGATAACTGAGTCATCATCGTCAGGGTTGCTGAGAACCCCTTTTTTCTCAAAAGAGAAGATAAGGGTCACCTGATACTCCTTAGCGAGTGCTTTAGCGGTCTCTGAGGCAATCGTATCAGCATTGGTATTAAGGATATGTCCTTCGCCGTCATGTGTCAAAGGAGCTATCACAGGAGTGATCCCTGCCTCTATCAAGCGTCCCAGTGTCTCGTGTGCGACGCTGTCCACATCACCCACATAGCCATAGTCCACACCATCCTTGAGAGGGCGTTTATGACTACGGATGACATTGGCATCGGTACCAGTCAGTCCAAGGGCATTCACACCATTAGCCTGCAGTTGTGCCACGAGGTTTTTGTTGACCAGTCCACCATATACCATCGTCACCACCTCCAGCATGGCAGCATCCGTGATACGTCTGCCACCCACCATCTTTGTCTCGATACCCAGTTTGGCAGCAACCTGTGTGGCACGTCTGCCACCACCGTGCACCAACACTTTGCGGCCTTCGATGGCACTAAAGTCTTTTAACAACTGAGAGAGCTGCAGTTCATCCTCCACCACAGCTCCTCCAACTTTTACTATTGTCAGCTTTTCTTTCATTCCCTTTTTGACATTTCGATATACCGTTATTCCAGATAGGTATAGCCATAGAGACCAGAGCGATAGTTGCTCAGGAACTCTTTACCTTCCTCCAATGTAATCTTACCTTGCTTCACACTCTTTGCCACCCATATCTCCAGCTGGCGGACGAGTTTCTTGGGCTGATACTGTACATATTCCAACACCTCCGCCACCGTCTCACCATCAATAATCTGGTCAATGTGATAGCTGTTATCCTTCACCGAGATATGGACGGCTGTAGTGTCACCAAACAGGTTATGCATATCACCCAGGATCTCCTGATAGGCACCAACAAGGAAGACACCCAGATAGTAAGTCTCATTCTTCTTCAGGGGATGAACAGGTAATGAGTGGGTGTTATGCAGATTGGTCGTGAAATTAGCAATCTTACCATCACTGTCGCAGGTGATATCCTGAATCGTGGCATTACGGGTAGGACGCTCGTCAAGACGCTGGATAGGCATGATGGGGAACACCTGGTCGATAGCCCATGAGTCGCTGAGACTCTGGAAGAGCGAGAAATTACAGAAATACTTGTCTGCCAGGAGCTTGTCAATCTTCATCAGCTCCTCAGGGATATGTTTCAGTCCCTTGGCAAGTGCATGAATCTCATGACACACGCTCCAGTACATTGCCTCTATCTCAGCACGGGTCTTCAAGTCGACGATACCATGCGAGAAGAGGTCAAGCACCTCCTCACGGATCTGTTCTGCATCATGCCAGTCCTCCAGCACATTACGAGGAGAGAGGTTGTCCCATATCTCATAGAGGTCTTTAACCAACTGATGGCTGTTCTCGTCTGGCTCGAACTCCTCCGGCATCTCTGGCAAAGAAGCTGTCTCCAGCACATCCATCACCAGAATGGAATGGTGGGCTGCCAAAGAGCGACCGCTCTCAGTAATGATATTCGGATGAGGTAACTCATTCTTATTTGCCGCATCCACAAAAGTATAGATACAGTCGTTGACATACTCCTGAATGGAGTAATTGACAGAACTCTCACTGGATGGAGAGCGAGTTCCGTCATAGTCGACACCCAAGCCACCACCGCAGTCTACAAAGTCAACATTATAACCCATCTTATGAAGTTGGATATAGAACTGGGAAGCCTCCCGCAATGCTGTCTGGATGCGGCGGATCTTAGTGATCTGCGAACCAATATGGAAATGAATCAGGCGCAGACAGTCACGCATATCCTTCTTGTCCAACAGGTCGAGAGCCTCCAGAAGTTCCGCACTGGTCAGTCCGAATTTTGAGGCATCACCCCCACTCTCCTCCCATTTGCCAGAACCGGAGGAAGCCAGTTTGATGCGGATACCGATATTAGGACGTACATTCAGTTTCTTCGCCTCACGAGCAATGATTTCCAACTCGTTCATCTTCTCCACGACGATGAATATCTGTTTTCCCATCTTCTGGGCAAGCAAAGCGAGCTCTATATAACTCTCGTCCTTGTAACCATTACAGATAATGATGGAGTCACTCTGGCACTGCATGGCGATAACAGCATGCAACTCAGGCTTAGAGCCTGCCTCAAGCCCCAGGTTGAACTTACGCCCATGAGAGATAATCTCCTCAACAACAGGTTGCATCTGGTTGACTTTGATAGGATAGACCACATAGTTCTCACCCTTATAGTCATATTCCTTCGCTGCTTTCTTAAAACAGCTCCACGTCTTCTCGATCCGGTTGTCGAGAATATCAGGAAAACGCAGCAATACAGGAGACTGGACATCACGCAGTGACAGTTCGTCCATCACCTCGCGGATATCAATTTGCGTACCATCCTTACAAGGAGTGACATAGACATTACCCTTGTCGTTGATACCAAAGTAGCTGGTACCCCAGCCGTTGATGTTGTAGAGCTCCTTGGAGTCCTCAATCGTCCATTTCTTCATTTTTCTTCTTTTTATCGTTGCTATAGGAACTATAGGGTCTATAGTTTTAATAACTCGCGCAGCGCACCAACGCTGATCTGTATCTTCTCATAATTGTCCATCAGACTGACATCGAGCGTGTAGCGTGCCTTGGTATAGAATTCCTCACGCTTGGCAAGCTGTTCGGTAATATACGTTATCAGCTCCTCAGGACTCTTCCCTTTTATTAAAGGACGCTCCACCTTTCCCATCAGCAGATGTTTATAAAGCACCTCGGGACTGGCTTTCAAATAGCACACATCCCCCTGCTGGTTAAGAAAGTCAATATTATCAAAGAAACAAGGAGTCCCTCCACCACAACTAATGATGACATTCTCGAACTCAGCTACCTCATGGAGCATATTATACTCTATCTTACGAAAGCCCTCCTCACCACGCTCGGCGAAAATTTGCGCGATAGTCTTGCGCATCCTGCTCTCAATATACCAATCGAGGTCATAGAACATCATACCTGTCTCCTTGGAAAGCGCTTTACCGATGGTAGTCTTTCCAGAGCCCATGTAACCTATGAGAATAATACGTCTCATTTCTTCTTGGTTGATGCCTTAATAATATCCATACACTCCTCGTAAGTCAACTCTGTGGCACGAGGGTGCATATTCTTGGGAAGACGGTAATTCTTTCCGTCATAGAGAAGGTAAGGACCATAACGTCCATCGATAACCTCCAGTTTCTTGTCCTCCTCAAAGGTCTTCAAATGACGTTTCTCCTCCTGTTGACGCTTCTCATTAATCAATGCGGTAGCCTCATCGATCGTAATGGTCATAGGATCATAGCCCTTAGGAAGGGACGTGTATTTTTTCTTATACAGAATATAAGGTCCGAAACGACCTGTCCCTATGATGACCTCTCCACCCTCGAAATCGCCAAGGTCACGAGGCAGCTTAAATAATTCCAATGCCTCCTCCAAGGTCAGCGTTTCCATGCTCTTCTCGGCGGGCAGCTGCGCAAACTGCGGTTTCTCATTATCATCAGCAGAACCGATCTGAACTACAGGACCAAAACGACCGATCTTAACAAAAACTGGACGGCCGCTCTTAGGATCTTTGCCTAACTCACGCTCACCAGCCTTATGCTCTTGGCGTGCATTCAGCGTTTTCTCCACGGTAGGTTCAAAGTCCTTATAGAAATGTCTCATCATACTCGTCCATTTCTCTTTGCCTTCCGCTATCTTATCAAAGTCCTGCTCTACCTTTGCTGTGAAGTTATAATCCATGATATCCTTGAAATGCTCCATCAAGAAATCATTCACAACGATACCTATATCGGTAGGCAGCAACTTTCCCTTGTCAGAGCCTACCACTTCTTTCCGGACAGACTGCTTAATCACTTTGCCCTTGAGAATGTCAATTGTATAGGTCCGTTCTTCTCCTTTCTTATCACCCTTATGCACGTATTCGCGCTGCTGAATGGTAGAGATAGTAGGAGCATAGGTAGAAGGACGACCAATGCCCAATTCCTCCAACTTATGAACCAGCGACGCCTCCGTATAACGTACAGGTCCCTGGCTGAAACGCTCTGTGGCTTGTATCTCACGACGGGTAAGCTCCATTCCTTTCTTCAAGGGAGGAAGGGTATGTCCAAACTCCTCTTCTTGCTGCTCGTCATCGTCGTACGACTCACGATAAACCTTAATAAATCCATCGAATTTCACCACTTCACCTTGAGCGACAAATTGCTCATCAACACCAGTAATAGCAATATTTGCCGTCGTTTTCTCAATCTCCGCATCAGCCATCTGACTGGCTATGGTGCGCTTCCATATAAGGTCATACAGTTTCTTCTCCTGGGTTGTTCCCTCAATCTCTGTCTGATCCATATAAGTAGGACGGATAGCCTCATGCGCTTCCTGTGCCCCTTTCGAACTTGTACGATACTGGCGCGACTTACTATATTCCTCACCGTAAAGCCGTTTGATCTCTTCCTTGCTGGCATTGATACAAAGAGAGGAAAGGTTGACAGAGTCCGTACGCATATAGGTGATGCGACCATTCTCATACAGATGCTGGGCAATCATCATGGTCTGGCTGACCGTGAATCCTAATTTCCGTGCCGCTTCCTGCTGAAGGGTAGAGGTGGTAAAGGGAGGCGCTGGTGTGCGTTTCAGCGGTTTCTTGCTGATATTCTCCACCTTAAAGCTAGCATCCTTACACTTCTCCAAAAACTGCTCCACTTCCTCGTGGGTCTTAAAACGAGTACCAAGTAATGCTCTGACCTCTGTCTGAGAGCCATCAGCATTGGTAATGCCGAAGATACCATTCACGCTATAGAATGGTTCACTCTTAAAGTCCTGTATCTCACGCTCACGCTCCACGATCAGACGGACTGCCACGCTCTGTACACGACCTGCGGAGAGAGCGGGTTTCACCTTACGCCAGAGAACGGGCGAGAGTTTGAAACCTACTAAACGATCGAGTACGCGACGAGCCTGCTGAGCATTTACCAGATTCATGTTCAGATGACGGGGATGCTCTATTGCTTCTAAGATCGCCGACTTCGTAATCTCATGGAAAACGATGCGATTCGTATTTTCCTCGTCAAGTCCTAACACCTCACAAAGATGCCATGAAATAGCCTCTCCTTCACGGTCCTCATCGGATGCAAGCCAGATCTTCTCGGCTTTTTTCGCATTGGATCTCAACTCCTTGACGAGCTTTTCCTTTTCTTCTGGAATCTCATATTCAGGTTCGAGTGTCGTGGTATTGATACTCATCTCCTTTTTCTTCAAGTCACGAATATGTCCGTAACTCGACATCACTTTAAAATCGTTACCCAGAAATTTCTCGATTGTCTTTGCCTTGGCTGGCGACTCTACAATCACTAAGTTCTTTTGCATATACTCGATAAATTAAGTTTCGGGCTGCAAAAGTAGAGAAAAAGTTTGGTTACACCTTATATATATAGTGGATTTTTGCTTTTCTTAACGATTCAGGGTCAAGAAACGTTCTACAGCATGACGAATACTAAGCAGTCCAAACTCTTCCGGATGAATGTCCGCAATAGGTATCCACATACATGCGGCGGCATCGTCAGCAGCATGCACTTGACAATGATTCGGGACATGTACCAGATAGTCCATATCAATGGTATGGACACCTAGTCCGCTATACATATAGACATTGGGACTGGAGAAAAGATACTCTATATGGTCTATCTCCAAGCCCGTCTCCTCTTTGATCTCACGGCGCATGCCCTCTTCTGCCGTCTCATACATGTCCACGAAACCACCTGGCAGGTCAAGCGTTCCCTTAGCAGGCTCTTTGGCACGGCGTACCACCAGCATCTCTTGTCTGTCATTGACAATAAAGGCAGCTGTGGCAGCACACGGGTTGGCATAATAGACAAAGCCGCAGCTCTCACATCGCTTGCTCTTGAAGTTATTGATAATGAAATGCTTACTGCCGCAAATCGGGCAGTAAGCAAATTTCTCTAAAGGATGTTCCATTACCAATTATCTGTTCTGAAGGGGAACAATGGCAGGTTACCGCCATTCTTCACATTACCAAGTTGGAAGTTCTTAAAGCAGTAGCGCACGGCAACAGGCTTCTTGACCTTAGGTGAGGTGATGATGATAGCCTCATCCCAATAGCCTCCACCTGGCTGCCAGAAATGTTTGGCAGTGGCAGGATAGAAGACCTTGTCCTCGCCAGCAATCTCAAAACCCTCCATCTTCTCGAAGGGTGCGTCACACCAGTAGTTGTCCTGCAAATGGATAAAGACGGTATCGTTCTTGATATTCATATCTTTATAGGCGGAACTCTTATACTGGATAGTCTCATAGCCATAGTCACGGTTAAGTGCCGTGAAGGCAAGACGCTCACCCACCGGTTGTTTCTGGGCAGGATGAATCTGGGTCGTCTCATAAGGATAAGCGAGGTCGTTGGTACATACCAGGGAACTGTTGGGGATAATCTGGCTTGCCTTGTATTGCTGCTCACGCAGTTTAGCACCGCTGATGCCGTTGACGTTGTCATCGTCATAGGCATAGGGTGCGATCTGTACGAAATAGAAAGGTATCTCACCCAGTCCGAACTGCTTGCGCCACTGCTCTACCAGCAGTTTCATGCGTTGAGAGTACTGGTCACCGGGGTCACCGACATTAGAGCATCCTTGATAATAGAGAATACCCTTCACAGTAGCTTTCAGGATAGGATTAAAAGTACCATTGCCCCAAAGCAGGGAGCGATGGTAGTCCCATTGTGACCATTTCTTGCAAATCTCCACGGAGTCGGTAGGGTCATTGGTATATTTCTCTAAGTTCTCCTTTGTCAACCAGCTCTCCACACGGGTACCGCCTTTGTTCGCCTCGATGATACCCACGGGCATGTCGAGTGTACGACTGAGCAGACGGGCAAAGAAATAACCCGTAGCAGAGAACTCACTGACTGTCTTTGGACTGCATACACGCCATGCTGCCTGTGCGTCATTCAGCGGTTTGGACGACATCACACTGGGAATCTTGATACTACGCACACCCTTGGAGTTAACAGCATCCAAGACGTGATGGTTATAATCCTTGACAGGACACATGCCAAAACCTTTGACAGGCATCTCCATGTTCGACTGTCCTGCACAGACCCACACCTCGCCCGCGAGTACATTATTAATAGTGACTGAACCATCCCCATCATTGAAGGTGATACTCAGAGGCGTGTAGGATGCCTTAGGCGACTTGACGGTCAACAGGAACTGACCGTCCTTACCCGCTTTCACGGTCGACTTCTCCTGACTCCATGAAACGGTAGCTGTTACCGTGCTGTTAGGTTTTGCCCATCCCCAGAGGCGGACATCAGTTTGCTGTTGAATCACCATGTTGTCGCCTACCAAATGCGACAACTTTACTTTTGCCTGCATACTCATGGTAAGGGTAGCAAGAACCGCTAATGACAGAATTCGTTTATACATCGTTAAAAGTTTTTAGTCTAAAATTGCTGCAAAGATAATGAATTTTTGTATCTTTGCAAGCAACAAAGGTAAGAAAATATGAAAATGAAGAAATCTTTATTGATTTGTACAATGCTGCTTGTTGCCGTATCGTCATCTGCACAGCAGGGGCTGGAAATGGATTTATGGCCTTCTGGTCCTAAGACTTCCAATGGCGATCCGAACGATTTGGCAAAGGTCACCGTTTTCCTGCCATCGAAGAGCGTGGCAACAGGTCGTGCTGTCGTTATCTGTCCGGGAGGAGGCTATCAGCATCTTTCTTTCGAGAAGGAGGGTACGTCGTGGGCACCTTTCTTCAACGCCCAGGGTGTTGCCGTCATCGTACTGAAATACCGCATGCCTCATGGGGTATGGCAGGTTCCTCTGGAGGATGCGGAGGAGGCGATGCGACTGGTACGCCGTATGTCTGCCACCTGGGACATCAATCCCCGGCAGGTCGGTATCATGGGATTCTCGGCAGGTGGGCATCTTGCCTCTACTGTTGCCACTCATTCCAAAGGCGATGCCGCAGCAGACTTCCAGATATTGTTCTATCCTGTGATAACGATGGAGCAGGGGACTACCCATAAGGGCTCCCGTGAGAATCTGCTGGGCAAGAAACCTAAGCGTAAGCTGCTGAACCAGTTCTGTAACGAGCAGCATGTCACTGCCTCTACCCCCCGTGCCTTTATCGTCCTTGCCAATGACGACAGGGCGGTGCCACCCCTCAACAGTGTCCTTTATTACGAGGAACTCTGCCAGAGCAAGGTGCCTGCCACCATGCATATCTATCCCACAGGCGGTCATGGCTTCGGCAGTCTGCAGTCGTTCACCTATCATTATGAGATGATGCTGGAGCTGAAGGCTTGGCTGAATAGTTTCTAACGTCCCCGGCAGGGCACACATTTGATAATCTCTACAGGAATCGTCTCCACGTGGGACGATTCTTTCGTAATAGTCAGTTTCACCATACATGCCCTGGTGTTGACAGGCTTCCGCTGGTCGAAGATGAAATTGCCGATACTATAATAGATGGGCTTCCCTTTATATTCCTCTATCGTTTGGAGGGTATGGGTATGATGACCTATGAGGGCATCGGCACCTGCGTCTATCAACTGATGAGCCCTTACCCGCTGGATAGTGACGGGTTGTAGTGTATGCTCACCTCCCCAGTGCAAGGTGACGATGATATAGCTGTCGGGGTCTGACGACCGAAGATGTCTGACACGCTCCACCAACGTGTCAAAATCCTCTTGACTGACAGAGGGCTTTTCGGACAGATAGGCAAAATTCTCCAATGCCAGTTGCAGAGAAGCCAATACGTAAACCTTCCGGGGGGAGGAGGTCAGGAGTACCGGTCTGGCGGCTTCCTCCATGGTATGTCCTGCCCCAATGGGAATCATACCTGCTGAGACGACATTCTCCCTGGTGTCCACCAGTCCTGCCCTCCCCTGGTCGACGCTATGGTTATTGGCAAGGTTGAGATGGGTGATCCCATGCCGTTTCAAGGTGAAGAGCCATTCCGGCTCGGCACGGAAGATAAACTGCTTGAACGAGGGCTCCTTGATCTTTGTGGCAGGACACTCCAGGTTGCCGATGACGATATCGCTGCTTTGAAACACCGAATCGACAAAGGGAGAGAACACCGCATCCGCCCCCTTCTGTTCTATCACCTTACGGACACCACGGTCCAGCAGGATATCACCAGTGATGGTCACAGACACGGAGTCTGTGACCATCAGCATAGCGAATAACATTGTCTTCAGCATCCTGAGCTATAGAAGATATACTCGTTGTCGAGGTTCTTACCGCCGAGAGGTACGATAATCTCCTCCATCCAACTGGGAATGCCCTTGTTAGGCTGGCTTTCCAACTCCTGTTGCCACTCCTCGTCGGTATGGCGTGGTGCCTGTAAGTCGTCCTCGAACTCACGATAGCTGAACACGGCACCACGGGTGAGGTAGAGATAGCCCTCAATCTCAACGACCACATAAATCTGGTGGGCAGGACCAACTGCCTCATACAGTACCGACTTATTGGGGTTGTTGAAAGAATTAGCGGTATACACATCGGCAACGACAGCCACCGACTTGTCGGCACCTTGTACGCTATACCAGCCGTAGAGTTCCTGGTCTGGCTCACGGACGAGGTCAAGGGTGATATTCTCAAAGACTGAGCCGATAGCCTCTATCTGCCGGTATTCCTGCTCTGAGAGTTTCTTGCCTGCCAGCTCCTTCTCACTGCAGCTCAGTAAGAACTCTGCTTGTTCACGCAGGTCACGAGAGGTCGTGGTAGCCTTTTCCGTCACGAGGTCAAACTTCTTCAGCACGTCCATCGTGGCATCGATGAGGTGAATCGCCTTTGTCCAGTAAGCGACATTGGGTTCTACATAGCCACGGGTGTAGGGTTCCGGCAAACCGCCGCCACCACACTCAGCACCGAATGGCTGTTTGGCATAGAGGATGGCGTCATGCTTCAGCTCCGCCCATGAGGCAAGTGCCGCATTCAGGTTCTTCTTGTCCCATTGGGGTGTCTGCATGAATCTCGGGTAGTTGGCATTCTTGCTATTCACATCCTTCAAAGAGGCAATCCATTTATTGGCAACCGTCTGGTCCCAGTCGATGGTACCCATCCGTTGTTTCATGCGAAGGAGATTGGGTGTGAACTGGTTCCAGTTCTCTTGTTCCTTCAGTTCCTGTATGAGTATGCGCTCAGCAGCAGAAATACCGATAGCAGCCATCACGTCAAGTCCGGTAGGTACCGCACGCAAGGTGGGATTGCTTTCGTAATCCACCATTTCCTGCAACACCTCCGCATCGGGCATATAGCGTTGGGGCATCAGGCGTACCTTATAGGGACTGGTCACCGCAAACTTCGGTTTGATGCGTGTCTGCTGGTCCGTGATCTTCATCAGAGCCTTGCACACCTGCTCCATGTTCTTTTTGGAGTTGAAAATCTGCTGGACAGTGCCGAATGCCTTCTGTTCCTTGTAGACCTGTGTGATGCTGACATCGTCGGGCAGTCCCATCAGGTAGGTGATAGGCTCTGTCAGGTTCTGATACATCTTCGAGAGAGAAGCGTCCTGACAGATCGTCTCTGCCATCATCAGCGCATAGCGCAGCTCCTCGTCATTCTCCATCTCAAAGGGCACGTTCTGCAACCACATCATCGTGCGGAAATAGCGTTGCAGCGTCTCTGAGCGAGTATAATGTCCACGAGGACGGTAGAGCGCATAGGGGAAGGCTGGACGCTGGTAGGCGACGGTATATCTCAGGAATTCCGAGGGGCAGCTCTCCGCATCGCTCACATGTTTGATCTCCTCCTTCACCAATTCCGTGTATTTGGCAGCCACGGGCAGTGATTCCCCTTCGTTCAGCTCATAGGCGATGGCATAGTATGCCGCACAGTATTCCGCAGCTTCCTTCACTTTCTTGTCGGTTGTGTTGGCAGCCATTTTCGTAAGCAGCTCATAGTTGCGTTTCACGAAATCCGTCACCATGGGTGACAGTTTCTCTTGCTCCGTCTCTTTCAGCAGACAGTCGAAGAACATATGGAACGCCTGCAGGTAGAGGTCTGTCGTCACAAAACTGGGGAACTCCCGGTAGTCGTTATTCTCATAAATCTGGAAGAGCTGGTTCTCGTTAGCAGGTACGATGGCGAACCCGTTCTTGGCTATCGCCTTGTAGAGTTGCGGGTCAAAGTCAGAAAGACTGAAGGGGTTGACGATATTGTCCATATTGGTCATCATTCCCGCAGGCACCTTGTTGTTCTGTGCCTTCAGCTCATTCTCACGGGCTTGCAGTCTCTTGACGAAAGCCTGCTCGGCAGGGGTGTACTTGATGGGGGTAGCCATCCCGTTTTGCTCTTTGTCCAACCTGTCTTCGGCGATACTCTCATACCATGTGGTAGATGCGAAGACACCACGCAGGTCACTGCTCATGAAGAGATATCCCTGACGGGCTGCTATGGCATTACGCAAGATGCGCACCTCGGAGAGTGACAGACTGTTGACATCAATGTTGAGGGGCAGCTTGGTTTTCAGCGACTCCACATTGATCTTCGCCTTACCGGGAAGAATGAACGGTTTCCGCTTCTCCTCTTGGGCACTTACGCTGATGGTCAGACACAGCGTCACCATCATCAACAACAACTTTTTCATAGGCAAAATGGTTTATTAGTCATGATTAAATATTTCCAGTGCAGCCGGTCTGGTGACATTCTTACCCAGAAACCGCTCAAAAGCCATGCCGAAATGGTCCCAGCGGTACTCCGCCACCACATATTTCCCGTCTGTCGTACGTTCGAGGCTCCTGATAAGTCCGTCCTTGAAACGGAAGTCCTCTAAGATTCCTCCTAACTTGGAACCGAGCCAGAGGGGACGCACCAGTCCGTGGTAGTTCTTGAAGATAAAGAGTCTGTGCCCTTTCTCCTGATAGTAACGGGTGCTCTTGATGACACCCACCATCGCATCGATACTGCCGTCACCATCCACATCCCCTGTGCAGAACCGGTAAACGGGGTATGGCAGTCTCCATTTATCATAGGTCGAGTCGGTCTTCAGCGACAGAAACGACAGTGTGTCATTCTTCTGTTCCAGGGAGAACCTCTGCCCCAAAGCATGGGTGGCAACCAGCCAGCACCCTATCGTCAATAGCCACTTCTCACCTCTCACCTCTTACCTCTCACCTCTCACCTCTCAAAGCAGACTTCTGATCTCTGCCTCCAGGTCCTTCACCTGAGCGGCTCTCTTATAGAGGGCGTTGTCTCTGCTGATGAGGAAATAGTCAGGCAGTCCTTGTATGTTATAGGTAATGAGTGTCTGAGAGTCCAGTCCCTGCGGGTCACGTACACTGATCCATGGCAGTGCGGCGGTCTGCTGTTTCCAGAAGTGCTCGTCAGGATCCAGTGACACCTGGTAGATCTCCAGTCCCTGTGCATGATACTTGTTATACAGTTCACGCAACAGGAGAATACGCTCTGGTGATTTCTCTATACCGAACAAGTGGAAATCGAGGATGACCACTTTTCCCTTCAGGTCACTTAACTTACGCACCTGCCCCTTGTTGTCGGGCAGTACAATATCTATCAGTCCGGTGGCGGAAATCTGGTTCACGTCAATGGTACGTGCCTCGTTCTGGGCTACGATACGAACGTTCTTCATCCCCTCAATGGCGATGTTATGCAGGTTGGCACCACGCTCAGAACCGGGATAGTAGGTGTCCCAACTGGTGGCGACGGCAGCGAAGAGCTTGATATCGTCCTTATCAGAGCGGGGATTGAAGATCAGCGTGTTCCCTAAAGCCTGGAACAGGGCGAAATAGGCGTACGAGCGGTTGGGCTCCTTGAGGATATAGTTGGTCTTCACGTCCTGTTTGTATGCCTTGATCATGTTCAGGATACTGTCATTCGACTCGTCGACGCTGAGGGCGTCATCCTGCGAGATGGCAATGGCACGCTGTGTCAGGTTGATCTGCTTCAGGGTCAGCTCCTTGATCTTCGAGCAGTTGTCGGAACCGCTGATCTCATACTGTGTCGCCATCTGCGGATATTGTGCCTTGACGGTAACGGTCTCGGTAGAGTCGATGCTCACATTGATGATCTGGTCGGCAATACGCAGGCGGTAGAACTCTGGGGCTGGTGTCTGCTCCTTAGAAAAAGAGAACGCACCGTCCTCGTCCAGCTTCACGGAGTCGACGACAGCGACCTCCTCCAGTCCCACGTTCTCAAAATAGAGCACGGAGTCCTTGGCATTGGTGATATTTCCCTCTACATGGAATTTCTTCTCACTACATGACACCATCGCTAATGCAGCAATGGCTATTATCAGATTCTTTTTCATCTTCTGTTCTTTTTCTAATTACGGTGCAAAGATAACTAAAAAACATGATGTAAACCATATTTTTGACCAAAAAAGTTTTGTTTTTTGTCTTAGCCTGATTACTTCTTTTATTTCATAGGACAAAATAATACCAAATTTACGGCAAATTTATTACTTTTGCACCCAAGAATTAATAAGAATTGTAATAAGTTTGACACCATAGATGCCACGGGAACAGGACGCAAGAGCGACCCTCGTATGCGCAACGTAGAGGCAGAGATGATACGTAGTCATGAACTATGCCTCAAAATCTCGGCAAGAAAACCCACCGACCCCGATTACAAGGGACTGCTGGAGGAATTGTTTCAGTGTGCATTAGACGATAGTGTCGTCGTTGTGTCACCCTTCTATTGCGATTGCGGATGCCGGATGACCTTCGGGAAGAATGTGACCATCAACAAGGGAGCCACCATCCTCTCGCCGGGTAGGGTAGTGATAGAAGACAATGTGCTGATAGGTCCCGAGGTGAAGATAGTCACTGTTGATCACGACCTCTACGACAGGCACGACCTGTTTCATTTCGGTCAGGTGACCATCAAGGAGAATGCGTGGATATGCATCGGAGCCATCATCTGTCCCGGTGTCACCATAGGCCGCAATGCCGTCGTAGCCGCTGGTGCCGTAGTCACCAAGGATGTCCCCGACAACGCAGTAGTCGGTGGCAATCCCGCCAAAATCATCAAAACCCTCTGACCATTGTTGGCATCATATATACACAAAAACAAAAATAACCCCTAAACAGGGGGCTTGTATGACCCCGTGTTCCCAAAATGTTCCCCACTATCTCACTGTCTTAGCCTGGAATAGTCTCAGTCTCAGAATCTCAGTAATGAAATTGAGATTCTGACCTTATGTTTAATTATATTATTATATATATATAATATATTATATATATATAATA
>OMWH01000048.1 GCA_900314755.1 uncultured Prevotellaceae bacterium | reverse complement strand
GATCAATCTGGAAGAATCGCTTGCCGCCAGCTTCCTTGTTCTCCTCGTTGCTCTCCAGATAACCGATGATGGCCTTACCTTCAAGGAGTCGCTGTTTCTGCTCTTCGTTGAAGAGGTTGATTTCATACTCATCGAGTTTGGGAAAGAAGAGAACATCGACACCTCCCTCTGGAGTGCGTACCAGGCAGAAACGTGTTCGTGAAGGTTCCTGCTCACCATCCTCGGTGGTAACAATAATAGGTAACACGGGAGAGCGACGGCCATTGTAGATGTTCTGGAGGACATCATAAGGATCTCCTGCGTGAGTCCGAAACGTTCGAGTGTGCCGTAAGGCATCTCGCTTTCTTCAAAATGATTAATCATACTTTGTTGATGTTACATTATTATACTTAATTTCTATGCGGACAATTTCGCGATGCAAATTTATAGCATGTTTTTATAATAGGTTGTAAAAGCCATGTCTGCAAGGATTCGATTTAAGAAGGTTTAATTTAATAGTATGATAGTTAGAGTTTGATTGATAGAGGAATTGTTTTTCTTTCAGTATAAGATTATACCGTACCTTTGCGGCATGAAAACAAGCATACTCTTTCTTTCAACAGTCTGTGCATTGCTCCAGACCATGCCGGCACATGCCCAGTTCAACACTATTGGCATGACTAACAGCAAAAGTATAAAAACAATCAATCCGTCGAAGTCAAACGAGACTCTGACGGACAGCGTAGTATTAAACACTCCAGAGCAGACAAGCCGAGAAACAAACGAGAGCAATGAAGCTTCTAATTCTTCAACTGGAGATTATAATATGATATCGCTCGTTTCCCTACCCCTGAAGAATATCCGAATAAATTCTGGCTTCGGTATGCGTAAACATCCTATCTATCATAAACAGATGATGCACAATGGTATCGATTTATATGCCAGACATGAGGATGTGCTGTCGATGCTGCCAGGTACTGTGCTTAAAGTCGGGTATGACAATCGCTCTGGCAGATATGTGACTGTTAAGACGGCAAACTATACCGTCAGCTACTGCCATCTGTCTGAACAATACGTAAAACCCAACGACTTCCTGTCAGCTGGAGAGCCGTTGGGTTTAACAGGTAACACTGGAGCATCAACTGGAGAACACCTGCATCTGACAACAAAAAAGGATGGCAAGGCTTTTGACCCGACCATCCTGATTGACTATATCCGTTCAGTGAAGAACTCTTCCCTGAATAACTTGGCTTTCTGACTTCTACTTCTGGCTTTTCATATACTCTTGGAACTCCTTACCTGTATAGGTCTGTCCCTTGATAATCTTTAATATCATGTTGTCCGAGAAATCAAGTCTGAGACTTGCCGTGTGCGGATATTTGGCATTTGAACTCCAGAAGGTGAAATTGTATTTCTCTCCTGGTAATAACGTCTTGCTGATACTTCCATCGTCATCTGCCATGAACTGACCACTGCGGTCATAGTAGGTGACACGATACTTCACGCCCGAAATGGAATAGTCCAAGTTGTTGACCACTCTTCCTTCACCATGAGCGTCACCGCTGTAACTTGTTTCCCAAGACCAGTTGGCGATTTTCACCTTGGTAGCAAGGTCGGCACGGACTTCAAAATACTTGGCAAACATCATATCCCTGACCTTCTCGATGCGCTTTGCCAGTGCCTGGTCATTGGGACGTTTCTTGGTGAATGCTCCTGTAACGGTGCCAAACCACTCCAGTTCCTTATCCATTTCAATGAGTCCCTTGGAATCATAGATGTAGAACTGCTTATCCTCGTTCCTTGTAATGAACAGAGTAACGCTGTCCTGCATAAAGGTTCCCTCACTATTGGTATAGTTGTTATAGCAACGGACTGTGAAAGTGTCGTTCTTTTCGGTAACATCTGATGCCTCGATGTCCACAATGTCTGACTTGGCTTCAATGCCCAATGAATCATAATCGGGATAGAAGTCATTGGGCTTTCCATAGGTGGAGTCGGATAATGAAGCAAAGAAATCCCGTGATAGTTCTATCGCCTCGTCCTTATGGGAA
>OMWH01000007.1 GCA_900314755.1 uncultured Prevotellaceae bacterium | reverse complement strand
TTTATTAACATATTTTTACACGATTTTCCCTCCAAACTATTGACATCGCATGTTAAATGTAGTACCTTTGCCGTTGCAATGAGGAAGCAACGGCAATCATATCTTGCAACGACGAAAGACACACAATCAATTTTACATTAACCTTTTAAACACACAGTAACTATGAGTCAGAAATTCATCAAGTCAAAGAACAACAACCTCCGTTCAACCGCGCCGTGCCGACGGCACCGTCAAGCAGAAGTATTCCATCGCCAAGCAGCTCCTGAAGGATGTGGTCTTCGAGGAGGCACATGAGAATACAGTGCCTGCAGAGCCTGCCCAAGGCTCGGGCGAGTGACCTACTGGGGCATCATGGGTTCACTTCAGAACCGACCCCGTGATCCGGAAAGTGGATCAGTCAGAACCGTCCCGGATTATTTAGGTGAAACTTATAAATAATGGCAGTTGATTTCAACCGCCATTATTATATATTCGTGCCTGACTACTATTTTACAATGACTTTTCGTGTAGTACCATCAGACATCTGTACGATATTGATGCCACGATGACTGTTTGTGCATATTCCACTGAGCGTGTAACAGGCAACGGGCTTAATAACCGTTAAGTGCGATGCGCTAATGCCGGTTGCAGCATCTTCTACTATTTTCGTAAACTTACCCCAGAAAGCATCGGCCTGATAAACAGCTTTACAGCCCGCCTGTACGTGCAAAGTGTATTGACTAAAGTCTTCACCAAACACCATTTCGCCAACAGTAGGAGGAGTTGTAGCAAGAACGGTGATGTCCTTCAACTGTGAATTACCCATGAATGAGTGTGAGCCGATACTCGCTACGTGGCTACCGATAGTAAGTTCTTGCAGTTCCGTACCGCAAAAACTATTTTCAGGAATGGCAGTGATACCATTACCTAAAACTAGTTTTTTTAAGGTCGGATTAATATTCAAGCCATATTCTGGAAGAGCGGTAATGCCATTACCGATAATCAGTGTCTCCAGATTCGGAGCAAACAAAGAACTGTATTCAATAGAGGTAACGTCGTCGCTTAGTGTCAGCGATGTGAGAGCCTCGCATCTGCTGAACACACCATCAGCAATGGCTGTAATACCAGCTGGGCTTGTGTAAGATGTCACAGTAGCATCAAGAACTCCTAACAATGTGGTCATGGCTTTATCATACAGGAAGCCGTCTTTTTTGGTTACGTTTTGATTATTGTCAGATATTACAATGTCGAAAAAGTGATTGGATTCATTGTCGTAATTCATACCGAGAACACTAGCGATGACATCAGCAGGAACCATAGTACCAAGAGTGAGTGTCTGGAATTTAGGACATTTCATGACGATGCCAGAGCCTGTACTCCAAGACGTCACTCCACCAATTGTAGCCTTTTGGAGATTGGGGAGGAAGCGAAAAAGGGTTCCATTACCATGATTATCGGCTATAGTTTTCACATTATTGCCGATGATGACATTTGTCAAATGCTGTTGGTAAAGGAAAGTATTATATGCAATGGTCTCTACAGCATCTGGGACAGTATATTCAGTTTCTGTTTTACCAGCAGGATATGCATAGATGGTCTTTCCGTCTTTGCTAAACAGCACACCGTCAATGCTGGAGAAGTTTGCATTACCTGCCTCTACGTTGATGGAAGTTAGAGATGTACATCTGTTAAACGTACCACCCACTTTGTATTCATCACCGATAAACGTGATATTTTTGCCGATGGTGATGGTAGCGAGGTTTTCGCACTCTTCGAATGCTTCCTTACCAATTGTCGTTACCGTTTCAGGTATCGAGATAGAGGTGATAGTGCTTTCCTCAAAGGCTTCATCGCCAATACCTGTCACAGTATAGGTCGTGCCACCGTAACTCACACTACTGGGTATTACGAAATCTCCGGAATAGACAGACTTAGAATCTGTTTTCAAAGCCCAAAATTCACAATTCGTAGTACCTGAGATAATCTTGTAGGCTTTGTTGTCTACTACAAAATCATGACTGTCTTTTGCATGAGCTGTTGCCATTAATGACAGCAATAACAAGGTAAATAATTTCTTCATACTCTTTTATTTTTAAGTTTGTACTATTGTTTCTTGTCTTGGCGGCTTGCACAAACTTATGGAAATAAGAATAGCGCAGATTCGCCATATATCTGTCAGGCTCTGCACAGCCTTATATCCACTATGGAGAAGTCTACGCTATAGGGCGTATACTCCAATGTGGATATCATAGCTCTTTTATTCTTCGAGGTGCAGATTCGACAGATAATTGAGCTAACAAAATGTCATGTCTCTTGCGAAACACAATGCAAAGATAGTAATTTGATTTGGATTTTTTTCCATTATATTGTAATTTTTACGAAAAATATCAGTTTTCTTTAGTTTTTGGTGTAAAGCGGAGTCTAGCATATCATCTCTATCAACTCACTTATAACAGAGAATTGACTGTACTTCCCATGCTCAGTGCATGAGGGGAAAAGAAACACAAACAATATGAGAAGATACCCCAAATGTTTCATGTCTGCAAAGGTACGATTAAGTGAGTGAAAAACCAAATTTATTTAAGTTTTTCCAAGCATGAGTACCTTCGACCATTTCCCCTACATAAAGTTTTTTACCCTTGCAACCGTTGCCACCTTGCAACACTTTCTGAAAATCAGTATGTTACGTGTGACAACGAGGTGACAAGGGTGACAACGAATGACGTTTTTGCCCATAGATTCACTCAACACTGAGGCACAGAGGCACGGAGTTTTTATTCTTTCTCTGTGTCTCCGTATCTCTGTGTTTACCAAAATACAGCATGTGGGTTGCAAAGATATCCCAATTCAGTATTCCTCCCCATGGAACAAACAGAAAAGTGCCGCCTTCAAAGGGAGAAGGTGCGGGCTTCAAAGGTCGTTTAGTTTGGGCATAACGACCGCTTAGGTTAAATCGTTATTTCTCTATCAAAGCGACGGCATAGGCAGAGATGCCTTCCTGACGACCAGTGAAACCGAGTTTCTCAGTCGTTGTTGCCTTGATGGAGATAGCATCCACATCGCAGCCGATGACTTGTGCCATACATTGCTGCATGGCTGGAATATGGGGATTCATCTTAGGACGCTCAGCACAGATGGTGGCATCGATATTCACCAGATGATAACCCTTCGTGGCTATCAGCTCAATGGTTTTCTTGAGGATAATCTTGCTATCCATTCCATCAGTCTCTGCGGCAGTGTCGGGGAAGTGGTAGCCGATATCACGCATATTAGCAGCACCTAAGATGGCATCGCAGATGGCGTGTATCAGCACATCGGCATCACTATGTCCAAGCAGTCCTAACTCATGTTCCAACTTGATTCCGCCCATCCAAAGTTCGCGACCACGAACCAGCTGATGGACATCATATCCCATACCGACCCTGATCATCTCTTAAACAAGTCTTTGATGCCGTCCATATCGAAGGCAAGGGTGAAACGGAGGGTCTGGTCTAATGGGTTGCTCTTTGCTGTAGCAATCACATAACCCACATCCAAAGAGAACACACTCATGCGGAAACCACCGCCGACGGTAAAGTATTTCAAGTTGCCTTTGTTCTCACTCTGGTGGTGATAACCGGCACGGAGGGTGAACTGGTCGTGATAGGTGTATTCGGCACCTACACTCCATTGTATCTCTTGCAGTTCCTCTTTGAATCCGCCTGGGGCATCACCAAAGCTCTTGAAGATACCGGCAATAGAGCCGACATCATTGTATTCCTCAATGACACGCTGCTCATAGTCTTCCTTCGACTCTCCCTCGTTTTGCTTGGGAACAGTGGGTACAAGGAGTTTATTGGCATCGGCGGCAATAGTGAAGCGGTTGTATTCGTTAATGGGCACCATCAGCGAGGCACCGATACGCAGGTTGGCAGGCAGGAAGTTGGAACGGTCGTCACCAAAATATTTTATCTTACTACCTATATTAGAGATATTCATACCAATACCCAACTGGCACTCACGCTGTCCGATGTTGATGTAGTTGTTATAATACATGGCGAGGTCAGCGGCAAAGGCAGATGCGGGGGAGGAGTCCTCCGAATAGTCATAACGCAGGTCGCTGTACAACCAACGGATAGCCGCAGCCAACGAGAATTTCTCACTGAGCATCAAGGCATAAGCTACATCAATGGACATCTCATAAGGTTTCACCGTCATGGCATTATCATCCATGGAGGTCATCACCTCACCTAACGAGAAGTAACGCAGCGACCCTGATATGGAACTATAGTCACCGATGCGGTAATAACCGGCAACGTAAGCAAGACTGATATCGTTGACCAACTGGCGCAACCAAGGGGTATAGTTAAGTGCTATGCCTGCACGACTGATGCAGAATGGGTATTTTGCCGGATTCCAGTATTGTGAGTTTACATCCGGGTCGGTGGCTGCACCCACGTCACCCATACCAGCGGCACGGGCATCGGGGGCGATGGTCTGTGACACCACCGCATGTTCAATGGGATTGAACTGGCTCTTGGTATCCTGTGCATGTGCGAAGGTCGTGAGCAGCAGGATGACGAGGGTTGTATATATCTTATTTGTTTTCATCACCTTAATAAACGTAGGGATGGGTTATTTATTGCTTATGATGATGATTTTCTTCGCCTTTGAGGTCTGGCTGGAGCCGTTGCTGCTGATACGTACACGATAGAGATATACGCCAGTATGCAGTCGACGACCTCCATCAACACAGAGGTCCCAGTTAATCAGGTAGCTGTTATCGTATGGTGTGCCAGTCTCATGATGTTGCCAGAGATGATGTCCTGCCATATCGAAGATATCAAGGATGATGTCCATGTTACAACCTACCCGGTCATGGATGATACGGATACCAGTAGATGTGATGGCAGGATTATGGGTACACTCTACGTCGAAGAAGGTGGGAGCCGCGTCTTTAGAGACTTTGAACTGGAGTTCTTTAAGTGTTGAGTTATTCATGAGGTCCCAGGCACGGAACTGAAGACGATGCTGACCCTCACTGAGTTCTGGAATGCTGAAGCCTAAGGTTCCCGTGGTATGACTGCCGAAGTCATATTGGAAATAATCATTAAGGTTGTAGGTGCGTGTCAGATCACCATCAATCACTAGTTGCAGGTCATGACCGATTCCATTACCCGTCGTATTGATTCCATTGGGATCATTGATCTCGGCAATGAAGTAGGGTGTAGGGTTCACAGTACCCCCATCCACAAAAGAGCTGCTGTTCAGATAGCAGAACACGTCAGGACCTTCCTGATCGTTCTCGCCACTACCTGAGCCACCGAAGACCACCATGTCTGTAGAGCCGTTCGCTTCCACGTCTTTCGTGTCGTTGACAGCATAGACGGTAATCTGTCCATTGCCGTTGGCATAGCTGATATCCTTGGGGACGGTAAAGGAGAAGTCAAAGCGTCCCTGGCGGATGCTGTCACTGCCTTGGAAGAGCGTCTTGTCCCGACCGGTATAGGTGAAAACTGTCTCTGCCTCCGACTTGTCATTATGGCGACAGGTAATCTCTTCCGCAGCATCACGAACGGTAGCTGTCAGTTCGCCATTGAACGTCTCATCAAGTTGTCCATCCTCTTGATTAACATGTCCTGTTACTTTAATCGTGGAACCAGCTCCAAGCTGCAAAGGCTCTGTCAGTGTGGACAGAGATTGGTCATTAATGGTCTCAATGACGGCGGAGCGAGTGGGTATCGCCAAAGTAAGTGCAGGGTCTCCTAAAAGGGTATATTGCAGTTTGTTGGCTGTCTGGTCGCTACCTGTTTGTATAAGCTGGTTCTTTGCCAGTCTTACAGCCTCTCCGATGGCTGTGCGTTTTTGTCGGCTGCTAAGCAGGTGTCTGGTGAATGCAAGATTCATCAGACGGTTATATGACTGGTATACTGTACGTGTTGTACCGAAGAAAGCGATGGCACCACCCCTGTCGTTCAGTAAGGCAGTCTCACCGATATTCTCTTCCTGACCGTCAAAGGGCATGATATCACAAGAGGCGGTTACCCACAACGGCAGGTGTTTGGAGATGGTAGACTGAAAATCTTGCAATGTCAGGACATACTCATGTGAGATACTGCCAGGACCGCCATGACCAGAGTAGTTCATGATGAGGGCACCTTGACTCATCTGTTGCTTCAGCAGACGTGTCACATCCGGATAGCGATTACCAGTGGCTGTCGCTGTCCGGGGGTAGGCATCCCACATGACCCTTTTTACTTGCATGGCTGGTTGAAGTTGTTCTATGAGGGAAGCAATGGCATGTGCGTCCTTCATGTGTTGGTTCTCATTACCGTCATCTCCTAATGCACATACTACATTCTGCCATGAGCCGGCATAGTCGTTACGGGTATATTGCTCAATCTTGTCAATCATTACCATTGCCTGTTCTGCCGTCCGTACAGGGAAACGTCCCACGGCAACATCGGGCTTGTCAGTTTGTAGCATATTACCTCCTTCATTGTCATCAAGGAGACAGAAAAAGTCATCACTCACATAACAGTCGGTATGGCTGTAAGAGTTCTCGCTCTCATAGCAGAGTAGGTAGTTGTCTGGGTTCTCACTGGACCATGCTGGAGAAAGCATCCGGTTATCCCAAGCTCCATCACCCAATAACACAAGATAGTGAGGCATGTCGTTCTCGGTAGTCGCACGGTCGTAGAGCATCTTCAAGTACCTGCGGTAGGCATTGGCATCAGGAGTTCCACTACTGAACTCATTATATAATTCGTCAGCAGGGATGATCCGGACGCGCAGATTATCATTTGTCTCATGGATGGTCTTCAGCCGTTCTGCCTGCTGGGCAAGTTCACCACTGGCAGGAATGACAATCAGCATGTCGATGAAGTCATCAGCATGGTGGTCTTGGTTGGCAATCATACCCACTATTTCTGGAATGGAGAAACTGCCTGATGACAGGTTCGGAGCGTCCTTAGGACTTTCACTGTATAAAGAGATATAGTCTAGTCGTACTGTAGCACCACTGTTGGATGGTTGGAGTCTAATTTTGTTATTCTTTTGTAAGTTGTCGACGTTAAAGGTCTTTTGGGTGACGCGCATGGCATCGTAAGTACCACAGGATGGTATTGTGATACTCCCGACAGACTGGTCGTTGAGGCTGACCGCAACAGTCGTTGCCTGATTGGCAGAGACTACCACGGTGACGGCTCCTTTCGTTGTATTGCCAGAGGAAGAAAGTGTATAGTCATTGTTAGTACTAGTTGACAGAACGGTCGCATCATAGAGGTTGCGACCTCCTTGGTACCAAGCGAAATCATCTACTTCATAGAGGGTGTTGTAGTCATCTTCTAAGGGGTAGTAGGTGGCAAGGAAATCCTCTTGACTGATGGTGAGAGGCTCGTCATCGTTCTCTGTCAGGAAATAGTAGCCGTAATTGGAATATGGATTGCGGATACGTTGATGGTTATCATTCCAGGTGACAGGTCCTACAGCATAGAAAAGCCTTCGACCGCCCACATTACAGGTAGGAAGTTCTTGGAGATCGTCGGTCTCCATCAGATAGTCGGCAGTCAGCTTTTCGGGTTGCATGCCACCTCCGTAGCCATAGATTTTTACCTTGCTGGTATTGGTGAATCCAGCTTTTTGAATAAAGTCCGTGCTAAGTTGGTAAATTCCTGTCTGTGGTATTCGGATCTTGACCCAAGTTCCTTCTTGGAGCACCGAATGGTCCGCATAGCGGTTGCCGTCTGCAGCCCGTCTGTAACCGCCTTTCTTGTTGATAGCTTTGGGTTTTACCTTCAGCATGAAACTCACTAGTTTCTGGTATTTCTTGTTGCGATAAACCAAAGGGATCAGGGACACCTCCAGTGATGCCTTCTTGCGGGAGATACTGATTTGTTGACTGATTTTCGGTAGGCGGGGCAGTCCTTCTTTGGTAATTTGATGGTATTGTCTGATATCAGCATCGCTCATAGGGATAAATTCAGGGTATTCGATGCTGACGGTATAGGTGGAGTCTCCATAATTGTCAAAAAGAGGAATGGCATAAGATACCACAGGCAATACTGAGTCTATTTTGACTTGTGGTGCAGTCAAGTTATAAAACCGCTGTGCTCCTATCGTCAGACAGCAGCATAACAGACAAATGCTCAATATCGCTTTCCTCATTTACTTACAATTAAACTCCAAAACTTTTCGTTCTTCTAACCAACCTTCCAGATGGTCGTTGATATGAACAGGTCCTACACCTACTGGTGTCCCTGTATAGAGCAAGTCTCCTGTCTTCAGCGTAAAGAACTGTGAGATATATGCTATCAGCTCGTCAACCTTATAGAGCATATCGCTCGAACAGCCTTCCTGTACGGTTTTACCATTGATGTCCAGGTGGAAATGGATCGCTTGAATGTCGCGAAACTTCTCTATCTCCACCCACTCACCGATAACAGCAGAGCCATCAAAACCCTTGCAGATTTCCCATGGGTGCCCCTGTTTGCGAGCCTCCCGCTGAAGGTCACGTGCAGTAAAGTCTATGCCGACGGTGACTGCATCATAATAACGGTGTGCGAAGCGTTCGGGAATACTCTTACCCAACCGGCATATTCGTACTACCAACTCTGTCTCATAGTCCACTTGCTGACTCCAGTCAGGAATGAAGAAGGGCTTGTGGTCTTTCAACAGCGCAGAGTCAGCCTTTGTGAAAATGACAGGTTTCTCTGGTTTATATAACGCTCCATCCAGCTCTTTATTGTGCTGGATATAGTTCATGCCTACAGCAAAAATCTTCATATCATGTTAATTTATGGCACAAAGATAAGGATTTTTTTTCTAAAATGATTATCTTTGCCGCAAGTATGACAAAAAAGTTATTCATATTCTACCTGATGCTCATAGGGACTATGGGCGTTCAAGCGCAGACTGATACCCGCTGTATGGACTTTATGGGAATACCTTTGGAAGGTCCTGTTGATTCTTTTGTCGTTGCTCTAAAGACAAAAGGATTTGTGGAATGGGGCAGTTCTGATGACCATGGAGATTTGTATTTTCGTGGGAACTATTATGGTATCCGTGCCAAAGTGATGGTCAATGTGCAATTAACGAACCGCTTCGTACAGTCGGTTTATGTGACGATTGGTCCCTATCGTACAAAAGATATGTTAGCACGTAACCATACTTATTTCCTTAATAAGTTGGAAAAAGAGTATGGAGAATATACCAGCAGGGGTGGTGCGGAGTATTTCTTTGGAGATTATGGCGATATTAAAGTGTCCGAGGATTTGAATGATAACGGATCGAGCAATCTGAACTTTTTCTATATGCCGAGTGTCCCATATTATAAAGATGCATTGATTTTTGGTTTAAGGGGGCATGTACAGGAAGTGATTACCGAGAATGCTGTGGCAGAGAATCCTATGGAGCGTTTCTCTAAAAATGGGAAGATGGAGAATCCGGATATTACGGAACGCAAGTACAATATGTATGGTTACCTAACGCAGGGGAAGATGTTGGAACGTTCTGGTATGAGTGTCATTGACTATGAGTATGATAAGCGTAACAGACTTATTAAGCGTACGCTGACCAATAAGGCTGCCAATATCACTTATATAAACGAGTACATCTATGATGATAAGGATGAGATATTGAACCAGAGCCAGAAAGTGTACGACGAGAGTAATGAGTGTGTGATGTCTGTAAATATGCGGAACAACTACGAGGCTCATGACGACATTGGCAACTGGACACGAAATGCATTGAATATTGTTTATTGGGAGAAGGGAGGACAAAGTCAGACGACGAATGTCATTCAGACTCGTAAGATCAGATATTGGGAAGAATAAAAAAAAGTGCTGGCTCTAACAAAAGAACCAGCACTTTTTTGTATATTAGAATAGATATTACTCAGCGACAAGAGTGAAACGCTTGAAATCAACAATTTTCAGTTCTTTGTCCTGCTGAGCAAGCCACTGTGATACAGTAGCCTTGTCGCCATCACCGAACTGGAACTCCTGGTCAACGAGACAGTTCTCCTTCAGGAACTTCTGAACACGCCCCTTGGCGATACCCTCAATCATAGGCATCTTCAACTGAGCCTCACCCTCTGCCTTAGCAGTCTCGATGAGCTTACGAGCCTCGTCAGCCTGCTCCTGTGTGAGCCATCCCTTAGCCATGTTGCTCTCGATATGGTCTTCGGAGTCTACGAGGTTAGGATTGATACCAGCCTTCTTCAGCTTGTTGTCAACATATTTCTGTACCTGCTCCAGCTTAGACTTCTCAACAGCAGTCTTGTACTCCTCGTCAAGAATCTCCTTGTCAACATTCTCAGCAGTAAGGGCAACAGGCTTCATGGCAGCAACCTGCATGGCGAGCTTATGACCAATCTCTGCGGCAGCCTTGTTCAGCTGAATCATGGTGCACAGGGTGTGCTTGCCCATGTGGTCGTATACCTCAATGTTCTCACCTTCGAGGACGTTATAGCCATCGAGCTCCATCTTCTCACCAGTGATACCAGAACGCTGGGTAACAGCATCCTGAACTTTCTGACCGTCAGCAAGGGTCAGCTCTTTCACAGCCTCAATATCCTTTGCTTTGGCGGCGATGGCTGCATCGAGGATGTTCTGAGTCAGTGCGATGAAGTCTGCACCATTGGCAACGAAGTCGGTCTCACATTTCAGGGCGATGGTGGCAGCAAAGCCGTCAACAGCCTTTACGAGGACACAACCATTAGATGTCTCACGGTCGCTACGCTTAGCAGCGATGGCAAGTCCACGCTCACGGAGCAGTTCCTTTGCCTTGTCGAAATCGCCCTCGGCCTCGGTCAGTGCCTTCTTTACGTCGGCAAGACCAGCGCCTGTCATAGCGCGAAGCTTTTTGATATCGTCTATTGATATAGCCATTGTTTTATTTCTTTAATTTATTGTTTTTGTTGTCTCGATATTTCGATATCTCGATGATTATTCTGCAGCAGGTGCTTCCTCTTCAGCAGTCTTTGCCTCTTCAGCCTTAGGAGCTTCTTCCTCCACAGCCTTGCGGGGCTTACGGGCGGCACGCTTAGGCTTAGCCTCTTCAGCATCAGCCTCTGCTTGAGCGTCAGCAGCCTTCTCGTCAGCCTTCTCCACTTTGCGTTCCTCAAGACCTTCGTTGATGGCATTGCAGCATGCGGTAAGGATAACCTCTACGCTGTCTTTTGCATCATCATTGGCAGGAATGACGAAATCAATGTTGTTAGGATCAGAGTTGGTGTCCACAATACCGAAAACAGGGATACCCAGGCGGTTAGCTTCACGAACGGCAATCTGCTCTTTCAGTACGTCAACGACGAAAAGGGCAGAAGGGAGACGTGTCAGGTCTGCGATAGAACCAAGGTTCTTCTCCAGTTTTGCACGCTGACGGGTAATCTGCAGCAACTCGCGTTTTGAGAGATTTGCATATGTTCCGTCTTGCATCAGCTTGTCGATGTTCGCCATTTTCTTTACGGCCTTACGAATAGTCGGGAAATTGGTCAACATACCGCCCGGCCAGCGTTCAATAACATAAGGCATGTTTACGCTGGTGGCTTTCTCTGCGATAATTTCCTTAGTCTGTTTTTTAGTAGCGACGAACAGGATTTTCTTACCACTCTTGGCAATCTGTTTCAGAGCGTCTGCAGCCTCGTCAATCTTGACTACAGTCTTGTGGAGATCGATGATGTGGATGCCATTGCGCTCTGTGTATATATACTGTGCCATGGCGGGGTTCCACTTACGCTTCAGGTGACCGAAATGGCAGCCAGCCTCAAGCAACATATCAAAATTCGTTCTTGACATTTTCTTAATGTTTTAAATTGTTGTTTACTTTCTTTTTTAATCTTTTTAGACCAACCAATGGGTAGTCTAGTTGAACTAGTTTTACTAGAATTCCTAGCCAGAGTCCCAAAGGTTTAGATACTAAACTTAGTCCAGTTTAACGCTTACTGAACTGGAAGCGACGACGAGCCTTTGGCTGACCTGGCTTCTTACGCTCAACCTCACGAGAGTCACGAGTAAGAAAACCTTGGGTCTTCAGAGCTTTCTTGTCTTCTTCATTTACCTTTACCAATGCACGAGCAATGGCAAGACGAAGAGCCTGGCTCTGACCAGTGAAACCACCACCGTCCAAGTTTGCCTTGATGTCATATTTTTCAGCCACCTCGAGCAGGTTCAGCGGCTGCTTAACCACGTACTGCAGGATAGCTGAAGGGAAATACTCGGTTAAATCCTTCTTATTAATCGTGATCTTGCCTGTGCCTTCGCTCAGGTAAACGCGAGCTACTGAGCTCTTGCGACGACCGATTGCATTAATTACTTCCATTTTCTATCTTTTTATTTATACTGGTTAATATCAATTGCTTTTGGCTTCTGAGCCTCATGCTTGTGCTCAGTTCCCTCGTAAATATAGAGGTTGTTCAGCAGGCTGCGTCCCAGGGGACCCTTTGGCAGCATGCCCTTCACGGCGTGTTTCAGGAAACGCTCTACACCGTAAGTAGTCTTACGGAGTTCTGCAGGAGTGCTGAAACGCTGACCACCAGGATAACCAGTATAACGGGTATATACCTTGTCAGTCTCTTTCTTACCAGTGAATTTCACTTTGGCTGCATTAATAATGATTACATTGTCTCCACAATCCTGGTTAGGAGTGAAGTTTGGCTTGTACTTTCCGCGAATCAGTTTCGCAACCTTAGAGGCAAGGCGGCCGACTACCTGATCGGTAGCGTCAATAACCACCCATTCTTTCTGCTCGCGAGCAGCTTCCTTTGATACGGAAATGGTCTTGTAACTTAAAGTGTCCATTTTTACTTTTTAAATTTTACTACTAAAAAACATTTGTTCTTATTCTCTTATGCACAAACAATAACCACGGCAGAGAGTCTAACGCTCCGCAGCAGTCTAACGTCTGTGCCTTTCGGCTGAATCGTGATTCACAAACCGCAGCGCCCGGCCAAAGACACCACTATTTACACACGGTTCACGGGGATTCTAAGTCTCTCCCCAATAATCGGACTGCAAAGGTACAGCTTTTCTCTTGAATCTGGAAAATAAGAAACTGGATAAGTTAAAGATTTAATATTATTTAACTCATCCAGTCTCTCGCGTACCTTATTATATTATATATAGGCACTATTATATTATATATAGGCACTAGTCACTATAGGAACTATAGATAGCCTAACCAGCGAAGAATGTCGTTTAGGTTAGCAACCACCATTAATAGAATGAGAATACCAAAGCCCACATACTCGGCTCGTATCATAAATTCCTCAGATGGCTTTCTGCGTGTAATCATCTCGTAAAGCAAGAAGAGCACATGTCCCCCATCAAGTGCTGGGATAGGCAGGATATTCATAAACGCAAGAATGATGCTGAGAAAGGCGGTCATCTTCCAGAACATGTACCAGTCCCACATAGGTGGGAAAAGACTGCCTATTGCTCCAAATCCGCCAAGAGACTTAGCGCCATCGGCAGTAAAGACGTATTTCAGGTCATTGACATAGGATGCCAGTACGTTCCAGCCGTATTTGATACCAGCAGGGATGCTTTCGATGAATCCATATTCCTTAGTGATGGGTTTGTAGAGTCCTTGGATGCTATTTACTACAAAGCCGAGTTTCAGATCTGGGGTTAGTTGGACCGTTGCCGTGTCTGTCTTGCTCTCGTTACCGAAAACGATAGTGACAGTGCGTGCCTTCAGGCTGTCGGCTGTTGATGTCGCTGTGTCCAATAAATCCTGTCGTCGTCCCAACAGGTCAACAAACTCGTTATAAGAGTCTACAGGTTTGCCATCCATAGCGAGAATTTTGTCACCAGCCTTGATACCGATTCCCTCAGCAGGAGTTCCTGGTACAACGCTGTCAACCTTTGCGGGAATTAATGGGCGGACAAACGAGGGGTCAGCCTTCAGCATGCCTAAAAGGTTGAGATTGCCAGGGAGGCTGATACTCATTTGTTTTCCATTACGGATGATATCCACTCGCTTTGCTTCTGAGATGTCGCGATAGAGATCTGCAGAGAAGTCTTTAAACGCACCGTTCTCTGTGCCGACAAGGATATCGCCATCCTTGAAACCATACGATTTTGCCTCTTGGTTGAACTTCATACCCAGTGTCATGTCTTTTACCGGGATATAGGTGTCGCCCCAGTAGAACAGAATCATTGAGTAGATGAACAGGGCAAGCAGGAAATTCACCAGCACACCGCCTATCATTATCAGCAGTCGCTGCCATGCCGGTTTGGTGCGGAACTCCCAGGGCTGTGCCGGCTGTTTCATTTGTTCTGTGTCGAAACTCTCGTCAATCATACCGGCAATCTTGCAGTAGCCACCCAATGGGAGCCAGCCGACACCGTATTCCGTGTCACTATTCTTGGGTTTGAACTTAAACAGGCTAAATTTCCAGTCAAAGAAGATATAAAATTTCTCCACTCTTACTCCAAAGAGTTTAGCAAAGAAGAAATGCCCTCCCTCATGCAGTAATACCAATAGGGAGATGGCGAGAATAAATTGTAATACTCTGATTAAAAATACTTCCATTATTAATTTTTTTATTCCGATAAGTCGTTATTTCGAATTGTTCATTAACTCCATAGCAATCCTCCGTGCCTCCGCATCCGTAGCGACATAGGTGTCGTAGGTGGGGTTGGCATCGTAGGTGCATTGAACCATCGTCTCTGCGATGATGTCGCTCATCTGTAAGAAACTACATTTATCTTCCAGGAATCCTCGGTTCACAATTTCGTTAGCGGCATTCACGATACATGGCATGTTGCCACCTCGCTGAATGGCCTCAAAGGCAAGGGCCAGGCAGCGGAACTTCTGCAGGTCAGGCTCGAAAAACTCCAGTTTTTGAGTAGCAAAGAGGTTAAGACGCTCTCCGGATAGGGTGAGACGTTTAGGATAGGAGAACGCATACTGAATAGGCAATCGCATGTCAGGGACACCTAATTGCGCCTTGACAGCACCATCTTGGAACTGAACGGCACTGTGTACGATGCTCTGTGGGTGTACCAAAACTTGTATTTGTGATGCTTTCACGCCAAAGAGCCATTTCGCCTCTATTACTTCGAAACCTTTGTTCATCATCGATGCGGAGTCAATGGTAATCTTTGCCCCCATGTCCCATGTGGGATGGCGCAGGGCGTCATCCTTGGTGACTTTCGCAATCTGTTCCATCGACATGTTACGGAAAGGACCTCCACTTGCCGTGAGTAGTATTTTCTCAATGGGGTTATGATCTTCTCCTACTAGGCTCTGGAAGATTGCAGAGTGCTCACTGTCGACGGGCAGGATGGGCGTGTGGTATTGCGTGGCAAGGTCTTGAATCAGTTCGCCAGCTACCACTAGTGTCTCCTTGTTGGCAAGGGCAATTGCCTTACGTGCCTTGATGGCGTGAATCGTAGGTGAGAGACCTGCGAACCCCACCATTGCCGTCAGTACCATGTCTATCGGACCAGCCTCCACAATCTCGTCAAGTGCTTTCTGTCCTGCATAAACTTTCACGTCAGGTAAGTCAGCCATCAGTTGTTTAAGCTCCTCATAGCGAGCCTCATTGGCAATAACGATGGCAGCAGGTTTGAACTGATGAGCCTGTTGGGCAAGCAGCTCCACCTTGTTGTTAGCTGTCAGGCAGTATACCTCATAGAGGTCTTCGTGCTCCTTGATGACTTGTAGTGCTTGAGTACCGATTGACCCCGTAGAGCCAAGAATGGCTATTTGTCTTTTTTTCATATTTCTAATAACCCCTCAGGGATTTCCATTTTAATCGTTCTTTCCTTGATATTGATATCCGTTATGAGGTCGTCTGAGGCAGGAATAAGCCGTCCGTCCTCGAGTTCGAAGAGCAGATTGGCGGTACTGTCGTCTATGGTGGCAATGGTGCCAACTCTGATACCATCTTTTGCCTTGACTAAATCAAAGCCTATGAGGGAGGCTAGCGAGGGCATTCCCTCTTCGTCCTCTGCCAATGCACGGGGGAAGTAGACATTGCTACCCGTCAGTTCAGAAGCACGCTCCTGTGTGTCCACATCACAGAACTTGACGAGGGCAAGCGCATCAGAGCGGAAACGGTATTCTTCCATGAAGAAGGGTACGAGAATGCCATCTATGTCTAATATAAGGTAGTCGGCATCGGTACGGTCAAAGACATCATCATCAAATTGAAAAGACACCTCTCCCTTGACGCCATGTGCCTTTCCGAGTCTTCCTATCTTATATACCTCCTCTTGCCTGATCATATTCTCTCTATTTTTGCACCTAAGGTATTCAGACGGTCCTCAATATGTTCATAACCACGATCTATCTGCTCGATATTACTGATAGTACTTGTACCATTGGCACTCATGGCTGCTATTAACAGGGCAATACCTGCACGGATATCAGGACTTGACATTCTGCTGGCACGTAAGGTCAGTTTGCGGTCATGTCCTACGACGACGGCACGGTGAGGGTCGCAGAGAATAATCTGTGCACCCATGTCGATAAGGCGGTCTACGAAGAACAGACGGCTCTCGAACATTTTCTGATGGAACAGCACAGAGCCGCGAGCCTGTGTCGCCACCACGATAAGTACGCTGAGCAGGTCGGGTGTCAGTCCTGGCCACGGTGCGTCAGCTATCGTCATGATAGTACCGTCGATGAACGAGTCAACGATGTAATGTTTTTGGTGTGGGATATAGAGATCATCCCCATCTGTCTCCACTTTCACACCCATTCGGCGGAATGCATCAGGAATGATGCCGAGGTTCTTCAGTGAGACATCCTTGATGCGTATGCCGTCACCAACCATCGCTGCCATGCCGATAAACGAGCCGACCTCAATCATGTCAGGTAACAGGCGATGTTCTGTCCCATGCAGTTCCTTCACACCGATTATTGTCAGCAGGTTACTGCCTATCCCACTGATATTAGCACCCATGCGGTTCAGCATGTGGCATAGCTGCTGGATATAAGGTTCGCATGCTGCATTGTAGATGGTAGTCGTACCTTCTGCGAAGACAGCCGCCATGATGATATTCGCAGTACCGGTAACAGAAGCCTCATCAAGCAACATGTAAGTTCCTTTCAATTTCTTTGCGGCAATTTCGTATACGTTACGGTCTGGGATGTGATGGAACTTGGCACCTAACTTCTCAAAGCCAAGGAAATGAGTGTCCAATCGGCGACGCCCTATCTTGTCGCCACCCGGCTTGGCGATGACAGCTTTGCCCATACGTGCCAAAAGTGGTCCAATCATCAGGACGGAACCACGCAGTTGCGAGCATTTATCTACAAACTTGTCACTCTGCAGATAGTTCAGGTCGAGTTCGTCCGCCTGGAAGGTAAAGCTATTTGCCGCTGGTTGCCCGCCTTCCGTCTTTTTAACCTTTACACCAATATCTTTGAGCAATTGGATAAGGTTATTGACATCACGGATATCAGGAATGTTATGGATGGTCACCTCCTCGTGAGTCAGCAAAGTGGCACAGACAACCTGTAATGCTTCGTTCTTCGCACCTTGTGGTGTGATGGTGCCGCTGAGCAGATGCCCGCCTTCTATCTTGAATGATGCCATTTATTTTTTCTTTTTGCTGTTATTTCTGCCATTTCCCATTGTCACCATGTTCTCGAAATGGAAACTGGTGAGGTCGAGTTGTATTTTCCCATCAGTAAACCGAGCAAGGTCATCTGCCACTTTCTCGTCATCCATAGATCCGTGTCCCCATGCTGCAAGGTTACGCTTCATCTGGTTCGCCGTCAGACGCACCAGCTCATCTCGCTCATTACCTTCTGGCATGGTCTTCAGTTTCTCGAACAACTCTTCTAGAAGTCTTCCGTAATGCCGCAAACGGGCACCACCGGTAGGGTGTGGCATAGGCTCAGGCTTCGAGAGAATGTTCTCTGCCTCGCTCACATCAAAGGGCCAGTCGATGTCCAGCTGTTTGTGACTCATCAGGTAGAGGTGGTCCCAAAGTGTCTGCTCAGAATTTTCCCCCTCCAGTACCTGTGGGTTCTTGCTTTCCATCAGCCGGACGATAGTCTCTGCGCAGCGCTGACGTTCTTCCTTATCAGGAATATTGACGGCATGGTCGACCATATTCTGGATCTCACGCCCATATTCCGGCATCAGTAATTTCTCTCTCTGAGTGTTGTAGTCTAATCCTTCTATATTCATAATAATTTCTTAGGTTTCAATGCTACGAAATCTTTCAGGTAGAATGGCACGAAGTAAGCGACATCCTCTGTCTGTCCGTTCAGTAACCGCTTCTCGGCGAGGGGCTGCATCCATTTGGCGATAGGCTCTATGCCGTCGATATAGTGGGCATTGGGATGGTTGATCGTCTCCATACATTTCTTCGCACCATTGCCGAAGAAATATACAGGACGCTCGTCGAGCCATTCCTTATAGGTGTCTGCCGTCACCACATCGGCACCTACAGGACGCACCTCCTTCAAAGCACGGTCGTATAGTGCGGCATACACCTCCATCCGTCGTGCGTCCAGCATCGGGCAAAGCAGGGCGTTCTCCTCTATTTCCTCGTGTCCAAGTAAGATGGGGACGCAGAGCAGTTCGAGGGTTGGCACCCCTATCAGTTTCAGATTGCGACCATAGCAGACACCCTTTGCCATCGACACTCCGATGCGCAGTCCGGTATAGGACCCTGGACCGCAACTCACGGCAACGGCATCGAAAGGTATCGCATGATTGTCGGTAAATGATAATGCCTCGTCGACCATTGACCCCAGTCGCTCCGCATGGTTCGGACCGCTATGGTCCTCGTCATGGTAGATGCAGTGGCTGTCTTCCGATACGGCGACGGAGCATACTGACGTACTAGTCTCTATATGTAAAATGCAAGCCATTTTTTCTTCCCTTCTATTTTATAAGGTGCAAAGGTAGTGCAAATCGAACGAAATACCAAATTTATTTGAGTATTTCTGAGATGCAGCCTACCTTCGAACGAAGTTCAAAGGTACGAAAATTTCGATGAAACGAGAACAAAAGGAGTAATTTTCTTTTGTCGAGTGAGTGAAATTTATATAATAAGTCCCTGTCAGGAATGGGGTCGGTTGCTGATACAAGTATCTCGGGCCATTGTAATTCAATTTGATTTACTCAGTAATTCAATTTGATTTACTCAGCAATTCAATTTGATTTACTTTGCAAATCAATTTGATTTACAATTGCTCTCTTGCCTGTTGTCATCATCGCAGGTGTGTGCTCTTAAGTGCTTGTATATGGCACAACAACCGTAAATGATAGTGCTAAACGAGTGAATTTCCACTTTTTATTTGCTTTTCTGCTCACTTATTCGTAATTTTGTCCCCTGAAAACAAAGCATCTTAATATTATGATACAATCGATGACAGGCTACGGCAAAGCTGTCGTTGCCTACAAAGGAAAGAAAATCAATGTAGAAATCAAGTCTCTCAACTCCAAGCAGTTGGACCTGACTACGCGTATTGCTCCTCTCTATCGTGAGAAGGAGATGGAGATTCGCCAAATGGTTGCCGAGAAGGTAATCCGTGGCAAAGTAGAAATGAGCGTATGGATAGAGAAGGATGCCGCTACCGAGTCGGCACCTGTCAATACGGCGCTGATGGAGAGCTACTATCAGCAGTTGAAAGCGTTTGCTGACGTACATGGTATCACAGGGGGCACGGACTGGATGGCTTCATTGGTACGCATGCCGGATGTATTTCTGAAAACAGAGGTGGAAGTACTTGATGACGAAGAGTGGATGGTGGTGCGTAGTGGTGTGCAGGAGGCTTTGCAGCATCTTGTAGATTTCCGTACACAGGAAGGTGCAGCCTTGGAGAAGAAATTCAGTGAAAAGATTGACAATATTGAACAGTTGCTCGCAAGTATCGAACCATTTGAGAAGAGTCGCGTGGAGAAGATACGCAATCGTATCGTTGACGGTCTGAAGCAGATTCCTGAGGCAGAATACGACAAGAACCGCTTGGAACAGGAACTTATCTATTATATCGAGAAGTTGGATATCAGTGAGGAAAAACAACGTCTCACCAATCATCTCAACTATTTCCGTGAGACAATGGCAGGAGTTCCGGGACAGGGAAAGAAACTCGGTTTTATCGCTCAGGAGATGGGTCGTGAGATTAACACTACTGGCTCGAAGTCGAATCAGGCAGAGATGCAGAATATCGTAGTGAAGATGAAGGACGAGCTGGAGCAGATTAAAGAACAAGTGCTGAATGCTTTATAAGTTCATAGTTCATAATTCATAGTTCATAGTTATGAAAGGAAAGATGTTGATAGTCAGTGCTCCCTCTGGCAGTGGTAAGTCGACCATTGTCAACTGGTTGATGAAGGAGCATCCCGAGTTGAGGCTTTATTTCTCTATCTCCTGTACCAGTCGTGCCCCACGTGGTGAGGAGAAAGACGGTGTGGAGTATTTCTTCCTGACTCCTGAGGCTTTCAAGGAGAAGATTGCCAATGAGGAGTTCTTGGAGTATGAGGAGGTATATGAGAACCGCTTCTATGGTACGTTGAAGGCTCAGGTGGAGCGTCAGCGTGAAGCAGGACAGAATGTCGTGTTTGATGTGGATGTCAAAGGTGGCGTCAATATCAAGAAACACTATGGTGATGATGCCCTGAGTCTCTTTATCCAACCACCCTCTGTCGCAGAGTTACGCAAACGGTTAGAGCATCGTGGTACCGATACCCCAGAGGCTATCGAGCAACGGCTTGCCAAAGCCGAGTATGAGTTGACCTTCGCCTCTCAATTTGACCAAGTCATTGTCAATGACGACTTGGAGACTGCTAAGCAAGAGACTTATCGGATTGTCAGCGAATTCCTGAAATGAAGCGTACAGGCATCTTCGGCGGCTCGTTCAACCCTATCCACTGCGGACATATCGCATTGGCAAAGGAGATTCTCCGACAGACAACGTTGGACGAGATTTGGCTGATGGTGTCACCACAGAATCCTCTGAAAAGAGAAACAGACTTGCTGGACGATGAATTGCGTTTTCAGTTAGCGCAGAAAGCATTAGCTGACGTGGAGGGTGTCATAGCCTGCGACTATGAGTTTCACCTTCCCATACCATCTTATACTTGGACAACCCTGCAGCATCTCCGTAAAGATTATCCTGACCATGAGTTTACGCTGTTAATCGGTGGTGATAACTGGGAGCGTTTCACCCGGTGGTATCATTGGAAAGACATCCTGAGGGAGTTCGACGTGGTGGTATATCCTCGTGACGGACAGGTGGGTACGATACAAGCAGAACTTTTACCTATATCGAGTACGGAGATCAGGGAGCGTGTCAGACGGGGAGAACCGGTAGAGGGTCTTGTCCCTGACATGATTTTAGACGATGTGAAAAGACTATATGCTAAATAGATGAAGAGATTGTTGCGGATATTGGGAATCTTCTGGCGACCAGTGTCGGTGAATGCGGCATTCTTCGTCTTCATGTTCGTCTTAGGGTACTTCTGTACACAGACAGAGATACGACTGCATCTGAAAGGGGCAAAGCCCTACGAATTATCTGCCACCGAACTGTTCTTCGACCTCTATCTGCTCTGCGCTGTCCTCGCACTGTTACCCCAGAAGATACGGAAGTGGATACGCCTGTTGCTTGCCATCCTCTTATACATTGTCGCACTGATAGATATGTTCTGTTATGTGCGTTTCGAGTCGACACTAACCCCCACCATGCTCATGCTGTTCTTCGAGACTACGGGGCAGGAAACGAAGGAGTTTCTGAACTCGTATGTGGGATGGGACCTGCTGACTTCCAAGACAGGATGGATCATCCTTATTGCTTTCTTGCATATCCTGTGGAGTATCTTTAGCCTGTGGTGGAAGAGGCGCAACCAAAGGATGGGACTGCGACTTTCCCCATCTGTGGTATTATACTCGCAATCCATCATGGGAGTTGTCGCTTTAGGATTGTTTGTTTATTGCGCGACAGAGTGCTTTCCCAATAAGCAGGCGATGGGACGGTTGATGTCGAAATCGAACTTAGGGGAAGTGGAGCACGAGCTGACGACCAAGGGGTGTGCCAACCTATACCTGCCCATCCACCGTATGGTGTTCAGCCTTTATGCCAATCGTCTTGCCTCCCAGCAGATTACCCAGTTGATGGCGGCAACGGAAAAAGTCCAGGTGGACAGTTGTAGTTTCCGCAGTCCGCAGATAGTACTGATTATCGGCGAGAGTTTCAATAAATACCGTTCCCAGCTCTATGGTTACGACAAACCCACGACACCCCGCCAGCTAAAAAGGATGCAGGACAGTACGCTGATTGCCTTTACGGATGTGGTGGCACCCTGGAACTTGACGAGTTTTGTGTTTAAGCATGTGTTCTCCCTTCATGCCATCGGTGACAAGGGTGACTGGTGTGACGTGCCCATGTTTCCGGAAGTGTTTCGAAAGGCAGGATATCATGTGACCTTTATCACCAACCAGTTTCTGCCCAAGGCAGGTGAGGCAGTCTATGACTTCAGTGGCGGTTTCTTCCTGAATCATCCTCAGTTGAGCGAGCAGCTGTTTGACACCCGTAATAGTCGGCTGCATCGTTATGACGAAGGGGTGTTGCAAGACTATGATGCCATGAAAGAACACGATGCACACCAATTGACCATTTTCCATCTGATGGGACAGCATGTGGACTATAGGGGACGTTTCCCTGTGAAGACCAGAAGGAAATTCACTCCCGCTGACTATCCCGACAAGAAACTGGCACCTAAACGGTTGCAGATCAATGCCGACTATGACAATGCCGTGCTTTATAACGACTCTATTGTTGACGAGATTATCCGTCGATTTGAGCATCAGAACGCCATCGTCATCTATATGCCTGACCATGGGGAGGAATGTTTCAATAGTATGGATTATTTCGGACGTAACCACTCGGCGACCATTGACTACCGTCTAGCCCGTGAGGAGTTTGAGATACCGTTCTGGATATGGGCATCAGAGAAATACCGGCAGACACATCCCTACGGATGGGAGGCTGTCAAGCGTTACTGTCACCGTCCTTACATGACAGACTTGTTGCCTCATACCCTGATGTTTTTGGGAGGTATTCATACGAAAGACTATAGGAAGGAGTATGATGTGTTGAACAGTGCGTATAACGAGAAACGTCCAAGGCTTTTGAAGAACAGTGTGGACTATAATGGGCTTCGCCCAAATGAGAAATGAGGAATTAGAAATGAGGAAAGAGTTTCTGACACGGGATGAGTGTACGGCGATGCGTGGGATTGCTATTCTCGCTATCATGTTACATAACTATTGCCACTTTATCGGGAGTATCGTGAAGGAGAACGAGTATCAGTACTTCACTTCCCATAACGAAGGACTATGGCAGGTGTTAACACATCCAGACGCATTGCTGCCTGTTCACCTGCTGTCTTATTTCGGACATTATGGTGTCCCTGTATTCCTCTTCCTAAGTGGTTTCGGGCTGGTGCTGAAGTATGAGAAGAATTTAAAAATTGAAGAATTGAAAAGTGGAAGTCTTCAATTCTTCAATCCTTCAATTCTTCAATTCTTACGATACCATTATTTGAAACTGTTGCGGATGTTGATAGTGGGCTTCACCCTCTTTGTCATCGTCGACATCATGACACCCGGGCGTTTCCAGTTCCATTGGGACAATGTGATCGCTCAGTTACTGATGTATATTAATGTGCTGCCTACTCCCGACAAGATTATATGGCCCGGTATCTATTGGTTCTTCGGGCTGATGATAGAGCTCTATATTGTCTATCGCCTGCTGCTGTATCGCCAGAAATCATGGATAGTCATTGCCTTGATAGCGGTATGTTGGCTGCTGCAGGTGTTCTGCGACCCAGAGGGAGAGACCTTGAACCGCCTGCGCTATAACTTTATCGGTGGGATGCTGCCTTTTGGCGTGGGCATATTGGCAGGACGCTATGTCGAGCATCTCAATCTCCATCTCTCTCGTTGGGCATGGGGTATTGTCTTGCTGGGGACAACAATCTTGATTGTCATTATGGGCTTCCACTACCAGTCGTGGTTGTGGATTCCATTATTGATCATCGTTGGGACCATTGCATTAGTGAAGGTGCTTCCTCAACAGTTGCTGACACTGGTGACATGGTTCGGAACTATTTCTGCTGCTATGTTTGTGGTCCATCCTATTGCCCGCAAACTCTTTATTACCGTTGCCTGGCGACAAGACATCTACGACGGTCTGATACTCTATGTCATTGTAGCGATTGCCTTGTCGTGGGCAGTCAAGAAAGTGATTGATCAAATACCCAGTCCAAAGCTATGAGAGAGATAACGTGGAAAGACCTGAGTCGATATCGTGGGGAGTTGATGGGAGCAGCCATCATCTTCATCGTTCTGTTTCATGCCCCACTGGCACGTGCCGATGTCTTCTTCGGACTGCGTCGCTGTGGGAATATTGGCGTGGATATGTTCTTGTTCCTCAGTGGCATCGGATTATGGTACTCTTGGGTGAAAACACCCTCCTTTAAACAGTTCTACAAGCGTCGCCTGTTGCGTATCTTCCCCGCATGGCTCATCATGTCATCACTCTATTATATTCCCCGTTTCAACGGACAGACGGGGAGTGTCGTCGACCTGATAGGGGACATTACCATCAACTGGGATTTCTGGTTGCATGACGAGCTAACCTTCTGGTATATCCCAGCTATTATGATGCTTTACCTGTGGGCACCTCTTTATATGTTGCTGATACAAAGGAGTCCCTCTTTCAGATGGCTGCCTGTCCTGATGATCGTTTGGTGCGTCTGTGTGCAGTGGGTGGTTCCTATTCATCAGGCGGTAGGGCATATTGAGATATTCTGGAGTCGTGTACCCATATTCTTCTTGGGTATCAATATAGGAGAGTGGGTGCGTCAGGAACACCGCATGGAGAAGGGCGCCATCTGGTTGATACTGTTGACTTTTGTGGCTACGGCGAGTGCTTGCATCTATCTGGAGCAGGTGCGTCATGGTCGTTTCCCTTTGTTTGCTGAGCGTATGATTTACATCCCTATGACCGTCTCCCTGCTATTATTATTGTCAGCACTCTTTCACAAGACTCCGCAGTGGTTGAACCGCAGCTGTACCTTCTTGGGTACCATCAGTCTTGAACTCTATCTGATACATCATCATTTCGTCATGACGTATATCACGCCCTATCATCTGGGCTATTGGCCCACTGTCGGACTGACACTCCTTATCGCTGTCCCATTGGCATGGCTGTTACATTATCTGATTCAAAAAGTGATGCCCGTATGAAGAAAATCGTTGCTTGTGACTTTGACGGAACACTTACCACGCGAGATACGTTCGTCGCCTTTATCCGTGACGTTTTTGGGGATAGAAAGTTTTTGTGGGGTTTCCTCCGTCATACTCTTCTTTTGGTCAAGATGTTCTTAGGTCTCTGTCTAGGCGGTGAAGTGAAGGAGCGGATATTCGCATATTTCTTCAAAGGGATGTCCCTGGACGAGTTTGACAGCCATTGTCAGCAGTTTGCCGCAAGTCATCACAGCCTGTTGCGCCCCTTGGGTATTGCCGCTATCGCACAGGCACAGCAAGAGGGTGCCGAGGTGGTGATTATCAGTGCGTCAATAGATAACTGGGTACAGCCTTTCTTCCCTTCCGTCAAGGTGTTAGGAACACAGGTGGAGGTGAGAGACGGTAGGTTGACGGGGCGTTTCCTGTCCAGCAACTGCTTCGGGCAGGAGAAGGTCAACCGCCTTTTAACTGTTTATCCTCAACGTAGTGATTATCACCTGACGGCATATGGTGATAGCAAGGGAGACCGTGAGTTACTTGCTTTTGCCGATGAGTCATATTATAAACCCTTTCGCCGATGAGACTGAGACGTGAGGAATGGATTTTGGGAGCGGGCATCCTGCTCTTGCTCATCATCCTGAATGGGATGTTGATAGCCAAGTACGACGCATTGTTTTCTGTGGTCTGTGAAGACTACGGCAAACTGCTGTCATACAATTATCATGTGTCAGGCTTTGATGCCACCACCTATTCCGTGCTGACGGAGTGGGGGATGAAATATGATGTGTTACGTCATCCCCTGTTACCCTATCTGATGTGGCTGCCCTATGGAATTAATCAGATTCTCATCTCTTTGACAGGTGTTAACGGAGCTTTGTATATTGCGGCTGCCATCATCCTTTTCTTTGCTTTCTGCACTACGATAGTCCTCTATCGTATCCTGCGTGAGCTGATAGGTATTGGCAGGTGGGACGCTGCCTTGTTGACGGTGTTCTTCTTCAGTCTTGCCTATATCATCGTCACGTATATCGTCACCGACCATTTTGGTATCTCCCTGTTCTTGATATTATGGTCTGTCTATCTGATTGGTAAGGCACATCAGGAGGGGCGTGTCCTGAAGACGTGGCAGTCTGCTCTGTTGGTAGCCATCACGGCAGGCGTGACATTGACGAATGGTGCCAAGGTCTTGGCAGCAGAACTGATAGCACGGGGCAAGGGCTTCTTCCGTTGGCGTTATCTTCTGTTGGCTGTTGGCACTTTGCTGTTGGTCATTGGTCTGGGACTGTGGGAGGAGCGTGTCTATGTCTATCCTAAAGAGCAGGCAGAGAAAAAGTATTTCCAGGAGCACAAGGCAGAGATGATGCAGAAGGCACGTGAGAATCATGAGCGGTATAAGCATGCACCATGGGTCATCCATAAGGGTAAGCCCCTTGGTAAGGGGAGTCTGTTGAAGTGGACAGATCGTACCACACCGCGTTCCGAGACACTTGTCGAGAATGTCTTTGGCGAGTCGTTGATACTGCATGAGCAGCATGTGTTGGAAGATGTGCTGACCAGTTATCGTCCTGTCTTGCTGAAATATCGCTCGTCGTGGAATTACGTCGTCGAGTGCCTGCTGGTGTTCTTACTTCTGGCAGGTATCTGTTGCGGTTATAAGGAACACCTGCTGTGGATGTGTCTGTTGGGCATCCTGCCCGATGCCCTGATGCACTTGGGGTTAGGCTTTGCCATCAATGAGATATACATCATGTCGGCGCATTGGGTCTATATCTTCCCCATTGCTATTGCCTACCTTTTTAAAGTTCATAGTTCAAAGTTCATAGTTCATAGTTTGGTGCGTCTGATGGTGGCTGCCTTGACATTGTACCTGCTGGTACATAACGTCAGTCTGATAGTCGGTTGGATGCAGCAACCCCCTGTCTCAATAGCATTCTGGTATGATTAAAACGATAGTAGATATTTTCCGTATTCAGAAGGATGAGCGTTGGTTGGTTCTTGCCTTCTTGCTTGTCAGTGTTTTCCTGCATGCATGCTGTATTTATTGTTTCTCAGGATTCTTCTTACAGGAGTCTATCGACAATGGAAGCGTGTTCTACAGTCAGTTTCATGTGTCAGGCTACGACCCCATCACCTATGCGGTGGTGACCCATTGGGGTACGACCTATCAGGTGTTTCGCCATCCGTTGCTTGCCTTTATGGTTTATCCGTTGTTCCTGTTGAATAACGGACTCATTGCGTTGACAGGCTATAACCTCGTTCAGTTCCTTTTGGCTACCATCCTGCTGGTATGTAATATCTATTCTGTTGTCTTCCTGTACCGTATCTTCAAGGACATCATCAGCGTGTCTCGTTTCGATGCCATCCTGCTGGTATTTTTCTTTTATGGTTTTGCCCATATCATGGTGGCAAGCATTGTTGCCGACCATTTCACGGTTTCCATGTTCCTGTTGATATTCGCTCTTTATATCTCAGGCAGATGGATGCAAGAGGGCAGGCAGATGACCATCGTCCAGACGGTGGTGCTTTTCGTCATTACAGCGGGCATTACGCTGAGTAACGGGGTGAAAATCTTCATTAATGCCCTGTTTGTCAATGGCAAACGTTTTTTCCGTCCTAAGTACCTGTTGCTTGCCGTCATCCTACCCGCAGGTATGATGTGGCTTTTTGCCAATTGGGAATACCGTACCTATGTACTCCCACAAGAGAAGGCACGTCAGATTGCTTTGGCAAAGAAAGCGCAGGTGGAGAAGGAGAGAAGCTACCGGCAGTTTATGGATACGACTTCTATCATGAATCCAGAGGAGAAACAGCAAACCTTCGAACGGCAATATAAGCAGCAGTTACGGAAAGAAGCGCAGGAGCGTTGGGAAAGTATGCACAAAGGACTGCCCATCAAGGGAAAGAGCATCTTCTTGCGGTGGACGGATGTGACGACCCCTCGTTGGGACTCAATGGTGGAGAACCTGTTTGGGGAGTCACTCATGCTACATCAAGACCATCTGTTGGGAGACACCTTGCGTGAGCGTCCGTTGATTGTGACTTACCGGTGGTGGATATGCTATGTTGTTGAGGCAGTGATAGTGGTTCTCTGGCTTATCGGGGTATGGTTGGGACGTAAGAGTCGTTTCTTATGGCTCACTTTTGCAGGCTTTGCCTTCGACATGGTGATACATCTGGTATTGGGTTTTGGACTCAACGAGGTGTATATCATGGCATCCCATTGGGCGTATGTACTGCCCGTCGGTATCGCTTACCTGTTAAAGCATGGTACTTCCACCATCGTACGTCTCACTTCATATCTTCTCCTTCTTATTACCATTTTCCTATGGCTCTATAATGGTACCCTGTTGGTGGGATACCTGTTAGGATGAGCGCTTCCGCCATTGTTTGTAATAATGTACGAGGAAGTAGCTGATACGGGGAGGCAGTAAGAGCGCCACCCGGTCGGCAAGGGGTATCGAACTGTCTAACTGTTTCCGTAGGGGGCGGTAGTAATCTTTGAGGACATGGAACTGCCGGTTGTCGATGAATTTCTCATAAACCTTGATTTGATGTCCTATGAAGGCAGAGCGATAACGTTCCCATTGGGGTTGTAACGTCTGTCGCAGTTCCTCATCATAGATTCGTATCATGTGCAGGTCCTCTATTCTGTTGTTGGGGATGTCCTCATAATGCAGGTAGGCAGGTTGGTCGATGAAGTATACCTTTGGCTCTTTCATCAGACATTTGATTTGCATCAGTGAGTCTTCCCGTTCAACAATCTCCCTGGGAGCACCCAGACACCCGTCTAGCAATTCTTTTTTGAAGATGATGCCCCACAGCACACAGAAAGAGTTACGGGTGGCAAGCAAGTCACGGATCAGAGGCTCGCAGGTGGTCCACTCTCGGAAGCCGGAGTCATGAATAACACCATATTGGTCGATATAAGGACCTATTACCTCGTCAGCCCCAGACTGGGTGATGGCGCGGTGCATGTTTGTCAATGCTCCGTCTGTCAGCAAGTCGTCGGCATCCACGAACATGATATATTTCCCGTCTGCATGCTTCACGCCATAGCGGCGGGCAGCCGTCACACCGCTGTTGGGAGTATGGAAGACCCTCAGGCGTGGCTCGTCCGCAGCCCATTTATCACAGATTTTCCCTGAAGCGTCCGTACTGCCGTCATCTACGGCAATCACCTCAAATGAAGGAAAGTCCTGTGAGAAGATGCTTTGCAGGCACTTCTCGATATAGGAGGTCTTGTTATAAACAGGAATAATGATTGATATCTCCATAGTCTTTCTATTGATAGTTGATATGTCCGGTATTCTTCTTAACCCTGAAGACAAGGGCATGCCAGATAGCCTTCAGGTTACCATAACGCAGGTTGCGCCACAACTCTTCCATGCTCCGTCCTATCTTGATCCAAGGGTGTCCCCATGCCATGATGCGGTAGACACGCTGTTTGTATTCCACATTCTCGATGACATACTTCGGATGACGCAGGGGGAAAGCTATCTCGTAGCTGGGCATGGTGAGCAGTTGCTGCATGCGCTTAGGTAGTGTCTTCATCGCACTCTGGAAATGTGCAGACTCCTCAGATACGGCAGTGTTCTGTATCATATTACGGGTAGGTACGATGGTCAGTCCGGAGTGCAGCATGTTATACGACCAATAGACGGTCTCGTAGATAGGGTCACCCGTCTCTTTATGCTTACGGAGCTTTTTGACCATCTCCTCCCTGTCACCATGAGCCTTCACTAAAGCCTCCAGCTGGTGCATGTCGAAATCACTGTCCACCACCTTGTAATGGTCATCCCATTGGTTGACGACCCTGCTCCATGAAGCCCATCCCCAGATGCTGAATACCGAGGTGAACAGGTAGTCGTAGGGAGCTTCCGTCTTCTCCTCGTGGTTGTAGCCGGCTATCATGGTGATACGCTCGTCATTCTCATAGCGGTTGAGCATCTCCGTACAGAAACGGATGAACGACACGGCAGGGGTGGAGTCATCCTCGATGACGATACATTTGTCATGCAAGGAGAATGCCCATCGCTGTGCCTGATAGTTGGAAGCCCAGGCACCACTGTTCTCTGTATGGTAGTTGCGTTGCACCTCACACTCCCAGTCTATCTCCTCATCAGCAACGATACGCTTAGCCGCCTCTATTTTCTGTGCCTCCACCTCGTTACGTGGTCCGTCCTGATAGAGATACAGATGGGAGGGACGTGCCTTCTTAATCGCCTCAAAGGTACGTTTGAGCGTCTCTTGCCGAGTGAAGAATATCAACAGCACGGCGACATCATTTTCTGCAGGATATTTCGTCATGTACTTTACTCTTTTATCTTTTTACCTATTAAATACTGTATGCAGTCGTCCATCATTTTTACACGTAGCAGTTTCATGATGATGGCATAGAGCACTACAGCCAATACCATGCGTACCAAGAGCAACAGATAGCTATTGCTGATGCTACCTGTCAGCCAGCCGATAACTGCCATCAGCACACCGCTGATCAGGGCGAAGGGTATCGTGTCCTTGCAGACATCCCATAGGCGCACGCCAATCAGCCTCTTGGCAAACCACTGCCATGTAATCAGCCACACGATGTTCAAGAGGGTATAGGCACTTACCACTGTGATGATTCCATGCCGATAGGTGAGGAAGATGAGCACCATCTGCAAAATGATCTGCGAGATATTCAACCACATATTGATATCACTGCGCCCCTGACTGATAATCAGGTTCTTATAGAGTGAATAGAAGGGCATGAAGGCTCCTCCTATGCAGAGGATGCGCAGCAAGGGTACACATGCCTCCCACTTCGGTCCGATGGTGGACAGGATAAACTCGTCAGCCACTAACGACAACCCGAACATGGCAGGGAAGGCAAGGAAAGCGGTGAACCGCAGCATCTTGCGGAAGACACGTATCTCTTGCTCATCTCTTACCTCTGACCTCTCACCTCTTGCCTCTACCAATACCGGCTGTGCCACCTGCTCTATACTCCCGCTGACCAGTTGGTAAGCCATCGTGTTCCATTTGAATGCCTGGAAGAAGTTACCCACCACTTGCGGGGTCCTGGCAAAGAGCTTACCGAAGATAAAGGTGAGGATGTTATTGTTGAGGGTGTTGATGACCATCGTCACCAGAATATTCATTGCAAACTTCCATGTTTTGCGGATAGGGGAGAAGTCAATCCTCGTTGTGGGTCGCCAATGTACGTAGAAGAAACGTCCGATGACCAGTATCAACGCATTCACCACCTGCTGCCAGGCAAGACTCCAATACGAGAAGCCGTTGAAGGCGAGGATGACAGCGACGATGCCAGAACATACCAGCGCACAGGTATTGACGACGGTAATCTCCTTGTTCATCATGTTCTTCGTCATGTATGCGTTGGTGGAAATACCGAATGACGAGATGAAGAAGGCAAGGAAGATGAAACGTGACAAGTCGGTCAGGCAGGGCTGCTCAAAGAACAGGGCTATCCATGGGGCAGCCATGAAGAGAATGAGGTAGATGCCAGCACTCATCAGGATATTAAACCAGAACACGGCATTATAGTCGTTATCCGTCGGCTGTTTCATGTTCACGATAGCCGTAGAGAATCCGCTCGACTGCAGGTTGCCCGCAATGGCAGAGAAGATGGCGATCATCCCGATAGGAGCCCATTCCGCAGGGGCTATCATTCGTCCCAGCAGAATACCGATCACCACATTCAGTACCTGTGTGGCACCACTGTTCAAGACTCCCCAAAAGAGTCCCCGTGCTGTTCGTTCCTTCAGATTCTCCATGTTCGTATCGCATGCAAAGTTAGTGTTTTTCTTCGAAAACAAGCATGAAAATTCATTTTTCTGTTATATAAACTTTTTCCCTCTCATTTTCTTTGTGCTTTGAGAATTAATCTATATCTTTGCAGCCATTACCAAAAAACATAAGTAAAGTTTACCTTAAAGGTGGAAATGATAAAGAGATTGGTCTATATACTCATAGTGGTAGCTCTTGTCGGTTGTCAGAATCGACCGAAGGTGGTATTTACGGATGAGGTACGGTTGCCGATGACTCCTATCAAGGATCAGGGGAATACGGAATACTGCTGGGCGTATGCGATGCTTGCCACGATAGAGACGGAGCATATCGCACGAGGAGACTCCGTGCATCTGTCGACAGCATATATCGAGAGGGTGGTGAAGAAACGGCACCTGCGTGCCATGGGCTCTACCTTATTAAATATAATAGAGCGGCAGGGTATCGTACCTTATGATGCCTATCCCGACTCCACCTATCACCAGCTGCCCCGTCCGAAATGGGTGTTTATGCTGGGAGCCCGCTATACCCCCCAGGAGTTCGCCCATAGCGTCTGTGCCCCTGGTGAGTATATCGCCCTGACCTCCAGCGAGGACTATCCCTATAACCAGTATGTGGTGTTAGACCTGCCCGACAACTGGGAGCGTAACCGTTTCTGGAATATCCCCAAGGACTCGTTACTTGCCCGTGTCGAGCGAGCCATCCGCAACCGCCATGCCGTTTGCTGGGAGGGTGACACCAATGAACTGGGATTCTCGTTCGCAGAGGGTATTGCCGACAGTCATTTCAATACCGAACCGACAGACAACCACTGTATGGCAATAATAGGAATAGCCCGTGACCCCCATGGGCGGATGTTCTTCACCATGAAGAACTCATGGGGTACGAATAATCCCTACGGCGGACTGATGTATATGTCGGCACCTTACCTGCGTGATAAGACCATTGCCGTCTATATGACACGAGAGGCGTATGGACAATAAAAAACCGAGGTTGTATCACCTCGGCTTTTATTTGTTTACTTATTCAGTCGCCATGTGACACCGTCCTTGGTGTCTTTCACCTCAAAGCCGGCAGCGGCAAGCTCGTCACGAATCTTGTCGGAGGTAGCCCAGTCCTTGTCAGCCTTAGCCTTGGCACGCAGGTCGAGTACCATATCCACCACCTTGCCAAAGGCTTCCTCACGCTCCGCATTACTGTTGCCCTTCTCCTCTCTGAGTCCGAGGATGTCAAAGGCGAAGAGGCGCATGGTCTCTGAGAGCTCTTTCAGACAGTCGGCACAGATGGTTGCCTTGTGGTCGACGAGTTTGTTGACCACTGTGCAAGCCTCGAAGAGATGACTGATGACCTGAGGTGTGGCAAAGTCGTCGTTCATCGCATCGTAACACTTCTGGCGCAGACCCTTGACGATTCTCTCCGTCTCCGCATCACATTTGTCAGATGGCTGTATACGCTCCAAGTCACTGATGGCATTCATCAACTTCTCAAGTCCTTTCTCAGCCGCCTGCAATGCCTCGTTCGAGAAGTCTACCGTACCACGGTAGTGGGCGGAGAGCACGAAGAAGCGGATGGTCATTGCCGAGTAGGCTTTCTCCAGCAACGGATGGTTACCGGTGAAGAACTGCTCCAGGGTGATGAAGTTATTATACGACTTACCCATCTTCTGTCCGTTGATGGTCAGCATGTTGTTATGCATCCAGTATTTCACGGCAGAGTGTCCCATCGCGGCAGTAGCCTGTGCTATCTCACACTCATGGTGTGGGAATATCAGGTCCATGCCGCCGCCATGGATATCAAACGTCTCACCTAAGTATTTACGTCCCATCGCCGTACACTCACAGTGCCAGCCGGGGAAGCCGTCGCTCCATGGAGACGACCAGCGCATGATATGCTCCGGCTGTGCTTTCTTCCAGAGGGCGAAGTCAGCCTGGTTGTGCTTCTCACCCACACCAGCCAGTTCACGGCTCTCATCCTTGATGTTCTCCAAGGTGCGTCCACTCAGGATACCATAATGATATTTCTTATTATATGCCTCTATGTCGAAATAGATAGAACCGTTCGACTCGTAGGCAAAACCGTTGTCTATAATCTGCTGCACCAGTTGCTGCTGCTCGATGATATGCCCGGTGGCATGCGGCTCGATAGAGGGAGGCAGCACGTTCAGTGCCTCCATCGCCTGGTGATAGCGGTTGGTGTAATACTGGGCGATCTCCATCGGCTCCAACTGCTCCAGCCGTGCCTTCTTGGCAATCTTGTCCTCTCCCTCGTCGGCGTCATGCTCCAAATGCCCCACATCCGTGATGTTACGGACATAGCGTACCTTATAGCCTAAATGTTTTAGGTAGCGGAACACCAAGTCGAAGGTGATGGCAGGACGGGCATGTCCCAGATGGGGGTCACCATAGACGGTAGGGCCACAGACATACATACCCACATTGGGGGCATGTAAGGGTTCGAAACGCTCTTTCTGACGAGTCAGTGTATTGTAAATGACTAACTTTGATTCCATAATTTGCTGGTTTTGCGTGCAAAGTTACCAAATAAGTGAGAGAAATGCAAAAGAAAACCTGTTTTCTTTTGCATTTCCGAACGAAAAGTAACTTCGGCGAAGCCAAAGTTACGAAATAATTCCTAATTTCTAATTCCTAATTCCTAATTAATTTGTATCTTTGCAGCCAAATTGGAATTAATAACGAAAAGAAATGGCTTATACACGCATGACCGCTGCAGAGGCTGCAGCACTGATTAAGAATGGCGAGAACATCGCCATGAGTGGTTTTACGCCTGCCGGTGTGGCTAAGGCAACCACTAAAGAGTTAGCAAAGCTTGCCATTGCAGAGCATGAGGCAGGACGTGAGTTCAAGGTAGGCATCTTCACTGGTGCCTCTACTGGTCAGTCAACGGATGGTGACCTGTCAAACGCACAGGCTATCAAGTACCGTGCTCCCTACACTACCAACCCTGATTTCCGCAAGCACGTGAATGCTGGTGAGATTCCTTACAATGACCTGCACCTCTCACACATGGCTCAGGAGTTACGCTATGGCTTCTACGGTCAGGTAGACTGGGCGATCTTGGAGGTGTGTGACATCGAGGAGGTAGGCAACGACTATCGTGTCTATCTGACAGCCGCCGGCGGTATCTCTCCCACGGCAGCCCGTCTTGCCAAGCATGTCATCCTGGAGCTCAACTCCTTCCATAACCCCAATGCCAAGTATATCCATGACGTTTACGAGCCATTGGACCCCCCTTATCGCAAACCCATCCCCATCTTCAGTGTCAGCGACCGTATCGGTGTTCCCTACGTGACAATCCCCAAGGACAAGGTGGTAGGTGTCGTAGAGTGTAACATCCCTGATGAGGCTCGTGCCTTCAAGGACAGCGACCCTGTGACTGAGAAGATCGGATACCTGACCGCTGAGTTCCTCGTTGACGAGTTGCATGCGGGTCGTATTCCTAAGGAGTTCCTGCCCTTGCAGAGCGGTGTGGGCTCTACTGCCAACGCTATCTTAGGAGCGTTGGGTGAGGATAAGCACGTGCCCGACTTCAATATCTATACCGAGGTACTGCAGGATGCTGTGGTAGGTATGATGATGCACGGACGTGTGAAGGATGCCTCAGCCTGCTCACTGACGGTCTCTAACGAGTGCTTGAAGCAGGTATATGACAATATGGACTATTTCAAGGACCATCTGACCCTGCGTCAGAGTGAGATCAGTAACCACCCTGCCATCATCCGCCGCTTGGGTGTGATTGCCATCAACACTGCCATCGAGGTAGACCTGTATGGTAATGCCAACTCTACGCATATCAGTGGTACGAAGATGATGAACGGTATCGGTGGCTCTGGTGACTTTATCCGCAACGCTTACCTGTCCATCTTTACCTGTCCTTCAGTGGCTAAGGGCGGTCTGATCTCCAGTATCGTTCCCTTCGTGACGCACCAGGACTCTTCAGAGCATGACGTGAATGTCATCGTCACCGAACAGGGTGTTGCCGACCTGCGTGGCAAGTCACCTATGCAGCGTGCGCAGACCATTATCGAGAACTGTGCGCATCCTGACTACAAGCAGCTCCTCTGGGACTACCTGAAGTTAGGCACAGGCGGTCATACCCGCCACTGTCTCACTGCCGCCTTCGCCATGCACGACACCTTGGCTCGTAAGGGCGACATGAAACTCACCGACTTCTCGGAATATATCAAATAAAGAGATTAGTGGAAAGAGGTGAGAGGTAAGAGAATTGCAAGTAAACCTCTCACCTCTTACCTCTTACCTCTCACCTCTCACCTCTTACCTCTAATATATGTATTCCATCAGCACGTCCCACACGGCGATGATATGGCAGATGCTGCCGGCAAGGACGAAGAAGTGGAAGACGGAGTGCATATAACGCTTCTTGTTGAACGAATAGAAGAGGGCACCGGTGATATAACACACACCCTCTGCGATAATCCAGATGACTGCGGCGGTCGATACGGAGTCGAGGAGAGGCTTGAAAGCAGCCAAGACACTTAACCCCATACCCACGTAACAGAACGTCTCTACATTGGAGTGCTCCTTCAGTTTGATGAAACTCACGATGGTACCCGCTATCGCACAGGTCCATACGAAGATAAAGAGACTCCATCCCCAATAGCCTTGTGTACGCAGAGCCACCAGAGTAAGTGGTGAGTACGAGCCTGCGATATGCCAATAGATGGCGGCATGGTCCCATTTGCGCAACCGCTCCTTCCATTTCGAGCGGCGAGGAAGGGTATGGTAAATAGTGGAGGCGACATAACTGCCCAGCATTCCAAAGAGGTAAAGGCATACACCCAGTCGTGCCCAAGGGTTGTCGCCCTTGAATGCCATCACCAGGAACACGATGCCGAAGGCGACACCCATCACGATGCCTCCAGCATGGCTCCATGCGTTCCATAGTTCCTCCTTATGAGTGTACTTGATTGCCATTTGGCTACAAAAATACAAAAGATTTTGGAATAATGATTACTCAAAATTAAAAAATGACGGATAGTGTAATCTCATGTAATAATTTTCTTGCATGGTTTGGAGAAAAGAACTACTTTTGCAGCGTTCGAACACTTTAAGTCAATTTAGTTATTTACTCTAAAAACAAGTAAGAAAGATGAAAAGAATTATTTTATTAGCCATGATGTCAGCAGGTCTGACATTAACCGTACAAGCACAGAAGACCGTTGTGTCCAATGAGGCAAGTACAAAGGAGAAAGTATATGATGTTGTTGAGCAGATGCCAGAGTTCCCTGGTGGTATGAGTGAACTCATGAGGTTCATAGGGGACACCATGAAATATCCTGAGGATGCTGAGAAACAACAGAAGGAAGGACTTGTGATTGTGAACTTCGTTGTGGAGAAAGACGGCAGTGTCAATGATGTGGAGGTTGTCAAGGGGACATGGCCCTCTCTTGATGCTGAGGCTATCCGTGTGGTAAAAGCGTTACCCAAATGGACTCCTGGTAAGCAGAATGGAAAGGTTGTGCGAGTGAAGTTTACGATTCCCTTCCGATTTGCCATCCCTGCAGATAAAAAGAAGAAATGAGGAACACATTATTTATATTATTAATCACTCTCTTGATGGCAGGCTGTTCTCAGAAGCAGCCTGCCAATGGGGTGTTCAGTGAGGTGGAATATTATGCCGACCATCACCCTGACCGTGCCAATCTGATGCTGGACTCGTTGGAGCGATGCCATGCTATCAATGACACTCTGCTCTATCAACTGGTGAAGGCAGAGGCACTGCATGGGGTGGGTGTCCCTTTGAGTGGGGAGACGGACTTAGAGCATTGTATCGGCTATTTCAAGGAGCAAGGTGATCATGATCATCAGGCTCGTGCCATGCTGCATCAGGGGATGGACTTGTATTCCAAAGGACATTATATCGAGGGACTGGGTCTCGTCAAGGAAGTAGAGAGGGAGTTTAGTGACCTTGACGATTCTGGATTACGTTATTTGCTCTATGCCGTATTAGGTGATATCAATGATAATGCTGCTGATTTCCGTCAGGCACTTCATTATTATCATCAAGCCCTGGAGGTGGCGACACAGGAGGGTGATGTTAATTGGCAGGTTCAGATGCTGAATAATCTCGCCACCACTTTCGATAAGAACGAGCAGACAGACAGTCTGCAATACTATGTAGAGCAGTCGAAACAGTGGCGGAATCAAACGCAAAACGTTATCCGTGCCACCTCCTTAGTCAACGAGGCAAGTATGATGAAGCGTCGAGGTAAGTTGCAGATGGCAAAGCAGTTGATCACTGCTTCTCGTCAATTTGCCCAACTCGACAAAGGGACGGTGCTGCTTGCTGATATCGAGGCAGAACAGGGGAACATCAAACAGGCACACGATCTCTGGTATGAGTTGTTGCACTCCCCCAATCCGGATATCCGTATTCATTGCTACGAACGACTGATAGACTATTATCAGCAGGAAGGTTTCTATGAGAGAGTCGCAGACCTCTCGCAACGTTTGAACCAGTATTATCAGCATGCCTATGTGGAAAGTCCTGCCGCTGATATTATCGCCTTACAGACACAACTCAACCAGCAACAGAAGGAACGCCGTCAGTATCATGTCACGATAGTACTGCTTTCCTGTATCAGCATCTTATTGTCTGCCATCCTGATAGGTGTATGGTATTACCGTCGTCGCATCAACCGACTGCATACCCATATTGATGCTCTTAACCAGAAATACCTGACGTGGCAGATTGCCGAGCACCTGTTATCAGCGGATACTGTCAGTCGTTTGCACCAGATGGCGGCAAGAGGCAAAGAGGCAGCAGAAGGCGACTGGCAGGAGCTGCATACTCTTGTGCAGCAACAGTCACCTGCTTTCCTTGCTCGTTTGAATGGAGCAGTCTCGCTCTCACCCTTAGAGACTAATATCTGTCTGCTGATACGACTGCGTTTCACCCCCAGTGAGATAGCGACACTGGCAGCAATATCTCCTCAGCGGGTTACGAATATGCGTACGGCACTGCTTCTGAAAATCTTTGGTGAGAAAGGTGGAGCCCGTGATTTTGACGCTCGTTTGCGAGGAATGTAGATTCTTTTTCGTATCTTTGCAAGCATGAAAGTCAACGAGGCGACATGGCAGTATGTACAGGAGCACCGCATGGATGATGTCAGACGACTTGCCCTGAGTGGGGGGAAGTCGGCAGAGGTGGATATGTCTTTTGCCTTGCAGCAGATTGCCGGCTGGCAGACGGCAAGGCGGAAACTGCCCTCGTGGGCAGCCATTGACGGCATTATCTATCCTCCTCACCTGAATATGGAACAGTGTTCCAGTGAGCAGACGGCTCGGTACAAGGGAAGCCTCACCCCTGCCCCCTCTCCTTCTGAGAAGGGAACGTTTGTCGACCTGACAGGCGGCTTCGGCATTGACTTCTATTGGATGTCGCAACAGTTTGGGAAGCGGACCTACGTCGAAAGGAATGCGGACTTGTGTGACATCGCCCGCCATAACTTCCAGCAGTTAGGATTGGAGGCTGAGGTGGTCTGTGCGGAAGCAGAAGATTTCCTAAAGGAGATGCCGCCTGTCGATGCCCTCTTCCTCGACCCGGCACGAAGGGATCAGCATGGCAGTCGCACCTATGGCATCGAAGACTGTACACCCAATGTCCTCGAACTGCTTCCCTTGCTGAAGGAAAAAGCCGACCGTATCATCCTCAAACTGTCGCCGATGCTCGACTGGCGAAAGGCTGTCAGTGACTTAGGAGGGGTAAGTGAGGTGCATATCGTCAGTGTTGACAACGAGTGCAAAGAGCTGTTGCTGGTCATCCGAAAGGACCTTCCTACGAACCCCCTATTGGTTTGCGTTGATGGAGATAGGACTTTCCGGGTTATTCCCACGGTGGGAACGCATCATTCCCACGGTGGGAACGCATCATTCCCACGGTGGGAATCCCTAGTTCCCACGGAGGGAACTTTCAGGGAACTTTATCTTTACGAGCCGAATGCCAGTATCATGAAGGCAGGATGCTTCGGAGAAGTGGCAGAAGCGTTTGCCGTGGAGCCGTTGTCGACTAACTCCCACCTCTTCGTTTCCGACCATAAGGTGAAGGATTTCCCAGGCAGACAGTTCGTGGTTAAGACGATGACCTCGATGAACAAACAGGAGTTAAAGCATGCCTTGGCTGGTATCGACAAAGCAAATATTGCCGTCCGCAACTTCCCCATGACCGCTGAGCAACTGCGTAAGAAACTGAAACTCAGGGACGGAGGAGATGTGTTCATTTTCGGAACAACCCTGTCGGATGGTTCACATCAGTTGTTTATTTGCCGTAAAATAGGTTAAAACTTTGCGTGTTTGTTGGTTTTTTCGTATCTTTGCATGAAGTATTATAATGTGAAGCCAACATGTCATCAGTAACTATCCGTAAAGTAGACGACAAGAAAAGTCTGGAAGCCTTCATCCAGTTTCACTATGACCTCTATCGTGACAACCCTTACGATGCCCCGAACCTGCACAATGACGAGATGCATACGTTGCGTAAGGACAAGAACGCTGCCTTTGAGTTTTGTGAGGCAGACTATTTCCTTGCCTATCGTGACGGTAAGGTTGTCGGGCGCATAGCAGGAATTATCAATCACCGTGCCAATGACCATTGGGACACGAAGAGTGTGCGATTCGGGTGGGTCGACTTCATCGACGACATGGAAGTGTCACGTGCCTTGTTTGACGCTGTTGCCGCATGGGGTAAGGAGAAGGGGATGACCCAGATCGTGGGACCGCTCGGTTTCACCGACCTTGACCCGGAGGGCATGCTCATCGAGGGCTTCGACCAGTTGGGCACCATGTCTACCATCTATAATTACGACTATTATCCCCGTCATATGGAGCAGCTGGGAGGATGGGAGAAAGACAATGACTATGTGGAGTATAAACTCATCGTACCCAAAGGTGACATGCCAGAGAAATACCAGAAGATAGCCCAGATGGTGATGAAACGCTATAACCTGCATCCCACACATCCCAAGCGCAGTCAGATCATGGGCAAGGAGCAGATAGGACGTAAGGTGCTTGATGTCATCAATAAGTCGTATCAGAACATCTATGGCTTCTCACAGATGACAGAGGCGCAGATTGACGAGTACCTGAAGATGTACTTTCCCATGCTCGACATGGATATGCTCTGCCTGATAGAGGACTGGAACACCCCCGGGCATGACATCATCGGTGTGGGCATCAGCATCACCAGTATGACACGAGCCCTGCAGAAATGTAAGAACGGACGGTTGTTCCCCTTTGGCTGGTGGCACTGTCTGAAAGCCTTGAAGTTCCACCAGGCGGAGTGTCTGGACCTGCTGCTCATTGGTTTCCTGCCGGAATACCAGCAGAAAGGTGCCAATGCACTATTGTTCTATGACCTGATTCCCAAGTACCAGAAATACGGTTTCAAGTGGGGTGAGACCAATGTGGAGATGGAGACCAACGAGAAGGTACAGTCGCAATGGCAGTACCTGGAGCATGAACAACACAAGCGTCGCCGCTGTTATAAGAAAAGTTTGTAAAGAGATATGAGCGAAGAGAAAAACATCGTGGAGAGTCAAGAAACCGTCAACTATGACGAGGGTAATATACAAACCTTAACCGGACTGCAGCATATCCGGCTCCGTCCCGGTATGTATATCGGTCGCTTGGGTGACGGTTCCTCCGCAGAAGACGGAATCTATGTGTTGCTGAAGGAGGTCTTCGACAACTCTATCGACGAGTTTAAGATGAAGGCGGGCGACCGCATTGAGGTAACGGTAGAGGATCATCTCCGTATCTCCGTCCGTGACTATGGTCGTGGTATCCCACAGGGAAAACTCATCGAGTCGGTCAGTATCCTGAATACCAGTGGTAAGTTCGACTCGAAGGCTTTCAAGAAGTCCATCGGTCTGAATGGTGTGGGTGTGAAGGCTGTCAATGCGTTGAGCAGTCGTTTCGAGGTGCATAGCTACCGCGACGGCAAGGTGCGTAAGGCTGTCTTCGAGTGTGGCGAACTGGTCAGTGACGTGACAGAGCCCACCCAGGACGAGAATGGAACATATATCTACTTTGAGCCCGATAACACGAAATTCGTCAACTACCAGTTCCATGATGAGATTGTGGAGAACATGCTCCGCAACTATACCTATCTGAATATCGGACTGACCATTATGTATAACGGTCGTCGCATACTGAGCCGTCATGGGTTGGAGGACCTGTTGAAAGACCGCATGACGAATGACGCGCTCTATCCCATTATCCATTTACAGGGAGAGGATATCGAGATTGCCTTTACCCATGCCAACCAATACGGTGAGGAGTACTACTCTTTCGTCAACGGTCAGCATACCACACAGGGTGGTACGCATCAGAGTGCCTTCAAGGAGCATATCGCCCGTACCATCAAGGAGTTCTTCAACAAGTATGAGTATGGGGATATCCGAACGGGTATCGTTGCCGCTATCTCCATCAATGTCGAGGAGCCCATCTTCGAGAGTCAGACAAAGATCAAGTTAGGGTCTACCACGATGTCACCGGATGGTGTGAGCATCAACAAATATATCGGTGATTTCGTCAAGCAGGAGGTCGACAACTACCTGCATATCCATCAGGATGTGGTGGAAGTGCTGGAGCAGAAGATCAAGGAGTCGGAGCGGGAGCGTAAGGCGATGGCTGGTGTGACGAAACTGGCTCGTGAGCGTGCTAAGAAGGCTAACCTGCATAACCGTAAGCTGCGTGACTGCCGTATCCATTTCAGTGATGCCAAGAACGACCGCAAGGAGGAGTCGTGTATCTTCATCACCGAGGGTGACTCAGCAAGCGGAAGTATTACCAAGAGCCGTGACGTGAATACTCAGGCAGTGTTCTCGTTGCGTGGAAAACCTCTGAACTCCTTCGGACTTACCAAGAAGGTGGTCTATGAGAATGAGGAGTTTAACCTCCTGCAGGCTGCATTGGATATCGAGGAGGGACTGGACACCCTTAGATATAATAAGGTGATAGTGGCTACTGATGCCGATGTCGATGGTATGCATATCCGTCTGTTGATTATCACTTTCTTCTTGCAGTTCTTCCCGGAACTCATCAAGAAAGGACATGTCTATGTGCTGCAGACTCCCCTGTTCCGTGTCCGTAACCGCAGGACGAAGATTCGCGACAAAGCGATGCGTGAGGATGGTAAGAAGGGCGACTTCGTCACCCGTTACTGTTATAGTGAGGAAGAGCGTGTGAAGGCGATACAGGAGTTAGGTCCTGACCCGGAGATCACCCGCTTCAAGGGTCTTGGAGAGATAAGCCCCGAGGAGTTCGCTGGCTTTATCGGTCCTGACATCCGCTTGGAACAGGTGACCCTCCATAAGAATGACCAGGTGCAGAAACTCCTTGAGTATTATATGGGTAAGAACACCATGGAGCGCCAGAACTTTATTATTGACAACCTCGTCATCGAGGAAGACCGCCCGGAGGAGGAAGAATATGATTAAGAAGAATGTCCTGTTTGTAGCTGTTCTATCGCTACTCCCCCTTGTCTCTCATGCCCAGATACGTATCAACATGGGTGAGGACAGCCCTTTGCGTAAACTGCAGATTGCGGAGATGGCAATCTCTAATCTCTATGTGGACAGTGTCGATGAGCAGAAACTCGTGGAGGACGGTATCAGGGGGATGATAGAGAAGATGGATCCTCATAGCAGTTATATGACAGCTAAAGAGGTGAAACAGGCGAACGAACCGTTGCAAGGGAACTTTGAGGGTATCGGTGTGCAGTTTAATATGGTGGAGGACACACTGCTCGTTATCCAACCTGTCGTTGGAGGTCCCTCGGAGAAACAAGGTGTTCTTGCCGGTGACCGTATCGTCTATGTGAATGACACTACGATAGCGGGTGTCTCTATGCCCAAGGAAGAGATTATGCGACGACTGCGCGGTCCGAAAGGGACGAAGGTGCGTCTGGGAATTGTCCGCCGGGGTATTGCCGATACCTTGAAATTTGTCATCACTCGTGATAAGATACCTGTCAAGTCTATTGATGCCGCTTATATGATACGTCCGGGTGTCGGCTATATCCGTATTGGTAATTTCGGCGCCCAGACGCATGAGGAGTTCTGCCAGAGTCTCATGAAACTGACTGGTGAGGGGATGCAGTCGCTTATCCTTGACCTGCAGGAGAATGGCGGTGGTTATCTCCATGCAGCTGTTGCCATCGCCAATGAGTTTCTGGGGAATAATGATCTGATAGTCTATACGCAAGGGCGGCGTGCCCCTCGTAATGAGTATCGCGCAAAAGGGAACGGTCTCTTTGAGAAAGGAAAGGTTGTCGTCTTGATAGACAGCTATTCGGCGTCTGCCGCTGAGATCGTGACAGGAGCCATACAGGACCATGACCGTGGATTTGTGGTGGGTCGCCGTTCCTATGGTAAAGGATTGGTACAGCGTCCCATCGATCTGCCTGACGGTTCGATGATTCGTCTGACCATCGCCCATTACTACACCCCTTCTGGGCGTTGCATCCAGAAACCGTATGAGAAGGGGAAGGCAGAGGATTATGCGAAAGACGTGCTGAACCGCCTGAAGAGTGGAGAACTGATGCATGCCGACAGTATTCATTTTGCCGACTCGCTCAAATACTACACCTTGAAAGAGCATCGGGTGGTGTATGGCGGCGGCGGTATCATGCCCGACTATTACGTACCGCTGGATACAATGAAATATACCCGTTTCCATCGGGAACTCTCAGCACGTTCCTTTATCATCAATGCCAGTCTGCGGTATGTCGACCAGCACCGTAAGGAATTAAAGAAGAAATATCCGACCTTTGTGAAGTTCAAAGAGCAGTTTGAGATTCCGCAGTCGGTGACTGATGACATCATTGTTGAGGCTGAGAAGCAGAAGATCAAACCGAAGGATGATGGGGAACTGCAGAAGACACTGCCTTATCTGCGTCTGCAACTTAAAGCCCTGGTAGCCCGCGACCTTTGGGAGACGAGTCAGTATTTCGCCATCATGAATGAGACGAATGATATTGTATGCCGGGCTCTGGAACTGATGGGTCAGTAAAGGCTATCTCGTAACTCTCGTAGCCCGGATGAAATAGGCAATCAGCAAGCAATAGGCTACAAGGGAGAGCAGTTCACTCATGGGGTTAGCCCACCATTCTGCGTAATCGAATGAGATGCCGCCGAAACGTAACAGGGCACTCAGCACTCCCATTAAGGCACCACCGGCAATAAAGCCAGAGGCGATAAGGTTACCTTTCTCCCCACGCTCCTTATTGACCTCATTGTCCTTAGAGCGTGTCGTCACATACCAGTTGATGGCACCGCCGAAAACCAGTGGAACATTCAGTTCCAAAGGAATGAACATACCCAGTGCAAAGGCAAGGGCAGGGACCTTACAGAGTGTCAGGATAATGGCAATGACAGCACCAATGGCATAGAGCACCCATGGTGCCCCGACACCATTCATCAAAGGGTCTATCACGGCAGCCATGGCATTAGCCTGTGGAGCAGCGAGAGCACCAGAGGCGAATCCGTAGGTCTCGTTGAGGAGCATCATCACACCACCCACAGTGGCGGCACTGACCAGTGTGCCTAAGAATTTCCAGGTCTCTTGCTTCTTGGGAAGCGTATCTGTCCAGTAACCAATCTTCAAGTCGGTGATGAAAGAGCCTGCCATGGAGAGAGCCGTACATACCACACCGCCCATGATCAGGGCTGCCACCATGCCGCCTGTCCCTTTCAACCCTACGGCAACCATCACGACAGAGGCGAGGATAAGCGTCATCAGGGTCATGCCAGATACAGGATTACTGCCTACGATGGCGATAGCGTTAGCAGCAACGGTGGTAAACAAAAAGGCGATGACGGCAGTCAAGATGATGGCAACAGCGGCAAACAATATGTTACCGTCCATCACGCCAAACCAGAAGAAGAGGAATGTGATGATAAGGGTGATGACAGAAGCAAAGGCAATGAACTTAAAAGGAAGGTCTGTACTTTGTTGTCCTTCCTCGGTTGCTCCAGCTTTGGAGGCAAGTCCTACCGCACTCTTGATGACACCCCATGATTTGATGATGCCAATGATACCTGCCATGGCAATGGCACCAATACCAATTGACTTGCCATACGACGTGAATATCTGTTCTGGGGACATGTCGCCAACGGCAGTAGTAATGGCAGGGTTCCATTGGTTCAATACTGTATCAGGAAAGAATAAAGCCATACCGGGAACTACCAGCCACCACACGAACAAAGACCCCAATGTGATAATCAACGCATAGCGGAATCCGATGATATAACCCAAGCCCAGGACTGCAGCACCTGTATTGTTCTTAAAAACGAGTTTTGCCTTCTCTGCAAGGTCTTCACCGAAGGGTATCATTCGGCTGGTCACATTCTCATTCCACCAACCGAAGGTTGCTACGATGAAGTCATAGAGTCCGCCCACCAGTCCTGCTATTAATAATGGCTTTGCCTGGGAGCCCCCTTTGTCACCACTCTTCAGAACTTGTGTAGTGGCAGTCGCCTCTGGGAAAGGGAATTGCTCCAGAGGTGCCTCTACGAAGTACTTGCGGAAAGGGATGAGGAACAAGATACCCAGTACGCCACCCAACAAGGAAGCGATGAATATCTTCAAGAAGTCAGCAGACATCTCAGGGTATTTAGCTTGAAGGATATAGATGGCGGGTAGGGTGAAGATGGCACCAGCTACCACAGCGCCAGAACAAGCACCAATCGACTGGATGATGACATTCTCTCTTAAAGCATTGGAACGCTTGGCGGCGGCAGAGACCCCCACGGCGATAATGGCAATAGGAATGGCTGCCTCGAAAACTTGACCTACCTTCAGTCCCAGGTATGCTGCGGCTGCTGAGAACAGTACTGCCATGAGAACACCCCATGTAACAGACCAGGTGTTGACTTCACTTCTTTGTTTCATCTTTCATATATTCTTTAATTCGTTTCAGACCTTCCATCATCAGACTACGTGGACAGGCAATATTAATGCGGATATAACCTTTACCGCTTTCCGGACCATACATCGTACCGGGATTCACCCAAACCTTACCTTCTGTCAGCAGGTGCTCGCAGAGTTCCTCCACATTGTTACTATAATGGGTAACATCTACCCAGACAAGATAGGTGCCTTCCAGATGAGTGACTTTACAATGCGGAAGCTCCTTCTCAAAGAACAAACGGAGTGCCTGGTAGTTGTCCCAAAGGTATTCGTTAAGCGCATCAATCCAGTCCTCACTCTCGTTATAGGCGGCGTTCAGTGCCACAGGGGCAAAAGGATTTAAGTCGCATACCTCATTGATATTGATGGCACGGTCTATTCGACGGCGAGTCTCCGCATCCTTGCAGATAATATTTGCCGCCTGCAGTCCTGCGATATTGAATGACTTAGATGGAGAGTTGAGGATAATCGCATCAGTATCAACGGTACCCATCGGACAGAACTGTTGTCCGGGCATAATGAGTTCACAATGAATCTCATCTGATATAATCCGGACGTGATGATGATGGCAGATATCTGTCATGTGCTGCAGTTCTTCTCTTGTCCATACTCGTCCTGTGGGATTATGGGGATTACAAAGAAGAAAGACGGTGGTCTTCTCGTCTGCACATCGCTTCTCGAAGTCTTCCCAGTCTATCTCAAAAACCAGTTCCTCTGTGTTGCGGCTTGGTCGCAACACACTCTCCGAAACTTCACAACCGTTATTTCGGATAGAAGAGAAGAAACAATTATAGTCAGGAGAGAGAATTAGCACTTTCTCTCCGGACATGGTCAGAGCCTTGATAGCACATGACATGGCGGGAATGACACCGGTAGTGTAGAGGATCTCCTCCCGTTTGATTCTCCATCCATGGCGGCGCAGGAACCATGAGATAATGGCTGCGTAATAGTCTTCTTGAACATAGGTATAGCCAAAGATGCCATGCTCAGCCCGTTTCCTAATCGCCTCTTGAATGGCGGGTGCCACCGCAAAGTCCATATCAGCAACCCACATGGGGATGACATCCGCAGAGGGACTCTCATCCCACTTCACACAGCTGGTGCCACGTCTCTCAGTCAGTTCGTCAAAGTTATATTTCATACCTCTTACTTCTTACCTCTTACCTCAATCACACAGTTGTTGGGTTGGCGGACATTCTCGTCGATGGTGACAGAGCCGATAGAGTCTGCCACGATATGTCCACTGGTAGGATTCTTAATATGCTCAATATGTCCTTTGATATCTGCCTCAACAGTAGAATACTCAAAGATACGGTCACATGCCTTATCGAAGGTACAGTTCTCCAATACGAGGTTGTCAGCGTAGCAGAGTAGTTGTTCTCCTGCAAGATGGCAGTTGACAAGGCGGACATTCTTCGAGTGCCATGCTAAGTATTCTCCATCCAGTTCTGAGTCATAGATTGTGACATTCTCACACTCCCAGAATGAGTCCTTGGTGAGAATCTTGGCATGGTGTATCTCTACGTTCTCACAATATTGGAACACATACTTGGAGTCGCTCTCCAGTCCGTCGACATAGATATTCTTAGAAAACATGAAGGGATAGGTGCCACCATGCAGCCGGACGTTCTTCAGCTTCAGTCCGTCGACTTTCCAGAATGTCTCGTCGGCATCGCATATCTGTACATCTTCCAGTTCCACGTTCTTCATTTCACGGAAAAACTTAGGTGCGTCAATACGGCAGCGGCGCATCACTAAGTCATTGGTATACCAAATGGCAGAACGTGCATCCAATGCGAAATAACAATCCTCGATCAATGCGCCGTCAACATGCCACCAAGGGTATTTCCCATAGAAACGACAATGGCTCGCTTCCAGGTTCTGACATTGTTTGATACCACTCTCACCATCTGTAATGGTGATATTTTCTAATCGTGTGTCATGAATGGTGAATAACGGACGTTCTCCACCAAATTCCTTGTCTTTAATCAATTCCATCAAATACTATCTTTCGTTTAATTCTTTTTAAAAGAAAAAGAAGAAATAGGCTGCTGCCCACTCCTTGGGTACTCCGGAAACCTTGCCGATGCTGCTTCCGCTACCATTGCGGACAGTACCATCGCTCTCAATCTTGCCAATGCTACTGCCATTGCCATTGCGTACGGTTCCATTACTCTCTACCTTTCCGATACTGCTCCCATTACTATTGCGAATGGTACCGTCCCGGTCTATCTTTCCGATACTGCTGCCATTACCATTACGAACGGTACCGTCACTGTCGATACGTCCGATAGTGCTACCACTGCTGTTGCGAACAGTACCGTTATTCTCAATCTTTCCGCAACTGCTTCCGTTGCTGTTATAGACTGTCTGTGCTGATGCTCCGGTAGTCATCATCACTACCATGGCGACGAATAAAATACGTAGTAATTTCATCATTTCTTCAAGTTTAGCATAAATATCAGCGCAAAAATACAAAAAAGTTAGTAACTTTGCAAGCAAAATAAGAAAAATATGAAGAAACTCTATATAGAGACTTATGGCTGTCAGATGAATGTCGCAGACTCAGAAGTGGTGGCAAGTGTGATGCAGATGGCAGATTATGAGACAACAGAAAATATAGATGAGGCTGATGCTGTGTTTTTGAATACCTGTTCAGTACGCGACAACGCTGAGCAGAAGATTTATCACCGCTTAGAGGCTTTGAATGCCCTTCGTCGCAAGCATCCTCTCATTATCGGTGTCTTGGGTTGTATGGCAGAGCGGGTAAAGGAAGACCTACTTGAGAATCACCATTGTGACCTGGTGGCAGGTCCTGACGCCTATCTTACTCTGCCCGACTTAATAGCACAGGTGGAGACAGGTCACAAGGCGATGAATATAGAACTGTCAACCTCTGAGACCTATAAGGATGTCGTCCCACAGCGTATCGGCTTGGGGCATAAGATTGGAGGCTATGTGAGCATCATGCGTGGCTGTAACAATTTCTGCCATTATTGTATTGTACCCTATACCCGAGGCCGTGAGCGCTCCAGGGATGTCGAAAGCATTCTTCGTGAAGTCCGTGATTTACGGGACAGGGGATTTAAGGAAGTGACACTCTTGGGACAGAATGTGAATAGTTATCAGTTCATAGTTCATGGTTCAGAGTTCAACGTTGACTTCCCACAACTGTTACGCAGAGTCGCAGAGGAAGCCCCTGAGATGCGCGTGCGTTTCACAACCTCTCATCCCAAGGATATGAGCGATGAGACATTGCAGGTGATCGCAGAGATGCCCAATGTATGTAAGCATATTCATCTTCCTGTACAGAGCGGATCCGACAGAATCTTGAAATTGATGAATCGGAAATATACACGAGAGTGGTATCTGGACCGTGTAGCAGCTATCCGTCGTATCATTCCTGATTGTGGACTTTCTACGGATATCTTCGTAGGGTATCATTCGGAGACAGAGGAAGATCATCAGCTCAGTTTGGATTTGATGCGTGAGGTGGGGTATGACTCTGCCTTTATGTTCAAATATTCCGAGCGTCCAGGGACTTATGCCTCTAAACATCTACCGGATGATGTGCCGGAAGAGGAGAAGATACGTCGTTTAAACGAGTTAATATCCTTGCAGACAGAGATTTCTGCCCAGCAAAACAAAAAGGATGAGGGCAAAGAGTTCGAGGTGTTGGTGGAAGGCTTCTCTAAGCGTAGCCGCAGTCAACTCTGCGGTCGTACTGAGCAGAATAAGATGGTTGTCTTTGACAAAGGCAACCACCATATTGGTGAGACGGTACGTGTGAAGATAACGAATAGTACTAGTGCAACATTATTTGGCGAAGAGGTATGAAAGAATTTATGCAGGTCCTAAGGCGTTTTGTGATGCCTTATAAGAAATATGTGGCATTGTCGATTATCTTCAACCTGTTGTCGGCATTACTGAATATCTTCTCTTTTGCAGCACTGATACCTATTTTGCAGATCCTGTTCAAGACAGGTGACCAGGTGGTGGTCACTTCTTTGATGGAGTGGAGTGACGGTAGTTTTAAGGATGTACTGATTAACAACATCTACTATTACATCAATTACTTTATTGCAGATGTAGGGTCAACCACGACCTTGTTATTTATCGGTTTTTTCCTCATAGTTGCGACCCTCCTGAAGACCTTTGCATATTTCCTTGCTGCATCAAGTGTGGTCCCTATCCGTACAGGTGTGGTGCGAGATATGCGCAACCAGCTGTATAACAAGATAGTCAGTCTTCCCTTAGGTTTCTTTACGGAAGAACGGAAAGGGGATATCATCGCTCGTATGACGGGTGACGTGCAAGAAGTGGAGACCAGTATCATGTCATCCCTCGACCTGATGTTCAAGAACCCCATTTTGATTATCTCCTATTTCACAACCTTGATAGTCATCTCATGGCAACTCACACTCTTTTCAGTAGTCATTATTCCAGCCATTGGCTGGTTCATGGGATGGATAGGTCGTAAGTTGAAAGCGCAGAGTATCAAAGCGCAATCGCTTTGGAGTGATACCATGAGTGTGGTGGACGAGACATTGAGTGGACTCCGTATCATCAAGGCATTCTGTGCGGAGGATAAGATGCGTGATAAGTTCAATACCATCAATTCCACCTATCGTAATGATATTATGAGAGTGAACATCCGACAGAATATCGGACACCCTTTGTCAGAGTTTTTAGGCACTTGTATGATTGTCATCGTACTATGGTTTGGTGGCGTACTGGTATTAAATAACCACAGTCTTTCTGGTCCCACCTTTATTTATTATATGGTGATTCTCTATTCTATTATCAATCCATTGAAGGAGGTGTCAAAGGTAGGATATAATATTCCGAAGGGTCTTGCCTCCATGGAGCGTATTGACAAGATACTGATGGCGGAGAACACCATCAAAGAGCCTGCGCAGCCAAAACATCTCGCCTCTTTCGAGCATCAGATAGAGTTCCGTGATGTGTCCTTCCGTTATGGTGAGACATGGATTTTGCGTCATATCAATCTTGTGATTCCTAAAGGAAAAACAATTGCTATTGTTGGACAAAGTGGTAGTGGTAAGTCAACGATGGTTGACTTAATTCCCCGTTATTATGACGTGCAGGAGGGAGAGGTCTTAATTGACGGCATTAACGTGAAGGATTTAGGTGTTCAAGACTTACGTCAATTGATTGGAAATGTCAATCAGGAAGCTATTTTGTTTAATGACTCCTTCAAGAATAATATCTCCTTTGGGGTGGATAGTGCTACGGACGAGCAGATTGCAGAGGCTGCAAAGATTGCTAATGCGTACGACTTTATCATGCAGAGTGAGCACCAGTTTGACACCAATATTGGAGACCGAGGAGGTCGTCTTAGTGGTGGACAGCGCCAACGTGTGTCTATTGCTCGTGCTATTCTGAAGAATCCTCCCATCCTCATCCTCGATGAGGCTACTTCAGCCTTGGATACAGAGAGTGAGCGGCTCGTGCAGGATGCGTTGGAGCGGCTAATGAAAACACGTACTACCGTTGCCATTGCTCACCGTCTCTCTACCATCAAGAATGCTGATGAGATCTGTGTGCTTCATGAAGGACAGATTGTGGAGCGGGGTACACATGAAAAGTTGCTGAATATTGATGGCTATTATAAGAAATTGAACGATATGCAGAGTCTATGAGGCAAAGGGTACTATATTTGTTGAAGTTCTATTTGGTGACAGTATGTATCTTTGTTGTCGCCAAAATATTCTTTATGCTCTACAACCAGGGCAACCATGACTTTTCTTTTATCGATATCCTACAGGTCGTTAGACATGGAGCGTCGTTGGACCTCAGTACTTCTCTCTACCTTTTTTCCATTTCATTCATTCTAGTCATCCTCTCTTTATGGATACGAATCCCCAAATGGGTATTTAGAATTTGGTATGTCACGATAGCCATTCTCCTACCACTTGCCTTTGTTGCGGACACCAGTCTTTATGAGTTTTGGCAGTTCAAACTGGACGCCTCTTGCTTGTCGTATTTGGAGACCCCCACTGAGGCAATGGCAAGTGTCAGTGTCTGGTATCTGATTCTCCGACTGATTTGCTGGATACTTTGTGGTGTTGTTATTTATTGGGTCTACGACAAACTGACTCCTCTTTGCTTGCAATGTAAGTTAGCATCAAACAGATCAAAACTAATAGCCACCCTGTTTGCCATTCTGCTCATACCCTTTATCGTTATCGGTATACGGGGTGGGTTAGATGAGTCGACGACGAATATCGGACAGGTCTATTATTCACAGAACCAGTTTCTGAACCATTCGGCAGTCAATCCAGTATTCTCTTTCGTAGCCTCTTTCGAGAAGACAGCAAGCAACAATGTGACCTATCATTTCATGGAAGATGCGGAATGCGAAAAGATCATCAGCGAACTCTATAATACACAGAGTATTGGTGCAGATACCTTATTAAATACCCAGACCCCAAACATCATTGTGATACTCTTGGAGAGCTGTGGAGGACAGTTTACGGAGATTAGTGGACGGTCAGATATTACCCCCAATCTCAATCGGTTAGCAAAAGAGGGCATCTATTTCACCAATTGTTATGCTAACTCATGGCGTACTGACCGTGGAACGGTTTGTACGTGGAGCGGCTATCCCTCCTTCCCTACCATGTCAGTGATGAAGATTCCATCCAAGTCTCAGACCCTCCCCAATATCGCACGTACATTACAGCAAGAAAGAGGCTATTCAACACATTATTTATATGGTGGGGATATCAATTTCACCAATATGCGCGGTTATCTCGTCTCTGGGGGGTTCACTGATTTGACATGGAAGGATGACTATACACGAGAGGAGCAAGCCTCTGCCAAATGGGGCGTTCGTGACGATATCACTTTCGAGACACTCAACAAGTTGATGACCTCTATGCAGCAGCCTTTTATCATCGGCTACTCCACCCTCAGCAGTCACGTGCCCTGGGATGTGCCTATCCATCATTTCGATGACGAGGTGCTTAATGCATTCTATTACCTTGACCAATGTGTAGGACAGTTTATCGAGCATTTACGTAAGACACCGCTTTGGGAGAATACATTGGTGGTAATGCTCCCAGATCATGGTATTGTTTATGATGGGTTAGACGAGTCGAATCCTCTTCTCAACCATATTCCGATGATTTGGGTAGGTGGTGCCGTTAAGGCTCCTTGCCGAATTGAGAAGATTTGTAATCAGACAGACCTGCCTGCCACACTTTTAGGACAGTTAGGACTTAACCATGACAGTTTTACCTTTAGTCGTGATGTGCTCAGTAAGACCTATACGCATCCTGTCGCAATCCATACGTACGATGATGGGTTTACGATAATGGACAGTACTAGTTTTGTGAATTATGACTTCATCAGCGACAGGGTTGTGACAGCCAAAGGGTCAGGTACGCAAAATCTTATCCGACAGGCTAATGCTATCCTGCAAGCTGCTACAAAAGACCTAAATGAAAGATAAGAGGATATGAAGCACTGGATGACGAAAATATATTCCCCATTTTTGGCAGTCCTATGGAACCTTTTATTAGTCTATCTGGTTTATCAGATTGCGAGGTTAGCGTATTATTGCGAGAATACCGACTATTTATCCTATTCGTTGAATGTCTTTCGTGGAGGATTGCTTTTCGACACGTCTGCCATCCTCTATACCAATGTGCTTTATGTGGTATTGATGCTGTTTCCTTTTTACAAGAAGGAAAACAAGACTTATCACCAATTCTGTAAGTGGCTCTTCATCGTAGTCAATGGACTTGCTCTTGCTATCTGCTTAGCAGATGCTGTTTATTTCCCATATACCATGCGTCGCACCACGACGACCGTTTTTGAGGAGTTTTCCAACGAGGGCAATTTGGGGAGTGTCATTGGTACAGAACTCGTAAACCATTGGTATTTGGTATTACTCTTTCTGGTGGTAATGACTGCCTTGTGGCTGGGGTATGCAAAGCCTCGGATTAATGTCTGGCAGATACAAAAGAAATGGCGTTATGCGGTAGTCTGTTTTCTTTCTCTGCTACTCATCGCTCCTTTCTGTGTCGCAGGTATGCGTGGAGGGTTTACAACTGCCGTGCGACCTATCACTATCTCAAATGCCAATCAATATGCTTCACGTCCTGTTGATGCAGCATTGGTATTAAATACTCCCTTCTCACTCATCCGTACCATCGGCAAGAGTGTCTTCGTTGTTCCTCGTTATTTCGATAGTGAGGCGGAAATGACACGAATTTATTCTCCTATTCACAAATCTCTCACCTCTCACCTCTCACCTCTCACCTCTCACAAGAATGTTGTCGTTCTTATCGTTGAGAGCTTCGGCAGGGAGTATATCGGAGCCTTAAACAAAACTTTGGAGAATAGCCAGTACAAAGGTTATACTCCTTATGTTGACGCATTAATCAGTAAGAGTACGACCTTCCGTTATTCTTTCTGCAATGGTCGTAAGAGTATCGATGGCATGCCCAGTATACTGTCTGGCATCCCTATGTTCATCGAACCATTTATCCTCACTCCTTCCTCGATGAACGACTACACAGGACTTGCAGGTATCTTAGGGGCAGAGGGCTATGAGACAGCTTTCTTCCATGGTGCCGAGAATGGGTCAATGGGATTCCAGGCATTTGCTCAGAAAACGGGTTTTCAGCACTATTATGGGCGTACGGAATATGAGGCGGCAAAAGGAACGAATGATTTTGATGGTACCTGGGCAATATGGGACGAGCCTTTCCTGCAGTACTATGCCGAACAGATGACCCAGATGAAGGAGCCGTTTATGACAGCCGTCTTCACAGCCTCCAGTCATCATCCTTTTGTTGTACCAGAGAAATACAAGCAACTATTCCCAGAGGAGCATTTGGCGATACATAAATGTATCCGTTATACCGATATGGCTATCGGCAAGTTCTTTGAGACAGCAAGCAAGCAGCCATGGTTTAAGAATACCATCTTTGTAATGACCAGCGACCATACAAATATGAGCGACCATGCGGAGTACCAGACTGACTTAGGAGGATTCTGCTCACCGATTATTATTTACGACCCCAGTGAGGAGGGTGGTGAGATACAGGATAAGATAGCACAGCAGATTGATATCCTGCCAACCGTTCTTGGAAAACTGGGCTATTCCAAGCCTTATTTCGGCTTTGGCATCGACGTACTGAACACTCCCAAGGAAGAGACATGGGCGGTTAACTACATGAATGGTATATATCAGTATGTGAAAAACGGTTATGTGCTCCAGTTTGATGGGACCAAGTCAAAGGGCTTATACAGTCTGCAAGACTCTCTGATGCAACATAATCTTCTGGAAGAATCTGCGGTGCGGACTGATTCTTCACTCTTCACTCTTCACTCTTCACTTTCAAAGATGGAGACAGAACTAAAGGCTATCATCCAGCAATATATGGAACGGATGACGCAAGACCGTCTGAAACCTTAATGGGTTGTCTTTGCAATCACTTTTCCGTCGACGACCTCAAAACGCCTGTCAAACTCTTCACGGGTGCGGCTCCATCGGTTATGACTCCACAGCCAATAGGCTGGTGCTTTACGGATATTCTCCTCAAGCATCTGGTAGTAGATATCTGTCAGTTTGTATTCTTCCAACTGCTGAGGTTCTTTGCTTATCAGTTTGAACTCTGTCTCATAATAGCCTCGGCGGATACGATGAATATCAGCGTAGAAAACAGCATGGTTGAACTTCCGCATGATACGTTCGGCACCCGTCAGCACTGGGGTGTCATGGTGTAAGAAATCCACCCAGTGATGGATATTGAACCAGTTAGGTTTCTGGTCGGAGATATAACCAATCATGAAAAGTTGACCTTTTCTCTTGAACTCAATAATCTGGCGAAGGGTGTCTGCCATGGGAACACAGATGGAGCCTTGTCGCTGGCGCAGACGAAGGAAGAGTTGGTCAATTCCTTTGTTCTCAATCGGATGGTAGATTTGTGCACATTGTACTTTGGGAGTGATCCATAGGGGTAGTGATGTAATCCATTCCCAGTTGCAGTAGTGTCCCAGATAAAGCCCGATTGATTGTCCTTCTGCCACACACTGTTCTATCTGTTCCGTCCCTTTGAATACCATTCTCTTTTTTATATTCTTGTCGCTGACCGTCAACAGTTTCATGCTCTCCACAATATAGTCGCAAAACCATTGGTAGAAATCCCTTTCAATTCTTCGCAACTCTTTTTCTGACTTCTCAGGGAATGCGCTTCTAAGGTTCTTTCTTACCACCTTTACACGGTATCTTCCTACGTAATAAATTAACAAGTATAATACATCTGCGAAAAGATAATGCACCCAGAAAGGCAACAGCGAGATAGGGTATAATACTGCCATCAAAAGATAGTAAAGGAATTTCATTAGCATGCAGTTTAATGCCACAAAGGTAGTTAATTCAGGTTGAATGAGCAAATAATTAGGTCAAATTTTGCCAAATTGACAGAAAAACAGTAATTTTGCAGTCATAAGAAATGAGCATGACCCATAAGCGAAAGTTATACTATATGTTGCACAGTGGCAAGAACAGCAAGATGAAGTTCTTTGCCAAAGCTTATCTGCAACAGTGTATCCCTTCGTGGCTTACACGTCGGATGCTCCAAAGCAAACTGCGTAAGTTGGAGAAACGGTCGGATAGGGAATATATCATGCAGCGGGTGGGCTATTACTGCAAACTATCTCCTGATTTGAATTATGACAAGGAGGCTTTCCGTCAACAGTCGTTCAGTATTGCTGAACAACCCGTCATCCATCCTAAGGCATATTATTTCGATGCGATGGCACCTGCACGTTATTTCGACCCTCATGCCCGTTGGATTCTGAAACCTGGTGATGTGTCTGATTTACAAGCGTTGCCTACCATCTTAAAAAGTCGCCCCATTGGGGATAATAACCAGTGTTCGATATTACTGAAGCTTAACCAGGTGCGCCATTTCCTGTTTGTTGATGACCATAAGCCTTGGCGGGAGAAACGAGATGTAGCTATTTTCCGTGGAGATGTAGGGAATCCCAAGGATGGAAATGTGAAACCCAATCGGATGGTCTTTATGAATCGTTGGTTTGGTCATCCTATGATAGATGCTGCTTCAATTGACAGCATTGATGACCATCCAGAATGGCAGAAAGAGAAGATGACGATTGGGGAGCATCTCGACTATAAGTTTGTGATGTCTCTCGAGGGTAACGACGTAGCTTCCAATCTGAAATGGGTAATGTCTTCCAACTCCATTGCTGTTACTCCCCGTCTGACCTGCGAGACATGGTTTATGGAGGGGACACTTATTCCTAACTACCATTATATAGAGGTAAAGTCTGATTTCTCTGACTTGGAGGAGCGACTACAGTATTTTATCAGTCATCCCGACGAAGCGGAGGCTATCATACAGCATGCTCATGAGTATGTTGCTCAGTTTCAGGATAAGAAACGGGAGGAACTCATCTCTCTGCTTGTCCTCAAGAAATATTTTGAAATAACCAATTCTGCCCTATGATATTTGCTAGAGATAAGTCCCAGATGTGTAACAACCTGTTGCAATATGCCCATGTCTACGCATGGGGAAGGGAGCATGGTCGTAAAGTCATTTCTATGCGCTTCAGTTATAAATACCAGTATTTTAAGATATGCCACACCAATCTCACTAGCTTCACTTGGTATCTTGTGGCAAAATATCTTGCAGCCCTCAAGATTCTTCCTACGGCGAGTTTCAAACGTCGTGATTGTGACCGTGAGGCTTTGGAGCGTAAAATGCTGAAACATCGGCACATCGTGGTCAGCGGTTGGTTCGTGCGCTACTACGACCTTTTCTTGAAATATCGCGAGGAGATTTGCGACCTCTTCACGTTGGATGAGCAGTATACTACTCCTGTCAGAAAGAAAATGCAGGAGGTAGAAAAACTCTCCACCTTTAACTCTCCACTCTCCACTCTCCGTCTGGGTGTCCACATCCGTCGTGGAGACTATGCCAAATGGCGTAATGGGCAATTCTTTTATTCGGATGAGATTTATGCAGCCTATATCAACCGCTTTGTGGGGATGCATCAGGACAAGTCGGTTCATGTTTACCTCTCCACCAACGACCCGTCGGTGACTGAAGAACGTTTCCAACTGTTATGTCAAAAAGCCCATATCCACTGCTTAGGAGGAAGTGCTCCCGAGGATTTGTTCATGCTTTCAGAATGCGATTATCTGATAGGTCCTCCAAGTACCTTCTCATTAGTGGCTGCCATGTATCGGGACATCCCCCTTTATCGCATGGATACGGTTGATGTGTCACAGATGACGGAGGAGGGCTTCCGCTTGTTTGCATTTTGGTTTCAGAATATGGTATAACCTGATAAAAGCGATAGCATTATGATTATCACTAAAACTCCCTTTCGAATGTCTTTCTTTGGTGGAGGTACGGATATTCCGTCTTTCTTCAATGAATATGGCGGTGCTGTTATATCAACGACATTTGACAAGTACTGTTATGTCAACGTCAGACATCTTCCCCCTTTTATGCCTTACTATTCAGAATTGGTATACAGCAAGTTTGAGCGTGTTAATGATATCAATGACATAGAACATCCCGCCATACGTGAGGCAATGCGGATGTTGGATATTCATGAGATACGGTTGACGTATGAAGGAGATCTCCCCGCACGGACGGGGTTGGGGACAAGCAGTACTTTTGCAGTTGGAATGCTTAATGCTTTCTATTCCCTGAAAGGGAAGTATGTTGGTAAGCGAAAACTCGCCGAAGATGCGATATATCTGGAACGTACCCTTTGCCAGGAGTCTGGTGGATGGCAAGACCAGATAGCCGCTGCCTACGGAGGATTAAACAGGATTGATTTTGAGAACAACACTTTCAAGGTTGTCCCCATTATTATCCGTCCTGATCGTAAGAAAATATTGGATGGAAATCTGATGCTTTTTTTTACTGGTATTTCGCGTTTCTCCTCCGAGATACAACAAGATACCATCAATCAGCAGCATGACAAAAGAAAACAGCTGATGGAGATGCTGAGTCTGGTCAATGATGCACAATCCATCTTGGAGGACAGCCATGCAGATATCAATGACTTTGGGAGATTGTTGGATTACTCTTGGAAGTTAAAGAGGGGTACTGGCAGTAAGATTAGCAACAATACCATTGATGAATTATATGAGCGGGGTATTAAAGCTGGTGCCTTAGGAGGTAAGTTGCTGGGAGCCGGCGGAGGCGGGTTCTTGTTGTTCTACGTTGAAAAAGAAAAACAGGAGCATGTAATTAATGCTTTGCATGAACTGATGCACGTTCCTTTTGAATTGGAGAATGAAGGATCAACAGTGATTCATTATAATCCCATAGTGTATATCCCTAGGAAAGAAATAAAAATATAACAGCTTATGAGTTATGTCGTAACGGGGGGAGCCGGTTTCGTTGGTTCCAATGTGGTAAGAAAACTGAATGAGAATGGTATCAGTGATGTGATTATCATAGACAACTATGATGAAACGAAAATGCCTAATCTTTTAGGATTGCAGTTTACAGACTATATCGACTACTCTGACGGTTTGGCATGTGTCAGGGAAGCATTGGAAGATGTTGATGATATCCAGGGTATCTTCCATATTGGTGCCAATGCCGATGTCTTGGAGAATGATCCAAAGGTGATGATGGTGATGAACTATGAGTTTTCCAAGATGTACTGCGATATTGCCGTCCAACGCCATGTACCTTTTGTTTATGCCTCCTCTTCCGCTGTCTATGGCAACAAACAGCATCAGGATGGAGGATTGGACTATTTGCTTCCTCACAATATTTACGCATGGTCGAAATGGCTCTTCGACAAGTATACCGACGGCAATAAGGAGAAATTTAAGGATGTAAAAGTGATAGGCTTCCGTTTCTTTAATGTCTTTGGCTGGGGAGAGTTTCATAAAGGAAAGAACGCTAATATCGCTTACCGCTTCTACAAAATGATGCGAGAACAAGGATATATTGACTTGTTCAAGGATGAGATAGTACGCGACCATGTTTATGTAGATGACGTGGCAGAGGTGATGTACAATGCGATGATGTATGACAATTTTGAGAACGGGATATATAATCTTGGTGGCAATCATCCCATCTCCCACCGTCGTGTAGCTGAGATTGTGGTTGAAACACTCATAGAAGAGGGTGTTGTAGCAGCCAAGACCCCAGCGGAGTATATCAAATTGATAGAGATGCCAGAGTCGCTGAGAGAGAAGTTCCAGTTCCACACTTTTGCCGAGGGACAGCTAAACCTGATTTCTGAGATTACGAAAGGGAATGAGGAGAAGATGAAACTGTATGTGAGAATGCTCATTCAAAATAACAAGTAATGTAATGGAGGCAAGACAAGAACATATTCTTTGTTTGTTGATAGAAAGATATCCACAGCTGGCTGTCTGTAGGGAGAGTATCAAACAGGCATACGACCTGATAGAGGATGCCTATCTTAAAGACAGGAAACTGTTAGTGTCGGGTAATGGTGGCTCTGCGTCCGATTCCGAGCATATCGTGGGTGAGTTGATGAAAGAGTTCAGGTTGAAGAGAAAGGTTTATGCTAATCAGGCAGAGTCTTTAAAAAGCATTGACGAGGAAATGGGTGCTGTCTTGGCTGAGAACCTGCAGGGTGCATTACCTGCTATCTCCCTAACAGGACATTCTTCGCTGACGACAGCCTTCATGAATGACTCGCTGCCAGAATTGGTGTTTGCCCAGCAAATCAATGGCTATGGAAAAGCCGGAGATGTGTATTTGGGTATTTCCACATCGGGCAACAGCAAGAATATACTTTATGCAGCGATAACGGCAAAGGCAAAGGGACTTAAAGTGATTGGGCTTACTGGTCGACTTAATAGCCGATTGGCTGATTTTGCCGATGTCTGCATCCGGGTTCCTGAGACAGAGACGTTTAAGATTCAGGAACTGCACCTGCCTGTGTACCATAGTATTTGTATGATGTTGGAAGATAAATTCTTTGGTGAGGGATGAAGGTGGTGATTATGGCAGGTGGAAAAGGCACACGCATTGCCAGTATAAAGAATGACGTGCCTAAGCCGATGATAGAGATAGGGGGTAAGCCTATCCTACAGTGGCAGATAGAAAACCTGAGGGCTTGTGGTCTTACTGACATCATTCTCGTCATAGGTCATTTGGGGGAAGTGATTCAGGAATACTTCAGAGACGGTTCTTCGTTTGGAGTGAGCATCAGTTATTTTGTAGAGTCTACACTGTTAGGGACTGCCGGCGCTTTGTTTAAGATGCCGCAGCTGACAGAGGATTTTCTGTTGATGTGCGGGGATGTTGTCCTTGACGTGGATTTCAACCGTTTCATCGATTTTCATTTTAAGAAACATGCCTGGGCAAGTTTGATGACCCACCCTAACGGGCATCCTTATGACAGTTCACTGCTCGTTACGGAGATTCTTCCGCCGCAGACCATTGGCGGACTTCCTGTAGATACTCATTGTGTGAAAAAGTGGATGAACAAGGAAGACGAGCGATTATACTATCAGAATCGCGTGAATGCCGGGATAGAGATAATATCCCCGTCATTACTGCAGGAAGTGGCTAAGAACTATGTCCCTCGTCATCCAGAGAATCCTGATAAGATAGACCTTGACAGGGATGTCCTTAAACCTCACATCAATAGTGGGAGAATTTTTGCCTATGATACGACGGAGTATATCAAAGACATGGGTACTCCTGACAGATTTTATGAGGTGGAGGAAGATATAGAGAAAGGAAAAGTAAGGGCGCGCAATCTAAAGCATCCTCAGAAGGCTGTGTTTCTTGATCGTGACGGCACCATTAATCAGTATGTTGGTTTCCTTACTAAAGCAGAGCAGTTTGAGTTAATTCCACAAGTGGAAGATGCCATCAAGTTGATTAACAAATCGGGATATCTGACTATTGTGGTCACCAATCAACCTGTCATTGCACGTGGTGACTGCGATTGGGAAAATTTGAGGATGATACATGATAAGATGGAAACAGATTTAGGTAAGTCTGGTGCCTTTGTGGATGGCATTTATGTATGTCCTCATCATCCGGATAAAGGGTTTGAAGGAGAAAGACCTGAATATAAAATCAACTGTGACTGCAGGAAGCCGAAAGCAGGGCTGTTCTTGAAAGCCGCCTCCGATTACCATATTGACTTGTCACAATCTGTCATGATAGGTGACAGTGATGCTGATGTTGAGGCTGGAAGGAATGCAGGATTACTTCATAGTGTCAAGATTGAGAGAAACAAGCCCGGAGCTTTAGAACATGTATTGTCAGAAATCTTAAAATCATTATAATATGTCGCAAATACGTAAAATCCGTTATCGCCTGTTCTCTTGGCGACATTTCCCAGAACTGAAACCGTCACAGGAACCTATTGATGTCGTAATACCCTTAGTGGCAAAAGACCTGCGTATCTTCCCTTTATGTCTGGAAGGTATCCGTCATTGTGTTCCTCATCCTATCAAGGATATTTATATCGTGGCTCCACCACAGGACGAGGTCATTCAGTTCTGTCAGGCGAACGGACTCGTATTTGTTGATGAGTCGACGGTATTTGGTTTCAACCCCAAAGACATTAACCTGAAGATCAAGTGGTCGGACGGTAGTGTCAGAGACCGTAGTGGGTGGTTCTTCCAGCAACTGCTGAAACTTAGCGGCAGGGTGGGGACATGTAGGTACTACCTGTGTATCGACGCTGATCATGTGCTTATTCATCCGCATGTGTTCCTGACGGAGGACAGCAAGACTGTTTTTTATCTGACATACGAATACCATCAGCCTATCATTGACCACCTCCATCGCTTCCTTCCTGAGCTGCAATTAGACAATCTGTCGTATGTTGACCATAAAATGCTGTTTGACAAAGAACAGCTGAAGGTGTTGCAGGAAACGATTAGCAAACGGTGGGGGAAGCCTTGGCTCGATGCCGCCATAGAGAGCTATGACCGTAGCCTGTCTACTCCATCCGCTTTCTCTGAGTTTGAGATCTACGGTAATTTTGTCAAGGATAAGATTCGCCGCCCTTGGCTGCAGAAAGCATTGCGCTATAGTAAACTGGCTGATTACGACACGCTTCGCAAACAATGGGGTGGCTCACGCTGGTCTCTCACCTTCCCGGAGTATATGAATAAGAAGTAGGTGCTTCGTTATTGTATTGATAATACTAATCTGAATCCAACTTCCATTCTTCTGCGCCGGACATCATACATGAAACGGTTGGTGACACGACTGTAACGAGCGTCACAGTCGTAGGAACCACCACGGATGACGTGAAAACTGCTGGAGGGCTTACCCGTTGGAGTCTTCTTATACCAGTCTTGGCAGAACTCCCAGACATTTCCCGACATGTCATAGAGTCCTAACTCGTTGGGTTTTAAACGACCTACGGCTTTGTGGTGGTCGTCAAAGTCATGGGTTAGCGTATAGGCGACTTCATCAGGATTGTTACTACCGGCATAGAGATAGCCTTTCGACTTCCGTCCTCCTCGTGCGGCATATTCCCACTCTGCCTCTGTGGGCAGACGGAAATGTTTGCCAGTCAGTTGGTTGAGTCGTGTGATGAACTCTTGGCACTGTTCCCATGTGACATACTCCACAGGTCGGTCGGCACCCTTCTGTTTCGAACGGTTCTTGGGCATCACAGCCTCCCATAAGGCTTGGGTCACTTCTGTCTCACCGATATAGAAACTGTACACCCGCACCTTGTGTCTCACCTCGTCGGCATCAGCAAGTGCGTCGTTCGGCAATGCTCCCATCATAAAGGTACCGCCCTGCACGAAGTTCATCTTAAACCGTACACCATTTACCGTAAAGGTATGCGATGCCGGCACTTTCTGCGCCTGTATTGCCAATGGCAACAGCAATAATAGATATATAATATATCTCCTTTTCAATCTCATAGCCAACTCCTCATTTCCCCATTTCTTCATTTTCATTTCTCATTCCTTTCATTTCTTTTATTCCTTTCATTTCTACTTCCGGTCCTACCGCCAACCATATCATTCTCAGCCAGCAGAAGAAATACGTATACACATCTAACCAGAACGTGCGGTGAACGAAGTTATGCAACCAGGCGGGGCAGAGCACATCGGTAGGCAGGATACAGAAATTCACCACTAGCAGCCAGAACAGTGTCCAGTCCAACCACGTCCGCTTTTCCTGCAACCAGAATGCCATGGCATAGAAAGGGAAGGTGATGACATAGGTGTGGGTCTCAGGACAGTCGCTGAAGAGAATCATAAAACCCGTCAGTACCCCTAATGCCCGTACCCGGAAGCGGAAGTCGCTCCAACGTTTATAACGCCAGAAGAAAAGGACAGCGAGAATACCCATCATCGTTAGCTGCACTAAGCGGTAGTTGGGCAGCAGGAAGGGTTTCAGCCCTCGTGCAAACAGGATTCCTGTGAAATCGGAATCACTATGATGAGCCGCTATCATGTCAAACATCTGCTGGTAGAGCACAAAGACGTTGTCGAAATTGGTATTAATGGCAGGCAGCAGCAGGAAGAAAGCACCACATAGTGCGGCATACCCGAAGTTGCGCCATGTCTTGGGATAGCAGAATAGGATGGCAAGCTCGGCGGCACCGTATACCTTCGTTGTTGCCGACAGCATGATGAGGAAGACTGCCCAGAAGCCTTTCCCTCGCTCCAGCAGGATGAAGGCAAAGAGATAGATATATGCTACGATGATGTTATGTTGGTAGCAGAACACGGTCTGCAGCACTACCGACAATAGGAAGATGAAGATATATAGCTTGTATCTCTCTAGTTGCTGGGGCAGCCATTTGATGGCAAGCGAGAATAACGTGTAGTTGCCGATGTTCCATATATAGGGACCTAACCACCATGGCAGAAAGAAGATGGGGGCAAAAATGACACTGAAGACAGGGGAATAGAGGAAGTATATCTGGTGTGCCTGTGCATACTCTAAGTTATAGGGGCTCAGTCCCTCCCAGAACATACGGGTGGAGTCCTGATAGTCAAAGTAATTGGTGTTCCTGCCACGGAAAACTTCCACGGAGGTGGCGATGAGGACGATGATGAGTCCCAGTCCCCACCAGAAATACTTATTCTCAAAAATCTTTTTGCTCATTCAAAATTCAGTTTTTCGTCAATGATATAAGAGGGACGACGCTTTACCTCGTCGAAGATGTTGCCGATGTATACTGCTACCACACCGATCACTGTCACAAGGATACCCGCAATAAACCACATGGAGACGAACAGGGTCACCCATCCGCTGACCCTCGTGTCCATCACCAGCGTCTTGATGGTAAGGATGAGGGCGAGGACGATGGCAAAGAAGGTGATGAGCACTCCGAAATAGACAATCAGTCGTAATGACTTCGTAGAGAACGACACTGCGGTTGTCACGGCAAGGTCGATACGCTTGCGCATGGAGTATGATGATTCTTTACCATCCGTCCGCTCATCATGGTTGACCATTACTTTTGCCGTCTTGAAACCCACCCATTGGTTCATCAGCGGGTAATAGCGGCGATAGTCACCCATCTCAGCCATGGCATCCACCACTTTCCTGCGGTAGATGGCAAACTCAGCGACAGCTTCGTCCTGCTTGGTGTCCGTAAGGAATCCCATCAGTTTGTTAAACAGGTGAGACCCCTGCGTCATGAAGAAATTGTCGGGACGGTTCTGTCTGGATGCGAACACGATATCGTACCCTTCCTTAATTTTTTCGTAGAGGTCTTTAATCTTTGCGGGTGGGTTCTGCAGGTCACAGTCGAGGGTCACCACATAGTCGCCCGTCGACAGGTCGAAACCGGCGTTCAGCGCATACTGCTGTCCGAAGTTCCGGCTGAGGAACACGCCCTTCACCCTTTTGTTCTTCTCACAGATCTCGGTGATAATCTCCCGGCTGTTGTCGGGACTATGGTCTTCTACAAGGATAATCTCGTAGTCGGAGGTCAATTTACTGACTGTTTCCTCTATCTGCCGCACCAATTCGTGTAACAGGCTCGGTGCTCCATATACCGGACTAATGACTGATATTTCCATAATTTTTTGTAAGCATTTCGTAACAAAGTTTCAACCAGATAATGGTGACGGGTAGTGCCTTCAGGGCGTAGGGCTGTACAAACTCCTTACGCAGATAGGCCGGGAAGAGGTCGCTGGGCGACAAGCTCGACAGGATGAAGGCGAACACCAGCAGGAAGATGTCCCATCCGTTGCGCTGCCAGGGTGCTGCAGAATACCAGATGACGATACCGATGAACGGGGTGATATAGCCACTTGACTCACTGCCTGTCGAGAACAGGATGATGAACATCATCACTGACGCAAGCAGGGTCTGCCGGAAAGCTACATTTTTATATTGGTCAATACGTAGATAAGGTAGGGCAAACAGCACCATACCGGGGATGATTAACCAGAGGTTGCTGAATTGCAAGCCTGTCACACGGTGTACCATCCCTAGCAGGGAGATATTCTGCATGATAGAGCCTGCGTTCAGCGAGTTCTTCTCAACCAAGGAGAGGTACCACTCATGATACTGGCTGACAATATAGTCCCATCCATGGAAGAAAGGCATTGGTGCCACGAACATGATCACTGCCCAAAACAGCAGTCCGCCAATCAACTTCCCCTTGTGTTTCGAGAAGAATAAGAAGGCGAGCCCTACAATGCTATATGCCTTCACAAAAGTACCCAACATGATAAAGAACGCTGCCCAGAAGTCTTTCTCCTTCTCAATGAGGTAGTAGGCAAGCAGGATGGTGGCTGCAATGGCGATATTAAACTGCTGCATGAAGAGTGCCGTCAGCATCTCATGGGCACAGAACCACAGGATGAACACCTGCTGGTATTTCGTGAATTGTGACTTGCGGATAGCCCAGTAAAGGAACAGGGTCAAGGTGATACCCCACAACAGCAGTCCTATCCATTTAGGGCCGATGGCAAAGGGTGCGAACAACAAGGAGAACAGCGGACCATAGTGATGGCTGTCAGCATACTCCGCAGGATTCGGCATGTAGAGGTTCCACCCTCGTACCGCATTCCAGAACGAACCACGATAGATGTCGTAGTTGTTGGCTCTGGTCATCTTTGCCAGCCACATGGCAATGGGCAATAACATCCATAACCCGAACAGCGTGCGATAGTCGCTGAAAAACGGTTTTGAGAAGAATTCTCGAATCTTATTCATCATGTTTAAAATGCTTGAAGACAAAACGGACGAGGAGGAAATTGGTGGGAACGGCAATGGCATAGACTCCTAATGGTGCTACTTCCTTGCTCAGACCAACCCACAGCCAGAAGTTCAGCAGGGCAATCTGCAGGCAGTAGTTAAACAGGTGGGCACCCCCGAAACCGATACCGTTCTTCTTCGTCGCCTTCTCATGGAACGTGAAATGAGCCGTCAGGTAGTAATTCACCAGGAAACTTAGTGCGTAACCGATGGTATAGGCGACATTCACCTCTATCCAGTGCTGCAGCACCCAGTAAATACCATAGTGCAGTGCCGTGGAGATCACACCCACGATACCGAAACGCAACACCTCGCCTATCGTCTCTTTTTTCATATCCAACTGCAAAAGTACAACTTTTTTATCATTTCCTCATTCTTTCATTTAAATTTCTCATTTCTCATTTCACATTTCTCATTTTTTCTTCGTAATTTTGCCAAAAATTACTAAGAAAACAATGATTCCATTTAATAAACCTTATTGTTCGGGTCGTGAACTCGACTATATGAAAGTGGTATGTGGTTCGATGACGATGTCGGGTAATGGTGACTTTACCAAACGCTGTCATGCTTTCTTCGAGGAGCGTTACGGTTTTAAGAAATGTCTTCTCACCACTTCTGGTACTGATGCGCTGGAGATGTGTGCCATGCTCTGCGAGTTGCATCCTGGTGACGAGGTCATCGTACCGTCCTATACGTTCGTGTCGTCTGCCATCGCCTTCCTCCGTGAGGGTGCCAAGGTTGTGTTTGCCGACAGTGGTGCCGACAACCCCAATATCACCGTTGACACCATCCGTCCACTCATCAACGAGCACACGAAAGTCATTGTCGTCGTGCATTATGCTGGTGTTGCCTGCGACATGGATGCTATCATGCGGCTTGCGGAGGAGCATCACCTCCTTGTCGTCGAGGACGCTGCTCATAGCATCGACTCTTTCTATAAGGACCGTCCGTTGGGCAGTATTGGTCATCTGGGGGCATTCTCTTTCCATGAGACGAAGAACATCAACTGTGGAGAGGGAGGCATGCTGGTGGTCAACGACGAGCGTTTCATCCGCCGCTCTGAGATTATTTGGGAGAAGGGCACCAACCGTGCGGAGTTCTACCGGGGCATGGTGAACAAGTACGGGTGGTGTGACATTGGCTCGTCATTCCTCCCCTCTGAATTCAATGCAGCCTTCCTATGGGCACAGCTGGAGCAGTTGGAGGACATACAGGGCAAACGCATCCATATCTGGAACATCTACGACAGCATCCTGCGTGGCAATGTCGAGCAGTACGGCATCCAGTTACCTGACATCCCTGACTATGCTACCAACAACGGACATATGTACTATCTTGTGTGTCAGTCCTTGGAGCAGCGTACCCGTCTGATGGCTGCGCTCAAGGAACAGGGCATCCAGACGACTTTCCATTATCTGCCCTTACACTCCAGTGCGTATTATAAAGATCAGTTCCATGGTGCACCTCTAACGAATTGTGACCGCTATGGCGACTGCCTCGTCCGTCTCCCTCTCTTCTATGAGTTGAGTGACGACGACGCCACACGCATCGCACAACTAATCGTTGAAGAATTAAAGAATTGAAGAATAGAAAAACCCATTTCATCATTTCATCATTTCTTCATTTCCATTTCTCATTTCACATTTCTCATTTCTCATTTAAGAATGATTGTCGGTTTTGATGCTAAACGGATAGTGCGGAATGCCACAGGCTTGGGAAGCTACGGACGCACTCTGGTCAACGACCTCATCCGTCGTAACGACCCTGGTATGCAGTATCTGCTCTATGCCCCTGATAAAGGAAGGGACGTTCTGAGCAATCAGATTAATATAGGGGACACTGCCCAGTTCCGTTATCCATCCTTCAATTCTTCCATTCTTCCATTCTTCAATTCTCCCCTCTGGCGTTCCTATGGTATTGTCAACGACCTCCTGCGTGATGGTGTGCAACTCTACCATGGTCTCAGTGGCGAACTGCCAATCGGTATTCGTAAAAAAGGTATTCGGACGGTGGTCACCATCCACGACCTCATCTTCCTACGTCATCCAGAGTATTACCACTGGATAGATACCAAACTCTATGCTTGGAAATTTCGCAAGACACTGCAGGAGGCTGACCGTATCATTGCCATCAGCGAGCGTACTAAACAGGATATCATGGAGTTGGGGAATGTCTCTGAGGAGCGCATCCGACTCATCTATCAGAGTTGTGCACCTCGTTTCTCTTCCACCTTCTCAGAAGCGGAGAAACAACAGGTTCGCAGTTATTACGGTCTCCCCGAGCGCTTTGTCCTGAACGTGGGTACTATCGAACGTCGTAAGAATCTACTCCTTGCTGCCAAGGCATTGGAACTGCTGCCCTCTGATATTCACCTCGTCGCAGTGGGACGACAGACCAAGTATGCGCAGGAACTGCCTCAGAACAACCGCATCCACCTGCTGAGCGGTGTCCCTGATACAGACCTCGCCATTATCTATAGTCTTGCCGAGGCTTTTGTCTATCCCTCCCGTTACGAGGGTTTCGGCATCCCCATTATCGAGGCTATTGCTGCAGGACTCCCCGTTGTCGCCTGTACCGGTTCCTGCTTAGAGGAGGCAGGCGGTCCCGATTGCCTGTATGTCGACCCCGATGATGTCGAGGGCATGGCTGCCGCCATCCTCTCCAGTCTCTCCGATGCTGACGGCAGGACTGCGCGCATCCAAGCCTGTCAACAGTACATCAGGCGCTTCCGTGGCACCGATGTCGCCTCTCAAGTATTGGATATTTATCGGGAGTTAGTATGAATAACCTATTTTAATCATGAGAATAAGACAATTCGTCATAATCCTACTTACACTCTGCGCCGTCACCCCCGTGCAGGCACAGGACAAGGTGGAGGGCAGCCTGCAGGCGGACTTCGTGAGCAGCTACGTCTGGCGTGGACTTCGTCTGGGACATGTCGGCGTACAACCCGAACTTTCCGTCGGATGGAAAGGATTCTCCCTCTCCGCATGGGGTAACGTCCCCCTCAGTAAGCATGAGGGCGACTGCCATGAGATAGACCTCACCCTCTCCTACGAGACGGGAGGACTCACCCTCGGCATTGTCGACTATTGGGATGACTCTGGTGACCCCCGTTTTTTCTATTTTAAGAAAGACGATACTGGACATTCCTTCGAGGGCTTTGTTGCCTATGACTTCGGACCCTTGAGCGCCTCGTGGCAGACTATCTTCGCCGGCTACGACTGGCAGGAGGATGATGGCAAGCGCGCCTACAGCTCCTATTTCGAGCTACAGGCACCCTTCCGTCTCGTCACCTGCGACTGGCAGGCTACCGCCGGACTCGTCCCCTGGGCTTCCGACTATTACGAAACCCATGGTTTCAGTGTCACCACGCTCTCTCTGAGAGCCACCAAAGATATCAAGATTACCGATCATTTCTCCCTCCCCCTCTTTGCTGAGCTCCATGCCAATCCCTCCAGCCAGTCTCTCTACTTTGTGGCAGGACTCACGCTGAAGGCGTTCTGAAGTTCTCGTTTAATCGAAATTTTTGTAATTTTGAGAAGATGATAAAGATAATAAATGAATGAATTGTATGAAAAAGTCAGTATTTCTCATTCCGTTTCTCTCCCTCGCTATGATGGCTTGTGCACAGACTCCGCAGACACCGACGGAACCTATGGCAGAAACCAGTATTGACTATGAGTGTGAATACACCAAGGAGGACAGTGCCCTTGTGGTGAGACTGCTGAAGGAGGCGAAGACGAAACGGGGTACGGAAAACCGTATGATGTATTTCGGGAAGAAGTTCTTGGGACTGCCCTACGTGGGGCACACGCTGGAGCTGGGTGACAAGGAACATCTGATCGTCAACCTGCGTGAACTGGACTGTACGACCTATGTCGAGACGGTGTTGGCTCTCTCGCTCTGTGACCTGCAGGACAGACGGACCTTCGCCGACTATTGCAACAACCTGAAGAGCATCCGCTACCGTAACGGGGAGATGAAAGACTATACCTCGCGGCTGCACTATTTCACATGGTGGGGCGATGATAACGTAAGAATGGGTCTCGTGAAGGAAGTCGGTATCAAGAGTGCTTCCTCCGGAGCGGTACAGACCGTCCATATCAACTATATGTCGGAGCACCCCCAGCTGTATAAGCAACTGAAAAACCATCCAGAGTTCGTACCCGCTATCAAGGCGTATGAGGATTCCACGAATGGCAAGAAATATCCTTATATCCCCAAGAAAAACCTGAAATGGCATCAGTCGACACCATTAGGAATGGTGCGTGACGGCGATATCGTCGCCATGCTGACCGACAAAGATGGCCTGGACACCCGTCATATCGCCATTGCCTTCTGGCAGAAAGGGAAGTTACACCTGATGCATGCGTCAAGTCTGTATAAGAAGGTGCTGATGAGTAAGGAAACGTTCTATGAGTATGAGGCGAAGCAACCTAAGCATACGGGAATCAGAGTATGGAGATTAATTGACAATTGATAGTTATGAGGAAGATAACTGACATACAGGAGTTACGGAGCATTCAGATGGGTATTCTGGATGATGTGCATCGCTTCTGCGATGAACAGGGGTTGCGCTATTCTCTGTCGAGTGGAACGTTGATTGGTGCCATCCGTCATCAAGGGTATATCCCTTGGGACGATGATATCGATATCTATATGCTCAGAAGCGATTATGAGCGGTTCCTCAAGACCTATCAAGACCAGGAAGGACGCTACCGTGTGCTGAACCCGAAGAAGGAGCCACATTATTATTATACCTTCGCTAAGGTGGTCGACCAGCGTACGAGGATGGTGGAGAAAGAGACGGAAGGCTATGAGATCGGAGTGTATATTGATGTGTTCCCTGTCGACTATGTGACGGACGACAAAGAGGAGCGTGAGCGTATCTTCCGACTCAAGAAGCTGCTGTATAAGATCCGTCGCTGTAAGATATCGCTGTCGAACCCGCTGCACTCCCGCCTTGCCTACCTGTGCTATCGTAACCTGCCGATTACTGTAGGGATGCTGAACCGTTGGATAGACCATTTGATTATCCGTCATAAACCCACTGGGACGCTTTGTCACATGACGGAGGCAGGACCTGCTACAGCAAAAGGTTGTTTCCCTGCTGCCGACATGAAAAAGATGATGGATGTGAAGTTTGAGGACCGTACCTATAAGATGATGGTAGGCTACGACGACTATCTGCACCGCACCTATGGCGACTATATGAAACTGCCACCCGAGGAGAAACGGACGACCCATCAGTTTGAGGCGTACGTGATTTAGAATCGAAAGATTAAAGGATTGAAAAATTAAAGTAGGTGCATGCCCCAGTCGTATACCTTATTAATATAAGGGGATGGGATGTGGTGCTCATGCATCAAGCGGTGGATGATGGCGAGTCCATAAGGAAAATCCTCTGTGAAATAACGGCTATGGAAGTCGGGGACGAAACCGTCTCCGACTTTCTTCATGGGGGAGAGGATGCCCTTGAAGGCTTCGATGGAATGTAGTTTCTTCGTCAGTGACGCAGCATCCGTACTCTCGTAATAGTCCAGGATGGAAGGGATGGCACCAGGGGTGACAGGCAGTACGTGGAGCAGACGGAAGAACTCAGCGTCCATGTCTATCAACAGTTGGGATGCCTCGTCCGTCCAGTCACTGTAGAACTGGTTCTGGGTGGGATAGGTCATCCCTTCATGCCAGTCGTGCCACATGCTATACAGTCGTGAGGTATGCAGCAAAGGGTTGCTGTTGGTCAGACTCACCTCATAATGGTTGGCGAGCAGGTGAACGGGTGTGTCGAACATCTCGCTCAAAGAATCTCCTAACCGCTCCTTGTTTAGAGAGGATTTTCTGGTCTCTATGGCTACACTCAAGGAGGATTTATACCCTAACAAGTGTGCGGACTTGCCATACTCCTCCACACGGGCAATAAAAGGTACACGCTGGAAACCAAATAGTGGGGTGGTCTCTGGGAGCAGCTTCATTGCCTCGAAGAAGAACCCTGTACTGCTGACCACGCTGCCTACTGCCGTGTGGGGTTGCAGGTAGGGACGAATAGCTCGCAGTGTATCGGCGATGCCGTAGCCTGGCAGACAAAGAAGAACGATGTCAGCAGTCGGAATTACGTTGACTGGGGAGTCGGAGAACTGCCGGATGGAGCCTTCGAGTGTCTTACCCTCAGGGGTATGGATATAAAGGGTATGGTTCCAACAGGTTGGCTGACGTGTCAGCATACTGACCTCATAGCCTTTGTTGGCAAGATATCCGGTGATGACATGTCCGAGGTTGCCCCCTCCACAGATACAGATATTCATGCGTGAATTTGTTTCAGTCCCTCTACCAGCCTGCGGTTATCCTCATGGTTACGTACAGCGATGCGCATATACTGCTTGCCGGCTGGGAGTCCGGGTTTCTCACTGCAGTCACGGGTCAGGATATTATGCTGCTTCAGCATCCGTATCACGATCTCACTGGCACGATAGGGCGGCAATACCTCACAGAGGAAATAATTCGCCTCGGTGGGCATCACACGGAGGAAAGGGATGGTGCGGAGCTGTTGCTCGAAATACTCGCGCTCTTCCACGAATTTAGCACAGGCACGCTGGTAGTCTTTCTCGTATTTGTTGTAGATCTGCATGAAGAACTCCGCAAACGAGTTGAGGTTCCAGATGCTCACTTCTTTCTTGATACGGGCAATGAGTTCCTTGTCAGCAGAGGCAAGGATACCCAGTCGGAGTCCGGGAACACCATAGCTCTTGGAGATACTCTTCATCACAACCATATGCGGATAGGACTCCAGCAAATGGTCGTTGAGCAGGGAGTTTGTCGCATAGTCGCGGCTGAAGTCTACAAACGACTCGTCAACGACCAGACGGATGTCACGCTCCTCACACCATAGGGCGAGTCGCTGCACGTCACTCTTGGGGATGAAGTTACCAGAGGGGTTGTCGGGGTTGATGACCATCAGCTGGCGGATGTCCTTATCGGCAAAGAACGCCATCAGGTCATCGGCAGTATAGCGGAAGTCATCATTCTGTGGCACGAAGGTCACCTGCTGGCTTTTGTCGTAGCGATTGGGATACTCCTCAAAAGTAGGACGTACAAAGCCTATCTTACCCTGCGACTCCTCCATCAGTATCTTGATCAGTTCGGCGGCACCATTACCCGGTACGATATAGGGTTCGCTGACCCCAAAGCATTTGCTGGCAATGAGGGTGTTGACCTTCATTCCCGACGGATACTCCGTCAGCAGGGTGTCGAAATTGGCACGCAGCTCGTCTTTCATCCGCTGACTGGGGAAATAGGGGTTCACCAGATAGCAGTAGTCGAGCATCTGGGGAAAACGCCAGAAACCACCATAGCGACCGTAGTATTTACGTAGCACGTCCTGCTCGTCGGCAAACAGAGCCTCGGCAATATCCAGGTCTTGTTTGTCGTCTATCTCGTACCATTTCTCATGACCGATGGGCAGTGCCTTCAGCTCATGACCGCTCAGCAGTGAGATGATACGCAACACATTCTCGTAGTATTCGTTCAGTCCTACCGCCTTGGTATAAGCATCGAGGAAAGGCACGTATTTCTCTTTCAGGAACTGCTTACTGAACTTATAGATATTGACAGTCTTGTAATAAGAGGCGGCATCGTTATAGTCGAAGGCATCTTTGGAGATGAAGTTGACGATGTTGTTGTCGGCATCGATACGCACCATCGTGCCGTCCATCCATGTCTCGTATTTGGCGACGAGGGCAAGGTTGGGATAGGGGTTCTCCATCAGCATGCTGAAGAGGCGGTCGCTGAGGATGAGGTCGCTCTCGATGAGCAACGTGTCATCCTCCTGCAGTTGTTCCTTCACCAACGACAAAGAATAGATATTATTTGTCTTGTCGTAGATGGGGTTCTCTGCATATTCTATCTTCAACAGGTCGTCATAACGGTGACCGATATAGTCACGAAGGGCTTTCCCTTGATAGCCGACAACGATGATGACACGCTGGAGCGAGAGTTTGGACAACTGTCCCAGCACACGGTCAATCAGTCGCACACCATTCACAGGAACCATACATTTCGTTTGGTTCTTTGTCCATTCTCCGAGTCTGCGACCCATACCAGCCGCTAAGATGATTGCCTGCATGTCTTACCGTTTTAGAAGATTATCCTACATGACTGTTGTCTTGGGGCTTATCCTTGCCATGGAAGCTCTTTACCTTCATGCCGAGCTTATTAGGGAGACAGGCGTTGAGAACGATACCCACGAGGGCAGAGAGTGCCAGTCCGGAGAAGTGGATGGGACCGATGTTTACATTGTCCTCAGCACCATATTTCACACCAATGGCAATTACCAGGATCAAGGCAGCCACAAACACATTACGTGATGAGCTGAAATCTACGCCTTCCTCAACCAGGTTGCGTACACCGACAGCTGATATCATGCCATAGAGAATGAGACTGACACCGCCAATGGTGGCAGCAGGCATCAGACCTATCAAGCAGGCGAACTTAGGACAGAAGGACAGGAGTATTGCCAAGATGGCTGCCAGTCGGATGACGGCAGGGTCATAGACCTTGGTGAGGTTCAGTACACCAGTATTCTCTCCGTATGTCGTATTGGCTGGGGCTCCGAAGAGAGATGCCAGTGCGGTGGCAAGACCGTCGCCCATCAAGGTACGGTGCAGGCCGGGTTCCTTCAGGAAGTCCTTGCCTACGGTAGAGGAGATGGCACACATGTCACCAATATGTTCCATAATGGTTGCAATGGCTATGGGCATGATGGCAATGATGGTGGATACAAGAAAGGTCGTGTCCATGTGGTCGAAGACGGCGAGTGCTGTCTGTTCTCTGTTGACAGGCAAGCCAATCCATGCTGCTTCGTGTAGTGCCGAGAAATCTACTTCACCAGTTACCGCAGCCAGGACATAGCTGACCAGTACACCTAAGAGGATGGGTATAATCTTAATGATGCCCTTGCCCCATACACTGGTGATGATGACAGTCAGGATGGCAACAAGTGCCAGTGTCCAGTTGGTGGTACAGTTGTGTATGGCACTACCCGACAGGACAAGTCCGATGGCAATGATCATAGGACCTGTCACTACTGGTGGGAAGTAGCGTATTATCTTATCGATACCGAAAGTCTTGATCAAACCAGCCATGATAAAATAGCACATACCGGCAAAGAAAACACCTATGCACGCATAACTCAATGCCAAAGTCTCTGTCATACCTTGCTCGACACCCAGTGTCTTGACAGAGAGATAGCCTCCGATGAATGCGAACGAGGAGCCTAGGAATGCGGGTACCTTCAACTTGGTGATGCAGTGGAAAACCAAGGTTCCGATACCGGCAAACAGTAGGGTCGTCGACACGGAGAGACCTGTGAGTACAGGAACCAGGATGGTGGCGCCAAACATGGCGAAAAGGTGTTGTATGCCTAAGATCGTGTACTTAGGCATACCTAATTGTCTGGCATCTGTGATGCCTTCCTTGGGAGTGTTTGTTATCATGTTTTTTTTGCTTATTCTTTATCCTACTTGACTTCCTGGCTTCACGTCTTTCGTCGTGGTCACCACACTGAGACTCTCGTCAAAGTCAACGGCAGAGAGGATCATACCCTGGCTCTCGATACCCATCATCTTGCGAGGCTCGAAGTTTGCCACGAAGAGGATGCGCTTGCCTACCAGTACGGAGGGGTCGTCATAGAAGGCGGCAATACCACTGAGGATGGTACGGTCGGTGCCGGTGCCGTCATCGATGGTAAACTGCAAGAGCTTCTTCGACTTCTTCACCTTCTCACAAGCCTTGATAAGTCCCACACGGATGTCGAGCTTCTCAAAGTCCTCGAAACTGACGGTATCCTTGACAGGGGCAGCTTGGTAAGTAGCAGCCTCGTTAGCCTTCTTGGTCGCCTCCAGTTTGTCGAGTTGTTTCTGGATGGTCTCGTCCTCGATCTTCTCGAAGAGCAGGGAGGGCTCACCCAGTTGATGACCAGCTTTCAGCAAGTCGGTGCTGCCTAACTGGTTCCACTCAAAACTCTCCATGTTCAGCATCTCACGCAGCTTCTTGCTGCTGAAAGGCAGGAAGGGCTCGAAGGCGATGGCAAGGTTTGCCGTCAGCTGCAGGCAGATATACAGGATGGTCTCACAGCGCTTGGGGTCGGTCTTCCATACCTTCCATGGCTCACACTCGGTGATATAACGGTTGCCGATACGGGCAAGGTTCATAGCCTCAAACTGGGCATCACGGAACTTAAACTGGTCGAGCAGTGCCTCTACCTTCTGTTTCACGTCCTTGAACTCCTCCAGTGCCTGACGGTCAACATCCTGCAGTTCGCCACAGGCAGGCACGATGCCGTTCCAGTATTTCTTGGTGAGCTGCAGGGCACGGTTTACGAAATTGCCGTAAACGGCTACCAGTTCGTTGTTATTACGGTCTTGGAAGTCTTTCCAAGTGAAATTGTTGTCTTTCGTCTCTGGGGCATTGGCTGTCAGCACATAACGCAGCACATCCTGTTTGCCGGGCATGTCCACGAGGTATTCATGCAACCATACCGCCCAGTTGCGGGAGGTAGAGATCTTGTCGTTCTCCAAGTTCAGGAACTCGTTGGCGGGTACGTTATCCGGCATGATATACTTGCCATGTGCCTTCATCATCACAGGGAAGATGATACAGTGGAACACGATATTGTCCTTGCCGATGAAATGTACCAGACGGGTGTCCTCGTCCTGCCACCATTTCTGCCAAGGGCCCCATTTCTCCGGCTCGCGGTCACAGAGCTCCTTAGTATTGCTGACGTAACCGATAGGTGCGTCAAACCATACATACAATACCTTGCCGTCAGCTCCCTCAATAGGTACGGGGATTCCCCAGTCAAGGTCACGGGTCATGGCACGGGGCTGCAAGTCCATGTCGAGCCATGACTTACACTGTCCGTAGACATTCGGACGCCATTCCTTATGCTCTTCTAAGATCCACTGTTTCAGCCAGTCCTGATACTCGTTCAGGGGGAGATACCAGTTTTTTGTCTCCTTCAGCACAGGGGTAGAGCCACTGATGGTCGACTTGGGATTGATCAGTTCCGTAGGACTCAGGTCACGTCCGCATTTCTCGCACTGGTCACCATAGGCTCCCTCGTTATGGCAATGGGGACACTCACCTGTCACATAGCGGTCGGCAAGGAACTGTTTTGCCTCCTCGTCATAGAGTTGTGCCGTCGTCTCTTCTACCAACTTACCCTCGTCATAAAGTTTGCGGAACCACTCGGCGGCAAACTTATGATGGGTCTCGGAGGTGGTGCGGCTATAGATATCGAAAGAGATGCCAAACTCCTCGAAAGAGTCCTTGATCATCTTATGGTAGCGGTCTACCACATCCTGTGGGGTGATTCCCTCCTTGCGTGCCCTCACCGTGATGGGCACACCATGCTCATCACTGCCACCGATAAACAATACGTCCTCCTTCTTCAGTCTCAGATATCTTACATAAATATCAGCTGGTACATACACACCTGCCAGATGACCGATATGCACACCGCCATTAGCGTATGGCAATGCAGAGGTCACCGTTGTCCGCTTGAATTTCTTTTCTGCCATTATTTCCTTATTGATTTAATTTGGCTGCAAAGTTACTAAATAATTATGAACTATGAACTATGAATTATGAACTTTTTTTCTTACCTTTGCACCCATGAGGAAAGAAGAGAAATATCGGTTATTGACCGCTCAGGTCAAGTCCTTGATAGAGGGAGAGACGGACAGCGTGTCTGTCATGGCGAACGTGAGTGCCGCCATCCATGAGGCGATGGGCTTCTTTTGGACTGGTTTTTATATCGTCCATGGTGACGAGTTGCGCTTAGGACCGTTTCAAGGCAGTGTTGCCTGTATGCATATCCCTTTCGGACGGGGAGTCTGTGGTACGGCATGGAAAGAGGCAAAGACCATTGTTGTTCCCGATGTCGAGGAGTTCCCTGGGCATATCGCCTGCAGTAGTCTCTCCCGTTCCGAGATTGTCGTTCCCGTCTTTGATACAGAAGGGAAAGTCAAAGCCGTCCTGGATATTGACAGCAAAGAACTCAACACTTTCGATGAGATTGACCAGAAGTGGTTGGAAGAGATAGTTCGTTATTTGTGAAATACAAAAGAGAGACCGGAATGGTCTCTCTTTGTGTGATCCGTTTGGGGCTCGAACCCAAGACCCCAACATTAAAAGTGTTGTGCTCTACCAACTGAGCTAACGGATCAACCTTTTCATGCGATTTCGTCGAAATCGGGTGCAAAATTACATATAAAAAATGAATCTGCCAAATTTATCGGGATGTTTTTTATCTTAGTGCTCATGAAGATGCCATACACTCATCACTTTCCGGCGGATGGCAACATAGTTGAGTAGTGTCACTAACAGATAGAGTGCCACACCTGTCAGAAGGGCTGGTGAGAGGCTTGCCGCACTATAACTGGGATACAGTTGTCCGAAAAGAGGGAGGTAGTATCCTCGCAACAGTAATACGATGATGACAGACAGGATGAGTACCAGTGTGTTGAGGCTGATGGTCAGCAGGTGATAGGGGCGTGCCACTGCCTGTGGGGAATAGCCGATGAGCAACAGGGTGTCTATCTTCTCCGTGTTCTTCTGCAGCAGCAGGAAGATGCTGAGCAGGAGGACATAGAACGCCAGGGCACTGATGATAAGTCCTACAACGAGGACGATGCTGATGATGATACGCAGAAGGTGGGCGGTACGTGCCGCTTCAGCGTCATCCGCCTCCGTCTCATAGCTGTGATTAGAAAGATACTCTGCGATCCGCTCGTCGGCAGGGGTGCTGACAGTGACTATCAGCCGGGAGGGCTCTGGTTTCCTTTCCGGTGACAGCGTGGTATTCATCTCGTCCATAAAAGCTTGTGGTACGAGGATGGTATTGAGCTTCTTGGAGAAAGCCACCACCCGTCCCGTCAGTTCCTTGCGACCGGCAGAGCCGCGCAGGATAAAGCGGATCTTCACCATGGACACCAGACTTTCGGAGAGGGCAGGCAGTCCCTGACTGCTGGCAAAGCCGAAGTTGTAGAGGTTCAGGTAGTTACGGGGCAGTACGATAGGTACTTCCTCGTCTTCCTCTTTCCAATGCCAGCGGGAGGTGTCGACATCCATAAAGGCATCGGGGACCGCCTCGAAGAACATCTCCGTGGAGAACTCCACCCCCAGTTTCTGACTGCCCAGGGTGGCAACGACACTGAAGAGTGAGGGCGTGAAAGTACCCACGTCACTGACAAAAGGCTGATGGCGCACATCGGCAATCTCCTTTTGGGTGAACGTCGGTGCCTTGCCCGTCAGGGTGCGAACAGTGCTTACATGCTTCGCCATCACCATCTGTCCCGGTTTCATGAAACTGTCACTGCCGGTGAACATTGGGATGATGTCGGTGGCAAACTGGACAGCGGCAAGCACGATGGTCATACCACAGAGGTTGGCGAGCACGAAGCCCGCCAACTGTCCTGCGTTAAGATGTCGGCTTAACAGCCGATAAAGCAATCTGTTCACGTATGAATGAATTACATGAATTGTTTCATGAGCAGCTGCATGAAGTACTCCAATGGATCTTTCTCCTTGTCCTTCATGTTCAGAACCAGTTCAACATGGGTGTCGCTGGTGTCGTACAGCTCAGCGCTGCTGACATGCTCCCCAACGGCTTTAGCACCCTCGCTTGCCGTATTGTTGACCATACCAGCCAGATTAGCCATCAGGTCGATGTCGCAGGCTACGTAGAAACGACGTCCCTTCGCGTTCTGGTAAGTCTCCTTAGCCTCCGTGAAGGCAGTGCTCTCACCAACAGCGATATAGGTGGCACCATCTTTATATCCGAAGTCCATTCCCTTCTCAGGTTTCATGCCATTCTCCTTGACAAGGTCGACAAAACTCTGGTCCTTGGTCTTGATATAGAGAGCGGCATTGGGCATGCCACCCTTGAACTCACCGATACCGAGGGCGAAATCACCGTTAATGGATTCGAGCACCTTCTTGAGCATATCCTTCTTCTGGTCATCAAAACCAGCTTTTTTGAAAGCTTCTTTCTTATCCAGCATCTCAAGGAGTTTTTTGCCGTCGAAGTTGGCAAAGAAAGCGAATGCCCCTTTTTCTATATATTTAAGGTAGTCACCGTTTACCTTTCCGAACATGTCATTACCCTCTTTGATAGACTTCTTCCAAGCGTCAGACTTGGCAAGACACTCGATGCCGAGCTTAGCGACACCCTTGTCGGAAGTGAGGTTCATGATGATGCTGAGGTCTTTCAGGTCAGCACCCTCCGGCAGGTTCTTCTTGATATCACTGAACTGTCCCTCTGCGATAGCCATGGGGATGAGTGCCTTGATATACCCCTGTTCTGTAGTGAGTTTCGTGAAGTCCTCACTCTCCGCCATGGTATTCTGGGTCTCGTCATTCTTGAACTTGGCAACGATATCGTCGATAGTACTTTCAGAGCCGTAGAAAGTCGCATCGTCGAAAGCAATGGTGTATTTGTTGCCGTCGGTGCAATACTGGATGCCGTCTTTCTCCTTCACAGCCTCAAAGCCCCCATCTTTAGCAAGGGCATTCAGCAACTGGGCGAAGTCATCCTTGTCGAGGATGGTGCCGATGACACCAACCTTCCCTTCGCTGTTTCCGAAGATGTAGATAGGCTCACGCAGATCAACACCAGCCTTGGCAGGGTCTTCCACGATTTTCTTGATCAGGTCCTTAGCCTCCTGACTCTTGGCATTGCCTTCCATGGTCTCCAGCAATTTCTTCTTTGCCTCCTCGTTGTCTCCCATCTTGCTCTTCTCGAACATCTGCTTCACGTCGAGGCTGACAACGGCGGCGTCGGCAGGAATGAACTTGGCGTTCTTGGAAGATTTCGCACACGAACTCAGTACGAATACTGCAATCAGCAGCAGGTACATCAGATTAATTTTCCTCTGTTTCATAATCATCATGTTTTGGTTAAAAGATTGATATAATTTCAAATCATGTGGCAAAGATATAAAAATAATCTTAATAGTTCTACTTTTGTTATTATTTTTTTGTATTTTTGCAGCCGTCATGGGCATATTATATATTGTACCCACTCCTGTGGGAAACATGGAAGATATGACTCTTCGCGCCATCCGTATCCTCAAGGAAGCCGACCTTGTGTTGGCGGAGGACACACGGACATCGGGCATCCTGCTGAAGCATTTCCAGATTCAGCAGCATCTCCTTTCCCATCATAAGTTCAATGAGCATGGTACCAGTGCTGCTGTCGTGGAGCGGCTGCGGGCAGGTCAGACCATAGCCCTGATCAGTGATGCGGGAACACCAGGTATCTCCGACCCGGGGTTCTTCCTGGTAAGGGAGGCTGTCCGTGCTGGTATTGAGGTGCAGACACTGCCCGGTGCCACCGCTTTCGTACCTGCTTTGGTAAGCAGTGGACTGCCCTGCGACCGTTTCTGTTTCGAAGGCTTCCTGCCTCAGAAGAAGGGGCGGCAGACGAAGATACAGAGTCTGGCGGACGAGGAGCGTACGATGGTGTTCTATGAGTCGCCCTACCGGGTACTGAAGACCCTCCAGCAGTTTGCCGAGGTGATGGGTCCCGACCGTCAGGTGAGTGTCTGCCGGGAGATCAGTAAGGTACACGAGGAGAGTGTCCGTGGCACCCTGCAAGAGGTGGTAGCCCATTTCACGGAGCAGGAACCGCGAGGAGAGTTCGTGATCGTCCTTGCAGGACGAAATGAGAAATGAGAAATGAGTAATGAGAAATTAGAAATGATATGAAAAAGTTATTAATTTTGGCACTTGGTGCCGTAGCAGTGGTAGCCTGCAAGCAGCAGGGACCGAAAACAGAGGATTTGATGATGGCACAGCAGGCAGACTCGCTGAACCGTATCATCCAGCAGAAAGACAATGAGATTAACGACATGATGGGTACCTTCAACGAGATTGAGGAGGGTTTCCGTGCCATCAATGCCGCACAGGACCGTGTGACACTTGCCAAGGATGGTGAGGGCGCCAACCGCACCGAGCGTATCCGTGACAATATCGCACAGATCCAGCAGACGATGCAGCACAACCGTGAGTTGATCAATAAGTTGAAGAGTCAGTTGCGCCAGAGCTCTGTCAAAGGTGACGAGTTGCGGAAGACCATCGAGAACCTCGTGAAGCAGATGGAGGAGAAAGACCAGGAGATAGCCCAGTTGCGTCGTGACCTGCAGGCTCGTGACATCCGTCTCGGTGAACTGGGTTCTGAGGTGGCTAACCTGACGGTGGAGACTTCTCAGCAGAAGGCAGAGATCTCGCAGAAGACAGAGAAGATCTCAGCGCAGGAGAAACAGCTTAATACCGCTTGGTTTGTGTTTGGTACCAAGAGTGAGCTGAAGGAGCAGCGCATCATCGAGAACGGTAAGGTACTGCAGTCGAACTTCAACCGTGACTATTTCACGAAGATAGACATCCGTGTCGACAAGGAGATCAAGCTCTATTCCCGCTCCGCCAAGCTGTTGACGGCTCATCCTGCTTCCAGCTATGTCTTGGAGCGTGACGCCAACAAGCAGTATGTGCTGCGCATCACCAACCCGCAGCTCTTCTGGTCTACCAGTAAGTATTTGGTCATTCAGGTCAGCTAAAATATGAAATGGGGAAAATTCCTGCTCTTGACAGGACTGGCACTTGTCCTTGTTAATTGCGGAGGAGACGACGCTTCTTCGTCGGCAGATGCAGGTATCAGTGTAGCGGCAGGGCAAGAGTCGTTCACATGGAATACTGATGTCCGTTCGCAGGAGATCCGGTTGACAGGTAGTGCCAACTGGAGAGTCTCCTGTGACGCTGACTGCCGGAACTGGTGCTATCCTATGAAGGAGAGTGGCAAAAGTGCTGCCATTCCCTTGTGGGTAAGTCCTAATATCACGGGTAAGGCACGTTCTGGGAAGGTGACTGTCACGGTAGGTGGCAGGACACATACTATTAATGTCTCCCAGCCAGCCTTCACAGGTGATGTTGACGAGTACGTATATCACCTGCCTGTCGTCTTCCATGTGCTCTATAAGGATGCTAAGAGTGAGACACAGAACCCGTCACAGAGCCATCTGTCGAAAATCATCACGGCAGTCAACAAACTCTATGCCGACAACAAGATGAACATCGTCTTCGAGATGGCGAAGTATGACAAAGAGGGTGAGGTTCTCTCCGAGCCCGGTGTCATCCGCCATCAGGTGGACTTCGACGAGATGGATGTCAATAGCTTCCTGGGCAGCACTGACAGTAAGTATGAGAAATATGCCGACTATCAGCTGAATCTCAAGAAGTACATCAACATCTTCCTGTTCCCTTTCAAGCAGGATGACGAGGAGAAGGTCTCGTTGGGACTGACCGTACTGCCTCTTGTCACCACGGCACATTCGCTGGACGGACTCAATGAGTCAGACCGTGTCAAAGACTATGCCTATCTGAGTCAGACATGGGGTGCGTGCATCAATAGTAACTATATCAACGAATGGCAGGACGAGAAGTCCGTGAATTCGTTGTATATCGTCTCCACCATGGCGCATGAGCTGGGACACTATTTAGGATTGTTCCATACTTTCTCCGAAGAGGGATGCGACCTCGATGACTACTGTGATGATACGAATATCAGTGACTATGAGAATTATTCCACTTATATTCAGAACTATATCACGAGAGAGCTTGCAAAGGACAAGAACAGGACGTTCACAATCACTGAGCTTGCCACCCGTACCGATTGTAAGACGGATGAGTCGTTTGTGGCAAAGAACATCCTCGACTATATGTATACTTCTTGTACGGAGTTCACCAAGCAGCAGTTCAACCGTACCCGTCATGTGCTGAAGTACTCCCCCTTGGTACCTGGTCCGAAACTCGTCGACTACAACACCACGGGTACAGGGATGCGTGCCGGGTCACTGCCTACTGGTTTCGGCAAACCGCAACCGTGTCCCAAGGTCCCGGTTAAGAGATTGCCGACCGTTCAGAGATAAATCATAAGAAATCGGGCAGGAACTCCAGATTCCTGCCCGATTCTATATATAATAAGGTATGGTTATTTCACGATGACAATAGCCATTTCCAAACAGGTACAACTTCAATGGTGATGTCGTCTTCTGTGATTTGCCGCTCGGTATCCCACGTGACGATAACACCATGATATTTCTTAAAGACCTTCAGGAAAGATACAAGCCCCCTCACTTCACGCTCATAAGTGCTCAAGTCATCTATATTATAGGACACTTGGACGGCAAGTTCTGCCTCTGGAATGCAGAAATCAACTTCCACACCTTTATAATAATAAAAAAGTCGCATTTCCTCTGGTATATTATGAAATTGTTGGTGCAGATGGACGGCTACGATGTTCTCCAGCAGTTTTGTCTCTCCACTGAACAGGAAATTATTAAGAAAACCATTGTCTGCGAAATAGCGTTTGACAATTGTCTGTTGTTCTGTGAGAGGGGATATGAGATTGGGAATGGAGAAGGTGAGATAGGCATCCTCCAAATAGCCCAGATAGTCTTTCAGCACCGTCTGGCTGATACTGTCTCCTGCCGACTTGATGATGTGCTCCAAGCGTTTTAAGGTTGTTGCCTGCATTACACTATCTGCAAGTTTGCGTACTAACAGGCGGAGTACACGAGGGTTGCGAATCTTATTTCGCTCCACGATATCACCTAAGACGATCTTTTGGTATAGTGATGTCAGCCATTCCCGTTTATTGGATTGTCCGAAAGACTCCGCGAATCCTCCATAACAGAAATACTCTTGGAAATGGCGAATCACAACCAGCCGTGTTTCAGGATGATACTCCCAATTCTTCTTAAGTTCCACCCCATGATATCTCAGATATTCTGAGAAAGAGAACGGATAGATATCTCGTTGGATGTAACTGCCACCAAGTGTAGAACTGACCTCCTTACTCAGCATCTTGGCATTACTGCCAGTAATCATAACGCGGTGTTTCGACTCTGTCAGTCTCCTGGCAAATTTCTCCCATCCTTCCACATTCTGTATCTCGTCAAGATATATATAAGGCTTTTCCTGTTCGTACATCTCCCAATAGGCATCTAATATCTGACCCAGTTCTGGTGCTTGAATAGAGGCAATACGCTCGTCCTCAAAGTTGATATAAAGGAAATCCTCTACCTGCGCTTTCCCCGAGGTTAGTTTCGCCTGCATATCTTGATAGAGCGTATATGACTTTCCTGCACGACGAATACCAGTCAGTACATAACTGGCATGTTCGTCAAACGGCTCTGCTCTTTGGAGTAGTTTTAATCTACTTATTTCTTGTTGTTTCTCACCTATAATGACCTTAATAATCTGCTTGTCCATACCAATATCTGAAAGTATACTTCGCAAAAATACAGAATTATTTTAAAGTATACTTAATAATATTGTCAGAAATGATGTTGAATTACAATTATTTAACAGTTCTTGTCTCTTCCATAGACAAATCGGGCAGGAATTTATGTTCCTGCCCGATTTGTCTAAGAATATGGAATAAACAACCTACTATTATTTCATTCCTTGTGTAGCAGGGTATGCCTGCTTAGTTAAAACGTAGTAATATGTAGGATCGTCAACATCTGTCAACATAATCATCGTTGGGTTGCGAGTATCGTTTGCCTTCATGTTATAAGTACCAGGAAGAGGATAGATGAAATAGCGGAAATAGTAAGTGCCATCATCTGACCGGCTACTCCAGTAGTAACTTGCATTACCTTGTTGTTTACTTGATCCAGCCCAACCGGTAAGTGTCAATTTGATCTGAGTATCGGACAAAGCCTCAGGAGCCATGTCGAATCCGCTCCAGTAGTTACCGCTTCTTACATAAAGATCACCGCTTGAGTAATAGGCATAACCAATGGTTTCACCTTCTGTTGCCAGATGTCCAGGAGCAGCAAAGTCCCAATAACTCTTCATGGCATCACACATATTGGCATAACTGATATACCAGTTACCAGTTAGGAACGCCTCGCTCAGTGGCATAACATAGCCTTTCATGATGGCATCGGCATCATTGGTGGTGAACAGATAATCCTCACCGCCCTTATAGGTGAAATCGGTAATAGTCTTACCAAGTATAGTGACAGGCTCGTACAGATGATATCCATCAGGTCTTAGGATGTAGGGAACGTCAACGGTTACCAATTCGCCATCCTCAGTGGTGTAGGTGAATGTCAGCATGTGATATGAGGCACTGACGTCAGCGACCTCGTCACCGACATTGAAGAAATATGAAGCAAAAGCCATATCAGACTCTGCCTGATTGACTTTAGCAAGGTAAGAATCCCAATCGGTGTCTGCTTTAACTGGAGTCATGACAATCTTGCTACCATGCTTCTTACCTGTCATCACAATGCTGTCAGCCGTGGCAGATATAATGCGGAACTCCAAGTCACCTTCCATGCCCTTACCCTTGTCACCGATTTCTAATATGTTGTCGGGATCAGAGAAGAAATGAAAGACCTCGTTAAACTCGTCAAACGAAAGAATTACACCACCGCTTTGTTCCAATTTGTAGTGGGAGGTAGCAGTCTTTCCCGCTCCATATACCTCATTGGCAACCTCTACCATGTCGTTATCGCTAAATTTGACAAACATGTTGTAGCCACCGTAGTCGGTATTGCCATAATATTCCATCAGCCAACCATTAGCAGGAGTTGTCAAGATAGTCTTATAGTTCTTCAGGGCTTCCTGCATACGTAGAGCGGAAGACTTGTCGAATACATCGTCAACTTCGTTGCTACAAGATGTATATACTACTGTAAGAGCCAGTATCATCAAAATATTTAATATCTTTTTCATACGCTTGTAGTGTTATTTAAGGTTTTTCAAATCCAGATTATACACATTCTCTGTACGACGCAGAACCTCATCACGCAGATCATCAAGATTGATGCCCCAACTATCCTTCATATAGTCTCTGACCATGTCCAGTTTCTGGAGAATAATATTATAATAGGTGTCATCGTAGGTATCAATCGTTTCCACTTCATACTCATAGGCATAATACAACTTGCCGTCAATCAGCTGCACAAGACGGTTGCCGTCCTGGTCATACAAGAAGTCCTTGATAATCCTATTGCCGTCGGCATCCAGTTTGTAAACAGGATTACCGTCTTTGTCAAGCTTTGTCGTTGAGCCTGTCACAATACGCGAAGCATTCAGTATCTGGTTCCATACCTCATCGGTGGAAGTGACGTAAGTTGCGAACACCTCAGCGAAGTCCTCGTTATACTCACCACTTGCATATCCTGTTACGAAACCTTCCTTTGGCGCATCAGCATCGTCAACATTAACCCAGTCGCTGGTGTGATAATGACCTGCAGATATTTCCCGGAAGTCAGTAGGATAATCTTTCGTTTGAGTTAGGATATGACAGAACTCATGGTGCATCGTGTGGAAGAACCAGTGATTCAGGTCCATGGGTAGTGCATAGTGATCGCGGAAGGCATCCGTGGTGTTGACATAGATGTTGTCTATATCTATCTCGTTGACACGGAACAAGGTTATCTTTACACCACTCTCAGCATATCCCAAAACGATGCTCTCATTTGAGTTGAACTCAGGGGAACCCAAAAGTTGATACACCTTAGGTCCGTATTGTTTGATAAACTCCGGTCCAAAAACGGACTCGTAGGCTCCAATCCATAATTCCTTGACCAAAATGGCCAGTGCCTTTGCCTTTTCCGGGTCAGCAGGAACGACATTATAGTAGTTGTCAGTCTCGCTATCTTGGTAGCGGTAGCGGAACTCGATATTATAAGGCAGTGTAAAATTTTTATAGAGCCATGTATCAAACTCATTCTTGGGCTGCTCCTCAGTTTTGAAAATGCTCTCACTGGAAACATCGTCGCTGCTGCATGATGTCACTAAGACAGCCAGCGCCAACATGCTCAGTAGTGATAATATTGTTTTTTTCATAACTATTCTCTTTTTTATTAGATGACTAAATACTGCTATTAGCGAAGAACTTCCCTTGCATTCTGCATCTCATTAGGATCCTGATCGGTAGTCGTTGCGTCCTCATAGACATTGGGGGCGATACCAGCCTCGATGGCATCCTGTGGAATCTGGAAGGCACCACGTGAGTCTCCTGCCTTGAATACGATGGGCTCACCACCACTGACATTATGGCTGAAAGCGATACCGTAGCGCTTCAAATCCTGGAAGCGTAGACCTTGCTGCCATGTCTCTATGCGGCGCATATGCAGTATCAACTGAATGATATTCTCCTGTGTACCACTTTCTACGGTGAATCCTTGTGGTTGTAAGTGTTTCTTCGCTGTACGCTCTTTGGTCGTATTGACAATTTCAGGAGTATAATCTATCTTGCTGATAGCATTGTTGACCGACTCCTCTGTTAATGTCGGGCGCCTTGCCGTTCCGCAAGATTCCTCACAATGGCTCGTAATCCAATAATTCATGTCTTCAAGTGCCTTTGTGTAGTTCTTTTGCAGTGCATAAGCCTCTGCACGGACAAGCAGGGTCTCGTCAGACTTAAACACAACATCAACAATATAAGGTGTACCTGTATTTGCTACTTTGTCGGTCACGGCAAAGAACTCTACCATGAAAGGCATATATGCGGCTTGCGTATAGCCATAGAGAAGTTTTGCTTGGTAGAGTGTGTTATTATCATAACCCTCACCCCAAGGCATACCAACGGCACGTGTCAATTCATTTCTCCATAGGTCAATATGGGTGGCATAACGATGCCAACTGGAAGAATAGAAAGCACGTCCAACCAATGAATTTGCTGGTATCATCAGGAAGTTTGCTGGCTCTGAGGCTGATACATAAGCATTATTCACATCGTCAACACCAGCCAAGTTCAGATACTGTGCGTAGTTACGCAAAACACCGAGGGGATTGCTTCCAATGGCATTAGTGGCATACTGGATTGCCTTGTCGTACTTGTGGTAGTATAGGTTAAAACGGGCAGCGAAAGCGTAAGCGGCCTTACTGTTGAAGTGATACTTAGGTGATACCAGATGAGCATCATTCAATAACGGCAGAGCCTCCTCTATGTCTGCGTTGATTTTCTCGTAGAGTTCTTGTAGTGTTCCACGCTCATCCACACTCACACCAGGAGTCGTAGGATAGGGCAGTCCTTGATACTTATCTGCCTTTGTGGGATCATATGCCATACAGAAAACGTTGCTCATACGGAAGATGGCATAGGCACGACACAACAGAGCCTCGGCGCGGCATCCGTTCAGACTTTCAGGATTACCCAGTTCACTGATGCTCGCCAGTGCCTGATTAGCAGCAGCAACTGCCATGTAGTGATAATTCCAAATCCATTGGGTACTCTCCCAACTGGTGGTAAGTACTGGTTCCCAGCGATAGATAAACGTCTGGTAGTCCTGTGCCGTATATTGGGCACCATTGTCCTGTACATTATCTGAGGCAATTTCCATGACGTAATCAGCAGAACGGTCAGGATAGGCGGATACCAGGAATTGCGCAATCTTCTTCTCGGTGTCTATCTCTGCACGGTCATCGGGCAATTTGTCCAGATAGTCGTTGCAGGAAGCAAGTCCCATGCTTAGCGCAATGATTGAAAGTCCTATATATTTCTTCATAATCATTATTTACTTTTATCTTGTTTTACCTTTATTCTATTAAAGTCCTACGCGGAGGGTGAAGGTGAACTGCTTAGGCATAGGCACGGCAACACCACCCGTGTTGAAGAACTCAGGATCCTGACCATTTAATTTCTTGTCGGAGTAAATCAGGAAGAGGTTAGTTGCCTGAAGTTTCAGAGAGAGACTGTTCAGACTCAGAGCGGCAATCCACTTCTTGGGGAAGTCATAACTCAGCGAAATCTCCTTCATGCGGATGAAGTCACCCTTTGCCACACGAGCAGAAGACTTATTGTAGGCATTATAAGCATATGCCAGACGTGAGTCGTTTTGCAACATACGCAAATCGGCAATTGCTGGGATATCTGTGAATTTCTCATCACCAGCCATCGTCCAGCGGTTCTTAAACTCTTTCGGCATGGCGTCTAAGTCAGAGTAAGAAGCGGCAAACGACGGGTCAAGGCGAATCACATTACCATACGAATAGGTCGCAAAGATATTCAGCGTGAAACCTTTATACTTGAAAGTGTTACCCAGTGAACCTGTAACGGTCGGATCTGTTGGACCTTCATAAATCAAATAGTCGGTATCATAAGACTGGAAGTCAAGGTCGCTGGTGGTCAGGTCACCATTCGTGTTGATAAAGGTGGGGACACCATTCTCGTTCAGCCCCTTGAAATCCATAGAGAAAAGTGAACGATAAGGATATCCTGGCATGGTGAAGCCTGAATTGCTAATCATACTGATGACTCGCGTATGAGTTTCCAAATCTGTTACCTTGGTTTTCACATGGGCGAAAATGAAGTCTGTGCTCCATTGGAAATCTTTTGTAAGAATATTCTTGGTAGAAATGCTCAACTCTTCGCCATGAGAACGCATTGAGGCAACATTGGCATAATCACGAAGCGTACCTGTAGTACCGTTGAGTACACGTGGACCAATGAGGTCATAGTTATTACGCTTGTACCAGTCGAACTGTACATTGATACGGTTATTCAGGAAACCGAGGTCAATACCCAGGTTGAACTCATGCTTCTTCTCATAGGTCAAATCTGGGTTGGCAAAATCATAGATTCTCAGTCCAGACTCCTTGACATTGGTAAACGGACGCCAAGGGTTGTAACTCTGAATGATAACCTGTGCGTTGTTGGTAGCAGGTTTGTCACCAGTCAGAGAGTATGAGGCTTTCAGTGTGGCGTGGGTCAGCACATTCTTGAAAGTCTTTTGGAACCAAGGCTCCTCATGGGCATTCCATGCTCCAGATACGTTCCATGTAGGCAACCAACGAGCACTGGTGGCTTTTCCCAAACGGTTAGAGCCTTCATAACGAACAGTTCCGTTAACAATATAGCGTCCTTTATAAGAATAGGTAGCAGTTCCGAAGAACGATACCTCACGACCATAACTGTTGCTCAGTTCATAGTAATCGGCATTCTGCTCACTGGATTGCTTGAAGTAGCGATAGTCATAGTTGGGAAGGTAACCCATGGCATACTGCATACCTACACCGTCAAACCTACTGCGGCTACGATCAGTATTGTTAATCTCCATACCACCGAAAAAGTTCACGATGTGCATGTCATTATTGAAGGCATCGTTATAACTTCCTGTCAGTCGGAGACTCCAGTTGTTCATCTTATACTTTGTCTCGTTGTAGAAACCACCATTTGGCAGCACACTGATAGGTAATGAGTTGGCATCATCAGGGTCTGTGTATAACCATGGGTTGGCATCACGCATGGTGGCATCGTCCATGGCACGGAATGACATCGCCTGATTAGAGTTCTCCCGAATCTGGTGTGCCTGAGTGGTTCCAGAGTATTTGTAAGATGCCAGAGCGGCTAACTCCACCTGTCGGATGGGCTTGTATTTCAATTCAGCCTGAATTTTCATGTCTACTACATCCAGATCCATATAGTTGTTTGCCAACTCATTATGGATGTTAAATGGCGCATAGTTGCGTATATAGAATGCATTGGGGTCCAGTGTACGTGAACTGTTCAAAGCGTAACTATATGGGTTGATGTCAAAGTCACGACTGGTGGCACCTGTTACCGCATTGCTGCTTTGGCTTGTCGTGCCAGGAGCCTTTTGCTTACGGTAACTGGCATTACCAATCATGTTGATAGTCACCTTCTTTGAGATATTGAAGTTGGCGTTGATATTGGTTGTGAATCGCTCTACCTTTGATGCCTCCGTCCATCCTGGGTCGTTCATGTAACTGAAAGAAGTATAGTACTGAGCCTTGTCAGTACCCGTTGACATAGAGATAGAATGGTTGTGCATGATGGCAGTTGAGAACAACTCATCAAACCAGTCCGTATTACGCATCTCTGCTTCCCTCAAATAAGCATTTCTTGCCTCAGGGGTATTTGCCAAGGCGTAGGTACCTGTAGTAGGATCATAAGTATTCAGCAAGTGATACATCTTACCATAGACACCACTGCTTGTGGCACGATAGGTACGACCAAATGATATCAGACCGTTGTTCTCCAGTTCCTGATAGATGCCCATCTGCTCCTGTGAGTTCATGATATTGAAATTGGAATAACTGGGCTTCAGACGCATGGTATACTCACCGGTATAGTTGATGCGGGTCTGTCCCTGCTTTCCTTTTTTAGTAGTAACGACAATCACACCAGCCATGGCACGGGCACCATAGATAGAGGTCGCACTACCGTCTTTCAGAATCTGGAACGACTCGATATCGTCAGAGTTCAAACCTGCGATAGCACTGGAGATCAGTGTCTCTGCATCACCAGACGACAGCGCATCGGCATCAACCTCTGTCACATCCTCCATGATAACTCCGTCAACAACCCACAAAGGTTTAGATGAACCATAGATTGACGTGGCACCACGTACACGGATCTTGGGAGCAGTACCGAAAGTACCACTGACGTTCTGTACTGATACACCTGCTACACGTCCTTCCAGTGAACGGGATATATCGGCAACACCATCCAGTTTCGCCTTCTCCGCATCCACCTTTGATGTGGCACCAGTGAACAGACGCTTGTCCATTTTCTGCATACCTGTTACAACCACCTCTTCAAGGGCTGCACTGGGATACAAAGTAATGGTCATTCCATTCTTTGGAGTCACCGTCTGGGTTTCCAGACCAATATAACTCACTACAATCATCTTACCCGAGGGTACACTGATTGTGAAGTGACCATCGGCATCCGTTACCGTACCTGCCTTCTGTCCCTGTACTAAGACAGTACTGAGGAACAGACATGCCATAAACATCGTTAGTCTTTTTTCCATAAACACTCTCTTGTTATTATTTAAACTATTTAATGATTATTCTATCTCATTTTTGTAGTATATGTATGTACACCTCCCCGCAAGAGGTGGATAATTGATTATTTTTGCCTTATTAATCGTTTCATTTAAAACAACAAGAGAGATGTTTAAGTTTTCTATTAGTCTGAAGTTTCGCTTGTATGACAATGACAAGCAGAACAAGAAAAAGGGCTGCGTGAGCCCTCAGTTTTTTCCTTCGGCAACTCAATTGGTACAGTCACTGACTGGGTTGCGGGCAAAGAGTACCATTAATAATTACCAGACAGCCTTACGTGTCTTCGGTCGTTATGCCGGAACAGAAGTGGTGATAAGTGCTGTCGATGCCCATCTGCTGGAGGGTTTCCAACAGTGGCTGATGGAGCGACATGTCTCACCGAACACCATCTCATGCTATATGCGCTCCATCCGCTCCTTACTCTATCAGATGCAGCCGTCTTGCCGTCATCAGGATTTGTTTGACAATATCTATACTGGAAAGATGCGTACCGACAAACGCTCTATCGCTATCGATGATATTGCCCGGTTGCGCCATATCCTGCTGCCTCCCTCCTCCCCTCTGGCTTTCTCCCGTGACATTTTCCTCTTCTGTTTCTATGCCTTGGGGATGCCCTTCGTGGATGTGGCTTTCTTGCAGAAACAACAGTGCAAAGGCGGTTATATCGTGTATGACCGGCATAAGACTGGACAGCGGGTTCGTGTAAGGATAGAGCCTCTTATGCAACAGATCATCGACCGCTACAGCAGAGAGGACAGCATCTATGTCTTCCCTATACTGACTGCTTCGGACAGGGATGCCAGGGAAAAGGAGTATGAGTCAGTCCGCTCCCGCTATAACCGGCATCTGAGGAAACTGGGAGAGATGATGGGATTAGGTCGCCGACTGACATCATACGTCGCACGACACTCCTGGGCGAGCATCGCCTATCATGCCAATGTCGACCTCTCGGTGATCTCCAGGGCTTTGGGACATACCTCCCCCAATACGACACTGACTTATATCCGTGAGATTGACGACAACCGTATTGACATGGCGAACAAAGAACTGCTTGATCGCCTGATGCTATAATCCCTACATAAAGTTTTTTACCCTTGTTACCGTTGCCGCCTTGCAAAACTACTTGGAAAACAAGTAGTTGCGGTAACAACGAGGTAACAAGGGTGACAACGATTAGCGTTTTTTATGTGGAACTACGAGATATTCCGTCCCAAAATGGGTACGTCTGCGCTTGATATTCTCGATATTGGAGAGGAATTGTCCGAAGATGCGGATGTTACCGGTGCGTATGGCGGAGCCGCCTTTCTTCTTGACGGCAGCGAAGATGGCGGCAGTGGTCATATACTGTCCCTCTCCCTCATGCTCCGGTATCATAAAGCACTCCTCGAAGAACATCTCCTCGGGGGTGCTGCGCCTGAACTGGCGGTTTGACTCCATGACCTCCTGGGTCTGCTGGTCATTCAGCCAATAGGGCTCGTTCTGTTCTATCAGTGCGACAGCCTGCGCATAGAGCTGGTCGTAGTTGATGGGTTGTGACATGTCGATAGGTCCTGTCAACTCGATACCGATGAAGCGGCGGCTTCCGGAAGGATCGGAGAGGATGTCCGTCACATTTGCCGTGGCGATGAAGGAGGCGAGGCGTGGAAACTCCTCGACATGTTTGCCGTAGGGACGTTTTACCTTCACAGAGGCGAGTTGCACGAGATTCTTCAGGAAGCCCTCCTGCACCTTGGGTGATATCTGGTTGAACTCGTCGAGGTTGATGAGCAGGAACTGGCTCATCGCCTGTAATACCGACTTGCGTTCCGAGAGCACGAGGCTGTCGTTATACCCCCACTGCATGTCCGTGGGAATCAGCGATTTGCAGAATGTCGACTTGTTATAGCCCTGTTTGGAGATGAGCAGGGGCACGATGGAGTTGCCATAGCGGCGGCTTCTTCCCAGCCATTGTGCCACCATCCCCAGGAACCAGATGCGGAACCACTCCTCCCAATGCGGATTCCTGGTAGGTACCCGTCTGGCGAGGTCGGCGATATAGTCGTGTCCGTCCCATTTGCGACACAGTCCCCAGAGGTACTCCTCCACAGGGTTATAGGCTCGTACCAGGTTAGAATGCAAGTAACGGCTGACATCTTTGTCCCATACGTTCAGTCCCGCCAGCCGTGCCTCCATGGCGAGTCCGTTCTGCACCCGCTCGTCGACTGGTCGCCAGCCGTAGTGCCATTTCTCCTTCAGACGGTATTCCACGTAGCCCATCACCATGTTCATGCGGAAGGCATAGCGGCGGTCCAGCAAGGAAATAAGGTCTTTCGTGTTCTGGATGACTGCTTCTGAGGCATTCGCCTGTGTGTCATCGGGTGTCAACTTCCCTTTCTCCTGCATCGAGATGCCGTCGGGGATGTGCAAGGGGGTTGCCTCGGCATGGTAGTACGGGTGCTGGTCTACCGTCATACGGAACCCCGTCATCCATAGCGGAAGCCCCTCCCCCCGGACGGCAGGTGCCACTTGCAAAGCGTCCGCTGTCTGCGCCATCGTCACCAACGGCTCGTAGAGTCCGCAGAGGATAGGGTATGCCTGTTTGCAGAACGACTCCATCTCCTCCTCCGTCTGGGGCAGTGAACCGTCTGGGCGGCATGCTCTCACGATGACTTTCAGACTCCTGCCACTACTTCCCAGCAGGGAGAGCATCGTGCAGGGCAGGATGGCGGTCATCCGTTTCAGCACTTCCGCCTCCTCCTCGTCCTTGACAGGTGAGACAGACAGGGTGAAAAGTCCGTTAAACTGCCGGGCGACGAGGTTACCCTCCTGGTTTGTTTTCATCACTGCCGAAGGGTAGACGACGGCAAGTCGGTGCATCCTCTCAAAGATGCTCCACGACTCCGCATGCCGCACGAAGGTACGCAGTGCGTCCACATCCTCGAAATAATTGTCTTCCAGTACCTGTTCCATGAAGTTCTCAAAGGGTAGCAGGTTTACGTGTTGTTTGTTCTTCTTGTCAGTTTTGATACATGTTAGTTTCATAATCTATAGTATGTTATGTTAGTGAAAAGTTATGGCTTTTGGATGTTCCGCTCTATTGGGACATGCAGTTCCCACCATGGGAATCCATCGTTCCCACCATGGGAATCCATCATTCCCACCATGGGAATCCATCATTCCCACCATGGGAATCCATCATTCCCCGTAAGGAAACCATTGGCTTCCCCAAAATGTTTCGTCGGTTTCCCCACTGGTACCCTAAGAAAGATACCTGTGTTTTCGTTGAAAATAAATTTGTTCTCTACCATGATTGAATAATCAATAATAGGTTTATAATATGATTTGAAATATCAGTTGCAAAGTTACGAAAAAATGAGCGGAATACAAAAAAAAGCAAGCTTTTTTTTAATTCCCGAGTGCTAAGTAACTTCGGCGAAGCCAAAGATACAAAAAAATAAGTGGAAATGCAAGAAAAACACCCCTAAAAATGTACAAAAATGCGAAACGTTGTCACCCTTGCCACTTCGTTGCCACATCTAAATGTCTGATTTTCAGGTCGTGTTGCAAGGTGGCAACGGTTGCAAGGGTAAAAAACTTTATGTAGGGATTTCTTTCGCGCGCGTACATTATTATTATATTACTATTAAAACATAATGTCATGGCAGTTGCACTTTGGAAACTTTTTGCGTTTTTTTGTAATAAAGTGTACGAGAAGCGGGGTGGAAAAGTTAAAAAACGGCACCATTAGAAGAATTTTTAATAAAATTATTTGCGAATTGTGAATAATTGTTGTATTTTTGCAGCCCATAGCTGGTATGTTCGCTGATATTAGAGAAAGGTAAAGAGAGATACAACTCAATTATTATATTAAACTGATAGTATTTATGGAAAAAAGGCTAATGACTTTTTTTGCCTGCCTGTTCCTAAGTATGGGAATGGCACTGGCACAAACTAAGGTTAGTGGAACCGTTGTTTACCAAGAGGACAACGAGCCCGTTATCGGTGCCTCTGTTCTCGTTGTCGGTACAAACATCGGTACCGTAACGGATTCTAACGGTCAGTTCTCGCTGACTGTCCCTGCGGGAAAATCACAGCTTCGCTTCACCTATGTGGGTATGGAGCCGCTGGAGATAAGTGCACGTCCTAACATGCGTATCGTATTGCGCAGTGGTGATACTAATCTGGACGAGATTGTGGTAACGGCAATGGGTCTTACCCGTCAGAAGAAGTCCGTCGGCTATGCCATTCAGGAGTTGAGTGCCGACGACCTGAACAAAGTGGGTACCTCCTCTATCGGTAGTGCCCTGCAAGGTAAACTGACTGGTGTGGACATCCGTACCTCTTCCGGTACCCCAGGTGCCTCTACCCAGATCCAGATCCGTGGCGCCCGTTCATTCGACGGCAACAATGCTCCTTTGTATGTGGTGGACGGTATGCCTATCGCTTCTGACCCGGACTTCTCTACCTTAAATTCAGTAACAGGTTCTGACTTTGCCAACCGTAGCATCGATATCAACCCCGAGGATATTGAGTCCATCAACATCCTGAAGGGTCAGGCAGCGTCAGCCCTGTATGGTATCCGTGCCTCTAACGGTGTTGTTGTCATCACCACCAAGCGTGGTCGCAAGAACACCCAGAAGCCTGTCATCACCTTCTCTACCGACCTGAGTGCCCAGACGGTCAGCCGCAAGTACGAGCACCAGAAAGAGTATGCACAGGGGGCTTATGGTACTTATAACCCCAACTCCTCTATGTCTTGGGGTCCCAAGATCTCTTCATTGCCCGATGATCCCACCTATGGCGGAAACAGTCAGGGGCATCCCGGACAGTATTATAATCCTAAGTACGAGAAAGCAGGTCTGGACGGTTGGGTAACCCCACAGACTTATGACAACGTAAGTGACTTCTTCCGTACTGGTTTCACACAGAACTCAACCCTGAACATCTCTCAGAAGAAGGAGAAACTGGGTTACTCGTTCAGTATCAGTGACACCTATCAGCAGGGTATCGTCCCCAGCACGAAAATGATGCGTACTGGTGCTCGTGGCGCTGTTGACTATGAGATTAACGACCAGTGGAAGACCGGTTTCTCAGCAAACTACAGCTCTGTGTCCATCAACTCCGCTCCTGGTGCTAACAACGGTGTCATCAACGTGGTATATTCCGCTCCTGCTGAGTATAACCTGAAAGGAACACCTACCCATGTTCCCGGTGAGCCTACCAGTCAGATCCTGTTCCGCTCCACCAACTTCAACAACCCTTACTGGTGGGCAGACAACGACCAGTTCTATCAGCACACCAACCGTGTGTTCGGTAATGCCTATTTAGAGTTCAGCCCGAAACTGAACTGGGGCGACAACTATAAGCTGACCTTCCGTGAGCAGGCTGGTATCGATACCTATACCACCAGCAATGAGACTATCGCTGAGCTGGGTTCTGCCTATAACACCAAGGGTGAGGTAGAGGACTTCGGTGTCAAGCGCACCATCTTCAATAACCTGTTCACCATCAACTTCACGGCACAGTGGGGTAAGGACAGAGAGTGGGACTTCGGCTTCATGCTGGGTAATGAGTTCAACCACGACAACAGCCGTCACTGGGACTATGACGCTTCCGGACTTCTGTGGTATGGTCAGCCCATCATGCGTAATGCCACCAGCATGGACTACTGGGAGAGCTATCATGCCAAGGAGCGTACCATCGGTTTCTTTGGTCAGGCATCTCTGACATGGAAAGACCAGGTGTTCCTGATCGTTACAGGACGTAACGATAAGGTGTCTACCATGCCACGTAACAACCGCTCGTTCTTCTATCCTTCCGTATCACTGGGCTGGATATTCACAGAGCTTCCCGGTCTGAAGGGCAACAAGATCCTCTCTTATGGTAAGTTGCGTGCTTCGTTCGCACAGGTAGGACAGGCTGGTCAGTACTATAATAACTATTACTATGTACCTACTTATGGAAGTGGTATGTATGTCTATACTCCTATCAGCTATCCTATTGGTGGAGCTACCTCTTATACTCCGTACTATGTGAAGTTTGACGAGAACCTGAAGCCACAGAACACCACCAACTGGGAGTTCGGTGCTGACCTGAACTTCTTCAGCAACCGTCTGCGCTTCGAGTATACCGCCAGCTATCAGGACGTGAAAGACCAGATTTTCGACGTACCTACCGCTGGTTCTACCGGTTACCAGTATCTGCGTACCAATGCCGGTCGTATGACGACATGGGCTCATGAGTTGTCTGTCAACGCTGCTATCCTGCAGGAGAAAGACTACGACGTGAACCTCGGTATCAACTTCACCTCTTATAAGAGTAAGGTAAAGGAACTCGCCGAGGGTGTGGAGAGCATCATGCTCGGTGGTTTCGTAGAGCCACAGGTCCGTGCCCAGGCCGGCAGTACCTATCCTAACATCTATGGTGTCGCCTTCAAGCGCACAGAGGACGGACAACTGTTGCTTGCCGACGGTCTGCCTCAGCCTACAGCCGGTAGTGAGAACCTGGGTGAGTGTACTCCTGACTTCAATATGGGCTTCAACCTGAAGGCTCGTTATAAGAGACTGACCCTCGCTGCTACCTTCGACTGGCAGAAGGGTGGTAAGATGTACAATGGTACTATCCTGACGATGAACTACTTCGGTGCTTCCAAGGAGTCTCTCAACTACCGTGAGGGCACCATGGTTGCCGACGGTATCGACGAGGCTACCGGACAGAAGAACACCAAGGAGGTGGACAAGACCGAGTACTATATGGCATATAACGAAATCACAGAGGCAGGTATCTTCGACATGAGCTATGTCAAGATGCGCGACCTGACACTGAGCTATCAGCTGCCCCGTCTGGGTAATTTCGACATCTCTGTCTTCGGGTTCGCACGTAACGTACTGGTATGGGCTAAGATGCCGGACCTCGATCCTGAGAGCTCTCAGGGTAACGGTAACATGAGTGGTTATTTCGAGCGCTTCTCTATTCCTAACACCTCCAGCTTCGGTGGTGGTTTCAAGATCACATTCTAAACACATTAACGAAAGAATAGCAATATGAAAATGAAATATTTATTTGCCGCATCACTGACTTCATTGCTGATGATGTCTTGTTCGGAGGATATGATGGACAGGATCAATGAAGACAAGGCACATCCGGCTGCTGCCGCTGTGGATGCTAAATATCAGATTACCGATGCTGAGGTTGCCACCGCTTATTCCGTTGTCAACGGATCATACGCCTGGTATGTGTCAAGTTACACGGAGCAGATTTTCGGTACAGGTAACAATCAGCTGAAGAATGCTGAGCTCCGCAACATTGGTGAGACTGCTGCAGCTGCGACCTTCAACAACGAGTGGAACGCTACCTATCTGAACCTCTTCAACCTCTACCAGATTATCGAGAAGTGTGGCGAGGGTGGTGTCAGCGAGGGACAGGCTGATGTGCTGGGTATGGCACAGACACTGTCTGCCCTTAACTGGGGCGTGCTGACTGACCTGCACGGAGATGTTCCTTTCTCAGAGTGCTTCCAGAATATCTCTGCTCCGAAGATTGACAAGCAGGAGGATATCTACAAGGCAATCTTTGACCTATTGGATGCTGCTATCGCTAACTTCGAGGCTGGTGAGAAGAATGCCGGTTCACAGGATATCATCTTCAAGGGTGACCTTGACCAGTGGATTGGCTTTGCCCATGCCCTGAAGGCTCGTTACCTGTTGCACACCATGGGTCGTAACAGCAGCGTGCTGAGTGAGGTGATCACTGAGGCTGAGGCTGCTCTTGACGCTGGTTTCACAGGTGCTACCCTTGATGTGTTCAACGGTGTGACTGCCGATAACGCTTGGTCTGCTTATTTCTGGAGCCGTGAGTATAATGGTTCCTGCACGACTGTTGATAACCTGATGCTGGATCGTGATGACCCACGTGAGGCTATCTATAACATCGACTACTGGGGAGGTGACGTTGTCGCTGAGCCTGGTGATCAGGAGTTGGCGATGGCTACCGAGGTGGTCAATGTTCCGCAGTGGCTTGACAACGGTGCTGCCTATCTGCACTTGTTCAGCAAGTCTGAGCTGTATTTCATCATCGCTGAGGCTAAGGCTCGCCTGGGTCAGGATGCTTCTGCAGAGTTCCAGCTGGGTGTTGTCGCATCTATGGAGGACTACTCTGCGACAGGTGCCGTATATACTCCTGCCATCACAGAACAGGAGATTACCGACTACCTCGCAGGTATCCAGCCATTGTTTGATGCAGACCCATTGAAGGAGATCCTGATTCAGAAGTATATCGCTCAGACTCGTGATGAGCAGATTGAGACTTACAATGACATCCGTCGTTGCAACTATGTCGATGGCGGCTATCCTGTCGAACTGACGAACCCCAACAACACTTCCAGTGCAGGAAACCGCTGGCCGCTGCGCTTGCCTTACGGTGAGAGCGATGTCCAGTCGAATCCTAACATTGCTGATGCCTTCGGTAAAGGCAGTGAGGCTGGTAACTATATCTTCACAGAGAATGTTTGGTGGGCAGGTGGTTCCCGCTAATCCTACACCTTATTAATATATAAAGAATCGGGATGCTCCAAGACGGGACATCCCGATTTTTATTTATCAATTCGGAACTTTTTGGCATAAAAATGCACCAAAATGGAAGAAAAGGGGGCTGAATTGTTAAATTTTGGCTTAAAATGACACGTTTTTATAAAATTTATTTGCGGATTGTGAATAATTGTTGTAATTTTGCAAAATCTTGTGTGCCGACCTCTTGCGGGGAGGTGTAGATACATATACTACAAAAGTTTATGGCATGTCTGTTCCTCAGTTTAGGAATGGCATTTGCCCAGACAAAAGTTACTGGTACCGTTATCTCTGGCGAGGACAACCAGCCCATCATCGGTGCTACCGTCCTGGTGCAGGGACAGAAGGCAGGTACGGTAACGGATGCCGATGGTCACTTCACGATCAACGTGCCCTCGGGTAAGAAGATTGTAGTGAGCTATATTGGTCTGGAGTCTCAGACAGTGACTCCTAAGAACGGTATGACCATCACGTTGCAACCCAGTGCAGCCCTTGAGGAAGTGGTTGTCACAGGTATGCAGAAAGTGGACAAGCGACTGTTTACTGGTGCATCAGACAAAGTGAGTGCATCTGATGCTATCATCAATGGTGTGGCTGATATCTCCCGCTCACTGGAAGGTCGTTCTGCCGGTGTCAGCGTGCAGAACGTCAGTGGTACCTTCGGTACAGCTCCAAAGATCCGTGTGCGTGGTGCCACCTCTATCTATGGTAACTCCAAGCCCCTGTGGGTGGTTGATGGAGTCCGTATGGAGGATGTGACCGATGTCAGTGCCGACGACCTGTCTTCTGGTGATGCCGAGACCTTGATCTCCAGTGCGATCTCTGGTTTGAACTCCGACGATATCGAGTCATTCCAGATCCTGAAGGACGGTAGTGCTACCTCTATCTATGGTGCCCGTGCCATGGCTGGTGTGATTGTCGTTACCACCAAGAAGGGACGTGCTGGTCATAGCAAGATCAGTTATACTGGTGAATATTCTATGCGTCTCATTCCCTCTTACAGAGAGTTTAACATCATGAACTCTCAGGAGCAGATGGGTGTTTATAAGGAGATGCAGCAAAAAGGTTGGCTGAACTTCTCTGATACTTACCGTGCCTCTAACAGTGGTGTGTATGGTAAGATGTATCAGCTGATGAACACTTACAACCCTGAGACAGGCACCTTCCTCCTTGCCAATACCAAGGAAGCACAGAGTGCTTATCTTAAGGACGCTGAGTATCGTAATACCGACTGGTTCGACCAGTTGTTCTCTACCGCTATCTCGCACAACCACTCCGTAAGTGTATCAGCAGGTACGGATAAGGTACAGTTCTATGGATCTGTTTCCGCCATGGTTGACCCAGGATGGTACAAGCAGTCAAAGGTGAACCGTTACACGGCGAACATGAACATGACTTACAACATCTCACCAAAGGTCTCACTGAGTGTGGTGACGATGGGATCATATCGTAAGCAGAAGGCTCCCGGTACCTTGAGCCAGAGTGTTGACCCTGTATTCGGTGAGGTGAAACGTGACTTCGATATCAACCCGTATTCATACTCTATGAATACATCACGTACGTTGGATGCCAATACCTTCTATACCCGTAACTATGCTCCTTTCAACATCCTGCATGAGTTGAGTAACAACTATATGGATCTGGATGTGACAGACCTGAAGTTCCAGGGTGAGTTGAAATACAAGCCGGTTAAGGGTCTTGAGCTCTCTTTGCTGGGTGCCGTCAAGTATTCTCACAACAGTATTGAGCATACTGTAACAGAGTCATCCAACCAGGCAGAGGCATATCGTGCAATGGGTGATGCCACCATCCGTGACCGTAACCCGTTCCTTTATGACAATCCTGATGATGAGTATGACTTACCACAGTCAATTCTGCCACGTGGTGGTTTCTTCCTGAAGCGTAACAGCGAAATGCTTACCTATGACTTCCGTGCAACCGCCAACTATTCTACGTCGTTCAACGACACACACATCCTGAACCTGTTCGGTGGTGTGGAAGCCAATGGTATCGACCGCCGCAGCACTTCTTCTGACGGTGTCGGCATGCAGTACAATATGGGAGAGATTCCTTCTTTCTACTATATGTACTTCAAGAAGATGCAGGAGGGTGGTACAGATTATTACACCCTGGTCAATACGTACTCTCGTACCGCTGCATTCTTCGCTAACGCCACTTATTCTTATAAGGGACGCTATACCATTAACGGAACTTTCCGTTATGATGGCTCTAACCGTCTGGGTAAGTCCTCCAGTGCCCGCTGGTTGCCTACATGGAACATCTCCGGTGCATGGAACGCCCATGAGGAGCCTTGGTTTAAGAATACTTTCAAGAACGTGCTGACCCACGCAACCTTGAAGGCTACTTATTCACTGACTGGTGACCCAGGTCCTTCAACTGTAAGTAATGCCATGGTACAGATCATGTCGTTCAACACGTATCGTCCTACAGCCAATATTCAGGAGACTGGACTGAGAATACTGAACCCTGCAAACTCTGATCTGACCTATGAGAAGAAACACGAGTTCAACCTCGGTGCAGACTTCGGTTTCCTTAACAACCGCATCAATTTGGCTATTGACTGGTATAAGCGTAACAACTACGACCTGATTGGTCCGACTCAGACACCTGGTGGTGGCGGTCAGATTATTCAGATGGCGAATGTCGCAACCATGAAGTCACACGGTCTTGAGTTGACGCTGACCACCAAGAATATCCAGACGAAGGATTTCAGCTGGACTACCAACTTCATTTATTCTAAGGCGAAGAATGAGGTAACCGACCTTGATGCCACCAGCTCTGTTATTGACCTGGTAGCAGGTGTGGGATTTGCCCGTGAGGGATATCCTGTACGTGGCCTCTTCTCTTATAAGTTCAATGGTCTGAACGCTGACGGTCTTCCTGTCATCACCGACCAGGATGGTAATATTACCTCCAGTGGTGAGAACATTGACTTCCAGAGTCAGAATCTTGACAATCTGGTATATGAAGGTCCTACAGACCCTGTATATACGGGATCTTTCGGTAACGTGTTCTCTTACAAAGGCTTCAAGCTGAATGTATTTATCACCTACAGCTATGGTAACGTGTTACGCCTTGACCCTGTCTTCTCTAATTCATACAGTGACCTTGACGCTCTTCCCAAAGAGTTCAAGAACAGATGGATTTCAGCAGGTGGCGAGAATGTGACGAATATCCCTGTCCTCATCACAGCGCGTCAGTCAAACAATGACCGTTATATGAAGACTCTCTACAATGCTTACAACTACTCTTCAGCACGTGTTGCCAAGGGTGACTTCATCCGCATGAAGGAGATCTCACTGAGCTATGACTTCCCCAAGAAGTGGATTGCTCCTCTGCATTTGACCGACCTCTCCTTGAAGTTGCAGGCTACGAACCTCTTCCTGATTTATGCTGACAAGAAACTGAACGGTCAGGATCCTGAGTTCTTCCGTTCCGGTGGTGTTGCCGCTCCTATGCCTAAGCAGTTCACACTGACCTTGAAAGTGGGTATCTAAGAAGAAATGAAATTTTATAATTAAAGAATTGAATACAAATATGAAGAAATATTTCGGATTATGTATCGTCGCACTCAGTCTGGGTCTTACCTCCTGTGGTGACTATTTGGACAAAATGCCAGACAACCGTGCTACGATTACCACGACTTCGGACATCAGCTCTATTCTTATATCTGCATATCCTACGGCACACTATGCTTATATTACAGAGATGTACTCCGACAATATTGCAAAGGAAGCAAACCCCACCTATACAACCTATAATAAGATAGAGGATGAGGCTGCACTTTGGCGTGATATTACTTACTTTGATCCTGATGGTGACAGTCCCTATGCCTTATGGGAGAAATGCTACGCAGCTATTGCTGCTGCCAATCTCGCATTGGAGAGCATAGAGAAAGCTGAGAATAAAGAGCAGCTGATGGGACAGAAAGGTGAGGCCCTGATGTGCCGTGCCTATGCACATTGGGTACTTGCCAGTGTCTTCTGTCAGGCTTATACGCAGACGCATGCCAACACTGACTTAGGTATTCCTTATGTCACAAAAACACAGGAGTCCTATAAGGATACCTATACTCGTGGTACGCTTGCTGAGACCTATGCGGCTATCGACAAGGATATCCAGGAGGCACTGCCTATCATGAACGACGAGCACATCACCGTGCCAAAGTATCATTTCACGAAGAAAGCCGCATTGGCTTTTGCCACTCGTTTCTACCTCTATTATGTTCAGCCCGACCTGAGCAACTACGACAAGGTTATCAGATATGCAAACCAGGTGCTTACCTCTAGTCCTGAGGCTATCTTGCGTGACTGGGCGACCGTGGGTACAAAAGCTATTAACGGACAGGTACGTGCAATGGCATATACCAGTGCGGACGATCCTGCCAACCTGCTCATCTACACCACCTATTCTATCTGGGCACGCTGCTATGGTCCTTATGACAGAGCCTATAAGTATTGTCATGATACTTATATCGCTGCCAACCAGAGTTGTGCAGAGACACCATGGGGTGCAAGAGGTGATTTCTACTTTAATATCCCTCGTTATACGGGTATGCCTAAGATCATTATGGCTAAGATGGCAGAGTACTTCGAGTATACTGACGCTGTCAATGGTATTGGTACCCCCCATATCATGTACCCGGCACTCACTTCTGATGAGGTCTTGATCAATCGTGCTGAGGCGTATGTGATGAAGAACGACCTGGAGAAAGCCGCTGCTGACCTGAACCTGTGGGGAACCCGCTTCTATAGCGCAGGTACAGAGAAGTCTGTCAGTGAGATTGTTGATTTCTATAAGAACATCAATTACTATACTGTAGATGCTCCGACACCTAAGAAGAAGATCCAAGTTGATTATGCGATTTCAGACGGTGATCAGGAGAGTATGCTTCAAGCAACCATTGCAGCACACCGTATCTTGTCGCTGCATGAGGGTAACCGTTTGTTTGATGTGAAACGCTTTGGTTTAAAAATGCACCGTGTTTGTGTGAATGGTTCTCAGATTATTGAGAAGATTGACAGCATGGACGTGCGTGATCCTCGCCTTGCCATCCAATTGCCGCAGCAGGTTATCAACGCTGGCATAGAGAAGAATCCAAGATAACAGATTGAAATCTAAAATTTGAAAATGATGAAAAAGTATATATTCGCATTAGGGTTTGCCACCATGCTGTTTACACTTTCGTCTTGCTCGGAAGATAAACTTAGCGATGAAAGCATTTTCGATGTCTCTGACGTTGAAGCCCGGCAGAATGAATTTGATAAATGGATAAAGACCAATCTTACGGATCCATATAACATTAGGCTGATGTATCGTCTGGAAGATATGGAGACAGACTTGGAGCATACTGCCGCACCGGCAGATTTCGTCAACTCCCAGAAACTTGCCATGATTGTGAAATACGCTTGGCTGGAGGCTTATGACGAGGTGGCTGGTATCGAATTCACACGTACTTATGTACCTAAAATATTGCATTTTATCGGTTCTGCCCTGTATGAGGATAATGGTACCATGATCCTCGGTACGGCAGAAGGTGGTTTGAAGGTGACTCTGAACCTGGTGAACAGTCTGCAGATTAATCGTGATTTCCTCAATACATATTATTTCCGCACGATGCACCATGAGTTTACTCATATTCTCAACCAGACGAAGAACTATGATACGGACTATGAGCGGATTAGCCAGGGACAGTATGTTGCCGGTGACTGGTATCTGTATTCTGACACGGAAGCTCGTCAGAAAGGCTTTATCCGTAACTACTCTATGAATGAACCCCGTGAGGACTACGCTGATATGTTGTCTATGTATGTCTGCCATACTCCTGCAGAGTGGCAGGGATTCCTCACTGAGGCAGGTGCTGTAGGTGCTCCTATCATCAGTCAGAAGCTGGAGATGATCAGAGACTACATGGAATCTGCATGGAACATCGACCTGGACGATCTTCGTGATGCTGTTAACCGTCGTATGGACGATGTTGTCAGCGGAAGACTCGACCTTACTCCCATTGCTGAACTTTAATGATTAGTTTAACCACAAATAGAGTAAAACAATGAAGATATTCAAATATATTTTAATGGCAGCATTGACACTCCCTGTTGTCTCTTGTGTGCATGAGGAGGAAGACCTTTTCAACGAGTCGGCAGCACAGCGAGTTAACACTGCTGTTGAGAACTACTCAGAACTTCTGGAGAGTAGTGAGAGTGGATGGGTGATGAATTTCTATCCGTCACATGATGGTGATATGGGTGGAATCGTTTATACTGTCCAGTTCCAGGATGGTGTCGTTTCTATGCTTAGTCAGGAGTATCCTGATGCCGATGCGGCTAAATCGTTGTATCAGGTGAAGGGTGAGACGGAGATCCTGCTTTCCTTTGACACCTATACCGAGATTTTCCATCAGTACTCAGAGCCTTTAGGATCCAGCTATCCGACAGGTTATGAGAGCGACTATGAGTTTACTTTCAAGAGTGTCAGTGAGAATCAGGACACCATTATGCTGAAGGGGAAACGCTACGGTCAGCCTTTGGAGCTTATCCGTCTGAAGGAAGAGCCTGCTGACTATATCAGCAAGATTGCCACTATGTATGAGAAAATAGCCATGCTTCCACATCCTATTGCCATCGTTAATGGCACAGACGAGGTTGCTGTAGACCTTTCTGGTGGTGTCTTCTATTTCTCTGAGTACGTTGATGCTCCTGTTGAATGGGATGCTGAGAACAAAGAATTCGTAGAGCACAATGTTCCATTCATCACTACAGTGGATGGTATGAAATTGCAAGAGCCTATTACCATTAACGGGCAGACCTTCCAGGAGTGTGTGTATAATGACGAAGACCGTAGTCTGACTGCTGTGGGAGCTAATGTAGTCCTGCCGGTTATCTTACCAGAGGATTATACAGAATATGCCGACTTCGCTGGTGAATATACGATGTATGTACGTAATGGCGCTGTCTCATTCCCCATTACGCTTACACCTGACGGTGATGGATCCAATTATACGATTACCGGTATGAGTAATAACTTCCCGACAGTCAAGGCGAAGTTCAATGCTGCAACAGGATATCTGGAGATCCACTCTCAGAAAGTTGGTGAGTATAATGGAAATAATGTATGGTTGTGTTGTTGGGACCTTGCTGGTGGTGGTAACCTGACGTGGTCAGAGACAGCTGCTGTCAACTTGGTAAGAGACGTGAATGAAGAGACCCTGACATTCAATTTCAAGCCGAACAACGCCTATGATGCTGACTTTAACACCGACTCATTCATCCTCTGGTCGACAACGGCTGCAGGTGCTAGTGCAGGACAGTTTACGACTTGGAGATTTAACGGTGTTAACTCTAACCAGATGAGATACCTGACTCGAATAGTTAAACAATAACAGATTAGGATATTATGAAGAAAATATTTAGTTTAATATCTCTGCTTGCCGCCGTAATCGTTTTTACGGCGTGCAGCAGTGACAATAATTATACCACCTCAGACAATTATATTCTTGAGGTTGTACAAGCGGAAACCACTTTCGGTCCTGAGGCTTCTACAGGTCAGATTGTAGTCAATAGCGACCAGTCTGTTGTTGCTTTCTCCAGTGAGGACTGGTGTACAGTTAGCGTGCAGGGAAATACCGTCAATGTCAGTGTGACAGATTATGCCGAGATTGCCTCAAGAAACGCACTGGTTACCATTACAAGTGGTACTAGGACGGTTGATGTCCCTGTTCATCAGAATGGTGCGCTTTTCGCTACTAAGGCGCCATCAGTTATTTCTACTGATTATTCTGCTCAGAAACTCGAGTATGAAGTGAAGACAAACATGACAGTGGATTTGACAACCAGTGATGATTGGATAAAGGCAGAGATTGTTGGTGATAATTTAGTTATCACACTTAGCGAGAACACGACGGGTGCTAAGCGTACAGGAACTGTCAATTATAGTTATGGTGTTACTTCTGGAGAAATTCAAATCACACAGATTGACTTCAGTGTAGACATTCTTGGAGATTATGAATTATTGTATTCAAAGTCTGCTACATCTGCACAATGGGCTTATATCCCTGTAACTTTCAAATACAATAGCATCGATTTTACCATCGGCGGAGTAGATTTCTCCATTCCTGTGAAATTTACGAACGGAACGAATCCTCCATACGAGGTGACCATTGCGGATGAGCAGTATGTTGGTTTGTATGATCCATATTATTGTTATCTCGCTTTTGATAGCTATGGTTATAAATTATTAACCCGCTATCCTCAGTATTTCTTTAGTTATTGTGGTACATCTACCAGTTCTATCACTTTAGCGGAAGAAACATACGACGATGGAACTGTAATATTTGGAGGTGCTGTCGAAGGTATGATGGAACTTGGTGGTGAAGCCCTTGACGAAGGAGATATCAATACATGGTATCTTTTAGCGATGAGTGCGCAAGAGTATACCCAAGAAAATTTTCTTGGTCCCCTGCTTACTATGTATTATCCCCAGTTTGAGAAAGTTCCTGCCGATGCTGCAGCATCTCGTAGGAGTGCTCCACTGAAAGTAAGGAATAAATTCTTGAAGAAATAATCATCACTTGTATATACAATAATCGGGCAGGAACTCAAATTCCTGCCCGATTTGTTTGTGGTTAAGAAATTAATGCTTAACTTTGCCCCATAAACGTAAAAATAACACTTAATCATGAAAAAGCTACTTACCTTAACAATGCTTTCCGTCATGGTGGCGGGGAGCTGTATGGCAAAAACCAAGACAGTGACTCGTAGTAACGGCTATCCTATCACACAGGTACCGTTTACAGCAGTAAAAGTAACCCCTAATACTTTCTGGGGCGACCGTATTAAGGCGGCTCGTGAGGTGACGATACCGCTCGCTTTCTCCAAATGTGAGAGTGAGCACCGTTATAAGAACTTCGAGATGGCTGCCTATACGTTGCAGCATCCTAACCATCCGGGCTTACAGACCAAGGAGTGGGATGTGTCGAAGTTCATGGGGTTCTCCTTCGACGATACGGATGTCTACAAGACCATCGAGGGGGCGAGCTATGTGCTGCAGACCTATCCTGACGAGAAACTGAAGGCTTATATCGACTCAGTGCTGGACGTGGTGGGTGCTGCCCAGGAACCAGACGGCTACCTGTATACCGCCCGTACCATCAACCCGGCGCATCCACATCATTGGGCAGGAAAGAAACGCTGGGAAGTGGAGGACTTCCTGAGTCATGAGCTGTATAACCTCGGTCATATGGTGGATGCCGCCTGTGCCCACTATCAGGCGACAGGGAGCGAAAAATTCCTGAATATCGCCAAGCGTTATGCTGACTGTGTCATCCGTGAGGTGGGACCCAAGGCAGGACAGGCTTGTGTGGTACCTGGTCATCAGATAGCGGAGATGGCGCTGGCTCGCCTGTATGTGCTGACAGGAGAGCAGAAATATCTCGACGAGGCGAAGTTCCTGTTGGACTACCGTGGCAAGACGGGTCGTCGTGACCTCTACTCTCAGAGTGACAAACCCGTCGTTGAGCAGACGGAGGCATGGGGACATGCAGTGCGTGCCGGTTATATGTATGCCGGTATGGCTGACGTGGCAGCCCTGACAGGTGACAAGGATTACCTGAAAGCCATTGATGCCATCTATAACAATATCGTATCGAAGAAATACTATATCACCGGTGGAGTGGGAGCCCGCCATGAGGGAGAGGCTTTCGGTGCTGACTATGAGTTGCCCAACCTGACATCGTATAACGAGACGTGTGCCGCCATCTCGATGGTGTATCTGTTCCACCGTATGTTCCTGTTGCATGGCGATGCAAAGTATATCGACTGCTTGGAGCGTACCTTATATAATGGTGTGATCAGCGGTATGTCGGTGGACGGTGGACGCTTCTTCTATCCTAATCCCTTGTCGAGTGACGGCAAGTATGCCTTCAATGCCGATAATACCGTAGAGCGTCAGCCTTGGTTCGGCTGTGCCTGCTGTCCCTCTAACCTCTGCCGTTTCATTCCTTCTTTCCCTGGTTATATGTATGCCGTGAAGGACCGTCAACTATACATCAACCTGTTTGCAGGTAATACCGCCACCATGCAGGTGGGAGGTAAGGACGTGGTGCTGGAGCAGCAGACCAGTTATCCATGGGATGGTGACATCACCATCACCGTTAAGAAAAACCAGGCGAAGGCATTCGATATGTTGGTACGCATCCCCGAATGGGTGAATGGCACACCAGTACCCAGTGACCTGTACCAGTTCAGTGATGGCGTGAAGGGAAGTTATAGTGTGAAGGTCAATGGTCAGCCAGTCAGTGAAAATTTAGAGAAAGGCTACCTCGTCATCAGCCGCCCATGGAAGAAAGGTGATGTGGTGAGCGTCCATTTCGATATGCCCGTCCGCACCATTACCGCTCATGAGAAGGTGAAGGCTGACGAGGGCAGGGTTGCCGTGGAGCGTGGTCCGCTGGTCTATTGTGCGGAGGGTGCCGATAATCAAGGGTTCAGCATTTTCAACTTCCTGATGCCCCAGCAGCCCCAGTTTGCTGTTTCCGACCAGCAGATTAACGGCAAGCGTGATGTGAACTTCTCCGTGAAGGCTATCTCGGTAAAGGGAAAAGCCGTGGAGCAGGATGTGCAGGGTAATCCCACTGTCAAGGATGCTACACTCACCATGATTCCCTACTATGCATGGAACCACCGCGGTCCTGGACTGATGGAGGTCTGGATGCCGAGAAGTATCAAGGCATTAGGTGATTATTAGTTAAAATTCAGGCAAAAAGTGGTGAATAATAAGAGAAAATGAACTTTTCTTGAAAAATTTAACTAAATTTTATTGCCATTTAAAAAATTTGTATTATCTTTGCGTCAGAGTTAATAAACATTATTCACTAAAAAGAATACGATTATGAAAAAATTAATGATGATCGCTGCTATGATGATTGCAGCAGTTAGTGCAAACGCACAGAATGAGGTTGGTCAGATTACCTTGCAGCCTAAGGTCGGTATCAACATTGCTAACCTGACCGGTAGTGGTAACAAGGCTAAGGCTGGTGTGGTTGCTGGTGTTGAGGCAGAGTATGGCGTAGCTGAGAATTTCGGTGTTACTGCTGGTATTTTCTACTCTATGGAGGGTTCTAAGAGCGAAAAAATTGATGGTAAAAGTCTGAAGTTTAATACTGACTATATCAATATCCCCATCATGGCTCAGTATTACGTAATTCCTGGCTTGGCTATTAAGGCTGGTGCTCAGTTCGGTTTCAATGTACGTAAGAAATTCTCTTATGACGGAAATTCTATGAACGCCAATGATTTCTTTGATTTAGTTGGTTGGGATACTAAAGTTCAGAGTTTCAACTTCTCTATACCTGTAGGTGCTTCTTATGAGTACAAGAGTTTCGTGCTGGACGCTCGTTACAACATCGGTTTGACTAAGACTCTTAAAAATATGGAGAAGAACAAGACTAGTCTGTTCTCAATCACTCTGGGTTACAAGTTCGCTCTCTAATCTTAGGAGTTAACAGTTAATCAATAAAGAATTAGGATGCGCCCTCACCGGGGCGCATTTTTCGTTTACGGAGGTACGGGTTTCGTGGTAGTTCCCACGGAGGAAACTGTCATTTCCCCCCATGGAAACTATGAGTTTCCCCGCGGGTAACTTTGGGGAACTGCCTGCCTTCGAAGCGGGAAGGTAGGGGTAAATAATGTGAAAACTCCCGTATAATTTTGTTCTTCTCTTGATTTTTTTGTACCTTTGCTTTCGTAATGCGACAAATGGTGCGGTTAGTCTGTCTGTTGCTTGTCTTTCTGGCAAGTCCTTCGTCGGCACGTGAGGTGTTGACGGACTATTATCAAGTAACCATGCTCGACTTGGCAGCAGGGCTACCCCATAACAATGTCAATCAGTTTTTTGTCGACAGCCGCGGCTTCGTGTGGATATCCACTTATGGCGGTGGTGCTGTGCGCTACGACGGCTTCTCCTTTATGCCGACCGGTCTTGCCGCTCCCCAACGGCTGAGCAGCAATTTCTGTAAGCGTATCACTGAGGATCCGTTCCGTCGTCTGTGGATAGCCTATGATGAGCGGACGGATGTCATTGACATGCGGACGATGGGGCAGACGGTACCCAAGACGAGAGAGGGGGATATCAGTAAGCTGCTCGACCGTTTGTCCGTGAATGTGTATTGTGATGCGAAAGGAGCTATCTGGCAGGTTGCTGGTGATACTATTTTCCGTTATACCTTTGATGAGAAGGGAAATGTCAGACATGTGGCAAGTTGCCGTTATGTCGGCAACACACCAGACATCTGTGTCAGGGATATTGACCAAAACGGAACAGTATGGGCTTCTGTTGATGGTGGACTTTACCGTTTGGTAGAGCGCAAAGGCAAACTGGTTCGTGAGGACATCTCTGCTGCGATGAGTCAGGTGAAGGGGCTCTATGTGACTGATCTGCTAAAGCGTGGCAGCAAAGTATGGATATCCACCAACCAGGGACTCTTCGCTTATGAGCCTCATACCCAGTCGTTGCAGGTTTTCCATCATACCAGTGAGGAGAGCTCGTTGTCCCATGACTTCGTCACCTCCTTGGCAGAGGCACCTGACGGACGGCTTTGGGTAGGTACCTTGCGTGGTATTAACATCCTTTCCGAGCAGCAAAATACTTTTGCACATTGGGACAATAGCAGTCCCAGTTATCCGTTGCCCAGTGATTTCGTGCATAGTATCATGGTGCGTGACGGGCAGATATGGATAGGCACCGAGACGGCAGGTGTCGTCAAGCTCTCCCCCCGTCCGCTGCTATTACGGGAATATGTTCATGAGGCGGACCGTGCCGGCAGTCTGTCGCCACGTCCTGTCAATTCCCTGTATGTGGAGCCCAACGGTACGTTATGGGTCGGTACGGTGGAAGGCGGACTTAACAGGAAGGCTGTCGGTAGTAATGACTTTGAGCACTGGACGATGCAGAACTCATCACTGTCCCACAATTCAGTCTCTATCCTTGAGGCAGACGGACACGGGCAGTTGTGGATAGGTACATGGGGAGGCGGTCTTAACGTGATATCCTTCAATGACAAGGTGTTACGGCATATTGACTTTCCTGCGGAGATGACGGCAGTGACCAACTATATCGGGGCACTGGTCTATGACAAGTATAATGATGCCCTATGGATAGGTTCCAACGATGGCATCTTTTATTATGACCTGAAGACGGGTGTCATCAGTGACCCGTTTGAGGGGAACCGTAACGTGCGAGGATGTATTGGTGGTTATGTTGATAAGAATGCGCATCTGTGGATGGGCTGTATTACTGGTTTGCGTGACATAGACCTACGTTCCGGCAAGTATGGAAAAGGTGATTTCAAGTACCGCAGTCTTATTCCCAAGCTCGATCATCCAAAGTCCCGGATCATTGATAAAATCTGTTGTTTCTGTGAAACCAAGGACGGTACGCTGTGGCTTGGCTCTAACGGTTATGGTGTCTATCGGCGTGTTGTGGATAAGAAAACAGGTAAAGAGACCTTTGAGGCGCTGACTACTGATGACGGATTGGCGAACAATAGCGTGCGCAGCATGGTAGAGGATGTACAGGGCAGGTTATGGATAACGACCATCAACGGTCTCTCTATCTATGACCCTCACGCGCGTACCTTTATTAATTATAATGAGAAAGATGGACTTCTCTGTCAGCAGTTCTATTGGAATTCTGTTGTCAAAAGTCCTACTGGCTCCATCTACCTGGGGAGTATGAAGGGACTAATTGAGGTGGTGGACGAAAACAGGGATGCCGTTTATCCTGTCCACCTCACTTTCACTCGTCTGATGGTCGATAACCAGGTGGCGACACCGGAAAACAGTGAATTTATCGAGGAAGATATCTCACAAGTCAAGGTCATCCATCTTCACGAGTCCAATAAGTCGTTCGGTATCGACTTTTCGGCATTGACTTATGCAGGAGAGGTATCCGGTCATTATAGTTATCGCCTGAAAGGCTTTGAGGAAGACTGGATTAGTCTGAAACCCGGAGAGCATTCTGTTCGCTATACCAGTCTGAAGCCCGGTGATTATACCTTTGAGGTGAAATATATTTCAGACCTGGAGAGTGCGGAGGAGCATACCATTTCCGTGCAGGTCCATGTCGCCCCCTATTTCTGGAAGAGTTGGTGGTTCACCTTGTTGCTCTTCTTGATTCTAATTGCCTTTGCTGTTTGGTTCTACCGCTATAAGGAGAGAGAGTGGAAGCGGCAAGAGGCAGAGAAGTTGTTGACCCCCCTCCGTAAGGTGTTGCAGGAGTCAGAGGAGCCCAGGCAATTACAATCCCGTATTAAGAATATTCTCGATAACCACCAAAAGCTGAAGGTCAGTTATCAGAAGAGTGTGGCAGCTGATAAGGATGAGCTGAAGCGAACCAACAAACCCTTCATGGATCGTGCCATGGAGATTATGGAGGCAAACTATATGAAGAGCGAGTTTGGCATCACTGAGTTCGCAGATGCCATCGGTATGAGCAAGAGTCTTGTCAGCAAACGGATGAGTGCTGAGGCGGGAGTGAGTGTCGGGCAGTTCATCCGTAATTATCGTCTGACCATCGCCAAGAATCTCCTGTTGGAGAATACCGGTGAACGTAACATTGCAGAGATTGCCTTTAAAGTGGGGTATAACGACCCCAAATATTTCACTCGCTGCTTTACTCGTCATTATGGAGCAAGCCCCAGTACTTATATGGGCGATGACGAGAAAAGCAACTGATGGAATGGATGAAAATCGCTAAAAGGGTTTATTTTACACCAATAAACCGTTTTGTCCACCTTTATTATTAATTTGTCCACCTCCCCAAGGGGCGGTTTTACTACTTTTGTGGCAAATTTTGCGATTAATAATTATATTCTAACCTAAAAACAATGAACAAATGAGAAAAGAAGTATTATTCTCTTTGATGCTGACTTTCGGTTTGGCAGGTGGACTTACTGTCTGTCCTGTGTCCGTAAAGGCGGCAGTGACTCAGCAGACCATCAAGGTCAAGGGTCAGGTTGTCGACCAGGATGGGGAACCCCTCATTGGTGCAACAGTTAGGGTGAAAGGTGCTACGACGGGTAGTGTTACCGACATTGACGGTAACTTTGTCATTGACGCAGCATCGAATGCCACTCTTTTAATCAGTTATGTGGGTTACAGAGACCGCGAGGTTGCCGTCCGCGGACGTGCCCAAATTGATGCCATTCAGATGGAAGCCGATTCACATGTGTTGGATCAGGTGGTAGTCGTTGGTTATGGTACGCAGAAGAAGGCAGACCTGACCGGTGCCGTGTCTATCGTGAATGCGGAGGAGTTGAAGCGTGTCTCTAACTCTAACATCTCCACGATGCTGGAAGGTAAGGTCGCCGGTGTGCAGATCACCTCTGATGGTCAGCCAGGTGCCGACCCAGCAGTACGTATCCGTGGTATTGGCTCTTTCGGAAGTACCGCACCTTTGTACGTGATTGACGGTGTGCCCATGGGTACTACTATCCGTGACTTCTCTCCTAACGATATCGAGACCATTCAGGTGTTGAAGGACGCATCGGCAGGTGCCATCTACGGTTCTCGTGCCGCCAATGGTGTGGTAATCATCACAACCAAGGGTGGTAAGAAAGAACAGCCTCTGAAGGTAGACTATAAAGGCTACTTCGGTGTTGACTGGATTTCCAGCGGCACATACGACGTGATGAACGCTGACCAGTATAGTAATTATCTTGCTACCGCTTGTACAAACTCAGGTATCCCCATTCCTGGTGGATATGTGAAGAATGATGAGACTGGTAAGTATCAATTTGTCGATGGAACAAATACTGACTGGTTCAAAGAGGTGTTCAAGACTGGTATCCGTCAGAACCACAATATCAACTTGAGTGGTGGTGGTGCACATAATACATATAATGTGGGTCTTGACTTTTTCCAGCAGAAAGGTACCTTGGAAGGTGCAGGACCAAACTACAAGCGTTTCACTGCTCGTGTGAACAACACGATGGAGACCAAGTTCATCAACTTCCGCACCAGTCTGGTTTACTCACACTCCAGTCAGGACGGTATGGGTCTTTCCAATGCCAATGAGTATGTACAGGGTCTTTATGGTGACGTGACCAACGTGCTGCGCGGTACACTGCTGATGCAGCCAACCATCAAGGCATACGATGAGTCCACATGGTATCTGGATGATCATGTAAGTTCAGCCAAGAACTTCTCTTACGACGCTTACGGCTATGGTGTTTATTATGATGAGCTGCATGGTGATATCTCAGCATCTAACCCCTTGCTGGTGAACAACCTGCTGACTCGTAATACGATTGTTGACCGTGTTGTTGGTACAGGTTCTGCTGATGTTGACATTCTGAAGATGATTGGTCTTGACTCCAAGAACCATAAGCTGAATTACAAGCTTAACCTCTCTTATAGTAAGACGGTAGCACAGGATAAGACATGGATTGCCGCATGGATTCAGAGCCGCCGTGTATATCTGGATAAGAGTAATGAGCGTCTGAATAAGGACAAGCGCACCTATTCTGACTTCTTGGTGGAGAACACTTTGACATGGGATGGTACTTTCGGCTTGCACCATATCAATCTCTTGGGTGGTATCACCTATGAGGAGGAAAATACTGACGAGTTGCATGGATGGGGCGTTAACCTGCCACAGCCGTACTTCCTGCAGTTGCAGAATGCTGACACCCGTGATGCCAGCTCTTACGAGTACAAGCATGCCTTGACTTCTCTCATCGGTCGTTTAAACTATGACTATGATGGTAAGTACCTGCTCTCATTCATTCTCCGTCGTGACGGTAGCTCCCGTCTGACCAAGGATATCCGTTGGGGTACGTTCCCCTCTATCTCTGTAGGTTGGCGTTTCGATAAGGAAAAGTTCTTCCCCATCGACCGCAACATCGTAAATATGTTCAAGCTCCGTGCCAGCTATGGTGAGTTGGGTAATGAGAACATTGGTGAATATGCTTATCAGGCTACCATGCGTCGTGGTTACATGACATACAGCTTCGGTAATAATGTAGTTACAGGTTCTTCTATCGAGGAGTTCGTGAACAGTAATATCGCATGGGAGAAAAAGAAGACCACGAATATCGGTATCGACCTCGCTATGTTCAACAACCGCTTGGAGTTCACAGCTGAGTGGTATATGAATAAGTCAACAGAACTGCTCTATGGTGTTCCCGTTCCTGCTAACGCCGGTGTTTCCAATACCAGTGTGACGATGAATGCTGCCGCTATGAAGAACAGCGGTTTCGAGTTCTCTGCAACCTATCGTAACCGTGACCACGCTCTGAAATGGCAGGTTGCCGCAAACTTGAGTACTCTGAAGAATAAGGTGACCTCTCTTGGTTTCGGTACCGAGTCCTATATCACAGGTGACTATGCTACCTTCGTAGGTCAGGAGGTTGGACAGTTCTATGGATGGGTTTACGAGGGTATTGCCCGTACGCAGGCAGACTTGGATGACCACGCTACTCAGCCAGGTGCTTCTATCGGTGACTGCCTCTATAAGGATGTCAACAAGGATGGTGTCATCAATGCTGACGACCGTGTCGTTCTCGGCAGTGGTCTGCCAAAGGTGAACTTCGGTATCAGTGCTCACTTAGAGTACAAGAACTTCGATTTCAGTATTTCTACCTTCGGAGCCTTGAATTATCATGTATCTGATGGTATCTATAATGGTCTGACTTCCTGCTACGGTTATTCTAATAAGGATGTCTCTATGCTCGAGGCTAACCGTTACTCAGCAGATGGTCTGACTTATATCTCAAATACTCCAAGAACTTATATCTCAGCTAATGGTGAGGGATGGAACGACTACTTCAGCGATCGTAAGATCCAGAATGCTGCTTACTGGAAGATTGCCAATATCGAGTTAGGCTATAACTTCCCTGACAAGTGGTTTAAGGGTGTCGTCTCAGGTGTCCGCGCATACATTTCTGCACAGAACCTTCATACTTTCACAAAGTATAAGGGATACAATGTAGACTATGCAGGTGGTACATTTACTCCTGGTTTCAACTGGTGCTCTTATCCAAGTGCACGTAGCTTTATGGCTGGTGTTCTCTTCTCGTTCTAAAGAATTGAAAGATTTAAAAACTGAAAAATTGAAGTTAAGTTATGAAACTATATAAAATTTCTCTTGCCCTGATGTTGGGCATCGGTACGCTGACTTCCTGTGGCGACAAGTTGGAGGTGACTAACCCCAACCAGCCTACAACAGGTACATTCGGCAATACTGTTGAAGATTTGGAAGAGGCTGTGGTTGCTTGCTATCACCACATCCGCATGGAGGGTACTTATGCTCGTGTAGGATATACGCTTGACGCTGTACGTGGTGATGAGGTTTGGAACTCCGCCCAGGGTTGGGGTTACTATCTGGCAGACAAACTGAGTCCCTCAACCACTGATGAGATCTACGCACTTTGGTCATGGCGTGACTGGTATTATGTGATTAATATTTGTAACTTTGTAATTACTAAGTGTAATGCAGAGGAAAACCTGTCGACTGTTAAGCAGCGCCTCAAGGGTCAGGCACTCTTTATCCGTGGTCTTGCCTATTATAATCTGGCAGGATATTACCAGAACCCAGCCCTGATTCTTGACTATAGTGAGTATTCTTCACTCGATGGTCTTTATGCCTCTAACAAGCAGGAGGGCGATGCTTCTGCATTCGACCAGTATGACCGCGTGATGGATCAGGTAGAGGCTGACTTTGCTGAGGCATTGTCACTGCTCCCTGCTAAGACAGAAGGTGGTGAGTGGACAAAGGGTCGTGCTACCAAAGGTGCTGCCGCAGGATTCTATGCCCGTGCTTTGATGCAGCGTCATAAGTACAGCGACGCACTCTCTGTATTGGAGAAAATCATTAACAAGGAGTATGGTGAGTATAAACTGATGGAGAACTACGGTGACAACTTCCGTGAGGGTAGCGCTTACGAGAACAATGCCGAGAGCCTCTTCGAGGTACAGTTCCTGGATTACGGTTCTCAGGGTTCTGATGATGAGTGGACACCTGTGAATATCAGTAAGAATGCTTCTCAGGGACATGCCGTAGAGAGTAACTTCGGTCCTGGTGACTTCGGTGGATGGGCTGACCTTTCTGCTGCTCCTTGGCTGTATCACCTCTTCGTAGATGGTGATAAGACTACTAAAGGACGTCTCGACCCACGACTCTATTGGACGATAGGTACCTATGAGTCTGACTGGGATGATTATAAGAACGAACTGGGTGTCTTGGGTAACACCTGCTATCAGTCAACGATGACAGCGGATGCTCCTGTTGTTACCAATAACAACAATGGTGGTCTGCCCATCGCAAAGTGGACCAACATGCGTACCGGTCTTTATAGCACGGTTGTCGTAGGTCTGAAGTGTGGTATCAACCTCCGACTGATGCGCTATTCTGACGTACTGCTCCGTGCCGCTGAGTGTGAGAACGAGGTCAATGGTCCTACACAGCGTGCTATCGACTGGATCAACCAGGTACGTCGTCGTGCTCAGCTAAAGGATCTTGCCCTTGCCGATTTCAACTCTAAGGATAAGCTCTTCGAGCAGATTGCCAATGTTGAGCGTCCGAAGGAGTTTGGTTGTGAGTATGGTCGTGGTCTTGACCTGCAGCGTTGGGGATTCTTCTATAGCAATGACCGTAAGGAGCAGATGAAGCAGCATACCGCTTATAAACTCTCTGGCGACAAGTCAACGGTGAAGGATGCTGTTAAATTTGGTGACGCTGGTGTGGAATGCTCATCAGCAACCTATCTCAATGGTCATGAGTACTATCCTATTTGGCAGACCACTTTGAACGACAACCCTAATCTTGTAGGTAACTCTGCTAATGAGACAGTGGACAACTCTTCCTATTTCACTAAGAACGGTTGGACAATTCATCCTGTTGTAGATTTAACAAAGTAAACGAATAAAAGAAATAAGATTATGAAATATCTAAATAAATTAGCATCAGTCTTCTTATTTGCAACTCTGGGTGTATTTGCACTGACGAGTTGTGAAGGCAGTGATCTTTACAAGGTAGGTGCTCCTGATTGGCTCTCAGAAATGGGAGGCGATGAAGGTGAAGAGTCTGAGGAAGAAGAGTTGGTAGGTCAGATGGAGGATGTTTATGACATTGGTAACACAGAATTTACCGCAGCATTCTTCACATTGGGTAAAACCTATATTGTTCCTGCAGGAGCGAAGTGGCAGGCTCAGTTCAATCTGACAGTGAATCCTGACAACAAGTACTATAAGAACTTCTATGTTGTTATTAATGCAGTCAATGCCGAGACAGGTGAGGTAGGTGGTGAGTATGGTGTAATCCGTTATGACAATGACCCTACCAAGAACTCTGAGTGGAATACGGAATCAGTAGTAAATCCCAATTTGGATGAGATTAACAGAAGCCTTGTAGGTGGTGATTTCCAAAACTCATCAGGTAGTGATGATATTGACGCCTCTGTTCAGAATATGAATGGTAAGATCACACTTACCGTTGACCGTGCGGAAGGTGGTCTCTATATCAAGATGACCAATGGTAAGCTGACGAAGACTTATACTCAGACTACTCCATTCCCTTCAACTGGTGCTGATGTTCCCCTTGCTTTCCGTATTGGTGTAGAGGGCTCATATGTTGGATTCTTGTCAACCAATATCGAACCTGTTGGTGGATGTACTTCTGCTGAGGACAAGCAGCCGTTGTCTATGGTGCTGAAAGGTGTTCCTTCAAAAGTCCTGCTTGGAACAGATCAGGAGACTTTGATAGCAGGTGTGACTGCAGAGGTTACTTTCGAAGAGTTGCCAGCTCCTATTGTTGTAAAAGCTGAGGATTTGCAATTTGAGGTAATTCCTAGCATGGATGATCTTGGGACAAAGACTCTCGTAGCTGCTTATGGTAAGACTTATAAAGGTGCAAGTGCTGACAAACCAGTTATTGCTCACGCCTCATTTAACGTCGTGGATAAACTGTTCACCTGCATTGGTAAGACTGATAATACCAGTGGATTCCGTGAAGAGGCAACGGAGAACTTCAAAGTTGCTCCAGGTCAGACATACGTTAACTACTTCACCAACTACACTGATGGTGTTAATAACTGGGACAACTTCATTATCCAGCTCTGTAAAGCCGATGGTACCGAGTACTGCTTCGTACGTGCTGATAACTGGGGCTTAGGTGGAAGCTATTGGGATGGTTGCCAGTCTTGTGATTGGAACTGGAACAACTTTAAGGAAATCTTAAATGGTGCCAAGGTAACAACCTATATCACTAACAATGGTGATGGAACAGCTGATATTAAGGCTGTTGTTGTAGGCTCTGATGGTAAGACATATACCCAGAAGTACACAGGTCTTAAGAATATCGATGCTAATGACATGTGTTTCAACCTGAGTATGGAGAAAGGTCATCTTGAGTTTGATTATGTAATTGGTGCAGAAGACAATACTAGTGGATTCCGTGCTATCGCAACTCCGAATATTAAGATTGAGGCTGGTCAGACATTCGTGGACCGTTTCATCAACACTGGTGACGGTGCTGCCAACTGGAACAACTTCATCATCCAGCTCTGTAAAGGTGATGGTACGGAGTACTGCTTCGTACGTGCCGACAACTGGGGCTTAGGTGGCAGTTACTGGGATGGCTGTCAGTCATGTGACTACAACTGGGGTAATTTTGCAGGTATCATGGATGGTGCCAAAGTGACTACTTATATCACTAATAATGGTGATGGTACTGCTGATATCAAGGCTGTTGTGGTTGCATCTGATGGTAATACTTATACACAGAACTATAAAGGTCTTAATAACATAGATCCCAATGACCTTTATTACAATTTGAGTATGGAGAAGGCTCACTTGGTATTTGAATAATGTATAAAATGAATCGTATTATGAAATATATATCTAAACTATTAGCGCTGTTTGCCATCGGAATGATGGCAACAGCCTGTAGCAACGACGTCAATGAGGTGAATTACCCCTTGACGGTTACTACTCCGGCGGTGACTTCTGTTTCTGGTAGCTCTGCCATTGTCACCTTGACGGCTACGGGTTCGCACATCACCCATCGTGGTGTCTGTTATTCCACATCGCCAAATCCTACGTTTGATGATGATAAGGTACTTGCCACCAGTAAGGATATGGTACTGACTATCGGTGGTCTTTCCAAGAGTACAACCTACTATGTTCGTGGTTTTGCAAAAACCAACACTGATGTGAAATACTCTGAGGAGGTGTCTTTCACGACAACAGCGACAGAGTCCGTAGAGGATGATCCTCAGACAGAGGGTCCGTCAGCATTGAAGCGTGTCAGTGTCCATGACCCAAGTATTGTTTGGGATCAAGCGACCAGTACGTATTATATCTTCGGTTCACACCGGGCTGCCGCCAAGTGTAACAACATGATGTCATGGGAGGCATTTACTGCTCCTTGGGCTACAGCTACCAGCAAAGATGCTGCTAATGCTGATGCGTTTACCACTCCTGAGGTGACGAAGGTGACGAAGGGTGGCAAAGAGTATGACCTCAACTTCAATGCATTCGCATGGTCTGCACGTGGTAGTGAGGGCTATAGTGTGGACGGTATGATGTGGGCACCTGATGTGATCTATAACAAGAAATTGGGTAAATACTGTATGTACCTCAGCATCAACGGTGACGGATGGTACTCAAGCATTATCATGCTGACCGCCGACAATATCACTGGTCCTTACCGCTATCAGGCTCCTGTCGTGATGAGTGGTTTCCGCTCTGGTGACTCCTATAAGTCTACCGACTTGGAGATTGTATTGGGTGAGCAGGCTTCTCTGCCTGAGCGTTATGCTCCAACAGACAACTATGGTAACCACTGGCCTAACGCCATTGACCCCTGTGTCTTCTATGACGAGGATGGTAACCTGTTGATGTCTTACGGCTCATGGAGCGGTGGTATCTTCATGCTGCAGCTTGACGAGGAGACTGGTCTGCGTGACTATGATGTGGACTACGAGCTCAGTGCTACTTCTGATCCTTACTTCGGTAAGAAGATTGCCGGTGGCGCATACGTCTCTGGTGAGGCTTCCTATATCGAGTATATCGGCGGATACTACTTCCTGTTCATGACCTATGGTGGTCTGGAGGCTGCCGGTGGTTATCAGATGCGTGTGTTCCGCTCACTGAATCCTGACGGACCATACGTTGACAGTAAGGGCTCTTCAGCACTCTATGACAGCTATCAGCTGAACTTTGGTCCGGCAGCCAATGATGGTAACCGTGGTGTGAATATCTTCGGTGCTTACTCTAAGTGGGGCAACCTGCTGACAGGTGGTGCTAACGAGGCTTCTGGCGAGCGTGCACAGGGTCACAACAGTATCATTGCCGCAGAGGACGGACGTACCTATTTGGTATACCACACTCGCTTCCAGGATTGGGGTGAGGGTCACCAGGTTCGTGTCCACCAGGTATATCAGAACGAAGAGGGCTGGTTGGTCGCTGCTCCATTCGAGTATACTGGTGAGGGTGTGAAGAGCGCTGGTATCGCTGCTGCCCAGAAGGTTGCCACTGCTGATATCGCTGGTAACTATAAGTTGCTTGCTCACCGTTACGGACTGGATCATGCTGCAAAAGAATATGCTGTTCCTGTTGACATTACAATGAATGCTGACGGTACAATCTCTGGTGATGCTACTGGTACATGGTCTATCAAGACTGGTACTTCTTATATCACGATTAATCTTGGCTCTGACTACAAGGGTGTGATGGTTCCTCAGACTTTGGAGCCTACAGACACTAAGGTTCCTTGCTTCACCGCTCTTGACAGTAAGACAGGTGTTACAATCTGGGGTTACAAGGTTCCTGCAGAGTAAGTAAACCTACCGACTAATGAAACGTTATCTCTCTATAGTAGTGGTGCTCCTGGTGAGCACCACACTATATTCTCAGTCCCATCACAAAGGACCTCGGAAGGCTTTTGAGACGGAGACACCGATGGTGCACGACCCGGTGATGGCATACGAGGACAGTACCTATTATATATATGCTACGGGATTGGGAATTCAACAGATGACTTCCAAGGATCGTAAGACATGGAAGGTGTTGCTTCAGCCTGTGATGACGGTGATGCCGCAGTGGACTGGTGATTCTGTCCCGGGCTTTACGCATCATGTGTGGGCTCCTGATGTCATTCGTTGGCATAACAAGTGGTGGCTTGCCTATAGCTGCTCGACGTTTGGTAAGAACGGCTCTGCTATCGGTCTACTGAGTAGTCCGTCACTGTCATTCCCTATCTGGAAGGACGAGGGTTGTATCGTGACCTCTCGTGCTAAGCGTGACAACTGGAATGCGATAGACCCTAACTTCGTGATAGATGAGAAGGATCAGCCTTGGCTGGTATGGGGCTCTTTCTGGGACGGTATTCAACTGGCAAGACTGGACACGACGATGCATATAGCAAAAGGGGAAAAGCCTCGTACTATTGCCCGCCGCTATTCTCCCAAGAATCAGAACCGCATGGCGAATCCCACCAGTAAGTATGCGGGTACGAATGCCATCGAGGCTCCGTTCATCATGAAGCATGGCGGTTATTACTATCTCTTCGTGTCATGGGACTACTGTTGCATGGGTAGCAAGAGTACCTATCGGGTAGTCGTCGGACGCAGTAAGACGGTGGATGGTCCCTATGTAGACCGTAACGGTACGGATATGCGAGAGGGAGGTGGTACTCCTGTGATTGCAGGCGATAAGAAGACATTTGAGGCTGTCGGTCACTGTGCTGCCTACCACATGGATGGTGAGGATTTCTATATCAGTCATGGCTATAGCGTTGCCCATCAAGGTGCCGCTATCTTGGTACAGCGTAAGATAAACTGGACGGCTGACGGATGGCCCGAGATTTAGTTTTTAGTTCATAGTTCATAGTTATGCGACGTATTCTCATATTATTTCTTACCTCTTACCTCTTACCTCTCACCTCTTATTCGCAGTCTTGGACGGCGGACAATGGGAATGGGACATATACTAATCCCTTGTTCTATGACGAGTTCTCTGACCCGGATATTCTAAGGGTAGGGGATGACTACTATCTTGCCGGCACCACTATGCATACGGTGCCGGGACTGGTCATCCTTCATTCCAAGGACTTGGTGAACTGGGAGAATATCAGTTACTGCTTCGACCGTTTTGACTTCGGGGATGATGCTTTCTCGTTGAAGAATCATCAGGAGATTTATGGACAGGGCATCTGGGCTCCATGCATCCGTTATGCCAACGGACAGTTCTATGTCTACTCGAATGTCAATGGTAAGGGGCTGCAGTGCTATACTTCCAAGGATATTCGTGGACCCTGGAAGCATCATAATATGCAGGGGCGTATCTACGACCTGAGCGTCCTGTTCGATGATGATGGTAAGATTTACGCCATCCATGGTTATGGGGAGGTGAAGTGTACGGAGCTGAAACCAGATATGAGTGGCCCGATAGAGGAGACGGAACGTACCATTATACCAGAGGGCAATGCCGTGGGGGAAGGTCATCACATGTACAAGATCAATGGGATGTATTACCTGATCTCCACTGATTACAAGCCGAATGGACGTACGCTGTGCTCCCGTGCCAAGAGTATCTGGGGACCTTACGAGACGATTACCATTACTGCTGACGAGACTTTCGGCTATCATGCCGCATCATTGACACAGGTGCCTAATGGCGAGAAATATCGTATCGGGCAGGATGGGACAAAGTTCGGTATCCCTGAGGTGGACAAGGATGCTACGGCATGTACGAACATTCATCAGGGTGGTATCGTGCAGGATCAGAGTGGACAGTGGTGGGCTCTGTTGATGATGGACTTCCATAGCATTGGCAGAACGGTCACCCTTGCTCCCATCACATGGAAGGATGGTTGGCCTATGCTCGGCTTGGAGGGTAACCTCGGTCGTGCTCCGCGTACATGGCTGAAACCTAATATTCCTAGTCAATCTAGTGTTCCTAGTTCTTCTAGTATCCCTAGGGCTCCCTATGAAAGAAATGAGGATTTCAATGGCAAGCAGCTGGGCCGCATCTGGCAGTGGAACCACAACCCGGATGATAAGAAATGGAGTCTGACAAACGGCAGACTGCGTTTGCAGTCCATGCCTGCCGAGCAGCTGATGTGGGCTCGCAACACGCTGACCCAGCGAGTCATCGGTCCGAAGAGTATTGCAACTGTCGAACTGTATGTCGGGGGCATGAAGGAAGGTGACGTTGCCGGACTGGGCAATATCAACGTGCCCTGCTCTTGGATCGGCGTTGAGCAGGGTCGCTATGGCTTGCTCCTACGCTGCTTTGAGCAAGCTACCAACGACACCGTCACTCTGGGCATCGCCTCCTGCGACGCACCGTTGCAGAAGGTATGGCTTCGTATGGTAGGCGACTTCGACAACGACCAGGTCCACTATGAGTTCTCGCTGAACGGTGAGCATTATCGCCCGCTGGGGCGCGAGATGCCCTTGTCGTATCAGCTTATCACCTTCCAAGGCTCACGCCATGCGCTCTTCGCCTACAATCGCAAGGACAAGAAGGGCGGCTACGCTGAGTTTGATAACTTCACTGTTGAGGAGCCGGAGGCTGACAGAAGCGGGAATATCCCTTATGGTAAGTCATTCCGTATTATCAACCTCGGAACTAAAAAACCGATGGTGGCATTGACGCATGGTATGTTGTATGATGCTGATAGTACGGCATCTGCTTCTCAGACGCATTTCCGCTTGATAGACAAAGGGAAGGGACAGGTCATCCTGCAGTGTGAGGACGGACGTTATGTCTTCTGTGCCGGTTATGGACTGGCTGGTGATGTGCGACTGACAACCGACGTGTCGAAAGCGGAGGTGTTTATGTGGCAGGACTATCTCAACCACGAGTTTATGCTGATGTCCATGCGGACACATAAGTATATCGGCAAGAGTCCGACAACAGGGAGTCCGTATTCCATGGACTTCGCAGGGGCAGATCCGGCACGCCGTAATGGTGCCGTGTTCCGTTGGGAAGAGTGATGTTAGTAGAATAACAGTAATCCCGCGACGGCACAGTAGCAAATCATGCGGATGGGATTGATCTTCATGACTCCAGTACCGAAAGCAGTGGCAAGGAACAGTGCGACACTGATATAGAACTGCCAGGGGTTCTCGGAGGGAGACGAGAAGTTATCACGTGTACATAATAATAAGGTGGCTGCGGCAAGGAGTCCTACGACTGCTGGTCGCAGTCCTTTGAATACAGACTGTACGGGGCGGGAGTTCATATATTTCATGAACATCTTGCTGATCAGTATCATCAGAATCAGCGAGGGCAATACCAGTGCAAAGGTTGCCGTTGCCGAACCGAGGATGGCAAGTGGTACTCCATAGCCTGCATTCTTGATTGCCGTATAGCCACAATAGGTGGCGGAGTTGATGCCGATAGGTCCTGGTGTCATCTGCGAGATAGCGACAATATCGGTGAACTCACTGCTCGAAAGCCATCCCCAGTGCTCCACCGTCTCATGCTGAATCAGCGACAGCATTCCATAACCGCCACCAAAGCCAAACAGCCCAATCTCAAAAAACGTGATGAATAAATACAGAAATATCATTTCTTCATTCCTTCATTTTCATTTCTCATTCCTTTCATTTCTCATTTCTCATTTTCCCCCAAAGATACCCTCCTATTCCCGCAAGAATGATAATCCATATCGGCGAAACACCCATCAGCCATATCAGCAGTGCTGACACTATCGGGATCCAGATAGTGAGCCAGTTCAGTTGGGCACGGCGACCCAGGTTGAAGGTGGGTACTGCTATTAGTGCCACCACGGCAGGGCGTATGCCTTTGAACATGGCGGCAATCACCTTGTTGTCCTCAAACTGATGGAAGAAGATGGCGATGGCAAGGATAATCAGGAAAGAGGGAAGTGCTGTCCCTAAGGCAGTGGCAATGGCTCCCTGTGTCTTCCTTAGCTTGTAGCCAATGAAAATACTGATATTGATAGCGAACACACCAGGACAACTCTGGGCGATGGCTATCAGGTCGAGCATCTCGTCCTTGCTCACCCATTGGTGGCGGTTGACGACTTCCTCTTCTATCAATGGAATCATGGCATATCCACCCCCGAGGGTGAACATGCCAATCTTAAAGAACGTGCGGAACGACTCCCAATAGAGATTACTCACAACACTCTTCACTTTTCACTCTTCACTTTCGCTTCTACCCACTTTCTCGCATTCACGAAAGCCTCAATCCATGGTGTGACTTCCTCCATGCGGCGGTCACGTGGATACCAGGCGCACTGCCATGGGAAGATGGCACGCTCCAAGTGGGGCATCATGGCAAGGTGACGACCGTCGGCTGAGCAGATACCTGCTACGTCATAGTCGGAACCATTGGGGTTGGCGGGATAGCCGTGGTAGTTATACTTTGCTATCACGTTATACGCACTCTCTGCCTCAGGCAACGAGAACTTTCCTTCTCCGTGTGCCACCCACAGACCGAGTTTGTTACCACTCAGCGAACCGAACATCACACTGTTGTTCTGGGGAATCGTCAGACTGATGAACTCACTCTCAAACTTATGGGAGTCATTATGGAGCATACGAGCACGGGCGGTAGCAGATTCTTCATTCTTCATTCTTAACTCTTCACTTTCGCAGAGTCCCAGTTCTACCATCAGCTGGCATCCGTTACAGATACCAAGAGAGAGGGTGTCCTCACGGGCATAGAACTTGTCAAGTGCCTCTTTTGCCTTCGGGTTATACAGGAAAGCACCTGCCCATCCCTTTGCGGAACCAAGCACGTCGGAGTTAGAGAAACCACCGCAGAACACAATCATATTGATGTCCTCCAAGGTCTCACGCCCACTGATCAAGTCGGTCATCATCACGTCTTTCACGTCGAAACCGGCAAGATAGAGGGAGTAAGCCATCTCACGCTCACCATTGGTTCCCTTCTCACGGATGATGGCTGCCTTAATGCCTGTTGACTCACGGCGGTCGGCAGAGATGCCGTATTGTTTCAGCATACCGGTGAAGTCTTTGTTGAACTTCATCTCAATAGGTTGCTGCTTGTAGTTCTCATAACGTTCCTTTGCCTTACCGTTGAAACTCTGTTTGCGGTCGAGCAGATAGGAAGTCTTATACCATGTGTCACGAAGGTCGTCAATATCGAAGGTATGCTCCTTGTCACCTGCCTTTACCACAATGGTACGGCTGTCCTCTACAGGATATCCGATCTTGGCATAGCCCACGCCGAGCTCTTCCATAAACTCCTTGAACTCAAACTTATGCTCGTCGCTGACCTCAATGATGACACCGGGGTTCTCTGCGAAGAGGGTCTTCACGATGTTGCCGTCTTTGCATAAGTCATGGAGGTTGATGTGCATACCGCCCTTGGTGTTGGCAAAGCACATCTCCAACAGGGTGGTGATCAGACCACCGGCGGAGATGTCGTGACCTGCCATGATCCAGCCCTTCTCAATCATCTGCTGAACAGCCATGAACGCATCAGCGAAATATTCGGCATTCTTGACGGTGGGCACGTCGGAGCCTACCTTGCCCAAGCTCTGGGCAAAGGCGGAGCCACCTAGGCGCTGCTCGTCAAACGAGAAGTCGATGTGATAGAGTGACGCATGCTTGTCGTTGACAAGGACGGGACTGACTACCTTGCGGATGTCGGAGACCTCACCGCCGGCACTGACAATAACAGTACCCGGAGAGATGATCTTCTCGCCATTGGGATATTGCTGACTCAGCGAGAGGGAGTCCTTACCTGTCGGCACGTTGATGTGCAGGTCACAGCAGAAATCACTCAATGCCTTGACGGCTGTATACAGACGGGCATCCTCTCCTTCCTGTGAGCGGCAGGGCCACATCCAGTTGGCGGACAGTGAGAGGGAGTCCATGCCATCGGCAAGGGGTGCCCAGACAATGTTTGTCAGTGCCTCGGCAACAGAGAGAACACTGCCTGCCTCAGGAGAGGCAAGTCCTGCCTGTGGAGCATGACCGATTGCCGTAGCAATACCTTTGCGACCACGATAGTCGAGGGCGACAACACCACAGTCACTCAGAGGCAACTGTATCTCACCCTGACATTGCTGACGGGCTATCTTACCGGTCACGGAGCGGTCTACCTTATTCGTCAACCAGTCTTTGCAGGCGACAGCCTCCAGCTGGAGGACGCGCTTGACCAGTTTATCTATGTTTTCCAGTTTACCTAAGTCCACATCTTCATATTTCCGCTCAACGGTATTGTCGCGCATGATGGTCTTGGGAGAGTGTCCGAACATCTGTGCCACGTCGAGGTCGAAGGGTTTCACACCGTCACCCTGTTTGAAGGAGAAGTGGGCATCACCTGTCGTCTCACCGACGACATACATCGGGGCACGCTCACGCTCGGCAATCTTCTGGACATGCTCGATATGTTTCTCGTCGATGAGCAAGCCCATACGCTCCTGACTCTCGTTGGCGATAATCTCTTTCGAGGAGAGGGTCTTGTCGCCGATAGGCAACTTGGTCATGTCAATCTCACCACCGCACTCCTCTACCAATTCGGAGAGACAGTTCAAGTGACCGGCTGAGCCGTGGTCGTGGATAGATACAACGGGGTTGGTGTCTTCCTCACAGAGGGCACGGACGAGGTTATAGGCTCGTTTCTGCATCTCTGGGTTGGCACGCTGGATAGCGTTCAGCTCAATACCGTTGCTATAACGGCCGGTATCTACGGAGGATACACTACCGCCACCCAGGCCGATGCGGTAGTTGTCACCACCGACGACGACAATCTTATTACCCTTCTGGGGTTCTTTCTTCAGACAGTCACGCTTGGTACCGTAACCGACACCTCCGGCAAGCATGATGACTTTGTCATAGGCGTACTTGGTGTCGTTCTTCTCCTGGTGCTCGAAGGTGAGCACAGAACCGCAGATCAACGGCTGTCCGAACTTATTACCGAAGTCGGAGGCACCATTCGATGCCTTGATTAATATCTGCTCGGGAGTCTGGTACAGCCACTGACGAACAGGCAGGATATTCTCCCAGTCACGTCCTTCATCTTCGATGCGTGGATACGCTGTCATATAAACGGCTGTTCCGGCAATAGGCCAGGAACCTACACCACCACCCATACGGTCACGGATCTCACCACCTGTTCCTGTGGCGGCACCATTGAAGGGCTCTACCGTGGTGGGGAAGTTGTGGGTCTCAGCCTTCAACGAGATGACACTCTCGATGTCCTTTACACGGAAATAGTCGCTCGTCGACTGGTCGGCTGGGGCAAACTGCTCTACAATAGGACCTTGTGCGAAGGCGACATTATCTTTATAGGCAGAGAGAATCTTGTTGGGATTCTCCTGCGTGGTCTTCTTGATCATCGCAAACAGACTCGACTCCATCTCCTTGCCGTCAATGATGAAGGTACCACCGAATATCTTATGACGGCAGTGCTCGGAGTTGATCTGGGCAAAACCGAAAATCTCGGAGTCTGTCAACGGACGACCGTTCTCTTTCTCAATCTTATGGAGGTACTCTATCTCCTCAGGAGAGAGGGCGAGTCCTTCCTGCTCGTTATACTCTTCCAGATTGTCCACATACTTGATGGGCTCCGGCTGGATATTGATGGTGAAAATCTCTTGATCCAGCCCGTTGTACATACGCTGTAGCATGGGGTCGTGCTCAGCATCCTCTGAGGCAACGGGGAAATACTCCTCGATACGCTGGATACCTTTCAGTCCCATGTTCTGGGTAATCTCAACGGCATTGGTCGACCAGGGGGTCACCATCTCACGGCGGGGACCGACGTAGTACCCTGTCAGTGTCTTGTCATTGAGCAACTCGGCTTCACCATAGAGCCAACATAGTTCCTTCACTTCATCTTGGTTGAGCGAGTGGTCTGCCTGCGTGGCAATCACACTCTTCTGGGCGGTCTTGAAAAAGAGAATCATATTCTTTATACCTTATTTATTTAAATTTGGATGCAAAGGTAATCATTTTCTCTATAATATCCAAGCGAAGGTCTCCTTTTTTGTTGGAAAGACCCTGGGCGATATCAGCCAGCCGTATTCCGCTTGATAGGAGTCTCAGAATTCCTCGCGCACGCGCGCATACATAAAGTTTTTTATCCTTGCAACCGTTGCCACCTTGCAACACTACTTGAGAATCAGCGTGTTATGTGTGGCAACGAGGTGATAAGGGTGACAAGGAATGGCGATTTTCCCATAAGATTCACTCAACACAGAGTATGCTCTTGCGAAGCCCCGGGCTCCGAGGGGCGAAGGTGCCGCCTCCGAGGGTCGAAGCCCTGGGCTCCGTGGGACGAAGGTGCCGCCTCCGTGGGACGAAGGTGCCGCCTTCAAAAGTTGAAGCTATAGGCACCGAAATAATCACTAAAATTTCATCAGGTTACTTAAAATAATCTAAATCGGAGTCGTCTTCTTGACGATTGATGCTAAATTCATTATCTTTGCACCAAGAATATTGTTTAATTTAAAGAGAAAATTAAAATGAAGAAAACAATTTTTATGATGACGATAGCAGTTGCTGCATTCATGGTTAGCAGTTGTGCGTCAAAGAAGGATTTGGTGGCTTGTCAGGAAGAGAATAAGGCGTTGCAGGCAAACTATACGGATACCAAGGAGCAGCTGGCTGCATCTAAATCACGTGTGGCAAGTCTGGAACAGCAGTTAGCACAGCAGGAAAAGGCTACCAATGCCTTGCAGGTGGCTCTTGACAAGAGTCTTTCTAATGCCAGTCAGAATAATGTGTCTATTGAAAAACTGGTTGATCAGATTAACGAGTCGAATAAGTATATCCGCCATCTCGTCGAGGTGAAGTCAAAGAGTGACTCGCTGAACATGGTTCTTACCAACAACCTCACTCGCTCTCTCTCCAAGGAGGAACTGAAGGAGGTTGACGTTCAGGTACTGAAAGGTGTGGTATATATCTCACTGGCTGACAACATGCTTTACAAGAGTGGCTCTTATGAGATTAATGACCGCGCATCAGAGACCTTGTCGAAGATTGCCAAGATTATCAAGGACTATAAGGATTATGACGTGCTGATCGAGGGTAATACGGACGACGTGCCCATCAAGCGTGAGAATATCCGTAACAACTGGGACCTCTCTTGTCTGCGCGCCTCTTCTGTAGTACAGGCTCTCCAGAATAACTATGGTGTTGACCCGAAGCGTCTCACTGCCGGTGGTCGTGGTGAGTACAATCCTTTGCAGCCTAATACCAGTGAGGTCGGCAAACAGCGTAACCGTCGTACCCAGATCATCATCACTCCGAAACTTGATGAGTTTATGGAACTGATTGGTCAGGCTCCAGCGGAGTAAGTATATAATATAATAAGGTGTACGGCATGTCGGGTCTTGACAAAAATCAAGACCCGACATTTTTTTGCTGTTTTTTGAAAAAATATCGGTAAAATATTTGTTGTTTCGGAAAATAGTCGTACCTTTGCATCCGCTTTCGGGGAGACCCGTCTGCAAGGAAAGAGTTCTTTGACAGTAATTACATAAAACAGAGAAGAAGT
>OMWH01000041.1 GCA_900314755.1 uncultured Prevotellaceae bacterium | reverse complement strand
ACTAAGGGCAAGTACCTGTTTCCCAGATACTTGCCCTGTATGTAGCTAATTTTCAGCACTTTCCGTTTATTCTTCTACAGCGGCCTGCGCGGCGGCGAGACGGGCGATGGGCACACGGAATGGAGAGCAAGATGCGTAGTTCATGCCAATCTTAGCACAGAACTTCACAGAGCTGGGCTCACCACCATGCTCACCACAGATACCGCAACGGAGCTCAGGACGTACCTCACGACCAGCCTTCACAGCATACTTGATGAGTTTGCCGACACCCTTCTGGTCGAGAACCTGGAACGGGTCAACCTTCAGGATCTTCTTGTCGAGGTATACAGGCAGGAACGAAGCGATATCGTCACGGCTGTAACCGAAGGTCATCTGTGTCAGGTCGTTGGTACCGAAGGAGAAGTACTGTGCCTCAGTAGCGATACGGTCAGCAGTCAGGGCAGCACGAGGAATCTCAATCATCGTACCAATCTCGTACTCTACCTCAATGCCATACTCAGCGAATACCTCCTTGGCAGCGTCCTGGATGACTTCCTTCTGCTGCTTCAGCTCATAGAGTGTACCAATCAGCGGAACCATGATCTCAGGCATAGGATTCTTACCCTCCTTCTTCAGCTCACAGGCTGCACCGAGGATGGCACGTGTCTGCATAGCGGTAATCTCAGGGAAGGTGATACCCAGACGGCAACCACGGTGACCCAGCATCGGGTTGTTCTCTGCGAGAGAGTCTACACGGCGCTTGATATCCTCTACGCTTACACCCATCTCCTTCGCCATGGTCTCCTGACCAGCGAGATCGTGGGGAACGAACTCATGCAATGGGGGATCCAGCAGACGGATGTTCACGGGCAGTCCGTCCATCGCCTCCAAGATACCCTTGAAGTCTGCCTTCTGATAAGGAAGCAGTTTAGCGAGAGCCTTCTCACGACCAGCAGCATCCTTCGACAGAATCATCTCACGCATGGCGATAATCTTCTTGTCCTCGAAGAACATATGCTCGGTACGTGTCAGACCGATACCCTTGGCACCGAAGTTGCGGGCAACCTCTGCATCGTGTGGAGTATCAGCATTGGTGCGAACCTGCAACTTGGTATACTTGTCGCAGAGGTCCATCAGCTCCTTGAAGTCACCGCTCAGCTCAGCAGCCTTGGTGGGAACCTCGCCGGCATATACCTGACCAGTAGTACCGTTCAGAGAGATATAGTCACCCTCCTTATATACAACACCGTCAATCTCTACGGTCTTATCCTTATAGCTTACGTTCAAAGAGCCAACACCAGATACGCAGCACTTACCCATACCACGAGCCACAACGGCAGCGTGAGAGGTCATACCGCCACGTGCGGTGAGGATACCCTCAGCGGCAGACATACCGGCAAGGTCCTCAGGAGAGGTCTCGATACGAACGAGAACCACCTTATGACCATCCTTATGCCACTCCTGTGCATCGTCAGCATGGAACACAATCTGACCACAGGCAGCACCTGGAGAAGCGGGCAGACCCTGTGCAATCACCTTAGCGGTAGAGAGCGCCTTCTTGTCGAAGACAGGGTGCAACAGCTCGTCGAGCTTCTGAGGCTCGCAACGCAGGATAGCAGTTTTCTCATCAATCTTACCCTCATGGAGCAGGTCGATGGCAATCTTCACCATGGCAGCACCAGTGCGCTTACCATTACGTGTCTGGAGGAACCAGAGCTTGCCCTCCTGAACGGTGAACTCCATATCCTGCATGTCACGGTAGTGCTCCTCCAGTTTCTCCTGGATACCATTCAGCTGAGCATAGATCTCAGGCATTGCCTCCTCCATAGAAGGATACTTGGCAACACGCTCAGCCTCAGAGATACCAGCACGCTCAGCCCAACGCTGAGAACCCAGCTTGGTGATCTGCTGTGGTGTGCGGATACCGGCAACAACGTCCTCACCCTGAGCATTGACAAGATACTCACCGTTAAACACGTTCTCACCATTGGCAGCGTCACGGCTGAAGCATACACCAGTAGCAGAGGTGTCACCCATGTTACCGAATACCATCGCCATGACAGAAACAGCTGTACCCCACTCGTCGGGAATACCCTCCATCTTACGATACAGGATAGCGCGCTCATTCATCCAAGAACGGAACACGGCGCAGATAGCACCCCACAACTGCTCGATAGGATCGTCGGGGAAGCTCTTGCCGGTGCGCTCCTTGATGGCAGCCTTGAACAACTGAACGAGTTTCTTCAACTCGTCAACGCTCAGGTCCTTGTCCAGCTTCACGCCACGCTCAGCCTTCACCTTCTCGATAATCTCCTCGAACGGGTCGATATCCTCTTTGTTTACGGGCTTCATCTCCAGCACGACATCACCGTACATCTGGACGAAACGACGATAAGAGTCATAAACGAAGTGAGGATTGTTGGTCTTCTTCACCATACCCTCGGCAACCTCGTCATTCAGACCCAGGTTCAGGATGGTGTCCATCATACCCGGCATAGAGGCACGGGCACCCGAACGTACAGAGACAAGCAGTGGGTTCTCCTTGTCGCCGAACTTCGAGTTCATCAGACCCTCGATATGCTTAACGGCAGCCATCACATCATCGTTCAGGAGTTCCATAATCTTCTCCTGACCAACCTGATAGTACTCGTTACAGCAATCAGTTGTAATTGTAAAACCTGGAGGAACGGGAACACCAATCAGGTTCATCTCAGCAAGGTTTGCACCCTTACCGCCCAGTTCCTCACGCATCTTTGCGTTACCTTCAGCTTTTCCGTTACCAAAGGTATAAACTCTTTTTTGGCTCATAAGATTAGCAATGTATTATTATATGTTAACATAAATTGATGTCAATAGTCCTGCAAAGATAATATAAAATTCTGATGCTTGCAAATTTTCTTGCCAATATTTGGTGATAAAGAAAAAAAGCACTACCTTTGCACGACATAAAACAAATCAATTAAAACAAACAATTAGTAATATTATGAAACCGTTAAACAAACATTTTGCGCCTAAGAGCGTTATGCCTGAAAAGGTGATTCAGTTTGGTGAGGGAAACTTCCTCCGTGCTTTTGTTGATTGGATTATCTGGAACATGGACCAGAAGACCAACTTCAATGGATCTGTTGTTGTCGTACAACCTATCGAAAAAGGTATGGTTGAGTGGCTGAATGGTCAGGACTGCCTGTACCACGTTAACCTGCAGGGTCGTGAGAATGGTCAGCCTGTCAACACGCTGGAGCGTATCGACGTGATCAGCCGTGCACTGAACCCTTACTCTCAGAATGATGCTTTCATGGCACTTGCTGACCAGCCAGAGATCCGTTTCGTCATCTCTAACACCACTGAGGCTGGTATTGCTTTCGATCCCGCTTGTAAGCTGGACGACAAACCCGCTTCTTCTTATCCCGGTAAACTCGTGCAGTTGCTGTACCGTCGTTATCAGACCTTCAACGGCGACCCCACGAAGGGATTGATCATCTTCCCCTGTGAGCTGATTTTCCTCAATGGTCACGTACTGAAGGACTGCATCAACAAGTACATTGAACTGTGGCAGTTGCCCGCAGACTTCAAGAAGTGGTTCGACGAGTGCTGTGGTGTCTATGCTACCTTGGTAGACCGTATCGTTCCCGGCTTCCCACGCAAGGAGATTGCTGAGATTCAGGAGAAAGTGGGCTATCGCGACAACCTCGTCGTTCAGGCAGAGAATTTCCACCTGTGGGTTATCGAGGCTCCGAAGGAAGTTGCCAAGGAGTTCCCCGCAGACAAGGCAGGACTGCACGTATTGTTCGTTCCTTCAGAGGAGCCATACCACAAGCGTAAGGTAACCCTGCTGAATGGTCCGCACACCGTTCTCTCACCTGTTGCATATCTGAGTGGTGTGAACATCGTTCGTGACGCTTGCAACCATGAGGTTATCTCCAAGTATATCCACAAGGTACAGTTCGACGAGCTGATGCAGACCCTCGACCTGCCTATGGACGAGCTGCAGAAGTTTGCCGCCGACGTACTGGAGCGCTTCGACAACCCATTCGTTGACCATCAGGTAACGAGCATCATGCTCAACAGCTTCCCGAAGTTCCAGGCTCGCGACCTCCCCGGCGTGAAGACCTATCTGGAGCGCAAGGGCGAGCTGCCTAAGGGTCTGGTATTCGGTCTTGCCGCTATCATCACTTACTATAAGGGTGGCAAGCGTGCCGATGGTGCCGAGATTGTTCCTAACGACGACCAGAAGATCATGGACCTGCTGAAGGAGCTGTGGGCTACCGGTGACACCCAGAAGGTAACGGACGGTGTACTCGGTGCTGAGTTCATCTGGCAGGAGGACCTCAACAAGATCCAGGGTCTGAACACCATGGTGAAGCAGTTCCTCGACCTCATCCAGGAGAAGGGTATGCTGGAGGCTGTGAAGACAATCCTGTAATTCACACCTTATTTATATATAAAAGTGAGCTGACGCTTGGTTGGCTCACTTTTTTTTCGTACCTTTGCGTGCTAAACTTTAAAGCATACGCATGAGTGATTGTATCGAGATAAAAGGGGCACGGGTCAATAACCTGAAAAACGTAGATGTGAAGATTCCACGTAACAAACTGGTGGTCATCGCCGGTGTGAGTGGCAGTGGCAAGTCGTCACTCGCCTTCGACACCCTCTATGCAGAAGGACAACGCCGTTATGTGGAGAGTCTGTCGAGTTATGCCCGTCAGTTCCTGGGACGAATGAACAAACCCGAGTGTGACTTCATCAAGGGTATCCCACCCGCCATTGCCATCGAGCAGCGGGTCATCTCACGCAATCCCCACTCCACCGTAGGTACCACCACAGAGATTTACGAGTATCTGCGACTGCTCTATGCCCGCATCGGACGTACCTATTCGCCCATCAGCGGACAGGAGGTGAAGAAGCACTCTACCGAGGACATCATCCAATGCACGCAGCAATACACCAAGGGTACTAAGTTTGTGGTCATGGCTCCCATCGTCATCCCGGAGGGACGCACGCTGGAGCAGCAACTGAAGATGTATGTGCTCAACGGCTATGCACGCATCTTCGTCAATAGTGACTTCCAGCGTATTGATGATTTTCTGAGTAATCAGAATACTCCGAGTATTCCGAGCACTCCGAGCACTCCGAATAATTACTACCTCGTCATTGACCGCCTGACGGTCGATGACGCGAAGGATGTCATCTCCCGCCTCGTCGACTCTGCCGAGACGGCTTTCTATGAGGGCAACGGAGAGTGCCGGCTGATGTTCCTGCCCTCTATGATCAGCTATGATTTCTCCATGCGCTTCGAGGCGGATGGCATGAAGTTCGAGGAGCCTTCCGACAACCTTTTCTCCTTCAACTCCCCCGTGGGTGCCTGTCCTGAGTGCCAGGGCTTTGGCAAGATCATCGGTATCGACGAGCATCTGGTGATTCCCAACAGCACCCTGTCGGTATACGACGGCTGTGTGGTATGCTGGCATGGTGAGAAGATGGGCATGTGGAAAGAGGAGTTCTGCCGGCGTGCCGCGAAGGATGACTTCCCTATCTTCGAACCTTACTACAACCTGACGCAGCAGCAGAAGGACATGCTGTGGCATGGACTCCCCTCCGAACGCCATAAGGACATTCACGACCAGGTCAGCATCGATGCTTTCTTCCAGATGGTGAAGGAGAACCAGTATAAGATCCAATACCGGGTGATGCTGAGCCGCTATCGTGGTAAGACGACCTGTCCGAAATGTCACGGCACCCGTCTGAAGCCGGAGGCTGACTATGTGAAGATTGGCGGACGCAGCATCTCTGACTTGGTGCAGATGCCCGTCGTCCGGCTGAAAGACTGGTTCGACCACTTGGAGCTCACAGAACAGGAGCAGCAGATCGGGAAGCGGTTGCTCACAGAGATCAACTCGCGCCTGCAGTTCCTGCTGGACGTGGGACTGGGCTACCTGACCCTTAACCGCATGTCCAACTCACTCAGTGGTGGTGAGAGCCAGCGCATCAACCTGACGACATCCCTCGGCTCCTCGCTCGTGGGTTCCTTATATATATTAGACGAGCCCAGCATCGGACTGCACAGCCGTGATACCGACCGGCTCATCAAGGTGCTCAAGGAGCTGCAGGCTCTCGGTAATACCGTGGTCGTCGTGGAGCATGACGAGGAGATGATGCGTGCCGCCGACTACCTCATCGACGTGGGTCCTGATGCCGGACGACTGGGTGGTGAGATTGTGTATGAGGGGAATATCCCCAATGACATCGCTCATTCCTCATTGCTCATTTCCAAATTCCCCAAGAGCCATACCGTCAAATACCTGTTGCATGAGGAGCAGATCCCTGTTCCCATGAGCCGTCGCCCATGGAACCAGAAGATAGACATCAAGGGTGCCCGCATGAACAACCTGCGAGGCATCAATGTCTCCATCCCCTTGAATGTGATGACCGTCGTCACGGGTGTCAGCGGCAGTGGTAAGTCGAGTCTTATCAAGGGCATCCTCTACCCTGCCCTCAAACGCAGCCTGGGTGATGTGTGTGACGCTCCCGGTGAGTATCAGGGACTGGGTGGCGACTACCAAGCGGTACGCCATGTGGAGTTCGTCGACCAGAACCCTATCGGCAAGTCGACACGCTCTAATCCTGCCACCTATGTCAAGGCTTATGATGCCATCCGTGACCTCTTTGCCGACCAGCCGCTGTCGAAACAACTGGGCTTCACGTCACAGTATTTCTCGTTCAATGCGGACGGCGGACGCTGTGACGAGTGTAAGGGTGCCGGTGTCATCACGGTCGAGATGCAGTTCATGGCTGACCTGGTACTGGAGTGTGAGGCATGTCATGGTCATCGCTTCAAGCACGACATCCTGGACGTGCGCTTTGAAGGAAAGAATATCGACGACGTGCTGAACATGACCATCTCAGAGGCGATACAGTTCTTTGGCGAGCACCAGCAGAAAACCATCGTCAACCGACTCAAGCCCTTGGAGGATGTGGGACTGGGGTATATCAAACTGGGACAGAGTTCCTCTACCCTCTCCGGTGGTGAGAACCAGCGTGTGAAACTCGCCTATTTCATCGGACAGGAGAAGCAGGAGCCCACCTTATTTATATTTGACGAGCCCACCACAGGACTTCACTTCCATGACATCCAGCGACTGCTCCATGCCTTCGACGCACTCATCGAGCGGGGGCATACCATCCTTATCATCGAGCATAACATGGAGATCATCAAATGTGCCGACCATGTCATCGACCTCGGTCCGGACGGTGGTGACCGTGGTGGCGACCTTGTCGTATGCGGCACACCAGAGGAAGTGGCAGCCTGCGAAAAGAGCATCACGGGAAAGTTCCTGCGTGAGAAACTAAGTTAAGAATTCCTTCTGACGATACGCCAGCCGATGGCAGCAATGATGATGCTCATCAGCGGACTCAGCAGGTTGAAGAAACAGTATGGCAGGTAGGTCAGCGTGGGAACGCCCAACACCGTTGACTGTGTCATACCACACGTATTCCAAGGTATCAGTACTGATGTCACGGTAGCGGCATCCTCACAGGTACGGCTCAGCAGACGGGTCTCGTACCCCTGGTCGTCATATACTTCCTTGAAGATGTCTGCCGTCAGCACGATAGAGATAAACTGGTCGCCCGTGGTGAGGTTGAGGAAGATGCCGGTGCCGACGGTCGAGGAGACGAGAGACACGCGATGGCGCACCCAACTGACAATCACTCGCGTCAGACTCTCTATCATACCGCTTGCCACCATCACCGCACCGAAACACATGGCACAGAGGATGAGCCATATGGTGTTCAGCATACCTGCCATACCTCCCGTGGATATCAGCTCGTTCAACGAGGCATTACCCGTGTCAATGGCGGTGGCACCGTAATAGGTCATCGCCAGTCCCTGTAGCAGATTGTTAGTGCCTGCCACCTCACAGAGGATATGGGGTTGCAGGATGAGTGCCACCACACCAGCCATGATGGACGAAGTGAAAAGGACGATGAGCGAGGGTACCCTGCGGGCTATCAGCACACCTGTCAGCACGGGGACAAGGAGGGTCCACAGCGAGATATGGAAGGTGCGTGAGAGTCCTTCGGTATATTGCTCCACCTGCAGCTCAGTGGCACCTCCGTTTCCTAATCCTACGATGAAGAATATCATCAGGGCGATGAGGAAGGTGGGTATCGTCGTCAGCATCATATAGCGGATATGCACGAAGAGGTCGGTACCAGTGGCTGACGAGGCAAGGATGGTGGTGTCACTCAGCGGTGACAGCTTGTCACCGAAATAGGCACCAGAGATAATCGCTCCTGCCGTCCATGCCTCCGAGACATCCAACGCATGACCGATTCCCAGCAGGGCGACTCCGATAGTGGCTATCGTCGTCCATGAACTGCCCGACAACAGCGACACCAGTGCGCAGATGATGCTTGCCGACACGAGGAAAAACTGGGGTGACATGATCTGTACCCCATAATATATTAAGGTGGGGACGATACCGCTGATCATCCATGAACCGGACAGCATGCCCACACAGAGCAGGATGAGCAACGTGATGGACACCTCTCCTAACGTCTTCTTGATCTGTTGTTCGAAGACCCGCCATGGTGTGCGGTATATCGCCATGGAGATACTGACACAGACCGCCATACCCATCAGCAGGGCAATCTGACTGCCACCGCTCAGCGAGTCGCTGCCGAACAGGGATATGGCAGTGGCGAGGAAAGCGATGAGTATCACCACGGGGATGACAGCCACCAGGGGATGAGGAGTTTTTGTGTCTTGATTCATGATGCAAAGGTACAAAAAGAATTTTGAATAACACTTACGGATTTCGCAAAAACATATAACCTTATAACATGATGTGGCTCAAATGCCCTTGTACAAAGGGATTGAGCCATGTTACATGTTGCTCAAAC
>OMWH01000046.1 GCA_900314755.1 uncultured Prevotellaceae bacterium | reverse complement strand
CTTGATTATCGAGTTGGTGATGCACATGCCTGTCCATACAGGGAGTAGCATTGCCAACTCCTTTTTGCAGATGATAGCCAGGCTGGGCTTCTTCAATTCTGTGGTGTCATGTAAGGTCATAGAGTTGGTGACCATCTTGATTACTTGTGCAGGAACAACGGCACGACGAAGCTTGAAGTTCGATGTCAGGACGATGGTTGTCTATCCCTGTGCAGCAGGAATCACCCTGACCGTGCTGTGCATCTTCCTGCAGCAAGGGCATTGGGGAACCCATATTGCAGGCTATTCGCTGAACCGCATCCTCTATCTTGTTACCTCGATAACAGGCGTGATGTGTATTCATCGAAGCCTCGATGCCATAGCCCAGTACTTTAACTGCAAGTTAGGTGAAGACAGGTTTAACTTTGAGAACGAGAGTTTCCAGCAGTGTGAGCAGTTGGTGGAGAATAAGTATAGCGTGAACATTCCGATGATCTTTTACTATAAGGGACGAATGCGAAAAGGCTGGTGCAATGTGGTGAACCCTTTTCGAGGTACATGGGTAGTGGGAACGCCTGGTAGTGGTAAGTCCTTCTCTGTGGTAGAACCCTTCATCCGCCAGCACTCAGCCAAAGGTTTTTCGTTAGTTGTGTATGACTACAAGTTTCCGGCACTTGCAGAGATGACCTTTTACCACTTCAATAAGAATAAGATGCTCGGCAATATCCCCAAGGATATGAACTTCAACATCATCAACTTTACCGATGTGGAGTATTCGAACAGAGTGAACCCCATCCAACGGAAGTACATCCCTGATTTGAGTGCTGCCTCAGAGACAGCAGCCACACTACTTGCAGCTTTGAACAAAGGTGCAGGACAGGCAGGCGGTGGTGGAAGTGACAAGTTCTTCAACAACTCTGCTGAAAACTTTCTGGCAGCCATCATCTATTTCTTCGTCACCTTCCGTCCTGTGGCATGGAAGAACGGCAGGAAACTGCATCACATGATAATCAGTGACGGACGAAAGCTGGAAATTAAGATACGCATGTGGGATGACTATGTTGCATTGGATAATGATGGTAATGTCGTTCTCGACTTCACAGATAAAGACGGCAATAATGTCAGCACCGATGCCGATGGAATGCCTGTCACCTTGAAAGGCTTTTCGTATATAGATAGAGAGGGGAGAGTAGTCTTTATCGAAGATGAGTTCTACGAGGATGATGAAGGATGTATCACCCAGCCCGACACCTTTACGGGCGAGTATAGTGACATGCCCCATGTGCTCAGCTTCCTACAACTGTCGTATGAGGATTCCTTTAATATCCTGATGCAAGATGAAAACATCATGTCACTGATGGCTCCATTTAAGAGTGCTTACGATAACAATGCCATGGATCAGTTGGAAGGTATGGTTGGAACGCTCCGTGTCAACGCTGCACGACTGGTATCACAGGAAGCCTATTGGGTATTCTCGGGTGATGACTTCGACCTGAAGGTCAGCGATCCGAAGAGTCCAAGTTATTTGATTATCGCCAATGATCCGGAGAAAGAACAAGTGATTGGCTCTCTGAATGCACTTATCCTGAACCGTCTGACCACGAGAGTCAACAGCGGACAGGGAAAGAACGTGCCAGTCAGCATCATCATCGATGAGCTGCCGACACTCTATTTCCATAAGATAGACCGTCTGATAGGTACAGCCCGAAGTAATAAGGTAAGCGTGACGATGGCCTTTCAGGAACTGCCCCAGTTGGAAGCCGACTATGGCAAGAACGGTATGCAGAAGGTGATAACCACGTGTGGTAATGTCTTCGCTGGTTCAGCGAGAAACAAGGAAACGCTGGAATGGTTGCAGAATGACATCTTCGGTAAGGTCAAGCAGACCACCCAGAGCATCAGCATCAATGATGAGCGAGTATCGACCTCCTTCAATGAGAAGATGGACTGTCTGGTTCCTGCTGCAAAGATTGCCGATATGGCCACAGGTTGGATCTGCGGACAGACTGCGCGAGACTTTACACCTACAGAAGCAGCAGCTATGCATAGTGTGAACCTCGAAGAGACCGACGAGTTCAAGACCACCAAGTTCTTCTGTAAAACCAACTTCGATATGAGCCATATCGAGGAAGAGAAAAAGCACTATATGCCATTGCCCAAGAAATACTGTTTCGAGAATGAACATGAGAAAGAAGTGATGCTGGCAAGAAACTTCCGACGCATCAATGAGGAAGTAACGCAGCTCACGGCCAGTTTGCTTGGAAAAGAAAACGCCCAATAAACAAAGAAGCCTGCCTCCAATGCGAGACAGGTTTCTTTCGTTATAGCGTATTTGCTATGGCTCGGACTTTGGCGTTATAGCTGTCCATATTCTCTGCATAGCCGATACGTTTCAGGAAGGCATAGTAGTCTTTGTCCTTCTTGGGGTCATAACGACGCTGTATCATGCGCACATAACCTGCAACAGACTCTTCCCAGGAACGGAAACGGTAGTAGTCATGAGAGGATGAGTTATAAAGCCCGAAGAGATTGTTATAGTTCCGGCAAACATTTGAAGAACCATAGCCCGTTTCAAGGCAATACTGAGCAGCTACAATTTTCGGGAAGAGAACACCGCAATCCTTCATGACCTTGAAGAGGTTGTGAAGGTTTAGTGGTCTGTCAGGTCTGGAGGCAAAATGCAGGTTCTCCATTTCCTCCTGCAAACCACAGATATAACTGTTCAGATGATTGATGAACGGCTCTGGATTGATGGATTTCCATTCCCCATCAATAAGTCTTTCAGCCCGGATATGCAGATGCGGGCCTGTTGACTTACCTGTATCAGAGGACAAAGCCACTATCGTTCCTGCTGATACAACATCCCCTTCTCTGACAGCTATCAGTCCTAAGTGACCATACAGGATGCGCAGTCCTACATGGTTGATGATGACATGATGACCATAGCCCGTTTCACTATATACCACCTTTTCGATGACTCCTGGCATCATCGCGTAAACCAGAGAGCCTTTGGCACAACGTAAGTCTATTCCGTTGTGAAATGTTCCCTTAACAAAAGTGACAGGATCCTGACGATAGCCATAGTCAGAAGTGATATGAATGAAGTCTAAAGGAAGTGCCACTGAAGTACGACGGTTTAATAGTTCCATGAAGTACGACGGTTTAATAGTTCCATCATCATACTGTCTTTGACAGTAACGAACAACGGAACATCGTACTCAATGGCTATCTCCTGATGAGAAGGAACGTCAAAGTATTCTTTTGGGCTCTTTCGTTCAGAAGCAACTAAATCACAGGAATCCGTCTGAACCTCTGAAATCGGCTTACTTTTAACCACCTGTGGCAGCTTTTGAACAGTATTAAACTGTGCCGGACAAGACACTGGAATTGTCGGCAGGAATAAGAAGTATAAGAAATAATTTTTTCTGCTTTTCATGGTATTATTTGTTTTAATT
>OMWH01000033.1 GCA_900314755.1 uncultured Prevotellaceae bacterium | reverse complement strand
GGATAAGACTCCTATCAAGGAACTCTTTACCAAGGAACCTGAGTATGTTGCAGATGATGGTCAATTGACTCTTAATTTTATTTAGTGGACACTAGTGTTTTATGTTAATAGACCAGATAGACGGAAGGGTTTGGCAAGTACAATGGTCTTTTGAAGAGGATAAACGCTTTTTGTCGCGTATACCGAATAGCAATAAATTTTATACTAGGGATGATAGTATAAAGTTTTCAGACTTAGAGTATATTGATAAAGTATTTTATAAGGATGGTGAGTTGTTTGATGGTGAAGCCTTTATTGATAAAAACAGAATACTATCACTATCTTTTCTTGATGGGAGGATTAGATTTAAAGGTGCGTACATTATAAATCACAAAAATGGCAAGTTTGCAGGTTTTTACTATACTGACAATAAGGAACATAATAATGATTATTTAGACGATGAGGGTAATAGAATAACTAAAGAGGAATTCCAGGTTGCATATCCAGATCTAGTGACATCGATTAAACAAATAATAGATGGATTAAACAACAAAAAGTCAGATGTTCCTAAAAAACCTGTAAGAAAATAATTTCAATCCCTTGAGGTTTGTATAAAGTTAGGTGGACTATTTAAACCCAACAATGTCCTAATCCGCAATGTCTGAGAAGATTTTGCGGATTTTATTTTGGTGTTTAAAACATTTGCATTATCTTTGCAATCGAATAGTTGATAATAAGTTAGTTATTGGGTTCCTTGCGTCGTGAGATGTGAGGAATCATTTTTTTGTTTTCCTTTTATCATTAAAAGTTGTAAAATTGTTTGCGGATTGTACAATAAAAATTCAACGGCATGGAACAGAACTTAGAGCCGATACGGAGCAAGATCTATGAGATCAGGGGACAGCGGGTGATGCTGGACCGTGACTTGGCGGAGCTGTATGGAGTACAGACTAAAGTATTGAATCAGGCAGTAAAAAGGAATATAAAACGATTCCCCGACGACTTTATGTTCCAATTGAATTATGAGGAGACCCATGAGCTGGTCACAAATTGTGACCGGTTGGCTACGCTAAAGTATTCCAGCAGCATGCCGTATGCCTTTACAGAAGAAGGTGTGGCTATGCTAAGTGGAGTCTTGAATTCTGATTTAGCTATTGAGGTAAATATCAAGATTATGCGTGCCTTTGTCGCTATTCGCCATATTACACATATCACATCAATACCCGACACTGCTGAACGGTTTGAAAGGATAGAGAATGAGATCAAACGCATCAAGCAGGACATGGAGGATACTCTTGCCGACCAGAACGACATTAACGAGTCGACCCGTGCCCAGCTCGACGCCATCAGTGAGGCATTGGCGGAGCTGCAGCCCAGGGAGCCGAAGCCACGGAGACGCATCGGGTTCATACAGGAAGAGTGAAGGATGTGTAGGTAGAAACAGACTAAAACCGAACTAATAAGTATATGGAACAGAAAGGGCAAACTGGTGAGATTGTGATGTACCAACCGGATGAGACAATTCGGCTGGAGGTGAGGATGGATCATGAGACGGTGTGGCTGACACAGGCGCAAATGGCGGAGTTGTTTCAGACAGACAGGACTTCTATTGTCCGCCACGTTAATAACATCTATAAAACAGGGGAATTAGAGCAAGAGTCAACCTGTGCAAAAATTGCACAAGTTCAAATTGAGGGTAAAAGAACCATAAAACGAATGATTCTATATTTTAATTTGGACATGATTATCTCTGTCGGCTACCGTGTCAATTCTAAACGTGGTGTAAAATTCCGTCAGTGGGCTGCAATTAGACATCACCCGTCATAACGAGCAATATGCAGCCATTGAGGTGCAGCAGTTCAACAAGGCGCATGACCGTTTCCTGCTGATTGACGATGAGGTATATCATATCGGAGCCTCTATCAAGGACTTAGGCAAGAAATGGTTCGCCTTCACCCTGATGCACGACATCAAGGCTGCGGAACTGATCAATAAGATGAGTTAAAATATGGAACAGAACTTAGAGCCGATACGGAGCAAGATCTATGAGATCAGGGGACACAAATGAAGTGAACCCTCTTCTTTATGCATGAGTCATCGGCAAAGTCGTTTGAACTCCTCGCGTGCTTTTCGCATCTGCAACAGGAAAGCCTCGCTCGTGTGTAATTTGGCATAAGCTGCTGAAGTGGCAACGCGAGCCGCATCTGTATCGCTCTGCCAATGGGCACCCACCACCACACGGTTCTCACCATAGCGATAGCCACGAGCCAGAATCTCGTTAGCACGATCAGGGTTAATCTCCGTCATCAGCAGAGCCGCACTCCACCCCAGTGTGGTATGTCCTGAAGGAAACGAGCCATTTTTCCTCAGGGCAGGTTCATCCTCAGGATAGAGCGTTTCCTCGTTGAACACCATGAACGGACGTCGGCGCATATACTTACTCTTAGGCAGGGTACACACCTTACTGCAGGTCTCCGTACCCATCTCCAGAACCTTATAGATTTCGGGGGTTCCCTCTTTGGTTATCTCCATGCCGAAGGCTTCCTTGAACTCGGTGAGTATAGTTTCCAGTCCATACACGGCATCGCGTTTAGCCTCAGCGGCACGTACAGAATCCTTACGCATCTCCTTGCCCCAATAATATCGGCTCACATCGTATGCGAAAGCCGTAGAAGTGCTGTCTGGAGGTCCAGGCATGAATACCATCATATCCGGCATCTGTTCTGCCGTAAAATACACCTTTTCATTTATCTGTGCCTGTGTGCCCAACGTTATGAAAAGCCCCATCATCAATAATAATTTCTTTTTCATCTTCATTTCTATCATCAGCAGTTTACAAAGTTACATGATCTATTCTATATTCCCGAATATTCATTCGTTATACAGAACCTGCAACAGGGTCTGTCCCACCGCCTGAAGGGTGTTCTTGTCGATATGCTGCATATCGTCATTGACGGTATGCCACGTAGGACCGAAAGAGCTCTGAGGACAGTCGGGGTAGTGGTTGATGATATCGACACATGGGATATTGGCAATGTCATTCACAGGGACATGGTCGTCAGTGACAAAGCCACTCTCCTGCATGGGGAAGGTACTGCCATAGCCGGCGGCATGGGCTGCACGCCATATCTTCTCCACGATCCGACCAGCCTTCTGCTTAGAATAGCCCTCCTGATAGAACTTGGCACCTTGTCCACCCACCATATCCAAGAGGATAGCGTATTGGTAGTTAAGAGTGGAGGGTTGAGAGTGGAGAGACTTTTCTTGATATTTCTTTGCCCAATACTGTGCGCCAAGTGCCCAGGAGTCGGTACCGTCACCTGTCTCATCCCATTGGGGGATGCCCCAGTCTTCCGCATCGAAGCAGATGAAGTCGACGGCAACATTCAGCGAGTCATGCTGCTGGATGAGCCGTGCCAACTCCAGCATCACAGCCACCCCACTGGCTCCGTCGTTTGCTGCCATCACCGGCTTGCGCCAGTTGGCAGAGTCCGGGTCGTTATCTGCCCACGGACGACTGTCCCAATGGGCGCAGATAAGGACTTTGGGGAGTTGAGAGTTGGGAGTTGAGGGTTGAGAGCTGGCGATGATGTTGGTACTCTTAAGGATAGTACCGTCATAGCCTTTGAGGTCAGCTTTCTGCAGTTCTACGGTATAACCATATTGCTGGAACTTCTGGCTAATCCACTGAGCACACCGCTCATGTGCCTCACTGTTCATGGTGCGGGGTCCGAAGTCACACTGGGCGGCACAGAACTGGTAAGCAGAGTCCGCATTGAACTGGATATTCACGATGGGCTGCTGCTCCACCTGTTTCTTGGTGGTGCCACAACCGCATAAAAAGCCTGCAAGGCAAAGGGTATAGATAACTTTCTTCATGATGGCTGTTATTTTTTCTGGGGCAGGAACTCATTAACGTCTCTTCCGAAATGCCGTAACTCACGGATGACACTGCTGCTGACACTGGCATACTGCGGTTCCGCAAACAGCAGGACGGTCTCGATGCCACTGATCTGACGGTTGATGTCAGCCTGCTCCCGCTCATATTCAAAATCCTTGACAGAGCGTACCCCTTTTACAATATAGTGGGCACCCTCGGCTTTCGCAAAATCGACGGCAAGACCATAATAGGGTTTCACCTCTATGCGAGCCTCATCCGCATACAGCTCCTGTATCGCCTTCATCCGCTCCGTGGCGGGAGCCATATCGGGTTTATGCACCTGGTCGCCCACCACACCGATGACGAGTCGGTCGAACAATCCCAAAGCCCTGGTCACGATAGAGTCATGACCAATGGTAAATGGGTCGAAACTCCCTACAAATACACCTGTCCTCATTACTTCAATTCTTTTAGTCGCTTCGCTTTGTAAAAGCGTCTTGCGACGATTACTTCAATCCTTCAATTCTTCAATTCTACTCAAAGAGTGTCGGTTCCATAATATTCCCCGTATACGGGTTGCGACCGAAATGACGATAGGCAAGTTCTGTCACCATACGTCCCCGGGGAGTACGCTTGATAAAGCCCTCCATGATGAGGAACGGCTCATAGACCTCCTCCACCGTACCGGCATCCTCACCGATTGCCGTGGCAATGGTGGTGATACCCACAGGACCACCCCGGAACTTATCGATGATGGTCAGCAGGATGCGGTTGTCTATCTCGTCCAGTCCATACTTGTCAATATTCAATGCCGTCAGGGCAATCTTCGTAATCTCCGTATCGATACGACCAGTGCCCTTCACCTGTGCGAAGTCACGGACACGCCGCAACAGCGCATTGGCAATACGGGGCGTACCGCGGGAGCGGCGTGAGATCTCTGCCGCCGCATCTGTCGTGATAGGAACCCTGAGGATAGAGGCAGAGCGTGTGATGATTTTCTGCAGCGTCTCCGGCTCATAATACTGCAAATGCATATTGATACCGAAACGGGCACGAAGGGGAGCCGTCAACAGACCGCTACGGGTGGTGGCACCCACCAGGGTAAACGGGTTGAGGTCGATCTGGATGGAACGTGCCGACGGTCCCTTGTCAATCATGATGTCGATGCGGTAGTCCTCCATGGCGGAATAAAGGTATTCCTCCACTACCGGTGACAGACGGTGGATCTCGTCGATGAAGAGCACATCATTCTTCTCCAATGATGTAAGAATACCTGCCAGGTCACCCGGTTTGTCCAGCACAGGACCGCTGGTAATCTTGAAGCCTACCCCCAGCTCATTGGCAATGATGTTCGAGAGTGTTGTCTTACCCAAGCCCGGAGGACCATGCAGCAAGGTATGGTCAAGCGGCTCTCCACGGTATTTGGCAGCCTCCACGAAAACCTGCAGGTTCTCCACCACCTGCTGCTGTCCGCTGAAGTCGCCGAAAGAGAGGGGACGCAAGGCGTTCTCAAATTCTTTCTCTGAAGAGGATATCTGCTCCTGCCGGATGTCAAAATCTTCGTCCATCATTTACTTTTTCGTACTTTTTGCTTGCAAAGTTACGAAAAAAGTTCATAGTTCATAGTTCATAGTTCATAATTTTTTGTATTTTTGCAGTCAAAAACCAAAACTATCGTTTTATGAAACGCATCACACTGCTTTCCTTGCTGGCAATACTGACCCTGATGGTCAACGCCTCCACGACCCTCCCTATCAAGGGAAAAGTCATTAACCCCACAGACAAGCACATCCAATACATCGGACGTATCTGCTTTGACAACCCTATGTGCCCCCGCTTCACCTTCCCTGGTGTACAGATCAACGCCTGCTTCACGGGTACCAGTCTGAAGATGATGGCAAAACCCAAGAGCGGCTATTTCATGGCACAGATTGACGAGGCAGAGCCTTTCAAGGTGGGTTTCATGGCAGAGAAAGACTCTGTGGTGACCCTTGCCACGGCACTGCCCAAGGGAACACATAGCATCCGACTGATGTACGTCATCGAGGGCTATGAGCTGAAACCGGAGTTCCGCGGGTTCGTGCTCGACAATGACGGTCAGTTGTTAGACGCTCCTGCCTTGCCCGACCGCCGTATCGAGTTCATCGGCAATTCCATCACCTGCGGCTATGGCAATGAGAGTATTGAGAAGACTGATCCTTTTGAGTATGAGACAGAGAACCATTATTATACTTATGCCCAGCAGACCTGTCGTAACCTGAACGCGATGGCATACGTGGTGGCACGTAGCGGTATCGGTGTCTATCGCAGCTATGACGGTCCCAAGACGGGTACCCCGGAGAATGTGATGACGACAGAGTATGAGTACACCAACCTCTACGACCGTTCAGAGAAATGGGACTTCTCACGCTATACCCCACAGGTGGTATGTATCAATCTGGGTACCAACGACCTGTCGACCAACAACTACGATGTGAAGTTGTTAAAACAGGCTTACAAGAAGTTCCTCAAACAGGTACGGCAGCATAACCCCAAGGCTAAGATAGTATACCTGTGCGGCTCGATGTTAGTGGGTAAGGAGTTGGAGATTGCAAAGAAAACGCTGAATGAAGTCGTGGAGGAGGCAAAAAAAGACGGTGACAAGGAAGTATACCGCTTTGACTTCACCCCACAGAACGGTGACCTCTACTATGGTGCCTCCTGGCATCCCTCTCTGTGGCAGCATCAGAAGATGGCTGGTGAGCTGACCGCTTTCCTGCGCACCCTGATGCACTGGTTCTAAACCCTATTCTCAGGAAGTTCATTGATAAACTGCTGAATAGCGTCTACCAAGGCGTTATTCTCTTCCGGTCGTTGCGTGGCGACACGGAAGAAATGGTCGGAGAGTCCCGTGAAGTTGAAACAGTCACGTATCAGGATACCATGCTCATGGACGAGGTAGAATTTCAGTTTGGTACTGGTCGCCGGTTCTATCTCACATAACATGAAATTCGTCTTGGTTTCAAAGACACGAATGCCCTCTATCTTACGAAGATTGGTACGTAGGCGAGTCGTCTCCAGCAGATAGCTTGTAAGGTCGGGAATCGCCGGCTCATTCCGCTTGATGAGGAACTTCCCTGCCTCGATGGCAAGTGCACTTACTGACCACGGGTGGCGTATGCTCCGTAATAACTGGATGATGTCAGGATGTCCGATAACATAACCTATACGCAACCCAGGAATGGCGAAACGCTTACTAAGGGAATGCAGCACCAATAGGTTATGACACCCTAACACCTCCTTGGGGCTAATAAGACGCTCTTGCGTATAGTCCTCATACGATTGATCGACCACAAAGGTATAACGGGGAGAGCGGCGTGCCATATACTCGATGATTCCTTTTGTCATCACATTACCTGTCGGGTTATTGGGATTACAGATCCAATAGACCCTGTCCGCAGGAAGTTCCTTCAGGTCGTCCGTATTCTCATAAGAGATGATATGATGGTTGATACGACAGGCATCAGCATATTCATTGAAAGTAGGTTGCGGGATGATGGAGGCACTATGATGGAACATCTGTGCGATGAGATAGATCGCCTCCGTTGCCCCATTGGTCACCATGACAGCCTCAGGACTGATTCCCAACTGCTGGGCAATCATCTTCTCAAGGGAACGCGGTTGTGGCTCAGGATAGTTGTTGATGACATCAAGATGCTCTTTCAGATGCTCCTGCAATGCCGTATGGTCGGCTTGCTGGTAGATATTGGAGCTGAAATTAATCCGCACCATACCCGCATCATAGCGATAGATATCATCTCCGTGCCCTTCTATCATAATCTTATACTATTCCGTTACACGTATCGTCAATGTCTGGGCATCAAAGAGAATACCCTTATGTACGATGAATCGTCCTAATGCTCCCTCATCGGCTAACTGACGAGGTGTTCCTATACTCAAAATCCCCGGTTCCATCAGCCATATACAGTCTGCTATCTGTAAGGAGAGTTCCACATCATGGGTAGAGAGGAAGATGGTTTTCTGCTGCTCATGGGCAAGACGATGCAACAGCTGCATCACCTCCACCTTACTGGGGAAGTCGAGGAAGGCGGTAGGCTCGTCAAGATAGATGACAGGAGTCTGTTGCGCCAGTGCCTTGGCAATCATCACTTTCTGCCGCTCGCCATCACTCAGTGTGTGCACATACCGTCCCCGCAATGACTCGATACCCACCAATCCGATAGCCTCGTCCACGATGCACCAGTCATCCTTCGACAAGGAGCCCCAGAAACCCGTATAGGGAGAGCGTCCCATGCTCACCAGTTCCTCAATGGTCATATTCCGTACATCCGGTTTCTCTGTCAGCACCACACCAATGAGCTTACTCAGCTGTTTGTCTGTAAGTTGGTTGACAGGGATTGGTGAGGGAGTATTGGCAGACAGCAGGATATCACCATGAAGGGATGGCTGAAAAGCAGACAATGTACGCAACAGGGTTGATTTACCTATACCATTACGCCCCAGCAGACAGGTCAGTTCACCACTCATGATGGCACCATTCAGATGTTCTGCCACCACAGTCTTTTGCTGCTTCGTCTGGTATCCAATCGTTAGGTCAGTAAGTATTACTGTCTCATTCATGCTGCAAATGTAATACAAAAAAATGAACTGACAAAATATTTACAGCACTAACAGCTGTAATTGTCCTGGAGCGAAACACGTCTGTGCAACCTGCAGGATCTGTTCTGAACGGATGGCATCAATCTGTTGGAAGACCATTTCTATATCCCGCTCCTTGTCGTAATGCAGGAAACTCTTCGCAAAGTCGAGAGCAAACTGCTCCCTATTGTCACAGGCAATGGCTATCTGTCCCTTCAGCTGGCGCTTGGCAGCCATCAGCTGGCGTTCCGACAACGGATGCTGCATCATGCGGTCGAGTTCCTGATGAACCAGTCGCAGACAGCGTTTCACATCATGATGATCGCAACCGAAATAGACGGACCAGCATCCTGTGTCACTGTAACTCGCCATGGAACTCTCCACGGTATATACCAGTCCATGTCTCTCACGTAAGGACAGGTTCAGCCGGGCATTCATTCCCGGTCCCCCCAATATGTTATTCAACAAATAAAGAGGCATCCTCCGGTTGTCGTTGAAATCGAACGTTTTACATCCTAACATCACATGCGACTGGTGATGGGGCTCCGAGAGGCGACTGGTCTTTTCACTATCTTTGGAAACAGTTGGTTTCAACGAGCCTGCACGCTGTGGATATTCGGCTTTCTCCAACAATTTGATGAGATAGTCGAAACGGACATCCCCATAGACAAAGAAGATGGCGTTGTCGGGACGATAGAACTGGCTGGTAAAACGCCGTGCATCGGATGCCGTGAAATTCCTCACCCGTTCCTGTGTACCTAATATATTATGCCCTAAGGGATGACCTTTGAAGAGCATATTCTCAAACTCATCATAAATCAGTTCGGCAGGAGAATCGTTATAACTCTCGATTTCATCGCAGATAACATCCTTCTCATGCTCTATCTCCTGTTCCGGATAAGTACTGTTAAAGACTATGTCTGTCAAGAGGTCGACAGCCCGGGGAAGATGTTCTTTTAAGATGGCAGCATAAAAGACGGTGTCTTCCTTATTGGTGAAAGCATTGAGGTCGCCCCCTACCCGTTCCAGACAATTGAGGATCTGCAGGGCAGAATGGCGATGAGTCCCCTTGAAGGTGACATGCTCACAGAAATGGGCAAGCCCCTCCTCGCCTGCCCTCTCATGGCGTGAACCCGCCCTGACACCAATGCCGCAATAGACGACAGGAGAAGTGGCTGGCAGATGTATTACTCGTAAACCGTTAGGAAGTGTATGGATATTATATTTTGTCATTTCACGTGCAAAGATAGTGTATTTTTGAAAAATAGTTGTATCTTTGCAGGAAATTCTAATGATTATGCGAAAAGTAATTGGTATTGGTGAGACAGTACTTGACATTATCTTCCGTGACGAGCAGCCCATCAGTGCTGTCCCCGGCGGCAGCACCTTCAATGCGATGGTTTCCTTGGGCCGCTCTGGTGTAAAAGGCAGTATGATTAGTGAGACAGGTAATGACCGTATAGGACATAATATCATCGGTTTCTTAGAGAAAAATGGAGTCGATGCCTCTAATATCAATGTCTACCCGGAGTCCAAGTCACCATTGTCACTTGCCTTCCTCAATGAGCAGAACGATGCGGAATACATTTTCTATAAAGACCATCCCAACGACCGCATCGACTATATCTATCCGGACATACAACCTGACGACATCGTGCTGTATGGCAGCTATTTCGCATTGAACCCTGTCATCCGCTCTCAGGTTTATGCCTTCCTGGACTATGCCCGTCAGCATGGTGCCATCCTTTACTATGATGTCAACTTCCGTGCCTCCCATCAGAATGAGGTCATGAAGATTACCCCTAACTTACTGGAGAACCTGGAGATGGCAGATATTGTCAGAGGGTCGTCAGAAGACTTTGACATCCTGTTTAAGAAAAATGACCCCGACACGGTGTATCGCTCCCAGATATCGTTCTACACCCATAAATTTATTTATACCCGTGCCTCACAACCTGCAGAGGTCAGGGCTGAGAACGGTTTCAGCAAACAATATCCCGTCCTCGCCACCAAGACGGTCAGTACTATCGGGGCTGGCGACAACTTCAACGCCGGCTTTATCTTCGGACTAATCAAAAATGGTATCACCCACCAGGAGATAGACAATGGTCTGACGGAGGAACAATGGGACGGTGTGATCAAAAGCGCATTGGAGTTCTCCGCAGAGTGCTGCCGCAGCATCAGCAACCATGTCTCCGTGGAGTTTGGTGCACAGAAGAAAAAGGAACTGGAAGAGGCATTATCGACAATAGAGGAATAATTTAAAAACAATACTACTATGCAAGAGATTACAAACAAAATCTATTATGTGGGTGTCAACGACCGTAACAAGTCGCTGTTCGAGGGCTTATGGCCCCTGCCCTACGGCGTGAGCTATAACTCGTATCTGATTGATGACGAGAAGGTGTGTCTGATTGATACGGTGGAGGTTGACTTCTTCACCCAATTCATCGAACATATCCATGAGGTGATTGGTGACCGCCCTGTCGACTATCTGGTGATTAACCACATGGAGCCTGACCATAGCGGTTCTATCGCCCTCATCAAGAAATACTATCCGAATATCCAGATTATCGGCAACAAGAAGACTTTCCAGATGATGGAGGGTTTCTATGGTATCGCTGATGGTACGGTAGAGGTGAAAAACGGCGATTCCATCGAACTTGGATCACATACCCTGAACTTTGTCCTCACTCCTATGGTACACTGGCCTGAGACGATGGTGACACTCTGTGGCTCTGTCCTCTTCTCAGGAGATGCCTTCGGCTGTTTCGGTGCTCTGAACGGTGGCGTGATTGATGAGCAGATCAATTGCGACGCTTTCTGGTTGGAGATGGTCCGCTACTACTCCAATATCGTGGGTAAGTACGGTACTCCTGTACAGAATGCCCTCAAGAAACTTGCCGATGTGAAACTGGACTATATCTGTGCTACCCATGGTCCTGTATGGCACCAGTATATTAATAAGGTGGTGGCAGAATACGACCGCATGTCGAAATATGAGACAGAGCCAGGACTGGTCATCTGCTATGGTACGATGTATGGCAATACAGAGCGTGCCGCAGAGGTCATTGCCCGTGCTGCCTCTGAGGCTGGTGTGAAGAATATCGTGATGTATAATGTCTCGAAGACCCATCACAGCTATATCATCCGTGACGTGTTCCGCTATAAGGGACTGATTGTGGGTGCCCCCACTTATAACACCGCCCTTTATCATGAGATGGATGTGCTGCTCTCAGAACTGGCTGGCAAGGATATCAAGAACCACCTGCTGGGATGGTTCGGCTCCTATGGCTGGGCTTCCAAGGCTGTCAGTGAGATTGCCCGTTGGAATGACGAGAAACTGCATTTCGAGGCTGTCGGCGAACCTGTTGAGATCAAACAGAGTCTGACACCTGAGACGAAAGCTGCCTGCGAGGCTTTGGGCAAGGCGATGGCAGAACGGCTGAAAGCATGACCGCAGCAACGGTTTTTCCTGCGATTTAGTGAATAAATCATAAAAAATAGGGGTTACTCTTGGCTCGTACCTAAGGGTAACCCTTATCTTTGCGGAAAAATCGAAACAATGGCAAAGAATATACGACTGACAATTGGCGAGTTCTCCCGGTATTGCGGGGTGACGGTGAAGACACTAAGGCACTATGAGCGGATGGGGCTGTTGGTACCCAACGAGGTAGACGAATGGACACGTTACCGCTATTATGACGTGGCACAGATGCAACAGCTCAACGGTATCCTGCGACTGAAAGAGATGGGCTTCTCATTAGAGGAGGTACGTGAGTTGCTGGACGAGGGGACGCATAAGCCCAGTGTGAAACAACTGGAAGAGAAAATCAAGCAAGTGGAGCAACTGCTGAAGAACCTGCAGGACCGTCTCATCCTGCTGCGTAGGATGGCAGACTCCCAAGCGAAGATAGACACGGCAGGACGCATCTTCGTACAGCGACTGCCGGAGATTGTCGTCGCCTCCCACAGACAGGTACTTGCCAAACGCTCTGACCTGACAGCATTGTGTGCCCACGTGCTTGGACCTGAAATCCAACGGATCGGGTGTAAACGCTCTTTACCTATCTATAGTTTCGTCATCGAGCATGACGAGGAGTATAAGACCACTGATGTCGATACGGAATATTGTGAGCAGGTAGAGGAGATGATGCCAGACACCCGCCTCATCCAATTCAAGCGGTTGCCAGAGATTCCTATGGCGGTATGCATGAAATGCTATGGATCTTATCAGCACTGGTATGAACAGAAAGCAGAGCTTTTCGACTATATCGAGAAACAAGGTTATCAAATCTGTGGACGGCATCGGCGACAGTATGTGGAGGGCGCATGGAACCAGAAAGACCCGGAGAAGTGGTTGACGATCATACAGGTTCCTGTGACAAAAGAAGAGCATAAAATCAATGTCCCTAATGAAACCTTCTATCAGTAGTATGGAGTTGATAGGAGCTTGCGGACTCTATTGCGGGTCGTGCCGGAGATTCAGAAAAGGAAAATGCCCAGGATGCCATGCCAATGAGAAGGCAACATGGTGTGGAATCCGTGAATGTTGCCATAAAATGGGTTACAGCACCTGTGCTAGATGCCCGATCGAGGATGTCAATACTTGCAAAACGTACAATCATCTCATCGGCCGCATCCTGGGTTTTCTTCTCAACAGCGACCGCTCTGCCTGTATCCGCTACATCCGCCGACATGGTGAGGAGGAATTTGCCAACCGCATGTCGGTAACGGAGCAGATGACTATGCCGAGGAAGCTATACTGATATGAAACATTATCGGATAAAATTCGTCCAGACACGAGGCTCCTCTTCCGGATGTCCCCCATCCTGCACATTCAACCGCTTGATCATCCAAGAATCTGTTGGGCGTGTTCTTTAGTCTTGATCTGTTTACCAGCAAGAATCTGCTCGATGATACCCTCTTCATTAATAATAAAGGTAGTACGGATGGTACCCATCGTCTTCTTGCCGTACATATTCTTCTCGCCCCAAGCTCCCATTGCTTCCATCAGTGTTTTGTCTATATCAGCAATCAACGGGAAGGGTAGCTGATGTTTCTCCTTGAATTTCTGATGTGAGTCTGCAGAGTCCTTGCTGACTCCCACCACCTCATAGCCGGCTCCCTGCAACTGCTCATAGTGGTCACGCAGACTGCATGCCTCTGAGGTACAACCACTGGTGTTGTCCTTTGGATAAAAATACAGTACGAGTTTTCTACCCTTATAGTCACTCAGACGGATTTCACGTCCCTGCTCATCCTTGCCTAAAATCTCAGGCGCTTTGTCTCCAATATTCATCGTTTCAGTTTTTAATAGTAATTCTTCGATTGCAAAGATACTATTTTTCTTTTAATTTTGTATCTTTGCAAACAGATAATCAATAAAACTATGAATATAGAAAAGAGTACTTGGGCTTGCAGGAAAAGACTTTTATCCTTCTTCATCATGGCGACCGCGGTATTAACTGCTTCATCTCAGACCTATCCACCAAAGGACTCGCCACAGCTGGAGTTCGCTCTTCAACTGAGAGTACATATCAGTGAGCCTTACACTATCGGGGAGACTGCACACGGACGGCGTATCGTAATCCCTATCACAGGTGGCAGCTTTGAAGGTCCTTCCTTGAAGGGAACGATTTTATCTGGCGGGGCAGACTACCAACTGGCTAATGCTGACGGTACCCGAACGGAACTGGAGGCTATCTACAGTATCCGGACGGATGATGGTGTCAATATCCATGTCCGTAACCGGGGATTGGTATGTGACGGTAAGAACGCTGACGGAACTCCCTATTATTATTTCAAAGCCGCCCCCCAGTTTGAGGCACCCAAGGACAGCCGCTATGCGTGGCTGAATGATGCGCTCTTCGTCTGTGCTCCAGAGTGGACAACAGAGTTCAAGGGTATCGTGCTGAATGTGTGGAAAGTGAAGTAATTCAGTGTCTCTTTGCATTTGATGAGAAAGTTGCTGGCACCCGTATTGACTATTGTCTGTTTGCTATCTGCTAGTCAGACCACAGATATACCGTCACTCTCAACAATAGACAAGGGGAGTGCGGATAGTGCTGCCATCTATCAAGAGAGAGCCTATCAGGAGATGTTTACGGATTCTCTTGGGAAGGCAGAGACGCTTGCCTATCGTGCTTATATGCTCAGCAGCGATTCTACCATGGAACGTAGTTCACTTGCCCTGCTCTGTTACATCTATTATCGGGAAGGAAAACAAGAACAGTTACAACTGCTGATGCAGACCGTTTTGCCAGACACCTATATTAATATGATGGATGTACAAGGTATGGTGGAACGGACGAAAGCAGGATACGAACGCCAATACTATATTGCTGCCCTTATCGTCCTGTTGCTGGTTTCTGGTATTGTCTGTTTCTGGTATATCCGTCGGATGCGAACGATCAATGGTATCTATCGGCAGCGCATGAATCATGTGCGACAAGAACTGTTGAGCAAGGAGTCAAACATCACCCAGTCAACAATCCTTCCCATTGATGAGACTAAAAAGGGAATTGATGTGCTCTATGCCATTATCAACGACCAGAATATCAGTCAAATGGGTAAACAGGAGGAACAGGCACTACTCAAGACCCTCCCCATGGTGGATGCTGCTCTTGCGACAAGAATAGGTAAAGCCTCCTCACCTCTGACACCTAAGGAAACCTTCTTCTGCATTATGGAATACTATGGAAAGAGTGACAAACAGAAGGCACACTCTTTCTGCTGTTCAGAACAAGCAATCCGCAGTACCAAGAGCAGACTCGCCAAGAAGATAGACCTCTCTATCCTGCATTCGGAGTGAGACAAATGCCAGTCAGCCAAAGTGCTTCATTGGAGGCGGAAAGTTACAGGAATCGTATATTTCACACTGACAGGCTCTCCCATTCGCCTGCCGGGAATCCATCGGGGCATGGCACTGACAACACGCAGTGCCTCTGCGTCTAAAGCAGGACAAAGACCTCTTATTACTTTTGCCCCTGTGATACTGCCGTCTTTCTCCACGATACAGGTGACAATTACCCTACCCTGCACGCATGTTCCCTCCAATTCCTTCGGATAATGAACGTTTTCTTCTAGATATTTTAACAGGGCTTTTCCTCCTCCAGGGAAGGAGGGCATTTGCTCATATATTTCGCACCATATATGCTTTGTGGTGTCACGTCTTTGTACTTGCTGTTGTTGCTCGATGTTTACGACATGTTTCGAACCTATCATCTGGCTCCTGTCGATATCTTTCCTTTGTTTTACCGGTTGTTTATCAAGGCGGAAAGTTACGGGAATTGTATAATTCACCCTCAGCACATAGTCATGTTCTCTGCCAGGAATCCAATGGGGCATCTGTTTGACGATACGGACCGCCTCCTTGTCTAAAGCAGGGTCAACACTCTTTACCACTCTTATATTTGTAAGACTGCCGTCTTTCTCTACCACGAAAGTGAGGACAACCCTACCTTGAATACCTTGCTTTTTAGCAATGGCTGGATATACCATGACACGTTTTATAAATTCCTGCATGACCTCATAACCTCCAGGAAACTCAGGCATCTGCTCTACGACATCATAAATTTTATGATCGTCTTCTGGAACTACACCTGGTCTATAGGGAAGTGAGAAAATACCTGGCTCAGAATCATCCTCAATGCAATCAGTCTTATCGGAGCAACTATCAGGGATATTCACTTCTGATACCCCTTGTGATACTTCCTTTTGTGTTTTTGCAGCACATGACAACAGACCACACAACCCCATTATTACCCACATCTTCTTCATATCTTTTCGTTTTTGTTGCAAAGATACAATATAAATGCTTTGATGTCAAGAGGCTGCGGATGATTGACACAAAAAGAAAAGCCTTGCTGTTGATAGTCAGCAAGTTATCTTTCCTTTACTTAAAGAATTGACACATCAATACAAGATGATGAGGGTTTCCTCACCCTTATTCCTTTCGTTATTTGTATCGCTGACCGACAACTGTCCAGTCGATAATCTGCCAGAGGGCTGACAAGTGGTCAGGACGGCGGTTCTGGTAGTCGAGATAGTAAGCATGCTCCCATACATCAAAGGTCAGCAGGGGCGTGAGTCCCTTCGTCAATGGATTGCTGGCATTCGTCTCCTGTGTGATGACGAGTTTATCATCCTTATCAGCAGACAGCCATACCCAACCAGAGCCGAAGAGTGTAGCACCCTTCTTCTGGAACTCCTCACGAAAGGCATCGAATGACCCGAACTGACTTTTGATAGCCTCTGCCAATTCTCCCACAGGCTGGTTGTCCTCCTGAGGTGCACAGAACTGTGTGAAGTACAGGTTATGGTTCAATATCTGTCCTGCATTTTTGAAGATACCACCCTCACTCTTGCACACGATTTCTTCTAATGTGGCATTCTCAAAACCACTGCCAGCCAATAGTCCGTTCAGGTTATTCACGTATGCCTGCAAATGCTTTCCGTAATGGAAACTAATAGTCTGGGCACTAATCACTGGCTCCAGGGCATCAGGAGCATAAGGTAATTGAATCAGTTCGAATGTTGTCATATCGTTTTTGTACTTAAATGGTTCGTTTGCAAATATAGCAATTATTTCTTAATAAATGGATACGGTTTGGGAAAAAGTTGTATCTTTGCAACCAGAGTATTTACTATTAAACGATAGAAACTATGAATATTGGAGACAAGGCGCCTGAGATGCTGGGCAAGGATGAGAACGGAACTGGAGGCTATCTACAGTATCCGGACGGATGATGGCATCAATATCCATGTCCGTAACCGGGGATTGATATGTGACGGTAAGAACGCTGACGGAACTCCCTATTATTAAATGACATCCTATCTGAACAAAGAGAATATAGCACGTAGCAGGAATGGAGTGGAATATCATCCACTGATACCATTCCTGCCAACGAATGCCAAGGTACTTTTCTTGGGCAGTTTCCCGCCTCAGCGCAAACGGTGGTGTATGGACTTTTATTATCCTAACTTCATCAACGACCACTGGCGCATCGAGGGAGCCGTCTTCTTCGGAGACCGTCATCACTTTGTTGACGAAGAGGAAAAACGCTTTAAACTAACGGATATCATAGCCTTTTGCCAAGAAAAGGGGCTTGCGTTCTTTGATACCTCCACTGCCGTGCGACGCCTGCAAGACAATGCGTCGGATAAGTTTCTCGAAGTAGTGGAGCCCACTGATATCCAGGCTCTAATAGTCCAGTTACCACAGCTTCGCACTATTGTCACCACAGGAGAGAAAGCTACGGAGACACTATGCACCACGATGAAGATTTCCAGTTTTCCCAAAGTCAACACCTTTGTCCCTGTCCCTGATACGTACAACCAGGCAGGTGAGCAACTGGTGCTCTATCGACTGCCGTCCTCATCGCGGGCATATCCCCTTGCCTTCGAGAAAAAAGTTGAAGCATACAAGCGAATGTTTGAACAGATGTTATAAACGATATAAGAATCATGAATAAGATAACCATTCACACGCAGATAGAATTGATGGAAGTGATACAACAAATCGGTTTCCTCCCCTTGTTAGACAGTGGTATCCGAGGATATTCGGCAGAGGAGATGGCTGATGAGGACTGCCGTTATGTGGTATTCCCTGATGGTGGTTGGGACTGGCCATTATGGAAATGGAAAGGTCCGGTGGTGACGGAGGGCAACTGCGTCTATGGTAAGTTCTTTGCTGGGAAGGCTGGATTTATCAGTCGTGAGTGGTGGCGCGACTTTTATAACTATCGGCAGAGTACACACCCTCGCCCTGAGGAGGGTAGCATAGAAGAAGCTATCCTGCTGACCTTGGAGGAACATGGCAGTATGATCACACGAGAGTTGCGTGCCGCCTGTGGCTTTACAGGACCGAAGATGCGTAGCCGCTTTGACAGCTATGTCACTCGTCTGCAGATGGGCTGCTATATCATCACTGAGGATTTTGTCTATCCTGTCGATAAGCACCATCGTGAATATGGATGGGGATGGTCACTGCTCACCACCCCCAAGCAATTATTAGGTGATGATGCATGCCAATGTGAGCGGACACCCGAAGAGTCATACGAACGACTCTTTCATCACTTCCGCCAGCTCCTCCCTGAAGCATCAGAACAGCAGATCAAGAAACTATTGAAGTAATTGTATTAATTTCCTTTTGTGATACCCCCTACCACATCATCGTTCTCGATGCTGCGTGCTGCTTTCTTGACACTTGCCTTCAGCGAGCCGAAGCGGTAACTGACAGAGATGGCAAATTGACGACCACGATTCCATGAGGTACTGAGGTCACGGAAGTCGCCGTTGACAGCCTCATCAACATATTTGGTATAGCGGTTGAAAGGGTCGTTGGTCATGATACGCACCGTCAGCCGGTCATCCTTCAGGAACGAGCGTTGTAACGATGCGTAATAGCCGTACCATCCGTGCATCTTGTAATAGACATTAGTGGGATTATGTCCTATTTTGCCGTAGGCACTGAGTGACAGTTGCAGTCGCCATGGCAGCTTCTGGGTGAGGTTGACGTAGAAATTATCCGACCACCCGAAGTTCCGGTAGCCAAGGTCGGGGTTCGCATAGTGCTCATAGCGTAGGGTATTGTTGAAGACAAGCGTGGTGGTCTCAAACGGTTTCCATTGTACATACTGCTCAAAAGTGGCTCGGCGATAACGTTGGATATTGTCATACGTCAGATAACGGATATCACCCTCTGCTGTCTGGATAGATGCGATGCCCCCATTACTGAACTGGAATCCGGGAGCCAGTTGGAGGGTCAGGCGATTACCCACAAACATATAGATGAGGTTAAGACGCTGGGAATGGGAACTGACCAGCTGGGGATTACCATGCTGTATGATGGTGGGAGAGACGACCACTGCCGGGTTCAGGTAAGAGATGCCTGGGCGGTTGATACTGGTCGTATAGTTCAGCTTTAAAGACTGCGTCTCAGTCATCTGGTACTTCACACTCGCCTGCGGTACCCAGTCACTGAGCCGTTGACGAAACGTCTCCCCCTTGCCGTCAGGATAACTGCCCTCCATAAAACTGTATTCATAGCGCAGTCCTGCCCGTGCCGACCATTTATCCTTATTCAGAATATAGTCTGCATAGCCGGCAAGGACACGGGTGGTGTGCTCAAACTGATAGTCTGTCTCGGGCATCGCATCCCGATAGTCTTGTGTATTATGACTATTGTTATTACGATAGATATACTTCGTTCCTATCTCTATCTGATGTCCTTTTCCTAATGGTCGCAACCAGTCTGCCTGAAAGGTATGCTCGGTGAACCGCTCCCGCTCCGTCTGCAAGGTGTTGGTATAAGGGAAGGGGCGGTCTCCCTTGAGGATGACATATTCATTCTCCTGATCTGTATGTTGACGCGTCAGGGCGAGCATATAAGAGAGTGTGAGCCGCTCGCCCTCCCGATGCGTCTTGTGCTCGAAGTCCAGTCGCCCGTTCCATGACTGATGGCTATACCCGGGCATCCAGTATTTGTTATTATAACTATAAAGGGGACTCCTCCCGTCTTCCCCTGATGAGGGGAGGAGTTCTTCCCAGCCTCCACCTTGTACGTTCAACTTATAGAAATAACCACCGAACGAGGCAGATAACAGGTTAAGAGAATCGATGTCATAACTGGCATTGATGTCTCCAAAATGGATGCCGCCGGGGTTGCTGCCCTCACGATGGGAAAGCAGACGGTTCCCTGTCTGCAGGAAGGTACGTTCCACGTCATTGATATTCTCCGTCTCGCGTTTCGCCATCCCACCATAACCGTAATTGGCAGACAGCAACAATTTGCCGATCTGTCCTGTCAGGGAAGTGTAGAGATTAGGATGATTCAGCGTGTTGTAATAGAGGTTGACGACACCCGTCACACCATCGAATTTCGAACCATCCACCATCACGATATTCAGGATAGCATCCACACCTTCCGCATCCTCTCGTGCACCAGGGTCAGTAATCACCTCAATACGTTTGACCATTGACGCAGGCATCGCCTTCAAAACCTCCTTGGCATTCTTCGTCAGGCTGGGGTCGTAATGCCCGTTCTTATAAATCTTGAAATTGCTGTTGCCCTTCACCTTGATATTGTCATCACCATCGACAGTCACCATCGGCACCTTGCGCAGCATATCCATCACCGTCTGTGTCTTCGACTCCTCATCGCCCTGTACGTCATAGCCGATGCGGTCTATCTCCTGCTTGATGAGTTGGCGTTGTGCCTTCACCTCGATACCCTCCAACTGCTGGTCCCAGGTGATGGAGTCGTTTCCCACTTTCAGACTGTCCGTCTGAGCCATAGCGGTCCCTGCTTTCGCTGCCATCAGGAGCGAAAGGCATACTATTTTCCAATATTTCATATCTTCTTACTTTTTGAGTCGTTCGATACTCATGTCAAACAACTGCTGTATAAAATCGTCCTTGGTTTTCTTCTTCAGTTTCACAATTTCTGTTGTCACGATGTTCTTCTCCACATCCTCCAGCGACTCGGCATTCTTACAGAGTTTGTATATCTGTGTGGCATAACTGTTGGCAGCCGCTCCCTCAGTGTTTTTCAGGAAGTGGTTCTTATAGGTGTTGAACTCTGAGAGCCATGTCTCGGACGGCTTGGTGTCAGAGTCGGAGAAAAAACTGCCGAATGCGAAATTGCTGCCATTGACCGTAATAGTTCTTGACTGTTTCTTTTCCTGCCGGAACTTCAGTGTCGTGGCATAGGTTTTGGCGATGCGTCCTCTTATCTTATTACCATTCTCTACCCATTCCAACGCATAGGCATAACGGTGTTGACGCAGCGAGTCGCTGGGGTCAAGGAAACAGGCATAGATCCATTTCGAGTCTTTAATCAGTCCGATGGCGACACCTCCTTTATTACTGTCACCAACGGCGAGAGAGACATAGTCCTCACTATTGCCATTCGACCCGGTACTGACACTATAGGCATGAGCCTCATCTTGTTCGAATGCTTTCCTGATGTCGTCTATCAGTCGTTTATCACGATTATCTGTTAACTCAAAGTCATAGGTGTCCTCCAGTCCTTCCATCGTTCCAGAGTCTGGATCTTTCTCCACACTATGTCTTGAACTTACTTCTTTAATACTACTGCTCCTCAGGACATCGAAAGCCCGTTGGATGTGCTGCTGTGCGAGTATTGCCGAGGGTAATAGCATCAGCATACCCGTAATAAGGATGTTTTTACTCTTCATATGCGAAATATTCTTTTGGTTCCTCAACATAAATAATGGTTCCGTCTTCCAGCATCACAGGCACAAAGCCTGCTGTTATCAACTGGGTACGTGTAATCTCTTGCTTTGCCTGTTCTATCTGTTGTCTGACAGCCTCCTGCTCTTGTTCCACCTCCGCCATCAGCGTATAAGCCTTGTCATAGTCGTGGATGGTGGGCTCTGGTTTGCGCAGTCGTGGGCGTTTCCTTTTGGCAGGCTGTTGTTTGCGCAGGGCAGTGGTGTCGGGCAGGGGTTGCTCGTTAGGAGCCTCTGGGCGGAGTACAATAGTAGTGTCTGCCTTTGCGGTCAGGGTGGGCGACTGCTGGGCTGGTTGCCATAACATGGCAACAGACAGGACTGCCGTTCCAACCACGGCGGCGGCACTCCACCCTATCCAGCGCTTCCTGTGCCTCTGGGGTTTCATCCCTTCCAGTTCCGCAAACAACAGGCGATACTCCTCCCATTCCGCAGGCACATTGCCTTGGGTGAAATACTGGTTGAGGATATCTTCCTCTTCCAGTGTCGTCGTGCCGTCCATGAACTTGGTCAGCAGACGATGGAGGTACTCCTTAGTGTATTGTCTCATATCTTGTTTCTTCGTTTGATCTCTTCTAATAATGTCCGTCTTGCTCTTGCTAACAATGTGCTGACGGAGGAAATTTCTATACCCAACAGATGGGCTATCTTCTCATGGCTGTGCCGCTCAACCTGTCGCATATATAATAAGGTACGCTGGGTAGTGGGCAGTTGCTCCAGTTTCCTTGTCAGCCATTCCTCATCCTCCTTTGTCTCCAAGAGTTCATGCGGACTGTTGGTCAGCATGGTCACTTTCTCTGCTATTAGCAGCTCCATGGACCGTCGCCGTTGGTGGTTTCGTACCAGGTGGCGGGTCATCAGTGTCACCAGAGCCTCTACCGACTGGTAGCTGTCCAGTTCCTTGCGCATCTGCCACAGTCGAAGCATCACATCCTGTGCGATGTCCTCTGCCTCCTCATTGCCCGCCCCACAACCGTGTCCTACGCTCAAGGACTTCTGATACCATGTGCGGGCTTGTCGTTCAAATGCGCTTTTGTCCATTTTATCTCTTTGTCATTTATAAGACACTCAACATCTCCAAAACCAAACAGGAATTAATAGAGTTTAACAAATTCGTTGCAAAAGTAGTAAGAGATGATGAGACTACCTAAAATAAAGACTGACATTTGTCTGACAATTAATAGTTGTCAAGAATCTGCTTCAGTTTCTCACGCTCTCGCTGCTTTTTTGATTTTCGATGTGGGAATAGTTTACTGATTAAACATCCGATAAGGGATATTGGATTGACACCTATCGTCATAGCTCCAGCCTGCTGTTCCTTTCGTTGTTCCTCCAGCCAATGGCTTTGATAAGCAAGTCGCATATCTGTTCTCAATGCTGGTGTTATGATATTTATGTTGACTTGGGGGCGCTCTGGCATCTGTTCTAATGTGTTAATAGCAGAAATGTGCGATTCCATCGGGGATATTACCTGACTGTCACGGGGGGCGGATCTCAAGGGCTCATTGCGCAGCCATTCCTCATAATCGCTTTTTAACGAGTCAGTTTTCATGGAGCGTTTACCATCCTCAGAACTTTGTGCGTAACAGTTGGTTGTCACCAACAGCAGGACAAAGAATAATATATAAAAAAGGTGAGTCATCAGAATTGTATCAAGCGATAACCAAATCCACGTGCGTTGATGATTTTGAGGGAAGGGTCTGCCGAGAGGATATGTTTCATACGTGACATGAAGACATAGAGTGAATTCAGATTATAAATATTGTCATCATCCCAAAATTCAATTAAGAGGATATGGTTCTCTACGATGTCACCTTGTGCCTCTATCAGCATACCAAGGATAGATGCCTCGCGAAACGACAATTTTCTGGAAGAAAGTGTCCCGTCAAGCGCATGGAACAATAGCTCCTGTTTTTGCAGGTTTAATTCAAAGCGTCCGATTTGTAATACGTTCATGACTTTGCGTTATTTTATGGGTCAGTAATTTAAATGACGGCGCAAAGTTATAGTGAATAAACAAAACTGACAGGCTGATTTACCTTACAAAACCTTACAGATGATTAAATTAAGGCTTTCTTAAAATATTTTTCGTTTAAAAGTCTTTCATCATAGTAATAAAGATTAATACCTTTACATTTAGATTATGATTTGACTAAACTAAATGATTTGTCAGACAAATGTCAGGGATTTATTTTCTTTGTCTTTGTCTGTTTTTATAATTTTGCAGGAAAAACGGATATGGGTATTAAGCGATTTACATGGTTGGCATTACTGATCATAATAGTCAGTGCAATAACCGTCTTGTCGAAAGGGCATAAGGAAAGACCATCGTTTCAAGAGAAGTTGGCAGAGGCAATTAAATATTGTCGTATCGAAACCTATCATGATTCCTATTACGACTATGAGGTGAAATATCCTGCATTCTTTGAGCAAGTCCCCGACTCCCTTATTGATGAGGAAGGAGCCAGTCTGTTCCGCTGTGGGAATGTGGAATTGTCGGCACAGGTCATTCCTAACAGCGACAGTCTCAACATGCAAGAGGGTATGCAACACTTTGCCGCTCTTCATCATGCATCATGTCAGCGACAAGCCGCTCATTCTTTTATCTTGTACGGACCACTCTATATCGACAATAGTCGCATACCTAACTACCGGTATTATAGTAAGTACGTGCATCATCGCAAACTCTGGTTTGTGCAGACACTGACTTATCCGGATAGTTGCGCCAAGGCAGTAGCTCCGCTCATCCGTCAGATTGATGACTGGGCTGTGTGGGAAAAACCTATATAAAGTTAAATAGTACAAACAGATGAAGTTGTTCAGAAACAAAATTGTACTTTTGCTCATGATATGAAAAGAGTCTGTACCATAAGTCTTTTTCTCTTGCTCTTGCCATTAACTATGATGGCGCAAGTAGAAACGGGTGGTTCCCAACTACCCGATAAGACTGTGGATATCATGCAGACAGCTGTCAACCAGCATTTCCTAAAAGACTCCTTGCGTTTCCAGACAGACATCATGCGTCCGCAGTTGTCAATACCCAGAGAACCACAGTTGGTTAGTTATACCCACCAGATCAAACAGGGTGCGACAGGATTGAACCTGTGGAAAGGTGCTTCCCTCGGCTTTTATGGGGCGACCAGTCAGATGCCAGGACTGATGAACACGGAAACGGGTATGATGATGTTTCACCAGAACGCAGGACGATGGCATTTTACTGCCTCCGCACTTGCCAATAAATACTGGATGCCTTGGCAGCGTACCCTTTCAACACAATACGGTCTTGGCGGTACTGTCGGCTATGACCTCAGCGAGGCAGTGTCGCTTCATGCCTTTGGCTATTATTATGCTAACCAAATGCAGGTAGGACCAGCTATGAGTCCGTATGTGAATAACACGACTTATGGAGGCTATGCGGATATCCGTTTCAATAAGACATTCGGAACAAAGATGGGGGTGCGCCGCTATGTCAACCCTATGAATGGCAAATGGACTACAGAGCCTATCGTCAACCCCTATATCAAAATAGGAGACTCTAAAATAGAACTGCCTCTTGGTGGTCTGCTGAAAACATTGGTATGGGGTGACCGTGACAACCCCATGCACTTCCAACCCCGTCCACAAGCACCTGTCCAACCCGCCAGAAGAATCAGAAGATAAATTAAGCTACTATGAAACAACAATATGTCATTGTGCTCTTTGCACTGATCATCACTTCCAGTATGGTAAGTTTTACAAGTTATAGGGCAACGGAGCGTGAAGTGAACGAGGATATGAGCCAGGCACTTGCACTTGCCCTTAACAAACAGCAATCGGACGTAATCAGTGCCGATACCATCCAGGTTTTCAATCGCTATCTACAGATAGAGGCGCTACGAGGGAATGCTTTATTGGCAGTAGATACCCGACAAGGATTCCGTCCTCGTCCACAATGTTCAATGGCAACTATCTTCGCACTCTCCGACCAGCGTCCTGCTATGGTTTTATGGATGATGACGATGCTATGGAGTTTGTATTGCCTTTGGCAGCGCAGGAAACAAGTATCAAGCATCTATGGCTATGGTGGACTGGTCTATTCAGAAACCGACAAACGCTTTTTTGGTCTGAAAGGTGAGCACGTGAAATTGACCCCGATGCAACAACAACTGATGGAGATGTTCTATACGTCGCCCAACCATCTGCTGACAAAGACAGAGATTTGTGAAGCTCTGTGGCCAAAGAAAGAAGATGCCAGCGAGACACTTTATACCTTGATACGCAGACTGAAACCCGTTATTGAGCAACACTCCAACTTGAAAATAGCATCGGACCGTGGTCGTGCCTATGAACTGAAAGTTAAGTGATTGGGGGGTTACTATAGGTTATAGAAACCGAAGAAGTAAACGACTGCCACCTTTTGGGCATCTTTCATCCCCACAGCGCGACCAATGACAGAGCCACCTTTGACAACATCACCGTTGGAGCGGATCTCTCCAACGATGGAGCCACCCAGCCATACCTTACCTCCTTGCACCTTGCCAACGATAGAGCCACCTTTTCTGATATCACCATTGGAGAGTATCTTACCTGCCACACTGCCACCAACACGGATATCGCCATTGCTTTCGATTTTACCGCGGTTCGAACCATTTATCCATATCTCGTTATTGGCACGTATCTCACCAACGGAACTACCGCCCTTCCAGAGTTTCACAGCACCAGCTCCACCAGAGCGGGAGATGGCTTCATCTGCTTTAGCATTGGCTATCTGCTGCTGACGCATCTCTTGATTGAATTTCACTTTCTCGTCATATTTTTGCTTAAACTCTGTGAGCATCTCGTTAGTAGCAATCAGGTTGAAAAGGATGAAAGCCTGTATCTGTTTGTCCATAGCAGACTGCGACCATCCCATCTTGTCGTTAAAGAGGTACATGCCAGTGTCGTCAATCTTACCGTACCACTCACCATTGCGAGTCACCTCGCCAGTCTGGGGGTTGTATTTGATATTTTGTGTCTGAGCAGTATTCATCGTGCCATCAGGCAGTATCTCTCCAATCCGTCGACCGTCACCTACTACCACAGAGCCGTTACTCTGGAAAGTATAAACATGTGCTCGCTTGTATTCATTGCCCACCTTACCGATCTGTGTGTACTGACGAGTTTCCGGATTCCATTCTCCCATGGGATTGCCACTGATATAGTAAAGCGGGATGATGTTACCATTCACAGCAGTGTTGACGGCATCGTTCGCTTTGTTATTGACGGCATCGCTCGCTTTGTTATTGATAGCATCGTTTGCTTTATTAGTAACAGCTTCTTTCACTTTCCGTTTTGCAGCATTCAGCAAACCACCAAACTGGGCATTCGTATCATTACAGAACCCTAGTGCCAATACCATGACCATTGAAATACGCATCAATCGTGAGGAAAATAATTGTTTCATAGTCTCTTTAGGTTTTATTGTTAATATTAGCTTTCGATATTCTTTGCAAATATAATAATTATTTTTGAATTAACAGATTAGCTTTAGGAAAAAATAGTATCTTTGCAGAAGAATATAATTGAAAGTATCCAGAATGTTAAGAAGGTAGTGCGATGAAGGCTCAGGAGATGATCAGGTATATGGAGTCGCTGCGTAATGACGAGCAGCGACAGGTATTGATGGGGTTCTTCAAAACAGGACCGGGCGAATATGGAGAGGGCGATGAGTTTCTTGGATTGAAGGTACCCCAGACACGTGAGGTCGTCAAGGCTGCCAAGGACACACCGCTCAGCATGATCCCGGAATTGCTGATGTCACACTGGCATGAGGTAAGACTATGTGGTCTGCTGATCATGGTCTCACAGTTTGAGAGACAGACGACTAAACGACTGCTTAACGATGCTGAGGCTATCAGAAAACGCGATGAAATCGTGGAAATTTACCTGAAATATGCTGAGCAGGCTAACAACTGGGACTTGGTAGACCTCTCGGCTCCGAAGATTCTTGGACATTGGTTGCTGCTGCCCTCCCATCTCGGTGACAGCAACTATAAACGCCAACTGCTCGACAGTCTTGCCGCAAGCGACAACCTATGGCGACAGCGCATGAGCATGGTGTGCACATGGAAAACCTCCCAGCAGGGTGACCCCTCATGGTGCCTGCGCTATGCTGAGATACACCTGCACCACCCTCATGACCTCATGCACAAGGCTGTCGGCTGGATGCTGCGTGAGATGGGGAAGCGGTGCAGCATGGACCTGCTCCGCGACTTCCTCCGCCAGCATGCCCATGACATGCCACGCACCACCCTCCGCTATGCCATCGAGAAGATGTCGGAACCGGAACGGAAAGCGTGGATGAGGATGTAAGGATTATGGTTCCCAAAGATAACGGCTCATATCTACATGGCCATTGGATTTGAACGTGACACCTTCCTCTTCCAAGAGCATGCGCTGACGACTCCATCCAGGAGCTGTGCGCCCCTCTTTGTTGACAACACGGTGGCAGGGCAATTGCTCGGCACCTGGTGTATAGCGCAGCGTACGTCCCACCATCCGGGAATGGCTTGGCCATCCAGCCCAGGCAGCAATAATACCATAGGTAGTAACCCGTCCGTAAGGTATCTGACTGACGATATTCAGCACATCATCACGAAACTGGTGCGCCTGTTCGGGAGTCATTCTGTCTGGATCAAGAAGTTTTATCTTCATCTCTTGTGTACTTCGTCTCTTGTTAATGATACTGCAAAGGTACTACATTTAACATGCGATGTCAATAGTTTGGAGGAAAAATCGTGTAAAAATATGTTAATAAAATGAGGAATTATTGTTAACGCAAGTTAACGAATAGGGCTATTTTCACTCTAATATCTCCTTTGCTTCACTCTAATATCTCCCATGCCTCACTCCAATATCTGCCGTGGGGCACGGGAGATATTCCTTTACCCT
>OMWH01000004.1 GCA_900314755.1 uncultured Prevotellaceae bacterium | reverse complement strand
TACAAAGTAAACAAAAACAGATGAAGAGTAAACAATATCCGTACGAAGTCTACGTTCTTAGGAAAAGAGTCAACCTCTCCAGTGAAAGTAGTCAACTGTACTCAGTCGAGACAGTCAACCAATTCAGTACGGGTAGGCAAATGTTAAAGAACAAGGCCTAAAAGGAGTCAACACTATACAGGGAAAGACATCGTGGAAAAATCTCAAATCTCAAATCTCAGTTGTTGAAATGGAAAACGAGACTTGTGTGTATATTTTATGTATATATATAATAGAAATACAAACCACATATCTGCAATTCACACTAAATAACTGAGATTTGAGATTTTTTATCCCATACAGATTCTTCAACAGGAAGAGGGTTAGACAGCAGGAATTTCAGTACCTTTGCACCCAAATTTTGCAATTAATCAAGAAAAAATGAAGAAAAAATGAAAATAGTTGGCTTTTCCGTAAAAAATGATGGGTCTGAAGTGTCTTATATATAGACATGCCTCAAAAATGGGGCACGAATATGAATAGACTGATATGCTTGATAAGAGAATACTTGAAAATTGCGATTCAGCGAGTGCCAACCAAGCTCGCGTGGAGTTGGCTGAGCGAAAGCAATTTATCGAACAGCTTTTCCGCCGGAACTACAGCAAGATGATTCATCTGGCCAGTGTCTTGTTGGGCGATGACGAAGAGGCTGAGGACTTGGTGCAGGATGTCTTCTTGCGTGTAGCAGACGGTGACATTCCACCTAAGAATGACTATTATCTGCTGACTGCTGTGCGCAATGCCTGCCTGAACAGGATCAGACAGATGCATCTTCACGACAAAGTGAAGAGATTGATGCCCATAGAAGACGATTCCAGCCAGCATCCCATTGACAAACGGTTGGAACGGCTCGATGATATTGCCACTTACGTGGACGAGCAACTGGAGGAACCGCACCGCAGCATCTTCCACCTCCGCTTCGACGAAGACCTGACCATCAGCGAGATTGCTCGTCGGCTGGGACTGAACCCGAATACTGCCTACAAGTATCTCATGCAGAGCATTCAGCAAATCAGACATCACTTCGGTAAACATTAAAATGACAACAACAATGGAAACGACCAACAAAAACATCCGCCAACTGTTGGAAATGCTCGACAATCCCGATGCATATACCGAGCAGCAGATTCGAGACATCATCAACCATGATGAGGATACTCGTGAAACCTATCGTCTTATGGTAGAAGCCAAACGTAGTAGCCGTCATCGTCAGAACAAAGAACTTGTCAATGTAGATGCTGCTTGGCAGAGATTCAATCAAAAGTTTCAGCCTAAGCAGTCAAGCAGCAATTGGATGAAGATAGCTGCATCTTTCATTGGTGTGCTACTTGTTTCTGGCATAGCCTTTGCCGCTATCCACATCGTCCGACAGTACCAGAAGCAGGAAACTCCGCAAACAGAGATTGCGGAAAATGTGACACCCCCCGTCACAACACTCCCTGCCGATACGCTTACCAAAGATACCGTCACAGTGCAACCTGTCATCTACGACAATATTCCATTAGAGAAGATGCTGCCAGAGATAGCCGCTCACTACGATGTGAAAGTCGTATTTGCTAACGATGAAGCCCGTGGACTCCGTTTCCACTTTGTATGGAACCCACAGAAGGGCATTGGTCAGATCATCAGTGACCTCAACCAGTTTGAGCGTCTTAGCGCCACATTAAAGGATAATCAAATCACTGTAGAATAGTCAGCCGCCATGAAAAGATATATTACTCTCATTCTTGCCCTGCTGCTGACAGTCAGCATGCAGGCTCAGAAACGCATCTCACGTGAATATAATAATGTGTCGCTCTCCGATGCTTTGAACCAACTCGCAGAGCAACAGACAGGCTACACCATCTACTTCCTCTACAACGAACTGGAGGACTTCCGTATCACTACAACTGTAAAGAACAAGCACCTGCCTGAAGCCATTCAGCAGATGATAGGCTTTTATCCCATCCGTGTCACTACAAGTACCGATGAAGACGGACGGAAGATTTTCGTGGAGTGCATACAGAAAACAGAAACCCGCTATAAGGGTTCCATTATCGACGAGACAGGTCAGCCCGTTGCATACGCCAATGTTTACCTGCTTCATCCATCTGATTCAACACTTATAAGTGGTGGCGTGAGCAATGAGGCTGGTCTCTTCGTTATCCCCTGTGAAACAAACCCAGTTCTCGCCCGAATATCCTTTGTAGGTTACAAGACGGTATATAAACTATGTCGCAACACTGAACTCGGAACAATACGCATTCAGCCTGAGACGCAAACTTTGAAAGGAGTTACTGTTAAAGGAGAGAGACCTCTTTTCCGAATGAGCGATGATGCTTTTGTCACCCTTGTTGAAGGTAGTTTCCTTTCGAAAATAGGCACAGGCAACGATGTTCTTGCCCACGTTCCTGGTGTTATTCGCAATGGCAACAGCATTGAGGTCATAGGCCGTGGCACTCCGCTCATCTACATCAACGGACGGCAGATGCGCAACAAGAATGAACTCGACCAACTGAGCAGCGACCAAATCAAGGATGTGGAGGTGGTGATGACTCCCGGTGCCAAATACGACGCCACCGTCAAAGCCGTCATCCGCATCAAAACCATCCGACCCGTCGGCGAAGGATTCAGTTTCAATAGTCGCACGGTGGCGGGCGTGAACCACTACGTCTATGGTCTGGAGGAACTGAACCTGAACTATCGCACGGGCGGACTTGACATCTTCGGTATGGCCGAATACGAGAACAGCCGCAGCCGTCAGACCAACGACAGCCGACAGGACACCTATCTGCAGAGCCACTATCAGCAGAATAGTCTGATGCACTACTACAACAAGAACCAAATGTTGGCCGGGAAACTCGGATTCAACTACATGCTGAACGACAAACATTCCATCGGCATGACCTACACCGTGACCTCACGCCCCAACAGTCAGACGAGCGACTACTTCACGACCATGCTCATAGGCCAGCAGACCGACGACCAGATTACAGGAAGTGGCAAGGTGGACGGCGATGACATCCAGCACATCATCAGCGGCTACTACGCCGGGCAGACGGGCAAATGGTCGCTCGATGCCAACGCCGACGTGCTGTGGCAGAAGCAGAACTCCGACAACCTGACCTTTGAGGATGCCACGCAGGGCGACGACCGCACAGTGACCACCCGCAACGACGTGAAGAACCGCCTCTATGCCGCCAAGTTCGTGGCTGGTCATCCGCTCTGGAAAGGTAATATGGAGATAGGTGCCGAGGGAAGTTACGTTCACCGTACCGACGTGTTCGGCAACGTGGAAAACATCATCGATGCTAGCGACACGAAGATTGAGGAAAACAGCACGGCGGCCTTCGTCCAACTAATGCAGCGTCTGAACAAACTGACGCTCATTGCCGGACTGCGCTACGAATTCCTCGACAGCCGTTACTATGAGAGCGGCGTGAAGATGGGTGACGAAAGCCGTACCTACAGCGACCTCTTCCCCTCGTTGATGCTGATGTACCCCTTGAAGAACGTGCGTACCAGGCTCTCGTATTCACGCAACATTCGAGAGCGGCAACCCCTACTTGAAGCCGTCGTACCGCGACAACCTCTCGCTGGCACTCAATTACAAATGGCTGACGGGAATGATTGACTATGCCCGCGTTCACGACTACATCATCACCTCCTATTCATCCTACAAGGACGACCCGACCATTGCCCTGCTGCGTAAGGACAATGCCCGTGGCTACGACAACCTTTCCCTGATGGTATCGGTTGCACCCACCTTCGGCAAGTATCATCCGCAGTTGATGGTTGCCACGCAGATGCAGAACCTCGAAGTGCAATACCGTGGCGAGACCAAGAAGATGAACAGCCCGATGACCATCGTTCGCTTCAATAATGCCATCAACTTGCCCTTCGACTCATGGCTCAATGCCGATTTCTCGTGGCGTTCGGCTGGCGATACCGAGAACATACACCTCGCACAGTCGTGGCAGTTCGACATCAGCCTCTACAAAGCCTTCTGGAATGACCGCCTTACCGTCAAACTGGCCTGCACCGACCTCTTTGGCAGCATCCGCCAGAAAGCGACCATCTATAGTGACATTCGCGAAATCTATCTTGACAAGCGCCTCGACACCCGCAACCTCGAACTCACTGTGCGTTATAACTTCAACCCAGCCAAGAGTAAATATCGCGGAAAAGGTGCTGCTAACGATGTAAAGAGTCGCTTCTAATATGAACCTATTCATCATTACATAGATTTGAGTTGGACCGTGGTGGGCATTTGTGAAAATGCTCGTCAGCCCCTTTTGTCCTACATCCCCGGCTTCGATGAGGACGAGTCCACAGCCGCGGTTGCATATTACGAGCCAGCCAATTATCTTTGTTGGCTGGCTCGTTTTATATTAAGTCTACATGTGGAATCCACGGCTTCGGTTTTGCTGTCGTTCTTCTTTCATATCCTGATCTATATCAGCGAGTTGCCCCTTCCACACGCACACTTTCATCCGCTTTTAGAAAGGGGAGTGAGGCATTGTACACAGTACCTGCGGCTTCCTCCTTATCGGAGTGGCCATTCATATAGCGTTTAACATCCCCCTCTTGCCGATCGGAGACTATATCTGCAGACTGTTTTCATCCAGCAAGAATTCAAGGATATTCATAAATACAACGCCATTGTCATCCTGATAGCGCCTGACAGTATCTTCTGTAATAACAAATTTAAGGAAACTGTCATCAATACTCTTTAGTGAACGCAATTCCTGCTCTCGCTTCTCTTCTGACGGGAGACGGAAAGCCGACTGTATGTAGCATCGTTTGCTTCCCTGGTTACATACAAAATCCACTTCATATTGTTTCCGCACACTAACGCCATTGTCATCTTTTTCATTTTTCACGACTACACCTACATCAACGCTCATACCGCGAAGACGCAGTTCGTTGTAAATCAGATTCTCTATCAGATGTGTCATTTCAAGTTGTCGGAAATCAATGCGTGCATTGCGAAGCCCCAAGTCTGTGAAATAGTATTTTGCAGGTGTAGAGATGTAACGTTTGCCCTTGATGTCATACCGTATTGACTTCTCTATCAGAAAAACTTCTTCAAGAATGTCAAGATATGTCTTGATGGTTTGCTTTGAGAATTGTACGTTCTTGACGGTTTTGAAAGTGTTCTCCAATTTCTGGGGGTTAGTGAGGCCACCTATAGTTGATGCTATGACATCCATGAGCTCTTCCAGCTCAGCATCTTGCTTTATTCGATATCGCTCCTTGATATCTGTCAGATAAGTCTTGGCAAAAAGACCTTTCAAATACTCTGTCTTCTGTGTATCATCATTAAAGGAAAGCAGTTTGGGTAGTCCTCCATATACAAGATACTCTTTAAGAGCGGATTCCCGTGTACCGTTATATACGGATACAAACTCCCTGAAAGAGAGCGGAGTTATCTTAATCTCCCATCCCCGCCCACGAAATTCTGTGATAACATCCTTTGAAAGGAACTTTGAATTACTGCCAGTAACATATACATCGGCATTTTCTACCTTCAGATAACTATTCAGCACGTCCTCGAACTCCGACACCAGTTGTATCTCGTCCAGTAGAATATAGTACATATCCGAATCTTTCATTTGGTTGTCAATGTACTTCAGCAATTTGTCCGGATCTCTCAGCTCCATATTATGACGGTCTTCAAGGTCAACCATAATTAAATGATCGTCCTTTATACCCTCATTCTTCAGAAAATCACGGAACAATTTAAAAAGCAGATAGGATTTACCGCAACGACGTATACCAGTTACGACTTTTATCATTCCATTATGTCTGCTATCTATCAGTCTCTTCAAGTGAAAGTCACGTTTTATTTCCATATTGCTTAACTTTTTTGCGTAAATACGCATTTTTGTTCGGCAAAGATAGTTCTTTTAATTGGAATACGCAACATTCTATTTAACTTTTTTGCGTAAATACGCATTTTTCGTCAATTCACACCTAACTAACTTGTGCAAATATTAGCAAAGGTTGGTTTCAACATACCCAAATAAAAACACCAGCGAGACAAACAATTATTGTTTATCCCGCTGGTGTTTAGATGGTCTAAGCCTAATACGAGGCTCTAATACTCATCCTCGTTGAAGTTTAAAGCACGTGCTGAGTACCAGCGAGTTACGATGCTCCGTGCCATTATTGTGCCACGAATTCTAGACATAAGATCAAAGATTATGCCAGGAGCTTCTTTACAATCTCAGAGATGACTCGGCCATCAGCCTTTCCTGCCAACTGCTTGCTGGCTGTGCCCATTACCTTTCCCATCTCCTTCATGCTTGTGGCTCCCACTTCAGAAATAATCTTCTTCACCTCTGCCTCAATCTCCTCTTGGGAAAGTTGTTTCGGCAGATAACTCTCCAACACTTCTACCTGTGCCAACTCTGCATCAGCCAAGTCCTGACGTCCTGCCTGTGTGTAGGTTGCCGCAGTCTCCTTGCCCTGCTTGGCAAGTTTTGAGATAATCTTCAATGCATCAGCATCAGCCAATGAGTCGTTGGCTCCAGGAGCAGTCTTTGCCTCAAGGAACACTTTCTTAATGTTGCGGAGCGTCTCCAGACGCACCTTGTCGCGAGCCTTCATCGCAGACTTGATGTCCTCGCTAATCTGATCGAATAATGCCATAATATCGTTTTTTATCAATCAATACATTTCTTTGTGATGCAAAATTAATCATTTTCCATCTGAACAACTCACACTTCTATAAAGTTTTAGTTTAATTTAGCGATTAAATTATTAATGTGCTTCGCATACCTTATACGAAATAGAAATGAAAAAAGATGCATTATTTCACATTCTTCTTGCTTTTCTTGCAATTTTTTCCTAAATTTGCAGCGGTATAAAACTATAAACCAAAATGTTATGAACGAGAAGTTTCCATACGGCTATGACTTGAATGCCTATATCGACAAGGCGTTTGAAGGCTGACTTTCCCTGGGCAACAAGGGACATGATAGCTGAGCATACCAATTTCGGTATCGAGAAAGTGGGCGATGACTATCAATATGTCAGGTATTGCTCGTTTTGTAGTCCAGAAATTCTCAATGTGGACTGTGAAGAGTTTATCCGTCGGTTGGCCAACGACCATGACTGGGAACTGGAAAAAGCCAATCCCGTGAAGGAACGCATCGATGTGGAAGCCTCCAACCGATGCAGCGGCGACTGGTTTCTGGAGTGCTATCAGATTCAGAAGCATGAGAAGGGCGGTTATTCGGTTTATGTAACGGCTGGCAATCGTTCGGCAGGCGGGTCAAAGACGGTCTTTATTCCTGCTTCCTATTTCAAGCTGAGTTGGGAAGAGTTTATTGACAAGTATCTCGATTTGGCAACCCCCGGCTCTTTCTACGTAGGCAGGACCGATCTCGAACGCGATCCTCGCATCAAAGAGTTCTTAGGCTTCTAAGGAGAATAATTGTAATTTGACAGGAGATATGAAAAAGATGACAATCGTAATAGTAGTTATGCTTGTTATGGCGGTATTTATGCCAACACAAGCTTTTGCGGGAAGCAAGGACAGCGTGGAAGTTGATTTGCTTGACATCAGTGAAATGCCGAAGACGGCTGTGCGTCAGGAAAATGCTCATTTCCAGTATGCCGTATATGTCAATGTGGATAAGCCTGCAAGCGGTGAGGGCGAGATGGATGATGTGAGATCCGTTTGGCTTGCCAACGAGCGTTCTGGTACGGTCATCAAGGTCTGCGTCACTAATCCCATGGCAGAACCTCAGTGGAATAAGATGAGTGGCAAGGATGCCGATGGTGTTAGTGTCGCTCTCACTCAGATTGCAGCTGCCGATAAGGCCATGATAGCCCCAGGCGATGTGAGCAAGGTGATTGTTGAAGGCTGTCCCGACGGGCGCAATATCTGGACCTACATCATCGATCCTTATCAAGGTACGGCTATACAACTGCCTTCTACTGAGGGCGTGATGAGTCTTGACTGGGAAAAGAAAGAAATCGTGGCAGCTTCCTATGGTTACGACGATGACGGCCGCTATTCCGTTAACAAGGCCTATTCCCTCGATGGAAAGTTTCTTCGCAGGGTAGGAGAAAAGGAAAGAGAATAATAAACTATAAGCCAAAATGTTATGAGAAGAAGTGTTTTGATGATTTCCTCGTTGATGATGCTTATGGCTTGCGGAGGCAAGAAAGCACAGACGGATAGTACCGACGCTGTCATCGCGGACTCGACGGTGACGGATTCTGCTGCCGTTGTAATAGAGAACCCCTATGACTTTGAAGCCATTGCCAAAGCTATTGAAGGTTGTGAGTATTTGGAGAATTTCAGTCATGGTGTGGCAAGGGTTAAGAAGGATGGTAAGAACTTTTATATTGACCTGCATGGTAACATTGTGGAGGAACCAAAGGTGGAGGAGGATCCTGACAGGCTGACCTGTGAATATAAAGATGGAAAATATGGCTATAAAGATAGCAAGGGTAATGTTGTCATTCCCTTTAAGTTCCATTTTGCCCATGATTTCAGCGATGGCATGGCTATTGTCGTGAACGAGAGTGGAGAAGTGGGGTATATCAACACCAAAGGCGAACTGGCTATTCCCTATCAGTATGACACGATGGCAGAGAGTGACGGCAACGATTTCCATGAGGGACTTTGTGCTGTTGTCGTCGATGGTTCGCATGAGTGGGTCAGCTATATCGACAAGACTGGCAAGCTGGCTTTTGAGGGCGTTTTCAGTTATGGTGGTGATTTCAGCGAAGGTCTGGCTGCCGTCAAGACTACAGGTGAAAATGCCCGAAGCGGCTATATAGACCATGACGGAAAGATGGTTATCGAACTGCCCGACGGCTGGTGGGGACGCAAGTTCACGGACGGCGTGGCCCAGACTCAGAAGGTTGACTCCTGCTATATCATCGACAAGACTGGCAAGCGCCTTTTCAAGGTGAATAATGAAATCACTTACACAGGCGACGACATCAGATACTCTGAGGGTTTGGCAGTGGTCTATGGCAAAGGGAAATACGAGATGAAGCGCGGCTTCATGGACAAGACTGGCCGCATCACCTTCTGTCAGGAATAACACTAACATTGATGAATATATGAAGAAACTATTATTAGCAATCATTTTCGCCTGTTTCACGCTGGCCGTAGCTGCACAGGAAGGTGCCGCCTTCAAAGGGAGAAAGGTGCGGGCTCCGTGGGGTTGGGGGATTTAGGTTAGACAGTGGAGTATACTCCAAAACTTGATGGGAACATGCCATCATTTGGAGAAAAAGTCGTATCTTTGCAACAATTTTAATAGTCACTTTGTATGAGCAAAAGATATGCCCTTTTCTTCGATATCGATGGTACGCTGGTTAGTTTCAAGACACATGAGATACCGCCGTCTACCATCCTTGCACTGACACAGGCAAAGGCTAACGGACACCACGTGTATATCGCTACAGGTCGACCACCGATTATCCTTACGAACCTTGGTGCCATCGAACACCTCATTGACGGATATATCACGACGAATGGAGCCTTGTGTTTCGTCGGTGACGAGTTTGTGACCTGCCAGCCCATTCCCAAGAGTGACGTGATGACCGTCGTTGAGGATTCGAAAGCTAAGGGATATAGCCTCATCGTTGTCGGCAAGAAAGACGTTGCCGTCCTTGACCCCACAGGTGATGTGGACCGTATCTTCCAGCAAATGCTTGCCGTCAAGAATCTGGACAAGGCTTCTCCTTTGGAAGAGGTCCTGAAGCAGGATATCCTGCAACTGACCCCCTTCTTCCCTGCTGATTATGAGCAGCAACTGATGGCACGCTTACCCCAATGCATCTCGGGTCGTTGGCATCCTGAGTTTACGGATATCACGGCAAACGGGGCAGATAAAGGAAAGGGTATTGTCGCCATTGCCCGTCACGACGGTCTCGATATCAGCCAGACGATTGCTTTTGGTGATGGTGGCAATGACACATCCATGATTCTGCAGGCAGGTATCGGCATCGCCATGGGAAATGCCATCGACGAGTTAAAACACCAGGCAGACTATGTCACCACCTCTGTCGATGATGACGGTGTTCTCAATGCCCTCCGCCACTATGGTATTGTCTGATTTTAAGATGGATGCTAACGGCTGGTAAGTTTCCGCTTGAGCACCCGATCGACACTACCCTCCTCCAACAGATAGTGTTCGGCTTCATCATAGGGGATGCCCAGTGACTCCTGAATCATCCGGGTACCACGGTCCACCAGTTTGGCATTGGTCAGTTGCATCTTCACCATCCTGTTGCCTTTGACACGTCCTAAACGAATCATCAGAGAGGTGGATATCATGTTCAGCACCATCTTCTGCGCCGTACCACTTTTCATCCTGCTGGAGCCCGTTACGAACTCAGGACCTACGATGGTCTCGACAGGGAATTCCACTGCCTCTGCCAAAGGTGTATGGGGATTACTGGTGATACAACCCGTTAACAGCCCTTGTTTCCTGGACGCTTTGACCGCTCCCACCACATAGGGAGTAGTACCTGATGCCGCGATACCGATGACGGTATCATCTGCCGTAGGCTGATACGAAAGAATGTCCTGCCACCCCTTTTTAGAGTCATCCTCAGCCTTCTCCACCGCATGTCGCAGAGCCTCGTCACCACCAGCAATGATGCCAATGACCCAATCGGCAGGAACACCGAATGTAGGAGGCAGTTCGCTGGCATCCAGCACGCCAAGCCGCCCACTGGTTCCGGCACCCACATAAAAGAGTCGTCCACCCCGTTTAAGTCTTGGCTCGATGGCTTCCACCAATGCCTCTATCTGTGGGATAGCCCTCTGCACAGCCTCAGCCACCAATGCGTCCTCCTCATTGATATGCCGTAGTAATTCCGCCACGGACATCTGTTCCAGATGGTCGAAGCGTGACTGCTGTTCTGTGATTTTATCTTGATGATTCATATCCCTTTTGTTCAGGTGACGATGCAAAAGTACGAAATAATTCTGAAACAACAAAAAGCACCACAGGTTTTGAGCCTGTGGTGCCTTTATTATATTAATAAGGTGGATTAGTCAGCCATCTTAGCCTTGATCGCCCAGCTCATCCATCTTGGCAATCATGTTCTTCACACGGCGGGCAGCCTCTACGCGACCCTGAGGAAGCAGGGCGAGCTGAGATACCTTGCTGGATACGAAGAGCATGGCAGAGCCGTTCTTACAAGCAGCGACGCAAGCACCGCAGCCGATGCAGGAAGCGCAGTCCATTGCCTCGTCAGCATCCTCCTCAGGCCTCAAGTCCAGTGGTGCCGGCTCCCACAAGTTCTGGCTCCGCAAGTAACGTCAGCATATAAAAAAAAAACAGGACGCCATTCTTTTATAAATTGTCAGATTAGAATGCGTCCCGTTTTTTTAGCTAGTGATTTTCAACACTCACGTGTTGTCTCAGTTTTTGTTATTGTCTGTAGGCAGTTATAGTTTGGTTATCATTGCTTAGCATCACAGTGTTGTTGTCAACAAAAGTGAAGGTAAATGTTTGTGTACTACCATTTCCAAACGTGACAGACAGCGTGTTGCCACTTGTTTTCCAAATGAACGATTCCGGTTTGTCACTCCCGTAGCCCACTTCTTCTATCAGATAGCCAGTTTGGTTGCTGTTAAAATTGATTAGGTTATACACCATACCGCGGCTTGAATCGTTGCTCATGAAATTGTATCGCCATGTACCAACAATCGAATTGTTATCACCACCATTTCCGTTATTATCACCATCATCGCTGCCTCCACAAGAAGCAAAGTTCATACACACTAATGCCATTATCATCATGGCAAACAATTTAAAATAATTCTTCGTTTTCATTGTTTTTAAATTTTAAAAGTGTTATATTTCTGTCCAAATAAAAAAAGGCGGAACTATTCGATGCTTATTCTCCAACTTCGGTACCGCCAAGTAACCACGCTACGAAACAAGCAAGAACAGTTCACGCCCTAAGGGACGTGAACTTTCCGAACTGCTTGCTCTCCGTAGCTGAATGTTGGCGGTTTCAAGTTGGAGAGAGACAAGAGCTGAAAGCTCAATATCTATGTATAAGTACGAACAGAAACGCTGATCTGTAAGTTAATATTTTGTTTGTAAATTCTCTGTGGCCGCGTGGGGCTGATCCTCAAACACCGACGGCCTGTAGCGTTCTTTCGTTCTGTTTCTATGTCATCGGCAAAATCGTTTTAAAGGGTTCAACAATAAGTTTCCGACTGCAAATATAGCAAATAATTCTGAAAGAAAAAGGGGAAGTCAAGAAAATGTTGTACTTTTGCAGCATAAACACAATCTAAAAACATTTCAACTTTAAATAGAAAGGAAAAAGACAATGAACATTTCAAAAAAGATGCAAGATGCGTTTAACGCACAAATCACAGCTGAGCTGTATTCATCAAACCTCTATCTCGAGATGGCCTTCTGGTTCCGCAAGGAGGGCTGGAAAGGTTTTGCCAACTGGATGTTTGACCACTCGAACGAAGAGAAGGAGCACGCCCTGAAGATGGCCGACTTCGTACTGAACCGTGGTGGCGAGGCCAAGGTAACGGCTATCGATGCTCCTGAGAACGACTTCAATGACCCTAAGGACATTTTCGAGCGCACGCTGAAGCACGAGATGTGGGTGACAGAGAAGATTAACGAACTGGCTGATGTGGCTGATGCCGAGCACGACCGCGCCTCCATCAACTTCATCGACCAGTTCATTGACGAGCAGGTAGAAGAGGAAAAGACCGTCCGCGACATCCTCAACCTCTTCCGTCATCGTGACGGCCACACCGTTGCCACCATCGACGACATCGTAGGCAACGTGAAGGAAGAGTAAAGGGGTTTGCATTAACACCCCTTGCTTGTTTTCCAGCAAAAAGAGCGCCACAGAAGTATTTCTGCGGCGCTCTCTTTATTATAAGTAAGGTGAACTTCCTTAGTCGGCAATCTTGGCCTTCAGCATCTCGCGGTTGAGGCCCAGCTCATCCATCTTGGCAATCATGTTCTTCACACGGCGGGCAGCCTCTACGCGACCCTGAGGAAGCAGGGCGAGCTGAGATACCTTGCTGGATACAAAGAGCATGGCAGAGCCGTTCTTACAAGCAGCGACGCAAGCACCGCAGCCGATGCAGGAAGCGCAGTCCATTGCCTCGTCAGCATCCTCCTTAGGAATAAGGATGGCGTTGGCATCCTGAGCCTGACCGGTACGGATAGTGGTATAGCCACCAGCCTGGATAATCTTATCGAAGGCGTTACGGTCAACCATACAGTCCTTGATCACTGGGAAGGCTGCGGAGCGCCAAGGCTCAACAGTAATCACGTCACCATCGTTGAAGCGGCGCATGTAGAGCTGACAGGTGGTAGCACCACGCTCTGTCTTGCCATGAGGTGTACCGTTGATATACAGAGAGCACATACCGCAGATACCCTCGCGGCAGTCGTGATCGAAGACGAAAGGTTCCTTGCCCTCGTTGATCAGGTTCTCGTTCAGGATATCCAACATCTCCAGGAAAGAGGTATCATCGGGAATATCCTTCATATCGTAGCTATCGAAGTGACCCGCGTCTTTCGGACCATTCTGACGCCAGAACTTTATTGTAAAGCTTATATTCTTAGCCATAATTTCTTAGTTTTTATAGTTACGTGTCTGTACCTTAATAGCCTCATACTCCAGTGGCTCCTTGATCAACTCAGGCTCGTTGCCCTTGCCTTTATACTCCCAGCAGCCTACATAGAAGTAGTTCTCGTCGTCGCGCTTGGCCTCGCCTTCCTCTGTCTGGTACTCCTCGCGGAAGTGACCACCACAAGACTCGTTACGAGAGAGAGCATCGAAAGCGACGAGCTGACCCATGGTGAAGAAGTCACGCAGGTGGATAGCCTTGTCGAGCTCCACATTCAGACCCTCCTTCGTTCCAGGAACGAACAGGTTGGTGTCGAATTCCTTCTCCAGCTCGTGCATCTTCTTCAGACCTGTCTTCAGACCCTCAGCGGTGCGACCCATACCAACATACTCCCACATGATGTGGCCGAGCTCCTTATGGATAGAGTCAACAGAACGCTTACCCTTGATATTCATCAGACGGTCAATCTCTGCGGCAACACCCTTTTCTGCCTCGTCGAACTCAGGACGGTCTGGAAGTAACCATCGGCAAGACCCTGCATCAGTGCAGAAGCACCCAGACGGTTAGCACCGTGGTCAGAGAAGTTACACTCACCGATAGCGAACAGACCAGGAATGGTGGTCTGCAGCTCATAGTCTACCCAGATACCACCCATGGTGTAGTGGATAGCAGGATAGATCATCATGGGCTTATAATACTTCACACCATTGATCTCATTGGCAACATCGCCAGGGAACACGTCAGTGATCTCCTCGTACATCTCGAAGAGGTTACCATAACGCTGCATGATAACATCGAGGCCGAGGCGGTTGATAGACTCAGAGAAGTCGAGGAACACAGCAAGACCAGTGTTATTGACACCAAAGCCCTTGTCGCAACGCTCCTTGGCAGCACGCGAAGCAACGTCACGGGGAACGAGGTTACCGAATGCAGGATAACGGCGCTCCAAGTAGTAGTCGCGGTCCTCCTCGGGAATCTCCCAACCCTGCTTGGTACCAGCCTGTAGGAACCCAGATACGACCGTCGTTACGCAGTGACTCAGACATCAGCGTCAGCTTAGACTGCTTGTCGCCATGAACGGGGATACAGGTGGGGTGAATCTGAACATAAGAGGGATTAGCAAAGTAAGCCCCCTTACGATAGCACTGAACGGCAGCGGTGCAGTTACAACCCATGGCATTGGTAGAGAGGAAGTAAGTGTTTCCATAACCACCAGTGGCGATGACAACGGCATTGGCACTGAAACGCTCCAGCTCACCGGTAACGAGGTTCTTGGCGATGATGCCACGGGCACGACCGTCAACGATAACCACGTCCTCCATCTCATAACGAGTGTAGAGTTTTACTTTACCAGCCTTCACCTGACAAGAGAGAGAAGAGTAAGCACCCAAAAGGAGCTGCTGGCCGGTCTGACCCTTGGCATAGAATGTACGGCTTACCTGAGCACCACCGAATGAGCGGTTGGCAAGCATACCACCATACTCACGGGCAAAGGGAACACCCTGAGCCACACACTGGTCGATGATATTGTTGCTGACCTCGGCAAGACGATATACGTTAGCCTCACGAGCACGGTAGTCACCACCCTTTACGGTGTCGTAGAACAGACGATAGACAGAGTCACCATCGTTCTGATAACACTTGGCGGCGTTGATACCACCCTGTGCAGCGATAGAGTGCGCACGACGGGGAGAGTCCTGGATACACAGGTTAATCACATTGAAGCCCATCTCACCTAATGAAGCAGCAGCTGATGCACCGGCAAGACCAGTACCTACGACAATCACGTCGAGCTTCAGCTTGTTCTTAGGATTCACGAGACGCTGATGAGCCTTATATTCCTTCCATTTCTCAGGTACTGGACCTGCGGGAATCTTAGAATCTAATACTTTTGCCATAACTTTTCAAAGTAATTTAAGGTTTAACAATTAACCTGCATAGCAACAAAGGCTGGGAGCGCACTTGAAGGCGAAAGCCAGAATAACTACGAGGAAACCAAGCATCAGCAGCGTCACATAAATGAAGCCGATGACACGCCAGCGGTTGAACCAGATCTTACCACTGATACCCAGTGTCTGCATGGCAGACCAGAAACCGTGGGTAAGATGGAACCAGATAGCACAGATCCAGATGACATAGAGCACCACATAGACGGGGTTGCCGAATGTGTCAATGATGAATGCGAAACCATCGGAGGGCAGATGACCACTCGTGAAGCCGACAATCTCAGCAAACATCATGTTGTACCAGAAATTGAACAGGTGGAGCAACAGACCCAGCAGGATAATGATACCCAGCACGAGCATGTTCTGTGATGCCCACTCAACCTTTTCAGGTTTCTCTGTCACTGCATAACGCTCCTGTCCACGAGCAGTACGGTTCTGCGCTGTCAGGATGAATGCGAAAACGATGTGAATAACAGCCAAGGCAGCCAGTCCCAGTGTAGCCACAACAGCATACCAGTTGGCACCCAGCAGTTCACAAATCATGTTGTAAGCCTTGCCGGAGAAAAGTGCGACAATGTTCATGGCGCAATGGAACGTCAAGAACAGAATCAGCGCAATACCCGTTACGGACATTACAACCTTACGACCAATTGATGAATTGATTAACCACATAAAAACTATAGTATTAAATTAATATTAATTACCCATTAATAAGTATGTACACGTACATTTAGGCTACAAAATTACTATAAAATTATGAATCCCGCAAACGTTTTCGTTAGAAAATGGATTATTTATACAAAATATACTGTATCTTTGCACCCTCGAATGGCTTACCTTGGTGAATTAATCTCTATCGGCGTGGCATTCTCATGGACCGCTACCGCCTTGTTGAGTGAGTTGGGCAGCAAACGGTTGGGGAACCTGACGCTCAACGTGCTGCGCATGGCATTGGCATTACTGTTTTCTGTAGTGCTCTTTTGGGTCGTTATCGGCACTCCCTTCCCTACAGGAATCTCGACAGCAGCATGCGGCTGGATGTTACTTTCCGGACTGGTAGGCTATGTCATAGGTGACTTCTGCCTGTTCCAATGTTACATCATCATCGGCTCGCGGTATGGTCAGTTGTTCATGACACTGGCTCCCCTTGCCGCTGCCTTCATGGCTTGGATCACTCTTGGACAACAGATGTCACTCATGAGTATCTTTGCCATGCTCATCACCCTGGCAGGTATCAGCATATCTGTCTTGGGAAGAGGGGAACACCATCGTGTATCCCTGAAACTGCCTTTGAGTGGTGTACTCTTTGCCATTGGTGCTGCCGTCTGCCAGGGTGTGGGACTGGTGCTAAGCAAGATAGGCATGGACCATTATGACAGCACGCAGATGCCCGCATGGCTGATTCCGTTCAGTGCTAATTTCCTTCGTTGTATAGCGGGTATCATAGGATTCACGATATTACTCTATTTCAAAGAAGGGCTGCAACCTCTTCGTGATGCCATCCATGACCGTAAGGGTATCATGGTGGCAACAGCAACGACCATCTTCGGTCCTTTTGTGGGTGTCGGCTTCTCGCTGATGGCGGTACAATATACCAATGCGGGTATTGCCTCTACCCTCATGGCACTGACACCTATTATCATCATCCTGCCCTCGTACTGGTTGTTCCGTCAACCCATCACATGGCGTACCGTCCTCGGTGCTGTCATCTCAGTAATAGGTGTCAGCCTGTTCTTTCTTGGGTGATGAATAAGAAAAATTGCAAATAAATTTGCATTTTCGTTCGATTTGCACTACCTTTGTCAGCATGATAATGAATTATGACGTATTGGTTATCGGAGGTGGTCATGCTGGCTGCGAAGCTGCTTGTGCCTCGGCAAACATGGGAGCAAAGACCTGTCTGGTAACGATGGATATGAACAAGATCGCGCAGATGTCGTGCAACCCTGCCGTAGGTGGTATTGCCAAAGGACAGATTGTGCGGGAGATTGACGCTCTTGGAGGACAGATGGGTCTCGTGACGGATGCGACAGCCATCCAGTTCCGAATGCTTAACCGCAGTAAAGGACCTGCCATGTGGAGCCCTCGTGCCCAATGTGACCGTGGGAAGTTTATCTGGGAATGGCGTCGTGTCCTGGACCATACCGACAACCTCGATATCTGGCAAGACCAGGCTGATGAGTTGCTGGTGGAGTCTGTTACGGTGGCACAGCAACAGACGAAGCAGGTGGTAGGAGTGAAGACCATCTGGGGCGTGGAGCTGCGTGCCAAAGCTGTTATCGTGACGGCAGGAACTTTCCTCAACGGCTTGATGCACATAGGACGGAAAATGGTACCCGGTGGTCGTATTGCCGAGCCGGCAGTGCCCCATTTCACCGAGAGTATTACCCGTCATGGGGTACGCTCAGAGCGTATGAAGACCGGAACCCCTGTGCGCATCGACAAACGCTCCGTTCACTTCGAGGATTTGGAGATACAGGAGGGGGAGCATGACTTCCATCAGTTCTCTTATATGAGCGAGGCTCGTCCATTACCCCAACTGACCTGCTGGACCTGTAACACCAATGCGAAAGTACATGAGACCTTGCGTTCCGGACTGAACGACTCCCCACTCTATAACGGGCAGATACAGTCTATCGGTCCACGCTATTGTCCTTCGATAGAGACGAAACTTGTCACCTTCCCTGACCGTGAGCAACACCCGTTGTTCCTCGAACCAGAGGGTACAGATACTAACGAGCTATACCTAAATGGTTTCTCATCCTCATTGCCGATGGATGTGCAGATTGCAGCCCTGAGACATATCCCTGCTTTCAGAGACTTGAAAGTATACCGTCCCGGCTATGCCATCGAGTATGATTTCTTCGATCCCACCCAACTCAAACACTCGTTGGAATCGAAAATCATTAGTGGACTGTTCATGGCAGGACAGGTAAATGGTACCACCGGCTATGAGGAAGCGGGAGGACAAGGAACTGTGGCAGGTATCAATGCGGCACTCTATGCAGGGAGCAATGGTTGCAACACGGTCACAACGAACAAGACCTTTGTGCTTCACAGGGATGAGGCATATATCGGAGTGCTGATTGACGACCTGGTGACGAAAGGAGTGGACGAGCCCTATCGTATGTTTACCTCCCGTGCGGAATATCGCATCCTGCTAAGACAAGACGATGCGGACGCACGACTGACCGAGAAAGCCTACGAATTAGGAATCGCTAAAAGAGACCGATACGACTGGTGGATAGAGAAGAAGAAACATATCGAAGAAATCGAGCAATTCTGCAAGACGTTCCCCATCAAACCGAAGAACATCAACGGTGCACTGGAAGCGCTCGGCTCTACCCCACTCGTCTATGGCTGTAAACTCGAAGACCTCATCGCACGACCAGAGTTGAACTTTGAGAAACTGCAGGAGGTGATTCCTGAACTCAAGGAAATCCTGAATCGTCCATCCCAACGCAAGGATGAAATAGCAGAAGCTGCAGAGGTACACATCAAGTATAAAGGATATATCGAACGGGAACGTATCGTTGCTGACAAGATGCACCGCTTGGAGAATATCAAAATCAAAGGGCGCTTCAACTATAACGAAATGCAGCAGCTCAGCACGGAGGCACGACAGAAACTCACCGCCATCGACCCGGAGACATTGGCACAAGCAAGTAGAATACCAGGAGTATCACCCAGTGATATCAACGTGATGCTGGTACTGATGGGAAGATAACGTTCCACGTGAAACATTAAAGCATGAAACATAAGTAACAATAACGAATAAACCAATTGATTATGAACAACAAAACATTGATGGAGCATCTGCGTTGCATACCAGATTTTCCGAAGAAAGGAATCAATTTCAGAGACGTCACTACCCTCTACAAAGATGCAGAGTGCATGAAGATTATGCTAGACGAAATGTACGAGCTGTACAAAGACAAAGGTATCACCAAGATTGTCGGGGTGGAATCACGAGGTTTCGTCATGGCTGCCGCATTAGCTGCAAAGATGGGTGCAGGTGTAGTACTGGCAAGAAAACCTGGAAAGCTGCCCGCTACCGTCATTAAAGAGTCATTCACCAAGGAGTATGGAGTGGACATCGTAGAGATGCACATCGACTCTATCGATGAGAATGATGTCGTTTTGATCCACGATGACTTGTTAGCGACTGGAGGTACCGCACTTGCTACCTATAAACTCGTGAAACACTTCCACCCCAAAAACATCTATATGAATTTCATTATAGAGATTACAGACGAGGGATTGCACGGCAGAGACAAATTCAAAGGCTTAGTAGATGTTACTACCTTGATGGTCATTTAACGTTCCACGTGAAACATTTAGCATGACAAAGGAAGAGAATGAGGAAAGGCTGAAGAGGCTCAAGAGCATTGTGAGTGCCCTGCCTGAGAAGCCCGGCAGCTATCAGTATTACGATGCTGAGGGAACAATCATCTATGTGGGTAAGGCAAAGAACTTGAAGGCAAGAGTCTCTTCCTATTTCCACACCGAGGTAGACCGTTTCAAGACCAAGGTGCTGGTATCTAAGATACATGATATCAGCTATACCGTGGTGAATACGGAAGAGGACGCATTACTCTTGGAGAACTCCCTCATCAAGAAGTATAACCCAAGGTACAATGTGCTGCTGAAGGACGGCAAGACCTACCCCAGTATCTGCGTCACCAAGGAATACCTGCCCCGCATCTTCCCTACACGTACCATTAATAAGAAATGGGGAACCTACTACGGTCCCTATTCCCATGTGGGCAGCATGCATGCCGTCCTCGAACTCATCAAGAAACTATACCACCCTCGCACGTGCCGCTTCCCCATTACCCAAGAAGGGGTGGAACAGAAAAAATACCAAGTTTGCTTGGAATATCATATCAAGAACTGTGGGGCACCATGTATTGGAAAACAGTCTTGGGAGGACTATCAGAAGTGTATCGGACAGGCACGTGAGATATTAAAAGGGAACACCCGCGAGGTGCTGCGGGCGATGAAAGACGAGATGCTGCAGTTGGCAGAGGAGCTACGCTTCGAGGAAGCCGAGGAAATCAAACGCCGTTACCTGCTCATCGACCAGTTCGTATCGAAAAGCGAGGTGGTCAGTCACACCATTAACAACGTCGATGTCCTCACCATCACCAACGATGAGAAGGTCGCTTTCATCAACTATATCCACGTCTCGAACGGCTCTATCAACCAGAGTTTCACCTTCGAATATAAGAAAAAACTCGACGAGACAGACGAGGAACTCCTCCAATTGGGTATTGTAGAGATGAGGGAGCGGTTCCACAGCAATGCGAAGGAGATTATCCTGCCCCAGGAAATTGATGTCAACCTGGAGGGTGTCACCATTACAGTACCACAGAGAGGAGACAAAAAGACCCTCTTAGACCTCTCTCTGATGAACGGAAAACAGTATAAGTTCGACCGTCTGAAACAAGCCGAGAAGCTTAATCCGGAACAGAAATCCGTTCGCCTGATGAAAGAGTTGCAAGACCTCCTGCACCTCCCCAAGATGCCCTACCAGATCGAGTGTTTCGACAACTCCAATATCTCCGGTTCCGATGCAGTGGCGGCATGTGTCGTCTTCAAGAAGATGAAACCCTCGAAACAAGACTATCGGAAATATAATATCAAGACCGTGGTAGGACCTGACGATTATGCCAGCATGAAAGAGGTGGTATATCGGCGCTACCACCGTCTGATGGAAGAGGAGCAACCCCTACCCGACCTCATCATCGCCGATGGTGGAAAAGGACAGATGGAGGTCATCCGACAAGCCGTTCAGGACGAGTTAGGACTCGATATTCCCATTGCCGGACTGGCAAAAGACGACAGACACAGGACCAACGAACTGCTCTACGGTTTCCCACCACGGGTGGTAGGTATTAAGGACACATCCGAACTCTTCAGAGTACTGACCCATCTGCAGGATGAGGTACACCGCTTCGCCATTACCTTCCATCGTGACAAGCGGTCTAAGCATGCACTGCACTCAGAACTGGACGACATCAAGGGGTTAGGACCGAAGGGCAAAGAAGCCCTTTTAAAGGCATTTAAGAGCGTCAAACGCATCAAGGAGGCTACTCTCCCAGACCTTACTCAAACGCTCGGCAGCTCCAAGGGAAAGGTGGTCTATGAGCATTTCCATCCAGCCGAGTCTTCGTAAAATACCAAGAGTATCATTGTAAATAAAGAGGTGTCATGTTGTAAACAAGCACAAGTGTAATTGTAAATCAAATTGAATTACTAAGTAAATCAAATTGAATTACCGAGTAAATCAAATTGATTTACAATGATGCAAATACTACTTTACAACTCATCAGCTATGCTATATCATCATAAATAGCGTCAAATAACAAACATTATCATAGTTTTTGTTTACCTTTTGACCTGGCGGTCGAAGGTATTCCCTTTCGAGAAAACCCAAAAAACTTTTGGTTTTCTTCTCACTTAATCGTACCTTTGCAGCATGAGAATAGTAATACAACGTGTACAGCATGCCAGTGTGACGATAGACGGAGAGGTACATAGTGCCATCCAGCAAGGGTTTTTGATCCTGCTGGGAGTTTGCGACGAGGATACCAGCGAGGATGTTGACTGGCTCGTCAAGAAGGTTGCAGCACTGCGTGTTTTCGATGACGAGAATCATGTCATGAACCGCTCCATCATGGACATTGGTGGAGAGGCTTTAGTGGTCAGTCAATTCACCCTCTTCGCCAGCTACAAGAAAGGCAACCGTCCCAGCTGGTTTAAAGCTGGAAGCCACGAGCATTCCATCCCCCTCTATAACGAGTTCTGCTCGAAACTCAGTACAGCGATCGGCAAACCCGTAGGCACTGGAGAGTTCGGTGCTGACATGAAGGTGGAACTGCTCAACGACGGTCCCGTCACTATTTGCATGGATACCAAAAACAAAGAATAATATGAAGAAATATCTAAGAGAAATAGAGATATCGGGAATCATCCTGATGTTTGTAGGCTTTATCATCAGCTTGACATCGGGATCTAATTTCGGTGTATGGCCTTGCGTCTTCGGAATACTCCTGTGGGTGGTCGTTTTCCTGTATAGAGCTTTCCATTGGAAAGAATATGAGCGGGAGAACAAACAAGCGATTATTATCGTCCTGCTCGCTATTGCATTACTGCTTTTCAACATGCTGACAAGAAGATGACGATACGGGAGGCACAAGACACTGTAGACCAGTGGATTAAGACATACGGAGTAAGGTATTTCTCTGAACTGACCAATATGGCAGTATTAACAGAGGAAGTGGGAGAACTAGCTCGTGTCATCGCACGAAAATATGGTGACCAGAGCTTTAAACCAGGAGAGAAAGACAACCTGGGAGACGAGATGGCTGACGTGCTGTGGGTACTGCTCTGTCTTGCCAACCAGACCGGCATTGACCTCACAGAGGAACTCCAGAAGAATATCGAGAAGAAGACAAAGAGAGACAAGACACGACATATCAACAACGACAAATTATAAGAAAATGGAACAGACAGAGAATAAGTATGAGAAGGCTTTGAACCTTTACGATACCAATATCAGCGACGAGGAAGTACGCAATGCCGTCCGCAAGATCATCGCAGAGAAAGTACATGAGAACGACACTCCTGAGGTAAAGAAATTCCTCATGGGAAGTGTCGAGTTGACGACCCTCAAGACCACCGACTCAGAAGAGAGTGTGATGGCTTTCACAGAGCGTGTCAACCAGTTTGACGAGACCTACCCTGACCTGCCCCATGTCGCCACCATCTGCGTATATCCCTGTTTTGCCAAGACAGTAGCAGAGACCCTGGAAGTCGACGGAGTAGAAATAGCCTGTGTATCAGGTAGTTTTCCCTCGTCACAGGCTCTGATAGAGGTGAAGATAGCAGAGACGGCACTTGCCATCAAGGATGGAGCTACAGAAATAGATATCGTCATGCCGGTAGGTAAGTTCCTCAGTGGTAATTACGAGGATGTTGCCGACGAGATTGCCGAGTTGAAAGCTGTCTGTGGAGAGCATAAGATGAAAGTCATATTGGAGACCGGTTGTCTGAAGACCGCATCAAACATCAAGAAAGCAGCTATCATCGCCATGTACGCAGGAGCAGACTACATCAAGACAAGTACTGGAAAGTTAGAGCCTGCAGCTACCCCGGAGGCAGCCTATGTGATGTGTCAAGCTATTAAGGAATACTACGACAAGACAGGTATACAGATCGGTTTCAAACCAGCCGGTGGACTCAACAGTGTGATGGATGCCTTGATCTACTACACCATCGTCAAGGAAGTATTAGGAAAAGAATGGCTCACCAACCAGTGGTTCCGTTTGGGAACATCGCGATTGGCAAACCTTTTGTTAAGTGAGATAACGGGAGAAGAGACGAAATTCTTCTAATACTTACGCTCTATCACATAGTCGACATAGGCAGTCAAGGCATCCTTGATTGCCTTTTCTTTGACACTCGTGCGGATATATTCCATGCAAACCTCGCTGAACTCCTGCATACGCTGTTCCGCATAATCGATACCCCCCTGCTGTTTCGTGAACTCTACCAAGACAGCTATCTCATCGGCGTTGATGGTACCCGCCTTTACCTTCTTGGCAAGGGTATGCATCGACTCATACCCTCCCTTGTTCAACGCATAGATAACAGGGAGTGTCAACTTACCCTCAGTCATGTCATTACCAGTAGGTTTGCCGATATCTTTTGAGTCGTAATAGTCGAAGATATCATCACGGATCTGGAACATGATACCCAATGTCTGTCCAAACTTCCTTGCTTTCTCCACTTCCTCATCAGAAGCACCAGCGGAGATAGCACCGATAGCTGCACAAGCCTCGAACAAAGCTGCCGTCTTCTGCTTGATAACCTGGTAATAAACCTCCTCGCTCAACTCCTGGTTCTGGATATTAGAGAGTTGCAGTATCTCACCTGCTGCTAATATACGACCCAGTTCCGCAAGGTATTCCACGATGCGCTGGTTACCTGTGTTCGACACCTTCAACAATGCCGTTGAAAGGATATAGTCACCCACCAATACGGCTACCTTATTATTATAGGTCGCATTCACGGAAGCCTGTCCACGACGCTCCCCACTCTCGTCCACCACATCATCATGCACCAACGATGCCGTATGCAGCAACTCCAGACCCACGGCAGCATATTGCGTCACCTTTGAGATACCCCCATAGTTCTTCGCAGCTAACAAGATCAGCATCGGACGCATCCTCTTACCACCACGCTGCCGGATGTGCGACAACGCTTGAGAAAGTAGACCGTCCTCATGCGACAAACACTCGTTAAACAACTCGATGAAATCGTTTAATTCCTGCTCTATGGGCTTCTTAATCTGTGACAAATAATCCATAATGATTGAAATTTGATACAAAAATAGTGAAAATATCGGGATTTTGAAAAATATTTTAGTAATTTTACGCAGAAAATAAACAATGTTATGGATAAACTCTTCCTTTTAGACGCTTATGCACTCATCTACCGGTCGTATTATGCGTTCATCAAGAACCCACGTATTAACTCGAAAGGTCTTAACACCTCTGCCATCGTGGGATTTGTGAATACCCTGCAAGAAGTGCTCACCAAAGAGCAACCAACCCACTTGGGAGTAGCTTTCGACCCCCATGGTCCTACTTTCCGCAGTGATGCCTACCCTGCTTACAAAGCACAACGTGAGGCTACCCCAGAGGATATCCGAAAAGCGGTACCTATCATCAAAGACTTGTTGAAAGCATGGAATATTCCCATCCTGCAGGTTGACGGATATGAAGCAGACGATGTTATCGGTACCCTTGCCACGAAAGCAGGGGCTCAAGGTGTGACCACTTATATGCTGACACCAGATAAGGACTACGGACAGTTGGTCAACGAGCATGTCTTTATCTTCCGTCCCCGACATGGAGGTGGCTATGAGACCATGGGTATAGAAGAGGTGAAAGCAAAATATGGTATTCCTTCGACACATGCTGTCATCGACCTCCTTGCGTTGATGGGTGACTCAGCAGATAACTTCCCTGGTTGTCCGGGTGTGGGAGAGAAGACTGCCGTCAAACTCATCGACCAGTTTGGTACCATTGAGAATATGTTGGAACATACGGAGGAGATCAAAGGTGCCCTCAAGACAAAAGTGGAAGAACATGTGGACGATATCAAGATGTCGAAATTCTTGGCAACCATCAAAACGGATGTTCCCATCGAACTGAATCTCGACGAACTGAAAATCTCAGAGCCGAATGAGGAGGAACTCGGAAAACTCTTAGACGAATTAGAGTTTAAGACCCTTGCTGGTAAGATTCTTAAAAAGTCTGAAAAAACGTCCAAACCTGTTAACGGACAACTCGATTTGTTTGCCGAATTTGCGCCCGTGGGGTCGAACGAGCCAGAATTTTCAAATCTAGAGACGTTAAAAACAACCTCTCACAACTATCAACTCATTGATAATGAAGAAGATTTGAAGAAATTACGTGACTTTTTTCTTACAAATAAAATTCTCAGTCTAGATACAGAGACCACTTCGACCAATGCAATTGACGCAGAACTGGTAGGATTGAGCTTTGCGGTGAAGGAGCATGAGGCATTTTATGTCCCCATCCCAGAGAATCGGGAAGAAGCCCAGAAGCGAGTCGATATCTTCCGGCCCGTCTATGAGAGTGAGGAAATTCTCAAGGTGGGTCAGAATCTGAAATACGACTTGGAGGTATTACGCAACTATGGCATTGAGCTAAAAGGAAAAATGTGGGACACCATGATAGCCCATTATCTCATCCAACCCGAGTTGCGTCATAACATGGACTACATGGCAGAGATCTATCTGCACTACCAGACCATCCATATTGATGAACTGATAGGACCCAAGGGTAAGAACCAACGTTCGATGCGGGAACTCGATCCTAAGGATGTCTATGAGTATGCTGCGGAGGATGCCGATATCACACTACAACTCAAGAGCAAACTCGAACCGGAACTGAAGAAATATGGTGCTGAGAAGTTGTTTTATGAGATAGAGATGCCTTTGATGCCTGTCCTTGCCGAAATGGAGATGAACGGGGTCTGCCTGGATACTGACTCGTTAGCAGAGACCTCCAAGCAACTGACCTCTCGCATGAACGAGATTGAGCAACGTATCTATGAACTCGCCGGTCAACCGTTCAATATCGCATCACCAAAACAAGTAGGTGAGATTCTCTTTGACAAACTTAAAATCGTAGAGAAAGCGAAGAAGACTAAGACCGGTCAGTATGTGACCTCTGAAGAGGTACTGCAACAACTCAAGAACAAACACGAGATTGTAGCTGACATTCTGGAACACAGAGGGTTAAAGAAACTTATCGGTACTTATATCGATGCACTACCCAAACTGATTAACCCACATACAGGACATATCCATACTTCGTTTAACCAGACGATTACCGCTACGGGACGACTGTCTTCCTCAGACCCTAACCTGCAGAACATCCCTATCCGCGGGGAGGATGGTAAGGAAATCCGTAAGGCGTTTATCCCAGAACCCGGTTGTTTGTTCTTCTCTGCAGACTATAGTCAGATAGAACTTCGTGTGATGGCACATCTGAGTAATGATGACAATATGATAGAGGTGTTCCGAGAGGGTAAGGATCTCCATGCGGCAACAGCTGCCAATATCTATAAGAAACCCATCGAGGAAGTGACACGTGACGAGCGTACGAAGTCAAAGCGTGCTAACTTCGGTATTATCTATGGCATCACCGTTTTTGGTCTTGCCGAGCGTCTGGATATCGACCGGGCAGAGGCAAAACAACTGATAGACGGCTACTTCGACACCTTCCCACAGGTACATGACTACATGGAGAAATCCAAGGAGATAGCTCGTCAACAAGGGTACGTCACTACCCTATTCGGTCGTCGCCGTTATCTTCCGGATATCAACAGTGCTAATAGCGTTGTGCGAGGATTTGCAGAGCGAAACGCCATCAATGCTCCTATACAAGGTACAGCAGCCGATATCATCAAAGTAGCGATGATACGTATCTTCCAACGCTTTAAGAAAGAAGGTATCAAGAGTAAGATGATCCTGCAAGTACATGACGAATTGAACTTCTCTGTCTACCCAGAAGAGAAAGAGCAAGTAGAACGCATCGTATTGGAAGAGATGCAAGGAGCCTTTGATATGAAAGTACCGTTGGTGGCAGACAGTGGTTTTGGTAATAATTGGTTGGAGGCACATTAATGAGAAAAATACGTACTATAGAGATGCAACGACTCACGATAGATGAGTTTAAAGCATCAGAGAAACTACCCCTTATCGTCGTATTGGATGATGTCCGTTCGATGTATAATATCGGCAGTGTATTCCGTACCTGCGATGCTTTCAGGGTCACTGCAGTTTATCTGTGTGGTATCTGTCAGACACCTCCATCCACTGAGATACACAAGACAGCATTAGGAGCTGAGGAAAGTGTCTCGTGGAAGTATTTCAAGACAACCCTTGAAGCCGTGGAGGAACTCAAGAAAGAAGGTTATTTCGTGTACTCCGTAGAACAAGTGGAACACAGTACGAAACTGCAAACCTTCATTCCAAAACAGCAACAGAAATATGCTGTCATCTTAGGAAATGAAGTAAAAGGAGTCCATCAGGAAGTCGTTGATGCTTCAGACGGATGCCTGGAGATTCCACAGTTAGGTACCAAGCACTCTATGAATGTCAGCGTGACAGCAGGTATTATCATCTATAAGTTTGCTGAGAACCTGTTCTTAAATCAACAATAAGTGTGGATAAGTATGTGCAAAACAGTGTGGATAAATAGTGCAATATGAAATAATCCACAGTTCTCCCCTACTCCATCTGGGTATAAAAAGAATAAATCACTGCTTTCTTAGCAACTTTTCCACTAAAAAAGAATGAAAAAAGATATAAACTTAGTAATTTTGCACCAAAATCGGAAGTTGTGGATAAACTGCTTATCTGACTAATAATCAAGAAGAAAGTATCCACAAAGTATGTGAATGACTGAAGATAACAAGTGAATAAACTATCTGGCAAGAAAACAACTGAAAAGTTATGCACTTATCAACGGCATATCAACATACTCATTTCATTTTAAAAGAAAAAATAAAAAAAAATATAATAATGTTATGATGTTGAAAAAGGAGTGGATCAAACAGGGCTATATTGACGAGCCGGCACCTGAGGGTACAGACTTGAAAGCAGAGATTCGTCGTCTTTGTAAAGAGAAGGATGCGATTATCCTCGCACATTATTATACCATTGGTGACATACAGGACATTGCCGACTTTGTTGGCGACTCTCTTGCTTTGGCACGTAAGGCTGCAGAGACTGATGCTAAGATGATGGTGATGTGTGGTGTGCATTTCATGGCAGAGACCTGTAAACTATTGTCTCCAGATAAAACCGTGCTATGTCCTGACCTAAATGCCGGTTGTTCATTGGCTGACTCCTGCAATGCGGAAGATCTGCGTAAGTATAAAGAGGAGCATCCGGGTTATCAGGTCATCAGCTATGTCAATACCACTGCTGCAGTCAAAGCATTGACAGACGTGGTTGTTACCAGTGGTAATGCCAAGAAGGTTGTTGACCAGCTTCCTAAGGATGCCAAACTGATTTTTGGTCCTGACTATAACCTTGGTAACTACATCAATGAGGTGACTGGCAGGAAAATGCTGTTATGGAATGGTGGCTGCCATGTCCATGAGCGTTTCTCAACTACGAAGATCCTTGAGTTGAAAAAGCAATATCCTGATGCCGTCGTCATGGCTCATCTGGAGTGTAAAGGTCCTGTTCTTGCCTTAGCCGATGTGAAAGGAAGTACGGCTACGATGCTGAACTATGCACAGCAGAGTGATAAGAAGCAGTTTATCGTCGCCACAGAAGCCGGTATTCTGCACGAGATGCAACGAACTTGTCCGGACAAGGAATTTATCCCTGTGCCTCCAGAAATCAGCGAGAGCGGCTTAGAATGCAGTTGTAACGAGTGTCAGTATATGAAGATGAACAGTCTCTTGAAGATTTACAACGCTTTAAAGTACGAATGGCCCTCCGTTGAGGTAGATCCCAAGATAGCAAAAGAAGCAGTAAAACCTATTGAGAGGATGCTCCAATTAAGTTAATATGCCAGATGTTAGTGTCATAGTCCCTATATATAATTCTGAAGATACGATAGCTGTATGTATTCAGAGTATATTAAGTCAGACATTTACTAATTTAGAAATTATTTTAGTAGATGATGGTAGCTCGGACAAAAGTGGGAATATCTGTGATGACTATGCCATAAAGGATAATAGAATACTTGTTATTCATCAACCAAATCAAGGAAGATCAAAAGCACGTTCTATAGGTGCAGAGAATGCTCATGGGGAATGGATTACTTTTGTAGATTCAGATGATACTTTACCAGAAACAGCAATCGCTCTTTTATATGAGAAGACAGATAGTAATACAGATATTATTTTAGGTAATGGATATTCTTTACTAAATGAGCATCGAGATGTAATTCCAATGTCTGATTTCAGACATTTAGCAGTAAGAGGTGAAGGGACAATTGGAGTTCCTTGGGGTAGCTTATATAGAAAGGTTATCGTCATACCCTATTTATTTGACTTACCACGTCATATTATTAATGGTGAGGATTATATATTTTGGTTACGATTAGTATTCTCGACAGATAAACCAGTAAAAATAATTTATCAATCAGTATATAATAAAGGAGAGGAGCATACCAGTAATATTTTTAAATGGACGGCTGATTATTGTTATGAATTGAATGAATATAGGAAGTCAGCTATACCTCAAGATCAATATGATGAATATTTACCTGATATGATTCAAGATCGTATAGCAAATATGTTTGCCGTAGCAGTATGTCAATCTAGAAAAGAATGGAAAAATAGCAAATACTACCTAGATATTCTTTGTGATATGAAATTACTTCATAGTTCTTTTAGTATCAAACAATTATTATTCTTACATCTCCCTTCTTTAAAAATACGACAACTTATTTCGTAGTTATCTTTTTAAAGCTTCCATCATGATATCTTATAATGTATACTCCATGGAATGGCGGACGTTGTATTCTAATTCCATGAAGATTGTAATAACCAATAATTTTTTTATTATTGTCATCTCTTTTTAGACTATTAATATCATTAGTATAATTCAACTGTTTATCTAACCAGATAATACGTTCTTGTAACCAACTTTTTAAGTTGTTTATTTCCTTTTCATAGGTATTTACAGTCTCAAAATTTGGTACAGGCCATACCCATTCTTCACCAAACATGTCATATGTTTGGTTATTACGCTCAAGTGCTCCTTTCTCTTTCAGATGATTAACTAATGAGTCGATGGCAGCTTCTATATGTTCATTACTAAAAGAACCTTCCCTATATTGTGTCCAACGACTCTTTAATTGTTCTACATACCATGAGTCTTCCATCATCCTTGACCACCAGAAGGGTACTTTATAATCATAGGATGATACATACGTATTCTTATATACCCAATAATCAGTAAGGGTACCACCCATCTGCATAGCATTACCAAAGGCAAGATTAAAATCCCATAATGTTGTTTTGAAATATGGATTTTGAGAGTCACGTTGCTTATATATATTAGTACTTAATCGATAGCCGTCTATATTTCCGGATACTTCTTGGCATAACTGTTGGTCTATGAAAGAAATAGGATCCAGGTATTTTCTGTAACCAGTTTCTGGATTTTTAAAATCCTCACTTACCAATGACATTTCCATTAAATCTATCTTTTGTTGGATATATTGTAGTTGTTCAGGTTTCATATCCTCATATTCTGGATTTTTATATTGGAAAACAATACTATTATTATAAGTATATGGAATTCCATTTTCATCTTTCAGAATTTGTTTTGAACGATAATAATAAGGTTCATCGTCCCTGTCAATTTCTAATTGATAACCACCTGTCAGTTCATCTCCTTCAATACCAGGATCATCAAGATTAAGACGATATTTTCCTTTATCAGGTTTTTCTGCCATCACATAGATGCCATAGTAATAACCATCTAGTATTACTTCACAATGACGTACTCGAGGAACATAATCAAAAAAAGGTCTAGCCAGTTGGAACATCAGTGCGTCACGAATCTGACTACGGTCATTATAAGGAGCCAGCATCACCCATTTATTATCTTTTGGCATTCCCATAATTTCTACTTTTTCCTTTTTTCCATTTACATCATTAGTCTTTAATGTTCTAATCTGAAAAGGTTTCTTTTTTGAAGCAGAAAAGGAAGTATTACCTCGATATCTGATAGAAATCCATCCCTCATAGTCTATTTTTTGGTTAGGATATGCTAATGTATCACCATGATTGATACCATTATCATTACTGATAATTTTCATTCTGGCTGCTATGGCATAGTCTTTATGGATAATTCTTGTTTGTTCTGCTCCATATTTTGTATCAATAAATACAATGGGAAGATTAGTTTCATTAATTTTTATACCATCACTTTTAGGTCTGAAATTATTAGGATCATACTCATCAGCAAAAGCAACAACTGTATATTCAAAAGTAATTAATAGAATAAAGAGCATTCTTTTCATAGGTCTAGTTTTTTAGGAACGATATTCTTTTTATGATTATTTTCGATAGATACATGATAGGAATTGCAGTTAAATAGCTAACAGCAACGAGCACAACAAAAATAAATATTGGGTATTTAAAACCATAGATAAAATCAGGAAATAAATAAACACTATAAAATGTGTGAGTCATCCACATGGGCATGGAGCGATGACCAAGTTTATGAAGTATAAAAGTAATATGATGGTTAATTCGTAAATGTAGGAAACAGAATATGAAAACAAAAGCATAAAGACCATCAGCCAACGTTATTTTGAATTGGCTTTTAATAATAAAAATAAGACATAACACTATAAAATAGACAGTTGTAGGAGCACTTTTTAGCTGTATAGGCTCGTTTTCAAGTAGTCGATAGAGAAGTATTCCAAGAGAAAAGTAAAAAGACAACTGAACCCAATAAACGGGTTGTATAAGGAGTGTTTTTAATATAGGATGATCAGGCAAGTTATTTCCTAGATGCCTAAATGAGAGAAAGACAATAACATAAATACTAAGAGTTATAATTGTCTGCTTCTTGTTGTTTAAGAAATAGATATATTTGATAATCCAATAGGAACAAAGTGAAATGACGGCATAAGGTAGTAAAAACCATGTTTCCCCATTGTAGGTACATCTGATACCTATGATATTTGCCACAAAATGTAATAAGTCATTTGGATAGACAGCGGGGTTGATATAGTGACCAATACTGACAAAGACAAAAAGAACAACCCAGTAGTGAATATAAAGTTTCAATAGTCTTTTAGATTGACTATTCGCAGTTAATAATTTGTTATGATAAATGTATGTCAAGCCATATCCACTTAAAATGAGAAAGAATGAAACAGGATAACATGCATTTGCTATATATGCAGCAAATGATTTTCCATGTATGTATAATAATGGAGTACATAATGATTCCAGATCTGATATACCAAACAGATGGTACCATAGCATCATGAGTATGGCAATCCCTTTAATAATAGTACTTTGTTCCTTACTCATAGTCTATATATTTTTCTATAAACATAGATGAGAGTATCATAAAGAAAGGCATAAAGAGGATATGGAAACGAGTTTCACCATGTCCGACAAAGAGGAGCAACAAAGTACCAAGAACGATGACATTGACAGGCAGTAAATAAGTGTCACGCCTAAAGTAAAATAGACTTACTACAGAAGTAACTAATAATGCGAAATAGACAAACAGATTTAATATAGTTAGCCATTGTACAGCAGAAAGTCGAGGAAAACTATTGATAAGTGTTCCCATACTGACTTTGTCATACATGTAGTCAGTGTCTTGTTTATCAGGTATGAACGTACACATATTGACATTGTCGGAGACATAGGTATTTACTAGTTTACTTGGCATCTGTGCTATATACTCTTTTGGGTGATCTTTTACCCAGTCTATAAAAAGCGATTGCCAGGCGGAGTCCTTTTGACATACATTCCAATCAGCACGTTCACGAACCATCATTGATTCATGAGAATGATTTGATGAATAGTCCATCAAAGCCATCCACCCTGTCTTAGCTTGATATAGAAAAAGCCCTGTACGATACATGGTGGTTGTACCTATAATAGCTATCATTCCTACATAACCTATGAGTAATTTTATGCTTTTTCTCCATTTAAACAACAAACAAAGAAGTAATGCTAGTAGAAAGACGATACCCATAGGTCTAAACCAGTTGGCTATTGCCAGCATCATACCTCCTGCTATTGACTTATTTTTAACCAATGAGAGATAGATACCTAGCATGATAAAAAACATAAAAGGCAACTCGCTTAGTGTAGATGTGCCTTCACCATAATTAGCTGGATAAATAACATATAATATTAAAGTAATGAATGCAATTTTCTTATTAATGATGGTTAGAGTCACTTGATATAACAGCCCTGCAGTTAAGCCTTTCATAATGCAATAAACTACAAGTAAAGGTATGATAGAATGAAATAATTTAAGTGAAATGACAATAGCATTGATAGCCCCTATATTCCATAAAAACGGATAGTCGTTTAACTTCGTAGATATAGGATACCAATCATGATTTGCAATGCATTCTTCAGCAAGAAAGATGTATCCGTCGCTATCTGGATAAGGGGTATAATTAAATAGCAACAATACAATAAGTTGTAGTAATGTGAATATTACTACGATAATGATGGCTATCTGACGATGGCTATTTTGCATACTACACCTTTGTTTCCATCACTGGTGGCTGTTGCTACCATGTAAACACCACTAGCTACCTTATTTCCGTCTTTATCTCTTCCATCCCATTTAAAAAACCTTCCGTTGCTTTTTCCTTCTGCAACTAATTTCCCACTACTGGTAAGAATTTTCACATCTGCATTATAAGTCAGACCTGTAATAGTGATAAGTCCAGTATAATCTGATGTTACAGGATTAGGATAAGCATAGACATTATCTTCTGTCATTTCATGAATGGGTTTCGTAATACCACTCATATACGAGCATAATCCCTCATCTGTGCCAATAAATACCTCACCATTATTCTCATCAATAGCAATAGAGCCTATAATGTTAGAAATCAACTTACTGTTTTCAGTTGTAAAATGATTTATCTCTGTCAAATTGTCTCTGCTAATCGTATAGACTCCAAGTCCATTAGTACCAATCCATTTGTTCCCGTCATTATCAATAGTGATACAGGTAATATGAATACCTGATAAAAGATAGTCTGCATAATCTGTTCCATCATTACGAGGAACTTTTACTTGTGTGAATACCATATCATCAGGACTTTTCCCTATATCATCTTTTTCTATCATTAACAAACCTTTGTCTGTACCTACCCAGATATTTCCTTCTAAATCTTCTGCAACACAAGTGACCCCATATACATTTTCTATTTTTAAGCCATCTTGATTGACAAAATTAGTATAGGCAACAGCTTCGTCTGTTGTGGGTTGGTAGCAAAGCAATGAAGCTTCTATAAAGCGGTCGTTACAAAACCAGAATAAGCCACGGCTGTCTATCATGGCATTGACTATGTTATCGTATGTACGCTTTCCAGAATTCATAAATTCCCTTTTGTGGTGGCTAATCCATTCTCCGTTTTCTTTTATCTCAAACAGTGACCCTTCATCACTACCACTATTCATTAACCAGAGATGCCCCTTGCTATCAAAAATGAGGGTCTGGACGAAAGTATAATCTTTAGAATTGCCATTAATAGCAGCTGTAGTTTTAAGAGGACTATTGTCATAATTATACTCTTTAACGAATTTTCCGTTTTTAAACTCATAGAGTCCTGTTCTTCCCCCAGCAAAAACATGTGATGTATCATTAGGATCAATATCAAAACAACTTAGATCTAAATAAGTATGTCCAGTGATAGTGTTCAGTTGATCTTGGTAGTAAGTCCATTCACTACTATCCCATGTTTGCAAGCAACCAGGGAAATTGGGTGCAAAATGGCCTCCCATAATACCAGGACATGAATATAATTTGTTATATTTGAATTTAAGAAAGAGATTACGATTATACTTCGGTCCTCCAGGATTAAGAGTCTTTACCGTCTCAATATACTGGTCATAATCGGAGTTGTCTTCATCTGGTAAATCTGTGGGGTATTCTGGATGATTAGGGGTATAGCTGTCACTGATCTCTGCTCGTTCCATATTGACTTTCACGATGCCGAAACCACAGATGAGATAGGCATAGACACCATCAATACGGATGCTGCTGACAGTCTTATCACCAGTAATCACTTTTGTGTAGAGGTCACTGATGTTAATAATATCACCGTCTGTTTCTATGAGATCTATGTTGGAATTCTCATAAACGACAATAAGACGCTGGGCTTGTGGACACCATTTGATATGCTTGATATTAGTATCATTCAGTCCATTGGTCTTATCATAAGTATAGATACTCTGGTCGTTGAGATTATACTGATAAAGGTCATTGCTTGCCATCACGAAAAGCTCATCACCAGCCTTTTGTATTTCTTGGATATCGCTATATGCCATATAGGCTTTCCATGTTCCAATCTGAGCCATTGAGAATGAACAATGGAGAATGGACAATAATAGGATGATGAACTTTTTCATAATCTACAATGTTTTCAAATACTCTGCTAATTTCTGTGTGGCTCGTGCCCGGTGACTGATAGTGTTCTTGATATCAGAACCTAATTCAGCAAATGTCTTGTCGTAGCCTTCCGGTTGGAAGATAGGATCATAGCCGAAGCCCTCCCCTCCCCTTTTCTCTCGGATAATCTCACCCTCGACGATTCCTTCAAACTGACTGACTTTCTTGATACTGGTACAGCCACAAGGACATACGTCCTTTTTCTCTATAAACGCAATAACGGTGCGGAATCGTGCCTTGCGGTTGTTATTATTTCCTAATTCACGCAGCAAACGTGCCATATTAGCCTCAGAATCATGCCCTGTGGTATTGGGATCCTCCAAGGCAGCGTATCTTGCGGAATAGACACCTGGTGCTCCATGCAGTGCGTCTACCTCTAGTCCTGTATCATCTGCGAAACAACTCACATGGTAATGGTCATAGACATATTGTGCTTTTTGAAGGGCGTTCTCCTCCAAAGTCTTACCAGTCTCAGGAATATCCTCATGACAACCGATTTCTTTCAAGGAAACGACCTCAAATCTATCGCCTAAGATACTTCTGATTTCGTCAAGCTTGTGTTGGTTGTTCGTTGCGAATACGATTTTCATTTTTCTTCTTCTCTTCTTTGATTTTAACCTTGACTTCGCCGAAGTTTCTATTTCTCGGAAGAGTTCAAACTTGCTTGACTCTTCTCTCGCTTAATCGAAACTTTCATCTCATCAAATCCCTCACCATAGACACCAATAACACTTGACTGGCTGACAAAGGCATTGGGGTCAATCATTTTGATGAGGCGGAACATGTTGACACTTTCATTCTTCTTGGCAAGAATACAAAGTACTTTGCTCTTCTTACCCGTATACCATCCATGACCGTCCAGAATCGTCACACCATGGTTCATCTCTGTACCGATGGCATTGGCTATCTCTTGCCATTTGCTGGAAAAGATAAAGAACTGTACAGACTGTCGGCGGGCATTCATCACATAGTCGAGTACATAGTTCTCCATAGCCATTACGCAGAAACCGAACATTACCTTATGGGCACGTTCCAGATAGGTTCCGAACTGTGGGAAGAACATACAGGAGCCGATGATGCAGAAGTCTGCGGCAATAAGTACGGAGCCCAGTGATACGTTATGGTATTTGTTGACAGAGGCAGCAATGATATCCGTACCGCCGGTAGAACCATTATGCAAGAAGACCGTAGCAAGAGCGATACCTGTCATAACGCATCCGATAATCATCGACATGAAATCCTGTCCCTCACCCATCAGTTTAAAGGGTAAGCCATTGGCTTGCTTAGGGATGATGTCCTGAGCGAACATCAGCATGAAATAGAGGGTGAAGATAGCGAAAATAGTTTTCATCAGAAACTTCACACCAAGGATTTTCAGTGCCACTACCAATAGGATACCATTAATGATGATATAGGTATTTTCCAGATGGAATCCAGTGGCATAATAGATGATGGCTGAAAGACCTGTCACACCTCCAGCCACTATCTGGTAAGGCATTAGGAATACTGTGAACGCAACAGTATAAATAGCGAGTCCAAGGGCTATAAACATATAGTCCTTGGTCTCACTCCATATCATTTTATGTTGTTCTGTCATTTCTTAAAAACGATGTTCACCATACGCTTCGGGACGATGATAACCTTCATAATCTCTCCCTCAATATATTTCTTGGAGCGGTCGTCAGCGAGAACGGCATCTTGGATGGTCTGATTGTCGGCATCAGCAGGGAACTCCATGTCAAAGCGTGTCTTACCATTGAAGGCGACACCCAGTTTCACACTATTCTCCACCAGATACTCCTCATTCCAAGCAGGCCATTTCGAATCGCAGACACTACCCTGCTCTCCCAGTTGTTCCCAGAGTTCCTCGGCAATATGAGGAGCAAACGGAGCGATGAGGATAACGAGTGTCTTCAACATCTCACGGTTGTGACATTTCATCTGTGCGAGTTCATTCACACAAATCATGAAAGCGGAGATACTGGTATTATAGGAGAATATCTCTATGTCTTGACTAACCTTCTTAATCAGTTTATGAACACTTTTCAATGCCTCCTTCGTAGGCTCTCCGTCATCTACCAGTAATTTGCCGTCTGGGTTCTCACGGGTATTACCATAGAACAATGCCCAGAATTTCTTCAGGAAGCGATGACAACCGTCAATACCATTAGTATCCCATGGTTTTGACTGCTCCACAGGACCTAGGAACATCTCATATAGACGCAGTGTGTCGGCACCATATTTCTCGACAATCATATCTGGGTTGACGACGTTAAACATCGACTTAGACATCTTCTCAATAGCCCATCCACAGATATATTTGCCATCCTCCAGGATGAATTCTGCGTTATTGTATTCAGGACGCCAAGCTTTGAATGCCTCTATGTCGAGGATATCGTTAGAAACGATATTGACATCCACATGAATAGGTGTTACCTGATAGTTGTCTTTCAGTCCGCAACTGACGAACTTACCCTTATCCTGACCCTCCTCTACTCGATAGACGAAATTAGAGCGCCCCTGAATCATACCTTGGTTGACAAGTTTCTTAAAAGGCTCGTCCTCACAACTATAGCCAGAGTCATAAAGGAACTTATTCCAGAAACGAGAGTAAATCAAGTGACCAGTGGCATGCTCCGTACCACCAACATAGAGGTCGACGTTACGCCAGTACTCGTCAATATCCTTATTCACCAATGCCTTCTCGTTCTTCGGATCCATATAGCGCAGATAGTAAGCGCTGGAACCTGCAAAGCCCGGCATGGTATTCAGTTCCAGTGGGAATACGGTCTTATTGTCAATCTCATCCTTTGATACCACTTTGTCAAACTTAGTGTCCCAAGCCCACATCTTGGCTCGTCCCAATGGGGGCTCACCCGTTTCTGTTGGCTTGTACTCATCAATCTCCGGCAATTCCAGAGGCAGACACTCCTTAGGTATCATATAAGGCATGTCGTCCTTATAATAGACGGGGAATGGCTCACCCCAGTAACGCTGACGGGAGAAGATAGCGTCACGCAGACGGTAGTTGACTTTCACTCGTCCTATACCCTGCTCTGTCACGAATTTCTTTGTTGCTGCTATCGCCTCTTTGACGGTCAGTCCGTTGAGGCTGAACTTAGCAGATGCGGAGTTACACATGATACCTTCTTTGGCATCGTAGCTCTCCTCCGATACATCAGCACCCTCAATCAGTGGGATGATAGGCAGATTGAAGTGTTTGGCGAAAGCATAGTCACGGGAGTCATGGGCAGGAACTGCCATAATAGCACCGGTACCATAGCCGGCAAGTACATACTCAGCAATCCAGATAGGTATTTTCTCGTCTGTGAATGGATTGATGGCATAACTTCCGGAGAAAACACCCGTCACCTTATGATCCATCTGACGGTCACGCTCTGTACGTTTTTTCACATAGTCGAGGTATTTCTCCACCTCAGCCTTCTGTACGTCTGTAGTCAGTTCGGCAACGAGGTCACTCTCTGGTGCCAGAACCATGAAGGTCACACCAAACATCGTATCGGCACGGGTTGTGAAGATGGTGAAGTGCTTGTCGCTGTCAGCCACCTTAAACTCTACCTCAGTACCCTCTGAGCGACCAATCCAGTTGCGTTGGGTCTCTTTCAATGAGTCTGTCCAGTCGATTTCCTCCAGTCCGTCCAACAGGCGCTGGGCATAGGCTGATACACGAAGACACCACTGACGCATTTTTTTCTGGACAACAGGATAGCCACCACGTACGCTGACACCATCTACCACCTCGTCGTTGGCAAGTACGGTACCCAGTTTCGGACACCAGTTCACCATGGTGTCGGCAAGGTAAGCGATACGGTAGTTCATTAGTACTTCTTGCTTTTTCTTCTCTGTGAAACCAGCCCAGTCAGAAGCTGTAAAATGCAGCTCCTCCGTACCGAGTGCATTACAGTTCTCCGTACCCATCAACTCAAAGTGCTCTATCAGTTTGATGGTAGGCTGAGCCTTGTGGGATGAGAGACTATAATAACTTTTGAACATACGCTGGAAAGCCCATTGTGTCCATTTATAATAGATGGGGTCACAGGTACGTACCTCACGGTCCCAGTCAAATGAGAAACCTATCTTATCCAACTGACTGCGATAGCGGTCTATATTCTCAAAGGTAGTCTTCTCTGGATGCTGACCAGTCTGTATAGCATACTGCTCGGCAGGGAGTCCATAAGCATCATAGCCCATAGGGTTCAGTACGTTATATCCCTGTTGACGCTTATAGCGGGCATAGATATCCGAGGCGATATAGCCAAGGGGATGACCTACATGCAGACCAGCACCGCTGGGGTAAGGGAACATATTCAGCACGTAGAATTTTTTCTTCGTCGGGTCTTCAGTCACACGATAGGTTTTCATTTCCACCCATCGTTTCTGCCATTTCTGTTCAATGTCTCTAAAATTGTATTCCATATCGATATGCATTTAATTTTCTGCAAAGATACGATTAAGTGAGCAAAATGCCAAAATATATTTGAACATTTTCGAACGTGAGTATCTTAAAAACTTGTTTTAAAGATACGATTAAGTGAGCGAAAATGCAAATTTATTTGCAATTTTTGCCCATTTTCCTCCCCTCGAATCCCGTATTCAAGAATCAGATACTAAAATATGGAGTTAGAGTATACTGACAAGGTTGCAATTATTTACGAAACGCTCAAAAATATTGCTACTATTTATAAATACGACTGGCGGAATGAAAAATCTGCCAGTCGTATTGTTTATTCCGAGCATCGGAATAAAAATTATGATACTCGTATTGTTTGATAAGTTACTCGTATTTTTTGATAGGAGTATCAGAATTCCTCGCGCGCACGCGCGCATACATAAAGTTTTTTACCCTTGCAACCGTTGCCACCTTGCAACATTACTTGAGAATCAGCGTGTTACGTGTGGCAACGAGGTAACAAGGGTGACAACGAATGGCGATTTTGCCCTTAATATTCATTCAACACAGTTACTATGTTTACCAAAATACGGCATGTGGGTTGCGAAGCCCGGGGCTCCGTGGGTCGAAGGTACGGGCTTCATGACCCTTGGGGATTATCTCTAAGGGTCTTGGGGATATCTCCTTTACCCCCTAAAGGATGCCTTGCTTGACCCATAGGAGATATCGGAGTACCCCCATAACTGATATCGGAGTGAGGGATGAACTATATCTTGAGAAACAAGCGAAGAAATTTGGCATTTTACTCACTTATTCGTATCTTTAAAACAAGTTTTTAAGATACTCACGTTCGAAAATGTTCAAATATATTTTGGCATTTTGCTCACTTAATCGTATCTTTGCAACTCGGAAATATAAAAAGAAACAAAAATGGCAAAGAAGGAACTGACCCCAATGATGAAGCAATTCTTCGACCTTAAGGCGAAACATCCTGAGGCTATATTGCTGTTTCGTTGTGGCGACTTCTATGAGACATACTGTGAGGATGCTATTACAGCAGCACAGATATTAGGTATTACCCTGACACGCCGTAATAATGGGGCAGGGGTGAGGGGCGACGAGATGGCGGGATTTCCCCATCATGCCCTCGACACCTATCTGCCAAAATTGATCCGTGCAGGAAAGCGTGTCGCTATTTGCGACCAGTTGGAGGATCCGAAACTCACCAAAAAGTTGGTCAAGCGTGGTATTACGGAATTGGTGACTCCTGGTGTCGCTATGCAGGATAATGTGCTTAACTACAAGGAGAATAATTTCCTTGCAGCTTTACATTTCGGGAAGAATGCTTGTGGAGTGGCATTTCTTGATATCTCAACTGGTGAGTTCCTGACAGGTGAGGGTACCTATGACTATGTGGAGAAATTAATGGGTAACTTCCAACCTAAAGAGGTGCTCTATAATCGTGAGCACAAGCATGACTTTGAGAAATATTTTGGAATACGCTATTGTACTTTTGAACTTGATGATTGGGTGTTCACAGAACAGACAGCCCATCAGAAACTCTATAAACATTTCAATGTGAAGTCGCTGAAAGGGTTTGGTGTTGACCATTTGAAAAATGGTGTCATTGCGGCAGGAGCTATACTCCAATATTTGGAGCAGACGCTGCATACCCAGATAGCCCATATTACATCTTTGACTCGTATAGAGGAGGAGCGTTACGTCCGTTTGGATAAGTTTACTGTTCGTTCCCTTGAGTTAGTAAGTACGATGCAGGAAGGTGGAAAAACACTCTTGGATGTAATTGATCATACAGTATCTCCTATGGGTGGACGCTTACTGCGTCGTTGGCTGGTATTCCCTTTGAAAGATACTAAATCCATCAATGACCGTTTGGATATAGTTGAGTATTTCTTCCGTGAGCCGGAATTCCGTCAGTGTATTGACAGCCAATTGCAGCGTATTGGTGATCTGGAGCGCATCATCTCCAAGGTTGCCGTAGGACGTGTGACACCTCGTGAGGTAGTACAGTTGAAAGTTGCCTTGCAGGCTATTGAACCTATTAAGTCTGCTTGCTTACAAGCTACTAACGGATCGTTACGAAGGGTAGGGGAGCAGTTGAGTCTTTGTGAGGAGATCCGTGACCGTATTGAGCGTGAAATAACCAATGACCCACCTCAGATGGTGCAGAAGGGTGGGGTCATCCGTGATGGGGTGAATAGTGAGCTGGACGACCTGCGGCATATCGCTTATTCTGGAAAGGACTACCTCATGCAAATTCAGGAGCGTGAGACTGCGGCAACAGGTATTGCCTCTTTGAAAATCGGCTATAACAATGTGTTTGGTTATTATTTAGAGGTGCGTAATACCTATAAGGATAAAGTGCCTGCTGAGTGGGTGAGAAAGCAGACGCTGGCTCAAGCAGAACGGTATATCACTCAGGAACTGAAGGAATATGAGGAGAAAATACTCGGGGCTGAGGATAAGATATTGTCGTTGGAGCAACGGCTATTTAATGAATTGGTTACTGCCCTGCAAACGTATATCTCAGACATACAGATTAATGCCAATGTTATTGCGCACCTTGATTGTCTCCTCTCTGCAGCGAAGGCGGCAGAAGAGAATCACTATGTCCGTCCACAAATTGATGAGAGCAATATCATTGACATCAAGCAGGGACGACATCCGGTTATTGAGACACAATTGCCCTTAGACGAGCGATATGTGCCTAATGATGTGTTTTTGGACGGTGATCATCAGCAGATTATCATTATTACGGGTCCGAATATGGCTGGTAAGTCAGCATTGCTGCGACAGACTGCATTGATAACCCTCTTGGCACAGATAGGCAGTTTTGTTCCTGCTGAGAGTGCACGTATTGGATTAGTCGATAAGATATTTACTCGTGTAGGAGCCTCTGATAATATCTCCTTGGGTGAGTCCACCTTCATGGTGGAGATGACGGAGGCGGCGAATATCCTGAATAATGTTACTCCGCACTCTTTGGTACTCTTTGACGAGTTAGGGCGTGGCACTAGTACATACGATGGTATCTCTATTGCTTGGGCAATAGTAGAGTATCTCCATGAGCATCCCAAAGCACAGGCACGTACACTCTTCGCCACCCACTATCATGAGTTAAACGAGATGGAGAAACATTTCAGCCGTATCCGCAACTATAATGTCAGCGTAAAGGAAGTCGACGGAAAAGTCATTTTCCTACGTAAACTGGAAAAGGGTGGGTCTGAGCATTCCTTCGGTATCCATGTTGCAGAAATAGCAGGTATGCCCAAGTCTATTGTCAAGCGTGCTAATGTCATCTTACAGCAGTTAGAGGCAGACAATGCACAGGTGGGTAAGGCAGGTAAGCCAACAGCAGAGATTGCCCAGAGCCGGGAGGGTATGCAACTCTCTTTCTTTCAGTTGGACGACCCTGTTCTTTGTCAGGTCCGTGATGAAATTTTAGGATTAGATGTCAACAATCTCACTCCTCTGGAGGCACTCAATAAACTCAATGACATTAAAAAAATTGTTAGTGGGAGATAGTGGTGAGGGAAAAAGAGACTTTTTGGCAAGGACATAATAAAAAAACAGATGAAACAAGCTACATTGTTAATCATAGCATGTTTTGTAGTTCTTGGACTACAAGCACAAGAAAGATCAATGATCCTTGGAGGAGAGTTGAGTAATTCCGCAGTGACTTCCGTGGAGGATGTCGACAAGGTGATTCCTCGTATGAAGGTGTTGGGGCTAAATACAGTTTTAGTGCCGGCTTATTGGGAATTCATAGAACCAGAGGAAGGTAGATTTGACTTTTCTCTTATTGATCATATAATTCAAAGAGCACGAGAGAACGACCTGAAAATTGTTTTTCTGTGGTTTGGTGCTTGGAAAAATTCCATGTCATGTTATACACCATTATGGTTTAAAAAAAATACAAGGCGTTTTCCTCGTGCCTGCACAGAAGAGGGGAAACCCTTAGAGATTGCCAGTTGTTTTTCTAAAAATGTATTTCAAGCTGACAATTGTGCCTTTGAGATGCTGATTAAACATATTGTAGCTACAGGGCATGATGTTGTCAGTATGATACAGGTAGAGAATGAAATTGGTATGCTGGAATCGGCTCGTGACCACTCAAAAATCGCCGATGAAATCTACAAAAAAGGGGTTCCAAAGGAGCTTGTCAACTATCTTAAAAGTCATCAGGAGGAACTTCACCCATGGTTGAAGCAACGTTTGTCTCTCCCCCTTTCCTCTTCACCAGTAATTACATGGAAAGAAATGTTTGGCGATGATATTTTTACAGATGAGATTTTCATGGCTTATTACTATGCTCGTTATGTGGGCGGTCTTTGTGAGACAGCAAGAAAATACACTCAGATACCTCTTTATGTAAATGCTGCTCTAAATAGTCGTGGCCGGTTACCTGGACAATATCCATCTGCAGGTCCTCTAGCACATCTTATTGACTTGTGGCACGCAGGTGCTCCTCAATTAGAGATGCTTGCCCCAGATATTTATGATACAGGTTTTAAGGGATGGGCAAAGCAGTATGCATTGCCCAATAATCGTCTTTTTATTCCTGAAAGTCGTTGCTGTGAAAATAGTGGTGTGCGTGCTCTATATGTTTTTGGAGAGCATGATGCTCTTGGATTTTCACCTTTTGCAATTGATGAAGCATCAATTCAAGAGACCCAGTCCGTTACACAAGCTTATCATATAATGCGACAGCTAATATCGATGAAAGCAAATAGTAAAAAGCCAATTTCCCAGTCATGGGGTTTGCTTTTCGATCAGCAAGATAAAGAACGTATTATAAAAGATGGTGAAACGATTATTACTTGTCGTCATTTTTTTACTTTGCCATGGGATTCTCGCGCTACAGATGGTTCTATATGGCCCGAGGGAGGAGCAGTCTTGATGAAGCTAACTAATGATGAATATCTGTTGGCAGGCAATGGGGTGGTGGTTAGCTTTGCCTCAGAGTATGAGTATCAATTCTTGCATGAAGTGGCATTGGGGGAGGATGGATTTATCTTGAAAGGTGGACAAAATGAGAAGAAATCTACAAATAATTTTTCTTTTAATGGGAAGCGTATTGGAATTGGTTTTGTAGATGAGGTAAAAATAGATCAGGACGGACATATTATATATGTCCGTAGGCATAATGGCGATCAGGATCATCAGGGTCGTCATGCACGAATTTCATGTGGAAGGTGGACAATTTTGCACATAAAATTGTATAATTTTTGAAACATGAAACATAAATGAATACTTTGGTAACAACTTTTTTGCCATTGTAACAAAAAAACTTTATATCTTTGCACCATAGTTAATTAATGAGCTTAAAACATCCTTAAAAGTTCAACTATGTGTAAAAGTAAAACTACCCTAACAATGGGGATCTTGGCTCTAGTAGGGCTTATGTTTTCCCCGCAGGTGCAGGCAGAAAATGTTCGAACAAGCATGTCTGTACAACAATCTAAAGAGATCACTGGTAATGTCAGTGACTCTGAAGGTCCTCTGATTGGTGCTACTGTTATGATTAAAGGCAGTAACACAGGTTCTGTTACCGATATTAACGGTAATTTTCATCTCAATGCGAATACGGGTGTTACACTCGTTATCTCTTATGTCGGTTATGTTACTCAAGAGGTTCCCGCGCGCGATCATATTAATATTATATTAGAGCAAGAGGGGCGCAGCCTTAATGAGGTAGTGGTCATTGGTTATGGTACCCAACGTCGTGAAGCGGTCACAGGTTCTGTTGTTAATATCAATGGTGAGAAGCTGAATCAGATTGCTGCTACTAATGCCGCACAGGCATTACAAGGGCGAGTTGCCGGTGTGCTGATGACTCAGACATCCTCACAGCCTGGTGCTGAGATGCAAATCCGTATCCGTGGTCAGCGCTCACTTAGTGCTTCTAACGATCCGTTGATCGTGCTTGATGGCATTCCATTTATGGGGCAACTTTCAGATATCAATCCCAGCGACATCAAGTCAATGGATATTCTAAAAGATGCTTCTGCTACTGCTATTTATGGAAGCCGTGGTGCCAATGGTGTCATTATGATTACTACTGTTAAGGGAGCTATGGGTACACCTGCAAAAGTCAGCTATAATGGTTACGTAAGTTTCAAGACCATCTTTAAGAAATATCCAATGATGGATGGACCTACGTTTGCTAAGATGCGTAAATATGCAGGACAGTATGATAACTCTCTTGAGGAAAGTGATAAAACCAACACTGACTGGCAGGATATGTTCTACAAGACAGGTGTAAGCCACAACCATGACATCACTGTATCAGGAGGTACTCAGGGTGGTAGCTATAGTTTCGGTGCTGGTTACTATCACGATGAGGCTGTAGTTCCCTCACAGGGCTATGATCGTGTAAGCATCCGTGGTAATTTCGACCAGATGGTAGGTAAATGGTTCCGTTTCGGACTGACTACCAACAACAGCTACCGTATCTCTAAAGGCTCTAATGTCGGTCTGTATAACGTACTGAGCATGAGTCCACTGGCAAGTCCGTACGATGAGGATGGAAACTTGAAACGTACCGTTCACATGCCTAATGATGAGACATGGGTGCTCACCAAAGACGTGATAGAAGATAATAAGGATAACTGGTTAAACGAAAACAAAGGAATTGGAAGTTATAATACGCTATTTGCAGAAGTGAAATGTCCTTGGGTAGAGGGTCTGAGCTATCGCCTGAACCTAGGTTTGAACTATCGCTCAAGTAAGGAAGGCGTCTATACCGGTGTAGGTATCAACAATACCAATCCAGATTATCGTAATTCAGGTTCTGTAAAGGAGAATAGTACCCGTAACTGGGCTATTGAGAATGTGATAACCTATGATCGTACGTTCGCAGAAAAACACCATGTTAACGTAGTTGGTATGTACTCTGCTGAAGAGACGACATTCGAACAGACGGGTGCCGCTGTCACAGAAATTCCAGCAGCTTATTTCCAGTATTTCAACCTTGCATCTGCCTTGGGAGAGAAAAATCTCAACAACTATGACTATTGGCAGAGCGGTCTGATGTCTTGGATGGGTCGTGTAATGTATTCCTACGACAATAAGTACATGATTTCAGCAGCCATTCGTGCTGATGCCTCTTCTCGTCTTGCCAAAGGACATCAGTGGCACACCTATCCTGCTGTCTCTGTTGGTTGGAATATTGCTCGTGAGCGTTTCATGGAGAATATTAAGTGGATTGATAACCTGAAATTGCGTATCGGTTATGGTGAGACCTCTAACCAGAGTATCAGCCCATATTCTACCTTAGGTGCTCTTGCCACACGTGACTATAACTTTAATACGACTCATACTACAGGTTACTATGTATCCTCACTGCCTAACCCAGAGCTAGGTTGGGAGTATAGCAAGACATGGAACTTTGGCTTGGACTTTTCACTCTTTAACGGTCGTTTGTCTGGTACTTTCGAGTACTATACCCAGAAGACGGACAATATTCTGTTGGATGTCTCCATGCCCTCAACCTCCGGTGTAGGAAGTTTCACGGGAAATATCGGTAAGACTGAGAATAAAGGTTTTGAGTTCACATTGAACGGTATCATCATAGATAATAAGAATGGCTGGAACTGGGAAGCTGGTATCAATCTCTATGCTAACCGCAATAAGTTGACGGAGCTTGCCTCAGGTCAGAAAGAGGATGTTGCAAACCGATGGTTCGTTGGTTATCCTATCGATGTCATCTACGACTATAAGAATATCGGAATCTGGCAAGAAGGCGATCCTTACCTCGACGTTTTGGAGCCGGGTGGTAACGTAGGTATGATAAAGGTACAGTATACTGGTGAGTACGATGCTGATGGGAAACCTGTTCGCCAGATCAATGCCGATGATCGTCAAATAATGGATATGGAGCCTGATCTGATGGGAGGTTTCAATACGACAGTGAGCTACAAGCACTTCGACCTCAATGTCATCGGTGCATTCCAGATTGGTGGTAAACTCATCAGTGCCATTCACTCATCCAATGGCTATCTGAACATGCTGACAGGTCGTCGTGGCAACCTTGATGTTGATTATTGGACAGAAGAGAATACGGGTGCTAAATATCCGAAACCAGGTGGTATTACTTCTAATGATAACCCCAAGTATGGTTCAACACTGGGTTACTTCAACGCAGGTTATCTGAAAATCCGCGCCATCACCTTAGGTTATAATTTCGAACATATGAAATTCGTGAAAGACTTAGGCATTAGCCGCTTGCGTCTATATGCAACCGTTCAGAATCCATTTGTACTCTTCTCGCCCTATAACAACGAGTGTGGTCTTGATCCTGAGACCAACACGCTTGCTAATAATAGCAGTACCACTGCAACGACACTGGAAGGATATACGGGAAAGCATATGATGCCGATTATCGGATATAATACCCCAGCAACCCGCAACTTCTTGTTTGGTATCAACGTAACATTCTAAAGACTTACTATTATGAAAGTATTTTTCAATAAAATCGTCGTTATCTGCGCATTACTTGCCGCACTATTGATGTGCTCTTCATGCGGAAGCGTTCTTGACGAGCAACCGCGCAGCCAATTTGACCCGACCTTCTTTACGACAGAGGAAGGTATCGAGGGTGGTCTTACCGCACTTTATGCGCACCTGCGTTATATATATGGAAATGGTTACTATCTCAATATCTGTGAGACTGGTACCGATGAGTATACTTATGCACAGTCTGCAGACAATAATTTCAAGGATGCAGATTTTACAGACGCAGGTTCGCTGACAGCGACCAGCAGCCGTTCCGATGTCCTCTGGGGGCAAGCGTTTACTAATATCAATACCGCAAGTGGTGTTATAGAGAATGGAGAGGCAGCAGGTATTGATGAGTCGCTGCTCTCAGAGGCTCGTTTCTTCCGTGCTTTCGACTATTTCCTATTGGTACAGACCTTTGGAGGTGTTCCTCTGGACTTAGGTGCTGGTGAACTAAAGTTTAATACTTCTACCATCCGCTCTTCTGTACGTAACACGGTTCCAGAGGTGTATACAAAAGCCATTTTTCCCGATCTACTAACTGCTATAGATAATTTACCAGAAACTCCACGTCTCACAGGTTCGGCCTCTAAGAATCTGGCTCGCCTATATCTTTCAAAGGCTTACCTGACCTATGCGTGGTGGTTGGAAAATCCCAAGAACATTCCCACTTATCCTGAGGCTCAACGCACTGACCCAGACGGACATAATGCCGCATGGTATTACCAGCAGGCATACGACGTGGCACTGGCTGCCATCAACAATCCTGGTCCTTATGGTTTGCAGCCTACATTCTATGATGTCAATGTCGCTACCAATGATCGTAATTCAGAAATTATGCTCTATGCCGATCATAATGAGAATGAGAAATATGGTAATGGTGGTAACGGCTATGGTTGGGGAAATGGTAACTCTCCAGAGAATTTCGCCTATTGGATGACTTCGTGGAACTATGGTCTTCTGACCGCTAAGGGCTCTACAGGTGAGTCCATTAATCCCATCAGTCGTGAGGCAGTACAAGCCCTTGGTCGTCCTTGGACCCGTATGGCAGCTATTGCGGACAACTTCATTGAAGGTGGTGCATGGGAAGATGCCGTTAAAGCTATTGATTCTCGATATGATGCTACTTTCACGCTACGTTATCATACTAATTTCGACAAAGCTGGTAAGGCAGACACTTACGTAGAAGGAGCCAATGGCTTGCAGGTAGGTCCAGGTGAGGTATACTTCAGTTTCGTTGACGAAGCTACTGCTGCGAATATCGACTGGTCAGCTGACGGTGCTGGTGTAGGTGCAGGAAAACTGCCAGGTCGTGCCGACTTTGTTGTTGGTGTCAACAACATCAGCCGTTTCAAATATCCAATCAATTGGAAGATAGGTATGTACCGCACGGATAATGGCAGCGGACTCGGTACTCCTAATGGTGGTAGTCCCCGTCCTTTCAACATCGCCAAGTTCTCGGAATTTTATCTGATTGCCGCAGAGGCAGCAGTCAAGGGCGCTACTGGTTCTAAGTCTGCACGTGATCTAGTTAATGTGCTTCGTGACCGTGCCGGTAAACAGACGTGGTCTCAGAATGATAATGTTGCTGTCAGCGTTGACAACAGTGCTGCTATGGTTGCCGCAACTCCCGCAACCATCACCATTGACTTCATCTTAGATGAGCGTATGCGTGAGTTCTGGGGTGAGGGTTACCGTTGGTTCGATTTGGTACGTACCCAGACATGGGCAGAGAAGGCTGGCACCTATCGTATTGCTGGTACAGGAGCAACAGATCGTGAGTTACAGACAGTAACTCGTAACATTCCTGCAAACTATTATCTGCGTCCTATACCGCAGGGTCAGATTGATGGTTTGGAGATGTCTGATGAAGAGAAAATTGCGTATCAGAATCCTGCTTATCGTTAGTAAATTAGATATTTTTTGTTCATTTGTATGGGGGGGAGCACTGAGATAGTGCTGCCTCCTTTTTTCGTTGGAATCGTGAATTTTAGAATTTTTTCTCGTTTTTGGGGGAACATGAAACAAATATTAAAAAAAATGGAACAAGAATTTTTTTAATGAATTGAAATTTTTTTTATCTTTGCATCGTAAAGTTCTAAAACATTCGAGACTATTAACACCATAACTAACAAAAAAAGAAAGTATGAATCGCACAAGTAAAGTTCTAAAAAGGACCCTTGGGTTGGTGGTGCTGATGTGTATGTTACCTTTTGGTCTTCATGCGCAGAACATTACTATTAAGGGTACGGTAAGTGCAGCTGACGGACCGATTATCGGTGCTACCGTCAAAGTGAAAGGTGCTCAAGGTGGTGTGGTTACCGATTTTGACGGTAATTACTCCATCTCGGCACAGTCTAATGCAACGCTCGTCTTTAGCTACGTTGGTTACGTGACCAAGGAAGTGAAGGTTGGAGGCAAGCGTTTAATCGATGTTACTCTTGAGGAAGACGAGACGCTTCTGAACGAAGTTGTTGTCGTTGGTTACGGAACAATGAGGAAGTCTGACCTGACAGGTGCTGTCACCCAGGTGGACAACAAAGCTTTTGAGAAATCTGTATCGACCAGTATTGACCAGGTTCTGCAGGGTCGTGCTGCTGGTGTCCAGATACAGGCAAACACAGGTACGCCAGGTGGTTCAAGTACCATCCGTATCCGTGGTACCAACTCTCTGAACGCCTCCTCACAGCCTATCTTCGTCATTGATGGTGTTATTATTGACTCTGACGGTGGTGATGATGGAAACAGCAACCCGTTGGCAGGTATCAACCCCAGCGACATCTTGACCATGGACATTTTGAAGGATGCGTCAGCTACAGCTATTTATGGTTCGCGCGCAAGTAATGGTGTCATCATGATTACCACCAAGCGTGGTAAGTCAGGTGAGGCAACACTTACCTACGACGGATACGTTGGCTGGCAGCAGATGCCCAGAAAGTTGGACGTGTTGAACCTCCGTCAGTATGCTGAGCATAACAATGACATTGCCGATGCCCAGATTAAGACGCATTCTGGTACCTTCTTGCGTCCAGAGTTGTTAGGTTCTGGTACTGACTGGCAGGATGAGTTGTTCAAGACAGCTTTCATGACCAACCACAGTATCTCCCTGACCGGAGGCTCAGAGAAGACAACCTATGCTATCAGTGCAGGTTACCTGTATCAGAACGGTATTGCCATCAGTACTAGTTTCAAGCGTCAGACTATTCGTGGTAACGTGGATACAGAGCTGAAGAAATGGTTGAAAGGTGGTATTTCCTTCTCTCTTTCTGACTCCAAGCAAGAGATGGAGAAAAACTGGGATATCATCAATACTGCATTGCGCTCTCAGCCGTCGGTAGCCGTTCGTAACGCAGAAGGAGGTTATGACGGACCAGACGACCAGTGGATGCCAGAGAATGCCGTTGCCCTTGCAGAAATCAAGACCAACTATGCAAAGCGTACTAATTTCCGCATCAACACCTATCTGGAGGCCATCTTCATGAAGGGTCTGTCTTTCAAGACAGAGCTCTCTGTTGACTATAACTTGAACAAGACCAAGACCTATACACCAGATTATACATTTGGAGTGAAAGAGAGTTCTCAGCGCGATGGTGCATGGTACAAGAACGACTCCAAGTACTGGTCATGGCGTAATATCCTGACTTATACAGGCACGATTGCCCAGAAGCATAATATCAATGCGATGATTGGACAGGAAATGAGTCATAACTATTGGGAGAATATGAGTGCTTCCAACCAGGGCTACCTCTCTAATTCAGTCATTGACCTCCGTGCTGGTGAGCGCACAGGTAATAATGTGAATATTGATGGTTATCAGAACAACACCTCGCTGTTCTCTTATTTCGGTCGTGTACTTTACAATTTCGACGATCGTTATCTGGTGACTGCCACTCTTCGTCGAGACGGTTCTTCCAAGTTTGCTGATGGCAATCGTTGGGGCTGGTTCCCCTCTGCTGCCTTCGCATGGCGTGCCAGCCAGGAGAACTTCCTGAAAGACAATAAAGTCATCAACAACCTGAAGTTGCGTTTAGGTTGGGGTACTACCGGTAACCAGAATGTGCAGGACTGGGCATATCAGGCAATGCTTGCCAACTATACTACTCCTTGGGGTGTTGGTGTGCTGAATGCCAATAATGCCAACCCTGACCTGAAATGGGAGACCACTTATTCTACCAACATCGGTTTCGACCTCTCCCTCTTCAACAGCCGCATCGATTTGGTATTCGACTGGTACTATAAGAAGACCAACGACCTGTTGATGATGCTCGACCTCCCCGCCTTCCTGGGTTCAGGAGCAGGTTCCAACGAAGCCTACGGTACCGCTACCAACCCATGGGGTAACATCGGTTCGCTGCGTAATACTGGTATTGAAATCACGTTGAATACGGTGAATATCGAGAACAAGAACTTCCAATGGCGTTCTAATTTCGTATTCTCCCTCAACCGCAATAAGGTCCTCTCTTTGGATTCCGATAGCGGTAGTCTGCCACAGACCCTGCAGATCGGTTCCGATGTCGCTACTGTCACCAATACCGTAGTAGGCAAGCCCATCGGACAGTTCTGGGGCTACAAGGTGATTGGTCGTTTCGACAAGCCCGAAGATTTCTATTATCGTGATGCCGAAGGCAATGTAAAGCCTGTGGCACTTCCTAAGGGAGCCTCCATGGCTACCTCTCCCACATCGGGTGGTGTATTCATCGGTGACTATATCTATGAAGACATCAATAACGACGGTGTGATTGATGACAGCGACCAGACCTTCATCGGCAATCCTGAGCCTAAGTTTACCTGGGGATTCGGAAACACCTTCTCTTATAAAGGATTTGACCTGAGCATCCAATTCAGTGGCTCATACGGTAACAAGATCATGAACTACCAGCGTCGTTTCCTCGATATCACTGGTGCTACCAGCAACCAGCTGACAACAGTTCTCGATTACGCGCGTTTGGAGAAGATTGATGCCAAAGGTCCCGATGACTATCGTAACTATCGCGTGGTAAATACTAGTACTATCATGCCTCGTCTTTCTACCGAGAGTGGAGTCAATAAGAACAATCGTGTCAGCGATGCTTATGTAGAGGATGGCAGTTATATCCGTCTGCAGAACGTGTCCCTCTCTTACACCTTCCCCCGAAAGTGGATTAAGAATCTCTTCCTGACAAATGCGAAGATTTACTGCAATATCCAGAATCTGTTCACCATCACCAAGTATGATGGCTATGATCCTGAGGTGGGCTCACTGCGTGGCAATGCCCTCTTGAATGGTGTTGACTACAGCCGTTATCCTTCTCCGCGTATCTACACGGTAGGTATCAATTTGCAGTTCTAATTTATAATAATAAGGAATCAAATTAGAAATGATTATGAAAACAAGTATTTTAAAATATACTATTGCGCTTGCAGGAATGCTGACAGTGACGAGCTGTGCAGAGAGCTTCTTGGATCAGAAGAACTCATACCAGTTGTCACAAGATAACTTCTTTACAAGCGATGAGGCTGTGTCGCAGGCTGTAACCCCTCTCTATAACTATGTATGGTACATGTTCAACGACAAGTCCTACTACGGAATGGGTGACGGACGTGCTAACAATATCACAGCACAATATTCAGATTATATCTATCCCTACACTAACTTCACAGAGTCTGGTGCCTCTAACGGTCTGAATGACGCATGGTCATCTTTCTATGCTGTCATCTCACAGGCGAACAACACCATCAATAATGTTTCCAATTATTCTACCTCAGGTGTTTCTGAGACTGCCAAGCAGCAAGGTATTGCCGAGGCTCGTTTCATGCGTGGACTCGCCTATTGGTATCTTGGTTCATTGTGGGGATGCGCTGTCATCTATGACAACACCCAGAATCTGGTCAACAATTATGTGGTGCCTGCCGCTAACAGGACCGATGTCTTCGAGTTTGCCATCCGTGATATGGAGTATGCAGCCGTTTATCTGCCTGCCAACTCACCGGCAGCGGGACGTGTCAACAAATATGCAGCCTATGCCATGCTGTCGCGTTTCTATCTCTCGATGGCTGGTGTCGTTTCTGGCAGTGATCGTTACAACGGCAGCAATATCCAGACACAGTTCAACAGCAAGACACGTAACACCTATTACCTGAATGCTGCCAAGAAAGCTGCTGCCAAGGTGATAGAGGAAGGTCCCTACGAGCTTGCCGGCACCTATGCCGAGCTGTTTGCAGCATCAACCTTCAACAACAACAGCGAGAGCATCTTCCAGTTGCAGTGGCAAGCAGGTGCGGCAGCAGGTCTGGCACAGTCTATGACCCGTTTCCTTGCCTGGAGTACACAGGTCAACCAGGGTAACTCATGGGGTGGATCCACCTACTGCTCATACGACCTCTGGGAGGAATTCAAGGAGTACGAAGACCCCACGCTGGGAGTCACCGTTGACGATGCCATCCGTCGCCACAACTGTGTAGCCTCCTATGGCGAGAGCTATCCCGAGTTGTCGACTGACCCCACGAAACCCTATGTCTATGGTGAGACCGAGAGTGCCAGTTCCCAGGGAGCCAATGTGAAGAAGTATGTGGTAGGTACCAATGCTGTCAACGGTTTCTCTGTCAATAATAACTCTGGTGTGAACACCTATATGATGCGTCTTGCAGAGGTTTATCTCAACTATGCAGAGGCTACGTTGGGCAATGATGCCACCACGACCGATGCTACAGCACTTGGCTATTTCAACGAGTTACGCACCCGTGCCGGTGTACCAACGAAGTCAAAGATAGGCTATGAGGACATCCGTCACGAGTTCCGTGTAGAGCTCGCCTTCGAGGGCCTCTATTGGTATTTCCTCGTTCGCCGCGGTTATTACGAGCAACAGGAAGTGGTGAACTATGTCAACAACCAGCATCGTAATGCCAGCTATTACGAGTCTTCCACCCATACCTATAAGTTGTCTGACTCTTATGCAGCTCCTGGACCGAGTGTCTCTGTCGCTACGGCAAAGAACCTCGTGCTGTCGATTCCAGAGACTGACTCTACGAAGAACCCACAGTTGAAGTCTGACTCCGAGAACAACGTAGCTACCGTTGCCTATGTGTTTGGCGACCGTGAGGTATCTGATGCAGAGCTGTTCTAAATATATAATAAGGTATAAAAGTAAATAGTTTATGAAAACAATGAAATATTTCTGGACATTATGTCTCGCCGTTGCTACTTTCACTTTCACGGCATGTAGCGATAGCGACTCGTCTAGCAGCTCGTCACAGATGAAAATCGACCAGATCTATCTGGAGAATATCGACGACGACAATATCAAGGACCGTCCTGTGGAGTTTGCCCGTCTCGGACAGCTGCTCCGCATCCAGGGTTCCGGCTTCACTGGTGTGAAGAGAATCTACATCAACGGTTATGAGACCTATTTCAATAATGCCCTCATGACGGATAATAACATCTGGGTGCAACTCAATAGCAAGACCCCGGTCGACAAGGCGGACGATGCCGTACGTAACACCATCGTGCTGTATAAGAGCGAAAGCAACCAGCTCGTTTATCCTTTCATCATCCGTGCTTCCGCCCCCAGCATTACCAGTGCTGATAACACGATGCCTAAAGCAGGTGAACTCGTCGTTGTCAACGGCGCCAACCTGCAGGAGACCACCAAGGTCATCCTTCCCGACGGCACAGAGGTTACTGATGGTATCATTAGCGACGAGGATGGTAAGTGGTTTACTTTCACTGTTCCTGCCAGTGCCGACCTCACCGTGGCTGGTAGTCTTACCAGCGAGGGAGCCAATGGTACTGCTGTCAGCCCTACATTCTTCAACGACTTCCGTTGCTTTGTCATCGACTTCGAGGAGAACGGAAAGGGAGAACTGGGTTCCTGGAGTGCCACCTATGCTCCTGCTGACCTGGTCGACGACCCCTTGAACACTGGTCGTGGCAAGTGCGCTATGCTTGTTCCAGAGGCTAAACTTGCCGACGGTGGTATCGATGCAGGTGGTGAAGCCCTCTATTGGGCTACCGCAGGTAACGACAATCCCAACGATGACTGGACAAAGCGTATGTATGCTTATATCCCCGAGAATACTCCTGCTGCCAACGTCGCCTTGCAGTTTGACATCTACTGCCCTGAACCTTGGGATTTGACCGGTCAGTTGGAATTCTCTTTGCAGAACAACCTCTCCGGTAAGGGCTGGGGCTCTGCCGGTACAAAGTACAGCAGCCAGTATTTCAACACTGCTACCGTATGGGTACCTTGGTTGAATGAGGAAGACGGTACGCACGAGGCTTGGACCACTGGTGAGCGTTGGCAGACCATTACCATTCCAATGACGAAGTTTGGTAACTACGACCCCACCGAGGCACCTGATGCCACCTTCGCCAATATCTGTGAAGACCGTAATGCCGGTTCTTACCGCAACTTCCTCGCCGTCTTTGTCAACAGCGACTTGGAGTTCTCTGACGATATTGTCTATAAGTCCAGTACTTTCAACCAGAAAGTATATATCGACAACATCCGCGTCGTTTCTATCGCACCGATCAGTGTGAGTGATTTTGGCGACGAGGACGAGCAGATCACAGAATAACCCCTAAAATGTATATTCAGTATGAAAATCAATAAATTCCTATTACCAGTCGTAGCATCAGCGATGCTATTCACAGGTTGTGATGACCAAATTATGGAGTGGGGGTTGCAGGATGGTCATACCGCCGTCACGTCGGCAGACCTGCCCCTCGCTGTGAAAGAGGTTCTTGCGAACTATGACGATATCAAAACCTATTCCGCTGAGAATCATCCTAATATGAAACTTGGTCTGGGTGTCGGTATGGCTATCTATATGGGTGAGGACGGTCGCCATGAGTTGGCAAAGGACAACTTCCAGATGGTGACATGGGGCAATGCCATGAAGATGGATGCTATTGTCAGTGCCAGTGGAAACCTCAATTTCGGCAACCTTGACCCAGCCCTCAAGCAGTTGAAGGATGATGGTGTCGACCTCTATGGTCATAACTTCTTCTGGCATACCCAGCAGCAACAGACCTATTTGAAGTCTTTGATTGCTCCGAAACTCGTGGTGGAGACAGATAGTAATATTGAGACAGTTCTTGCTGGTGATGCTGCTAATTTTGACGGTGGTACCTCTGGTGGCTGGGGCTCTTGGGGTTCCAATAAGGAAAGTGCTGATGTTGTAGCAGGTGCTGGTGAGGACGGCTCTCCTGCAATGGTACTTGTCAATAAAGGGGATGGTAATGCTTGGGAGGCACAGTTTGCCTATACCTTCGACGCTCCTCTGGAGAAAGACGTGGAATACACTATTCGCTTCAAGGCAAAATGCTCTTCCGCCGCCGGTGAGTTGCAGTTCCAATATCAGAATGGTACTACCTATGGTTCACAGGGTGGTTATAACACCTTTAATATAGGAACAGACTGGGCTACTTACGAGCATTCCTTTACTATTACAAATTTTGAGGATGTCAACCGTATTATCTTGAACTTCGGTAAAGTGGGTGGTACTTATACGATTGATGATATTGAGTTCGGTATTAAGCAAGAAGATCCAATGGATAACATCATGGTAGGCGATGCCTCAGACTTTGAGGGAGGTTCTACAGGTGGTTGGGGCTCATGGGGCTCTAACAAGGAAGATGCCGCAGTTGTCGAGGACGAGGCACATGGAGGCACCCACTCGCTGATGTTGAAGAACAAAGGCGACGGCAATGCCTGGGAAGCACAATGTGCCTATACCTTCAGCGACCCACTTGTGAAAGATACGAAGTATATCATACAGTTCTATGCTAAGTCTTCTTCCGCTGCTGGTGAGTTGCAGTTCCAATATCAGAATGGTACTACCTATGGCTCACAAGGTGGTTATAACTCCTTCCCTGTTGGTACGGACTGGATTCTCTGCGAGTATGAGTTTACCATGCCGAATGAGGACGATGATCGTATCATCCTGAACTTTGGTAAAGTGGGCGGTACCTATTGGATTGATGACATTAAGTTCGGTCCTGCTAAGGATCAGGGTGCTGCATCCTCACGTCGTGCTGCTAAGAGTTACTATGTGCTGAAGACGGCTGAGGAGAAAAAAGAGGCTCTTACTAATGCCATGGAGGCATGGGTAAAGGGTATGGCTGAACATCTTGCTGCGAAGGAGATCGTTCCTGTTGCTTATGATGTCATCAACGAGGCGATTGCTGACGGTAGCAATGGAGTACGTGGTTATAACGGAGTCTTCGGTGGTTCTTGGACAGAGGACGAGACAACCTATTACGATGCTGTACCGACAGAGACTGAGGCAGACGGACTGACCCTCAACTGGGGACCTGGTCACTGGTATTGGGGCTATTTCGTTCCCGACTATCCTGTCAAGGCATTCCAGTTTGCCCGCAAGTACCTGCCCGCTGAGACTAAGCTATTCTATAACGACTATAACTTAGAGAGCAGTGACTCCAAGCGTGCTGCCGCCATCCAGTTTGTGAAGGACATCGACGCTGCCAACGGCTCCGCTATCGTCGATGGTATCGGTACCCAGATGCACGTCAGCTTCTCACCGACCGACGATGCCGAGGAGAACGCCACCAAGATTGCTGAGTTGCGTGCACGTGTTGATAAGATGTTCCAGGAGCTTGCCGCTACCGGTAAGCTGGTACGTGTCACCGAGTTGGATATCGTGGTAGGAACCGGTAGTCCTTCTGCCGCCCAGTATAAGGCACAGAGCGACGCTTACAAGACCATCTTCGAGTCCTACTTCGAGAATGTCCCCGAGGCTCAGCAGAGCGGTATCACTATCTGGAGCCTGACGGATGCAGAGGATGAGCATGAGTACTGGTTGAGTGGTCAGAAGCCCAACCTGTGGGACGAGTCCTTCAAGCGTAAGTGGGCTTACAAGGGAGTCTGCGATGCCCTCGCTGGTGAGGATGTCGGTCTGACCTTCGGTTCTGAGACCTATAAGGCTTACTACGAGAAGAACAACGTCAGCAGTACGGTTCAGTAAACACAAAAAGTTATATATGGAAAAGCCCTGCTCGCATATTGGCGAGTGGGGCTTTTTGATTAATGGTTATCGAATCTCGAATCTCGGTATTTCGAACTTCGAACTTCTAATCTCGACATTTCGGTATTTCGACATTTCGAATATCCATCAAAAAAAACTCCCTGGTGGGGGAGTCTTTTAAAATTTTCTTTACAAATTTATTTGTTCACAACCTTTGCAAGCTCTGCACCAGCCTTGAACTTAGCCACCTTCTTAGCAGCAATCTTGATCTTCTGCTTGGTAGCGGGGTTGATACCCTCACGAGCAGGCTTCTTAGTTACAGAGAAAGTACCGAAACCAACGAGCTGAACTTTGTCACCCTTCTTCAGTGCACCAGCGATAGCGTCGATTGTTGCATCAAGTGCTTTCTTAGAATCAGCCTTAGTCAGTTTTGCAGAGGCTGCAATCTTCTCAATTAATTCTGTCTTGTTCATAATTGTTGTTGTTTAAAAAATTAAATATTAATAGTTTAAGTCGGTTTTCTACTCGAATTCTCTGCAAATATAGGAGAAAGAATTAAAAAAACAAACAAAAATGCGAAAAAAGTGCGATTTTTTTTGAAAAAAAGTGCATCTGCCCCTTATTTTGTGTCAAAAAACAGATATTTTTCGTAATTTTGCGCACACAACGAGGTTGAAGTGCGCTAGCATCACCCCTCGTCAGACATATAGTAATTATTTAGCAAAGTATTTAAGATGAATAACATACCGACAATGACCAAGAATCTGCTGATCGTCAATTTTCTGGCGTTCATAGCGACTTGGGTGTTAGAGTTACGCGGTATCGACCTGACCTCGATGCTGGGACTTCATTTTTTCATGGCGCGCGATTTCCGTATCTACCAGTTCGTCACCTATATGTTCCTGCATGGGGGTCTCATGCATATCTTCTTCAATATGTTTGCCCTATGGATGTTTGGTGCCGTCATCGAGCGCGTATGGGGTCCGAAGAAATTCCTTTTTTATTACATTTCGTGCGGTATTGGAGCCGGTATGACCCAAGAGCTCGCCCAGTACATCAACTACATGGTCGATGGTCTGGCAGCCTACGAGCAAGTCAACTTGGGCGGTACCATTATGGCAACCGCTGACTACCTCAACCTGTGGACCACCATCGGAGCCTCCGGAGCCGTCTATGCCATCCTGTTAGCTTTCGGTATGACGTTCCCCAACGAGCGTCTGTTTATCATCCCCTTCCCGTTCCCCATCAAGGCGAAGTGGCTTGTTGTAGGGTATATCGCCATCGAGCTGTTCTCTGCCCTTAGCGGTCCTGGTGACGGTGTAGCCCATACCGCGCATCTTGGCGGTATGCTTTTCGGTTTCATCATGATCCGTTACTGGCGCAAGCACCCTGGCAACGGCAGCGGCTTCGGTCGCAGTCGCGGGCAAGAGTTCTTCGACCAGATGAAGCGCCGTTTCGACGAGCGTCAGCAGCGCCACACCACCAGCAACCGTCGCCGCTGGGTCGACGAGACCGATGACGAGCCTCAGAAGCCCCCCAAGCAGCCCCGTGCCAACCAGGCAGAGATTGACGCTATCCTCGACAAGATCCGCAAGAGCGGTTATGACAGCTTGACGAAGGAAGAGAAGAAGAAGTTGTTCGAGCAAAGCCAGCAGTCTTGATCAAGCAGTTAAAGACATTCACCATCCAGTTGGTGGCAGGTGCCAATATCGCCACCATCATCGTCATGTGCCTTGTTGGCTACAGCGACCGGCTGAACCCCGTCGACCACCCCGTCCTGTCGTGTGTCGGCATGACGTTCCCCCTGTTTCTCCTTGCCAACCTCGCCTTCCTCCTTTTCTGGGTCCTCTTCAAGTTCCGCATGGTCATCATCCCTATTGCCGGCTACCTCCTTGCCTACGTACCTATTACTATTTATATGCCCCTCAACATGCGCAGTACCCCTCCGGAGGGAGCCCTCAAGCTTCTCAGCTATAACGTCTGTGAGTACGGAGGCAACTATAAGTACGAGCAAGGCTTTGAGGCTATCCGTGACTACCTCTTCCAGCAAGATGCTGATATCGTCTGCCTGCAGGAAGATGTCGACACCTGGAGACGCTATTGCTTCCAGCACTACGAGAAGAAATACCCCTATAACGACACCCTCATGTTCGACAGCAACCGCTATCTGAACGGTGTCGGTATCCATACCCGCTTTCCCATCCTCCGCCGTGAGCGCATCACCTACCGCTCCACATGCAATGGCAGCGTGGCATGGTACCTGCAGGTAGGCAGCGACACCCTGCTTGTCATCAACAACCATTTCGAGGGTACCCACCTCTCTTCCGCAGACCGGGTGCGTTATAAGAATATCCTCAAGGGTGAGGTCAAGGGCGACACCATGCGTCAGGAGTCCAAGCGACTGGTTGTCACCCTTGCCGAGTCATCCACCAAGCGCTCCCCCCAGATAGAAGCCGTCTGCCGTTATGTAGAAGCCCATCGTCAGTACCCCATCCTGCTCTGCGGCGACTTCAACGACAATCCCATTTCCTATTCCCGTCACCGCGTTGCCCGCGAGCTGACCGACTGCTTTGTGAGCACCGGCAGAGGACTCGGTTTGTCATATAATCAGAAAGGATTCCCCTTCCGTATTGACCATATCTTCTGCACCAGTAGTATCACCCCCTACAACTGCAAGATAGACAGAGAAATAGACGCCAGCGACCATTATCCTATCATTTGTTGGTTTAAAATAGGTGGAAATGAGTGAAAAACGACGAATTTTCCTTATAAATTTCGGTAAGTGGAGAAAAATACGTATATTTGCAGGCTAAAATAGCGGAAACAATAATTAAATCATATAAGAAACAACATGCAAAACAAAGGAATTGTAAAGTTTATTGCACTCGTCTTGATTCTCGTGTGCTGCTTCTACCTCTCCTTCTCATTTGTGACACGCTACCACGAGAATAAGGCAGCCGCCATGAGTGAGGAAGCCGGTCAGGAGTACCTCGACTCCATCATGAACGAGAAAGTGTACTGCGGAATCTATTCTTTCAAGCAGTGCCGCGAGATGGAAATCGGCCTCGGTCTTGACTTGAAGGGCGGTATGAATGTGATTCTTGAGGTGTCCGTACCCGACGTTGTCGACGTACTGGCAGACCACAAGACCGATGCTGCCTACAAGAAGTCCATGGAAGAGGCTAAGAAGGAAGAGGAGACCAGTCAGAACGACTTCATCTCCCTGTTTATCAAGTACTGGAAGCAGAACAGCAACGGTCGTCCTCTGGCTGCCGTCTTCGCTACCCAGCAGATGAAGGGTAAGGTCAGCACCAACAGCACCGATGCTGAGGTGGAGCGTGCCCTCCGTGCCGAGGTACAGTCCGCTGTTGATAACTCCTTCAATGTTGTCCGCAACCGTATCGATAAGTTCGGTGTCGTACAGCCCAACATCCAGAAGCTGGAAGGACAGAGCGGTCGTATCATGGTCGAGATGCCTGGTATCAAGGAGCCCGAGCGTGTCCGCAAGTTGTTGCAGGGAAGTGCCAACCTCGAGTTCTGGGAGACCTATAACTCTCAGGAGATTGCCCCCCTGTTGTCCCAGTTGAATCAGAAATATGCCGCTACTGGCGGTGAAGCACAGCCCGAGGCAGCTGACACCACCTCCACCTCTCAAGCTGCCGAAGCTGTTGCTGATACTACCAAGGCTGCCGCAGCTGACCTTGCCTCTAAACTCGCTAAGAAGAACGACAAGGCAGTTGATGCCGCTGCCAAGGAAGCAGCCCTGAAGCAGAACCCGTTGTTCGCCGTCTTCCAGCCCGTCCCCCAGGGACTCGCTATTGTCGGCTATGCCAACGCCCGCGATACCGCTGATGTCAACAAAGTCATCTACAGCGACATCGCCAGACAGATTCTCCCCGCTGAGTGTAAGCTGCGCTGGGGAGCCAAGGCAGAAGACTTCGGTGAGAACACCAAGGGCGAGATCTTCGCTCTTTATGCTCTGAAGATTACCGAGCCCAACGGCCGTGCTCCACTGGAGGGTGATGTCATCACCAATGCCAAGGACGAGTTCGACCAGATGGGTCACCCCTCTGTCTCCATGCAGATGAACTCCGACGGTGCCCGTCGCTGGAGTCAGATCACCAAGCAGAACATCGGACGTGGTGTTGCCATCGTCCTCGACGACGCAGTATATAGCGCACCCCGTATCCTCACCCAGATTGACGGTGGTAACTCCTCCATCACGGGTAACTTCACCATCGAGGATACCAAGGACCTTGCCAACACCCTCAACTCTGGTAAGATGCCGGCACCTACCCGCATCGTACAGGAGGAAGTCGTTGGTCCGTCACTCGGTGCTCAGTCCATCAAACAGGGTGTCATCTCCTTCATCGTTGCCTTCGTGCTGCTGATGATCTACATGGTGATGCTTTACGGCTTCATCCCTGGTATGCTTGCCAACTGCGCCCTGCTGTTCAACCTCTTCTTCACCCTCGGTATCCTTACCTCCTTCCAGGCAGCGCTGACGATGCCAGGTATTGCCGGTATCGTGCTGACCCTCGGTACCGCTGTTGATGCCAACGTGCTTATCTACGAGCGTACCAAGGAAGAGCTGCGTAAGGGACACAGTGTGAAGGAAGCCCTGAACCTCGGTTATTCCAATGCGTTCAGCGCCATCTTCGACTCTAACTTCACGTCACTGATTACCGGTATCATCCTGTACGTCTTCGGTACAGGTCCTATCCGTGGTTTCGCAACCACTTTGATGATCGGTATCTGCGTATCCTTCTTCACCGCTGTCTTCATGACCCGTCTGGTCTACGATGCCAAGATGAAGAAAGACAAGTGGCAGAACCTCACCTTCTCGACTGTCTACAGCCGTAACATGATGCAGAACACCAAGTTCAACTTCATGGGTATGTATAAGAAGTCGTTCACAATCTGGGGTGTTGCCGCCATCCTGTTCATCGTCAGCTTCGCTGTCCGTGGACTCAGCCAGAGCATCGACTTCACCGGAGGACGTAACTACGTGGTGACCCTCGACAAGGCAGTGCCCGTCGAGCAAGTCCGTGTAGCCCTTGGCGGAGCCTTCGTCAACACCATTGGCGAGAATGCCGGCAAGGATGCTAATACCAGCGTCATCGCCCTCGGTACCGACGGCAAGACCGTCCGTATCTCCACCAACTGGGATATCGAGTCCAACAACCCGCAGGTCGACGACAAGGCAGAGACGATCCTTTATAACACGCTGAAGAAAGCTGGTTTTGTCAACCAGGCAAGTGTGGATGCCTTTAAGAACCCTGATGTCCGTGAGGGTGGTTCCATCATCAGCTCGTCGAAGGTAGGACCTTCCGTCGCCAAAGACATCACCTACGGTGCTATCATCAGCGTTATCATCGCCCTGATTGCCATCTTCCTGTACATCCTGCTGCGCTTCCGCAATGTCGCCTACTCCGTAGGTTCTATCGTTGCCCTCGCCCTCGATGCATTGATTGTCATTGGCTTCTACAGCGTACTGTGGGGATGGGTACCCATGTCACTCGAGATTGACCAGACCTTCATCGGTGCTATCCTGACCGTTATCGGTTACTCTATCAACGATAAGGTGGTGGTCTTCGACCGTGTCCGTGAGAACTTCAACCTGTATGCTAAGCGTGACCGTCAGAGCCTGTTCAACGGTTCTTTGAACCAGACCCTGGCACGTACCATCAACACCTCCGTGACCACGCTGATCGTGCTGCTGTGTATCTTCATCCTTGGTGGTGACAGCATCCGCAGCTTCTCCTTCGCCATGATCCTCGGTGTTATCTTCGGTACCCTCTCGTCCATCTTCATCGCTGCCCCCACCGCCTTCCTGGTGATGGGACGCGCCATCCGTGAGAACGACGCAGAGGCATAACACGCGCGTACATTATTTAATATAATAAAGAAGTCCGCTTCCCAACTGGAAAGCGGACTTCTTTATTTCTCACCTCTTATTTCCAAATCGAAATCGGAATAATCTTCACCGTCATATTCGCATCCCTTTTCCTGCATTTTGCGAGCCATTTCTGGAAGTCATCACCCTTCAGTTGCCTCAGCTCCCCCGCATCATTATCCGAAGCCTTCACAAAGGGCTGTGGAGAGAAGATGACGTAGACATGATTCTGCTCCACCGGATATAGTGATGTCATGTTATAAAGGTCCACCAGCGACTTCTCCACAGGCGGTGCGTCCTCCACGCTGAAGAACACATACCGCTGGTTAGCCTTCACCTCATAGATACCCTCCTGCTGTTGTTGGTAGGGGAGCAAGCATACCGCATCGTTTCCCACATCCACCAGGTAAATGGCGACATAGCCAGCCACTGGTGATGAGAACGACACGTAAAAATTATCCCCGTTATTGAATTTCTCCGACTCAAAGCGGTCCTCCGTGCCATTGCGCAGCACCCTTGCCTGGAACTCTATGCCGTTGGACACGATCTCACGTATCCTGCCCTTCGCCTTCACGTGGACCATCAACTGACCGCTGTCATAGCTGATGTCATACAGTGGTTCACCGATTGTCTCTATCCATTCCCCTTTCACGTCACTGCCACCTATCGACAGGAAATCCATGGAAGCCGTCCCGTTGCGGTTAGCCATTCGCATTGTATTTGTCTGTGATACCACCGTGCCATAAGCATCTGCAATAGCCTGTATTTTCGCATGATCCAGTGCCGTTTTCTTACCAGCGGCAAGTGACACATCCTCAGGGACGACATAGAAATATTCTGCCTCCACCGTTCTAACGTCTTGTGCGAGGGCAGACAGTGATGCCCCCAGGAAGACGGATAAAAAGAGCTTTCTCATGAGTTGAATACTATTATATTAATAGTGCAAAAGTATGTTTTTTTTTCGAGAATACATCATTTAATTACAAATAATTTTGTCATTTCATGAATAATACGTATATTTGCAACCAATGAATAACAGCTAGTAACAACTCTTTTAATAATTATTTCAATGAAAAAACATCTTCTTGTCCTTACAGCGCTCCTCTTTGCAGGTACCGTCTGCCACGCTGATGATAAAGATCAGGTGAAAAACTCGCAGGTGAATAGCAAGACAGTACGCGTCCTTAAGCAAAAGATATACCCCAAGGGGTTCAGTAATGTCTCTTTTGCCTCTTTCTACTATAACGGCAGGAACGCCTATAACAACCGGGGAAAGGAACTCTTCAAGGGCGACACCATCAAGAGCCTTCAGATACCCCTCTCCGTCAGTGCGATAGCCAGTCTGGAGAAGCCCAAGAAAGGAAATCAGTACATTGAGACCTTCCGTTACGGTACCAAGCTCATCCCCCAGCGTAAGATCAAGATGAAAGGTGTGAACCTCACCTCCATTGCCTATACTCCCGATGCCCGTCAGCTCGTCGTTGCCTCTTCCGACAAGAAGATCACCTTCTTCGACGTGCTGGGTAAGAAAGTAGAGCGCACCTGGATCTCCGCCGTTGCCGCTGACAAGATGATTTTCAGCAGCAACTATTTCTTCCTCGCTGCCTTCAGTGGTAAGACGCTGGAGATCTGGAATGTCGAGCGTGGAACGGTACGCACCACCATCAAGACCGACAGCCGTGTCAACGATGTCTTCTTCTGCGATAACAACAGCAAGATGCTTGTAGCCACCGCTGATGGCAAGCTCACCGTCTACGACACCGCCACGTTCAATGTCAAGAGCACCGTCGACGACCTGGGCAGTGCCCTGGCATGTCAGTCCAATCATAACGGCAAATATGCCTATGTGCTCACCTCCCCCTCCCGCATTACCATCGTCAACCTCCTCGACCCCACCGAGCGTCTCTTTGTGGAGAATCAGGACGGTGGTATCAGTGGTATTGGCGGTATCTTCAGCTATGTTGACGAAAGAGACTTTCTCCTCTACAATACCAGCAACGCCCTGGTATACAGTGATGTACCCGGACTCACTCCCTACTATAACAAGATGATGAGCAGCGAGCTCAGCGAGAAACTCGACCAGTGGATGAAGCAGATGCCCGGTGAGACCTTGGAGGAATACAATGCCCGTGTCAACGAAGCCTCCCGCAAGGAGATGGCTATGGGACTGGAGCGTGAAATAGCTACCCGTATGGCTGACGGTCTCCTGGAGAGCAGCGAGTGGTCTGTCGGCGACTACAACACTAAGACCAAGAAGCTGACCCTTCTCTTCAACTCCATGCCCGACATCTTCCTTGACGTGCCTTTGGAAGAGATCAAGTCGTTCGCTGAAGGTACCCGTCTCGAGTTCCGCAACGTCCAGTACGGACTGAATCCTGACGATAAGTTTGAGATTGTCTATGCTGAGGTCTACAACCCCGAGACAGGCAAGACCTATATCTTCGACAATAAAGAGCGTAAGTCCCTGTCTTATATGTCCGAGGATGCCAATTTCGTACCCATCGATGTCATCCGCGCCACCAATATGGAAGAGCTGCGACTGGAGAGCATCAAGGAAGACATCATCAGTCTGGCTAAGCAGGAGCAGACCATTTCCGACAAGACCCATATCTCCGTGAAGACCCATGCCGACCCCGCTGTTGATGCAGACGGCAAGAACATCATCAACTACTCCGTGGAGTTCACCTACGAGGTAGAGGAAGAGTTCTCCGCCCGTGACGACTTCAAGCCCGGTCACTACCATACCGAGGAGTCAGGAGCCGCCATGTCGATGCTGAAAATCATGCGTAAGGCCTTTGAGGAAGACTTTGCGAAATACGTCCAGGATGGCAAGCGCGTGAAGATTGCCATTAAGGGCACCGCTGACGCATCGCCTATCTCCCGTCCTCTCGCCTATGATGGCAAGTATGGAGAGTTCGACGGCGAACCTGTCTATAAGAACAAAGAGATGACCAATATCACACTGAACACGAAAGAGGGAATCGCCACCAACGACCAGTTGGCGTTCGCCCGTGCCATCGGTGTCAACTACTATATAGAGAAAGAGCTTGCCACCTTCGAGAAGATGAAGCGCGACTACGAGTATCATATAGAGGTGTCCGAGGAAGAAGGCAGTAAGTTCCGCCGCATCAGTGTGCAGTGTACGTTCATAGATGCTTTTTAAATAATGGATAAGAAAACCCATCTGTTGAAGAATCAGTACAAGTCACTAGGACTTGTACTGGTTCTTGTATTTCTCTCTACTGCCATGCATGGACAGACCATTGCTCAGGCAGACAATACTTACAAGCAGTTCATCATGATGCGCAGCGTCGACTCCATCAGCAAGGACGAGATCTACATGAAGTCGCTGGAGTGTGCCCGTGCCTACAAGCAAGTCCTCATCAATTCTCCCAAGGGTGTGGAGAACTACGACAAGTCGTGCATGCTGCTGGCGTCCCTTTTCAATTTCCTGAAGGCGGGAGCCGGCTATTTCTCACAGGCACGTAAAGACTCCGCCGCTGTCATCTTCGCCCGTGAAGCGGTCGACTTAGCTATGATGACCGAGATGCGCGAAAAGAATCTGCGTCAGGATCGCTACTACCCCGAGCTCGTCTATTTCATCGCTGCCCGCACTTATAACCTTGAGGACTACGAGAACGCCATCGTTTACCTCAAGGAGTATATGGATGTCACCGATGTCTCCAAGCACACCCGTGTCCTCGCCTACCTGAAGGAGGCAGAAGGACTCGTTGCCCAGAAAAAGAAGAGCCAGGAGAAGTTCGAGGATGTCTATAAAGGTATACCCTATTTCGATGTCTTCGCCAAGCAGTCCATTGAGAAGAGCATGAACAAATGGAAGCAGAAAGACCCCTATGAGACTATCGAGGAGTATAAGAACCGCGTCAACGAGGAGACTGCGAAGGTCAAGCAGCAGGAGCTGCAGAAAATCCTGATGGACGAGTACGTCCAGCGCTTCGCCAAGAACATGACCATCGCCGACATGAAGATCATGCCCTATGATGCCGAGAACCAGTCGTTCCTGATAGAGTCTCCCTATGGCGACATCGTCCTGAAGGTGCCCCGCACCGATAACGAGGCGCGGCAGTTTGCCGAGAACTGGGCTAATGTGCGCGTCTACAACCAGCGCTTCGTCATTGCTGACAAGAAACTCGCTCTTGCCGGACTCACTTTCTCCACCCCCGAAGGAAAGCTTTACGAGTACAACAACCAGCAGGTGCTCGCCTATAACCAGACCGATGTGGCTGCCAATTTCGCTCCCATCGACTATGGTATGCTCTCTAACTCGCAGGGCAGCCAGAGCAAGGCGAAGGTAGGGCGTACCGAGGTCGTCGTAGGACTCTCTGATGTAGATGTCAATATCCCTCGTGTAAGGAGCAACAATACCAACACTTTCGCTGTCATCATTGCCAACGAGGAATACACCCTCGTCCCTTCCGTTCCCATGGCAGGTAACGACGGACAGATTTTCGCCAAATACTGTGAGCAGACCCTTGGACTCCCCACCGAGAACATTCTCACCTATCCGAATGCTACCTATGGTAAGATGATCCGTGCCGTGCAGGACATCACCAATATCGCCAAAGCATATAACGATATCAATATCATCTTCTACTATGCCGGTCACGGTATCCCTAACGAATCTACTCGTGATGCTTTCCTGTTGCCTATCGATGCCGACGGCACCCAGACAGAGGCATGCTACCCCTTGAAGAAGCTCTATAACGAGCTCTCCTCTCTGGGAGCCAAGTCTGTTGTCGTCTTCCTCGATGCCTGCTTCAGCGGAGCAACCGGTGATGGCGGTACCCTCATGGCATCCGCTCGCGGTATCTCTCTGAAGGCACGTCAGGAGCGTCCTACCGGTGGCAACCTCATCGCCTTCAGTGCAGCTTCCGACGACGAGACTGCTTACCCCTATAAAGAGCAGCGTCACGGACTCTTCACCTATTACTTGCTGAAGAAACTACAGAGCACGAAGGGTAACGTTACCCTTGGTGAACTTTGCCAGTACGTCACTGAGCAAGTCAAGCAGAAGTCTGTGGTCATCAACCGCAAGATACAGACCCCTACCGTCACCTGCTCCCCTAACATCCAAGCAGGGTGGAAGAGGATCAAGCTAAGGAAATAAACTACACCTTCTCCCTCGAAGGCGGCACTTTCGCTCCATGAAGGTGCTGCCTTCCTGTTTGTTCCATGGGGTGGAACATTTTGTTCCATAGGGTGGAACACTTTGTTCCATAGGGTGGAATACTGAATCCCCTTGGTTGCGATCTCTGATCGGGATGCCTCCTCTCTCCCAAGAATCACTGGGACAGGTTTATGATTTATCAGCTTACATCCCCCGCTCAGCCCAGTCACCACGGTCAAGGGAGCGGTAGCCGATAGCCTCGGCGATATGCACAGACTCTACTTTCTCGCTGCCAGCGAGGTCAGCGATGGTGCGTGCCACCTTGAGGATGCGGTTATAGGCACGGGCAGAGAGTTTCAGCCGTTCCATCGCCGTGCGGAGCATCTCCAAAGAAGACTCGTCAGGCTCCGCAAACTCGTGGAGCATGCGCTCGGTCATCATGGCGTTGCAGTGGACCTTCCCCTGTCCTCCCTGTTTAGGGAGGGAATTGAAGCGTTCTGTCTGGATGTTACGGGCTCGAATGACCCGTTCTCTGATTTTCTCGCTGGGTTCCCCCTGCTGCATCTGTGAGAGCTGGGCAAAAGGTACTGCCTGTATCTCACAATGGATGTCGATGCGGTCAAGCAGCGGTCCACTGATCTTATTCATATAGCGTTGTATCTGTCCTGGGGTGCAGGCGCAATGATGGGTGGGGTCACCGTAATAGCCACAGGGGCAGGGGTTCATGGAGGCGATGAGCATAAAGGAGCAGGGGTATTCCACATTATACTTGGCACGGCTGATAGTGATCTTACGATCCTCCAACGGTTGGCGCAACACCTCTAACACGCTGCGTGACAGCTCAGGCATCTCGTCAAGGAAGAGGACTCCATTATGAGCCAATGATATCTCACCTGGCTGTGGGTTATTGCCGCCGCCGACGAGTGCCACCTGGGAGATGGTATGGTGAGGAGCGCGGAAAGGTCTCAGCGAAATAAGACCGGTGTCTCTGGGTAATTTTCCTGCCACGCTATGTATTTGTGTAGTCTCCAGGCTCTCACTTAGCGACAAAGGGGGTAGGATACTTGGAATGCGCTTTGCCATCATGGACTTTCCCGATCCGGGAGGACCGATCATAATCAGATTATGACCTCCTGCCGCAGCAACCTCCAAGGCACGCTTCACACTCTCCTGTCCTCGGACATCAGAAAAATTGAGTTCGAAGGCTTCTTGGTTTTGATAGAACTCATGACGGGTATCAATGACAGTGGGGGCTATCTCCTTTGAGCCATTGAAAAACTGAATGACCTCTAAAAGGGAGTCCATGCCATAAACATTCACCTGATTGACAACTGCCGCCTCGCGGACGTTCTGCCGTGGGACAATGAGACCCTTGAATTTTTCAGCTCGTGCCTTGATGGCTATAGGAAGAGCACCACGAATAGGCTGTAACTTTCCGTCAAGTCCCAGTTCTCCTACCATCATATACTCGTCAAGATGATCATTGATGACTTTTCCACTTGCAGCTAAGATACCTATGGCAAGAGGCAGGTCGTAACCCGAACCTTCTTTCTTGATATCTGCTGGGGAGAGGTTGATGGTGATATCCATCACAGGCATTTTAAAACCATTGTTCTGGAGAGCTGCCCTGATGCGGTCATGGCTCTCTTTCACTGCAGTATCGGCAAGTCCTGTGAGATGAAACTGCACTCCTCTTGCCATACTTATCTCAACTTTTACCGTATTGACTTCCAGTCCATTGACGGCAGCGCAATATGTCTTTACCAACATGGCACTTTTCTAAAAGGGTGGTTTTTGTATAAACAATGTATTTTGTTTGATGCAAAGATAGTCAAAAATATTGATTCAACAAACAAATAGAATAGAAAAGATGGAATTTTTTGGGAATGTCGATAATTGTTCTTACTTTTGTATGCTAAAAGAAATTTGTGAGCATGGGCTTTATTCGTTTTCTGAAGGACTGGACGCTGCCGGTGGCTATCGCCATGGGGACGGTGTGCTATTTGACTTTCTACCTCGTACCGGCTCTGGACAGGGCGGGGGAGGTGCTGAGTCCGGTCTTCGACACGCTGTTTCCCATCACGGTATTCGCTACGCTCTTCGTGACATTCTGTAAGGTGGACTTCCATGATATGAGACCGCATAAGTGGCACGCAGGGGTGCTCCTCGCACAACTGCTGCTGGTGGGTCTGGTGATTGCACTGGCGGTGGACAGTGAGCGGCTGGATTCAAGTTTCAAGATTCAGGATTCAGGATTCAAGTTGTTCTGGGAGTCCCTGCTGACATGTATCATTGGTCCCGCAGCCTCGGCATCACCCGTAGTGGTGGGTAAGCTGGGGGGTAATATATCGACGATGTCATCGTATGTGCTGCTGTCGTCGGTTGCCTCGGCACTGCTGATTCCCCTGGTGTTCCCGATGCTGGAGCCGACAGTTGACGTAGCGTTCACGGAGGCTTTCCTGACGATACTGGAGAAAGTGTCGTATGTGTTACTGTTGCCCTTGGTACTGGGGTGGGTGATGCAGCATTATGCGAAGGGAGTATGCCGCAGGATAGTGTCAGTACCAGACCTTAGCTTCTACTGCTGGGCGGTGTCTCTGTCGATAACGACAGGTATCACGGTGAAGAATATCGTGCATAGCGAGGCTTCGCTACTGATGCTGGCTGCCATTGCCGTGGGTACCTTCGCATTATGCTGGGTGCAGTTCGGCATCGGACGGCTGGTGGGACGTTACCTGGGCGAGCGTATCAACAGCGGGCAGGGGTTGTTCCAGAAGAACACGGCTCTGAGTATATGGGTGTCGTATATGTATCTGCATCCGGTGGCATCGATAGGGGCAGGCTGTTATGTGCTGTGGCAGAATATTATCAATTCAATAGAGTTGAGGGAAAAGGTAAAGAAATAAAATGAAGAGAGAGTTTAGGGTGATAGCTTTTGACGCAGATGATACGCTGTGGGACTGCCAGTCGTGGTTTGACTCGGTGGAGGAGCGGTGTGCGGAGTTGCTGAAGCCGTGGGCGACACGGAAGGAGGTGAGTGAGGGGCTGTTTGCCACGGAGCACCGGAACTTGTCGCTGACGGGCTATGGCACGAAGGCATTCACCCTGTCGCTCATCGAGAATGCAGTGCGGATATCGCACGGGGAGATCAGTGGTGATGACGTGATGCGTCTTATCGACATGGGAAAGGAGCTGTTGCGGTTTCCGACAACACCACTGCCGGGGGTGCAGGAGACACTGGAGGCACTGGTGCAACGGCGGCGCTACCGTCTGGTGGTGTTCACCAAGGGTGAGCTGATGGATCAGGAGGATAAGCTGAGGCGGTCGGGACTGGAGCAGTATTTCTGCCGTCTGGAGACGGTGTCGAACAAGACAGTGACGGAATACCGGCAGTTGTGTGAGAACCTGGACGTGGCTCCGGAGGAAACACTGATGGTGGGTAACTCGTTCCGCAGTGATATCGCTCCGGCACTGCAGGCTGGTGCGTGGGCAGCGTATATCCCCTATCATGTGGTATGGGCACTGGAGCAGTCGGAGGAGTTTCCTCATGAGCGCCTATACAAAATGCAGCAGTTCAGAGAACTACTGCATTTGCTGGTTTAGTGCCGCGAGCGGGACTCGAACCCGCACAGCCATTACTGGCCAAGGGATTTTAAGTCCCTCGTGTCTACCATTCCACCATCGCGGCAGTAGACCTGTTTTTTCACTTTGCGGTGCAAAGATACGAAAATAAATTAGAAATTAGTAATTAGGAATTAGAAATTTTTCTTTTTCTTACTATTTCTTTGACTTTCTTATTTTTACTTGCTCCCTTTATTTTAGTTGGTGAAGACGGTGACTCTGCCAGTGGGACCCTCAGTACGGGCATTACGGTAGCGTTCCAAGCCTTTGTCACCCTCCTTGCCCTTGATGAGAAGTCCCCCGCTGTTGAGGTCGTACTGGTCGCCACATACCGTGCAGTTGACGAAGCCCGGAATCTTGGCATCGAAAGCGACGGGGTAGGTGGGGTTGGTGATGTTATTCTCCCGTCGGGCACAGTTAGGACAGTGCAGGTCGTATGCCGTGAAGGAATTGTCACCCATACTCTGTACCCCCACGATGATGCCGTTGTTCTGACCGATGCGCAGGTTATTGCGCAGTTCCTCCGCCATCATCTGGTGGCGTGATGTCGCCCCGTGGCTGTTCTCGAAGACCAGGTAGCGTGTGCCGCCCCTTGTCTCCTCGGTCACCTTACAGAAGATGCCCGAGACGGTAGGGTTGATAGCCACTGCTATCGTCTGGTCGAGGTAGGTACCGTTGTTGAAGATGAAACGGCAGGACCAGGACGTGTATTGCTGCTCGGCACCACAGGAGGTGAAGAGGTAAGCAGTAAACAGTAAGATGTAAGCAGTAAGACGTTTCATTTCAGTAATTCATTTTCTGCATTTTTTACGCGGTCGAAGCCAAAGCCGTCAAGAGTCTGCTGCATGAGAGCGGCAATACGGTCGTTGCAGAGATTGCCAATAGAGCCCTCGTGCGTATGGTGGATATCCTTGTTGGGCGTGAAGGTGCCAGCCTCGATATCCAGTCCTACCTTCTTATATGCGTCACGGAACGGCATGCCCTCAGCGGCGAGGCGGTTGACCTCCTCAACAGAGAACATCGGGTCGTACATCGGGTTGTCGAGGATATCCTCACGTACCTCTATCTTATTAATGATATACGCAGCCATCTGCAGACAGTCCTTCAGTTCGTCGAAAGCAGGGAGGAACACCTCCTTGATAATCTGCAAGTCACGGAAATAACCCACGGGGAGGTTGTTCATGATGAGTGTCACCTGCTGTGGCAGTGCCTGCAGCTTATTACACTTCGCACGTATCAGCTCGAAGACATCCGGGTTCTTCTTATGCGGCATGATGCTGGAACCCGTCGTACACTCCTTCGGCAGACGGACAAACGAGAAGTTCTGGGAGTTAAACAGGCAAGCGTCGAAGGCAAGTTTTGCCAAGGTGCCTGCGATGGTAGCGATGGCGAAGCCCACGTTACGCTCCATCTTACCCCGTCCCATCTGCGCATACACCACGTTATAGTCCATGGAGTCGAAGCCCAGCAGGTCCGTCGTCATCTGACGGTTGAGGGGGAACGACGAGCCATAGCCTGCGGCAGAGCCCAGCGGGTTACGGTTGGTCATCTTATAGGCAGCCTGCAGGAAGAGCATATCATCACACAGCGACTCCGCATAGGCACCGAACCACAGTCCGAAAGACGACGGCATCGCTACCTGCAGATGCGTATAGCCTGGCATGAGTACCCCCTTATACTGCTCACTTTTCGTCTGCAGTTCGTCGAAGAGGATTTTCACGCTGTCGGCAATCTCCATCAGCTGATGGCGTGTAAACAGTTTCAGATCGACCAATACCTGGTCGTTACGGGAGCGTCCCGAGTGAATCTTTTTTCCTATATCCCCCAGTTTGCGGGTGAGCATCAGCTCCACCTGCGAGTGGACATCCTCCACTCCCTCCTCGATGCGGAACTCCCCCTGCTGGCATACCGCATAGATATTCTTCAGCTCCGCCAGCAGCTGTCGCAACTCGTCCGCCTCCAGCAGTCCGATAGTCTCCAGCATGGTGATATGAGCCATAGAGCCCAGTACGTCATAAGGAGCCAGGTAGAGGTCCATCTCCCTGTCACGTCCTACGGTGAAGCGCTCGATCTCCGCATTCACCTCAAAATTCTTCTCCCAAAGTTTGTTCATAATTGTTGTTATTATAGTGACTATAGTACCTATCGTTCCTATAGTGGCTATAGTTAAATATAAGGCACTTGCGCCAGCGCATCGGCGATTTTCTCGACACCGTCCTGTAAGGGACCGCTCACCATTCCTTTCAGCATAAACGGGATGTCAGCCTTCACCGTCACCCGCATCTTACTCGTCATGTCAGAGACAGGAAGCACCTGTATCCACAGGTTGAAAGGCATGGGTGACTGCTCTGTCTCGAACTTCACACACTTCCCCTCCTCACGCTCGATGATGCGCAGTTTCAGGAGACCGACAGGGTCCACCCGTACCTGTACCGTATCCTCGTCGAAAGCGAAGTCTGACAACTTATCCTCGGGTACGCGGTCACGAACCCTGTCAAGGTTACGCAAGTCACTGATATTCCGATAGACATCCGCTACAGGGTAGGGAATCTGCTTGACACTGCTCTCAAACTTCGTCATTGCTTCCACGTGTTAGGTGACTGCCGCCACTCGTTCAACACCTCTATCTCGTCCGCTTTGATATAGCCCGTCTCCGCAGCCTGTGCGAGAACTGCCGCATAGTCGCTGAGTGTGATGAGCTGAACACCAGCCTCCTTGAAAGCCTGTTCAGCGACAGGGAAGCCATAGGTGAAGGAAGCCACCATGCCAATGACCTCCACGCCATACTGGCGCAAAGCCTCTACAGCCTTCAGACTGCTGCCACCCGTCGATATCAGGTCCTCGACGACGATGACCTTGGTACCCTTGGCGAGCTCACCCTCCACCTGGTTACCCATGCCATGGTCTTTCGGTTTCGGACGGACATACGCATAAGGAAGTCCCAGTTCGTCAGCGACGAGTGCCCCCTGAGCGATAGCACCTGTAGCGACACCAGCCACAGCCTCTGCCTCAGGGAAATACTGCTGGATGAGGTGGCAGAGTTCCAGTTTGACGAACGAGCGCACCTCCGGATAACCGAGTGTCTTACGGTTGTCAGTGTAGATAGGCGACTTCCAGCCCGATGCCCATGTGAACGGCTCGTTAGGCTGCAACTTGATGGCTTTGATGTCCATCAGTTTCTTGGCAAATAGTTTCTTGATAGCATCCATAATCATTGTTTTTGTATCTTTTGGGTGCAAAGATACAAAAAAGTTTAGAGTTTAGAGTTTAGAGTTTAGAGTTTTTTACTACGACTTCGTAAAACCGAGGGTGAGGATGCTGATGCGGAGACCAGGGAAAACGTTCAGCGCATCAGCACAAGAGGCGAGAGTGGCACCGGTGGTACACACATCATCGACGAGGAGGAGGTGCTTGCCCGCCAAGTCTATCGTGCTACGCAGCGCAAAGAGGTCTGCCACGTTCTCCTGTCGCTGGTGTCGCTGGAGAGCAGTCTGACTCTGACGGAAGCCTTTGCGGCACAGCACTTTCGTGTTGACTGGCAGTCCTGTCACCTCATGGAGACCCTGAGCCAGCCGCTCACTCTGGTTATAGCCCCGTTGTCGCTGACGCTTAGGAGCGAGTGGTACAGGGACAATCATGTCCACCCCGTCGAAAAACCCAGCCATGCGCATCTCCTCCGCCATCATACGTCCTATGTCCACCCCGATGTCCGGACGGTCCCTGTATTTCAGGTCGTAGACAAGACGAGCAACCTCCGAGTGCGGTTCATAGAAAAAGAGTGCAGCGGCACGGCTCACCGCAGGAGCCAGTCCCCAGAACAGTTGCGTCATGGGGTTGTCGTAAGGTGAGAACTGGTAAGTGGTGCGCGGCAGATGGAGGTAACACGACGAGCACACCCCCTGTTCAGAGATGCCCAGTCGGCAGCCACATACCGCACAAGAGCGTGGTGCCACCAAGTCAAGGAACCTACTCCATAAACTCGGCATCATCCTCGACATTGATACACTGTTTGATTATATCCATCGTAAAGCCACGGCTGACAGCAAAGCGGATGAGTTTCTGGTTCAGCTCATAGTCGCTGGCAGCTTTCGTGGAACGTCTTTTCTGTTGGAGCAGCGGTCGCAAGATGCTGATATACTCGTCATCGTCCACCTCGTCAAGTACCTGCTGGCGTACGGAATCCCCGATATGTTTCTGCCACAATGCCTGCTCCACCTTGCGCCGCCCCCATTTGTTATAACGCACCTTGTCTTTGACGAAGGCACGCGCATAACGTTCGTCATCCACATAACGCTCCTTCATGAGGCGCTCCATGACACGTGCCTGAGCCTCGTCAGAGAGTTCCCAGCGCCTCATCTTCTCCAGCATCTCCCATTGGCAGTGTTCTGCCTGTGCGCAGAGGGCAGCCAGAGAGAGGTAAGCCTCTTGTTCTGTTTTCTGTTTCATCGTTGTGCTCTTATGAATCGCTGTTTGCCGAATTGGTCTTCCTTGGTTTCGATGCGATGGAATCGCATCATACGTAATAACTCGCATAGCTCGTTGACGTAAAGGGGGTTGATTTCGAAATAGAGCCAACCGCCCGGCAGGAGAGCCTGTTGCCCGTAGGCAGCTATCGCCCGATAGAAACGAAGGGGGTCTTCGTCGGGGACGAAGAGGGCAGTATGGGGCTCGTAGTCCAGTACGTTCGGTGACATGGTGTCACGTTCGTGATCAGCGATATAGGGAGGGTTGCTGATGATAGTGAGGAGTGAGGAGTGGGGAGTGAGGAGTGAGGATTCGAGGGCGTCGACTTGTTGGAAGGTGACGCTGACGTGGTGGCGCTCGGCATTCTTCTTTGCCACATCCAATGCCTCTGGGGAGATGTCCCAGGCAGTGACGTGTGCGTTGGGAATGCTTGCAGCCAGGGTAATGGCGATATTCCCACTACCTGTTCCGATATCGAGGATGTCGTCCCCCTCTGTCTCTCCCGAGGGAGAGGAATGAGTTTCGAGAAGCCACTGTACCAGTTCCTCGGTCTCGGGACGGGGGATGAGGACGTGGGAGTTGACCAAGAAGGTCCTGCCACAGAAGTCAGCCTGTCCCAGGACATACTGTACGGGTTCCTTTTGCAACAGCCGCTGTAAGATTTCCTGCAGTTCGGTTTGGTTGTCTGCAGATAATTGCGTATCTTTGCCGATGCATAGGTCTGTCCACGAGAGACCGAAGCGCACTTCATAGACCATGCGTGCGACGGCTTTCGCCTCGCCCTCGTCATAGACCGATGTCAGATGATGCCAGAAGTCACGATAAGTCATAGTGCAAAGATACGATTAAGTGAGCAAAAAGCCAAATTTATTTAATAAAATAATGACTATAGACGAAAAGTACATGCGGCGCTGTCTGCAACTGGCAGCCAACGGGATACAAGGTGCTCGTCCTAATCCGATGGTCGGTGCTGTCATCGTGTATGAGGATTCCATTATCGGTGAAGGCTATCATGTGTGCTGTGGCGAAGGACATGCTGAGGTCAACGCTTTTGCCTCAGTGCGTCCGGAAGATGAGTCGCTATTGAAGGATGCCACCATCTATGTCTCCTTAGAACCCTGTGCCCACTATGGTAAGACACCTCCTTGTGCAGAGCTGATTATCAAGAAAGGAGTGAAGCGTGTGGTGGTGGGATGTATCGACCTTTTTGCAAAAGTGCAGGGGAAAGGTATCGCGATGATCCGCGAGGCAGGTATCGAGGTGACCGTGGGTGTGTTGGAAGAGGAATGTCGTTGGCTGAACCGTCGGTTTTTCACCTATCACTCGAAACACCGTCCCTATATCATCCTGAAATGGGCACAGACCGCCAACGGGTTTATCGACGACCATTTCAAATCGCTGATAATCAGCAACGAGCAGACACAGATGCTCTCCCATAAGTTGCGGGCGGAAGAAGATGCTATTCTGGTAGGACATACCACCTATGACCGTGAACATCCCCAGCTGACCGTCCGTCACTGGCATGGTCCCGACCCCATGCGTATCGTACTGACCCATGACAGACCGTTGCCCCAACTGATGGATGACCTCTACCAGCACGGTATCCAGTCGCTCATCGTAGAAGGCGGCAGACAGACCCACGAGGCATTCATGGCAGCAGGATTATGGGACGAGATACGTGTGGAGACCAATCACGCTCTCACCGTTACGGAGGGAACAAAAACGCCTCAGCTACCAGCCGAGGCGAGTGTGTTATGTCAACAGCAATATGGTTCGAACACCCTCATTTCCTACCGAAATCAGCAGGAATCTCACCCCATTTCTGAGTTTCCCACTTGATAATAGGGTTACGCCACTGATGGGTTTGTAACCATCGCTCAGCACGCAGGATAATCTGATAGAGCGCCTCTGTCTCAGGAGTGCGCTCAAATTTTGTCTTACACTGCTTCTTATTGACCCAGAGAATGGCATTATAGGAATCCGAATAAATGGTCTTGTCATGAAGACCCTGTTGCTGCATCAGGGCAAGGGCATGGACAATGGCGAGGAACTCCCCTATATTATTGGTTCCCTTCATCGGCCCAAAATGGAATATCCGGTAGCCTGTGGCTAAATCGATAGCCTGGTACTCCATAGGTCCTGGGTTGCCAGAGCATGCCGCATCCACCGCCCAAGCATCTGCTTTCACATCAGGATGGAGGGGAAGTACCGTGTCGTTCCTATAATCTGGCGGATTCTGCATCACATTCTCTCTGGTACCTCAATACCCAGCAATGACATACCATTCTTAATGACTTTTGCCACGTTACGAGCAAGGACAAGACGTACCTGCCGTTTCTGCTCATCAGGCTCGTTAAGAATGCTAAAGTCATGATAGAACTGGTTGAAAATCTTCGTCAGCTCATAGCAGTAGTTAGCGATGCCACTGGGAGAATAATCCTTGCCTGCCTGCTCGACGACAGCAGGATACTCACTCATCTTCTGGATAAGTTCAATCTCTTTTTCATTCAGAGTACTCGGAGTATTCTGAACATGCTGCATATTCTGAGACTTGCGCAGGATGCTGCAGATACGGGCATAAGTATACTGGATAAACGGACCCGTGTTACCATTGAAGTCAATCGACTCCTCGGGGTTGAAGAGCATGTTCTTGCGGGCATCCACCTTGAGGATGAAATATTTCAGGGCACCCATACCCACGATACGAGCAATCTCCTGTTTCTCTGCATCGGACAGATCAGCATTCTTCCCAGCCTCGTCGGCAGCTTTCAAGGCATCGCTGACCATCAGTTCCATCAGGTCGTCGGCATCGACAACGGTACCCTCGCGAGACTTCATCTTACCATTTGGCAGTTCCACCATACCATAAGAGAAGTGTACCAGTTCCTTACCCCACTTGAAGCCCAGACGGTCAAGGAGGATAGAGAGCACCTGGAAGTGGTAGTTCTGCTCGTTACCGACCACATAGATCATCTTGTCGATGGGATAGTCCTTGAAGCGCATCTCCGCCGTACCGATATCCTGTGTCATATAGACAGACGTACCATCAGAGCGCAGCAACAGTTTCTGGTCGAGACCCTCGTTGGTGAGGTCAGCCCATACCGAGTTATCAGCATGACGCTCGAAGAGTCCTTTGGCAAGACCCTCCTCCACCTTTGCCTTACCCTTTAGGTAAGTCTGGCTCTCATAATATATCTTGTCGAAAGAGACGCCCATCTTCCGATATGTCTCGTCGAAGCCAGCATACACCCAGCTGTTCATCTTCTCCCACAAGGCACGTACCTCAGGGTCATTGTTTTCCCATTTGACGAGCATCTCATGTGCCTCTTTGATGAGCGGAGCCTCCTGTTTTGCCTTCTCCTCGTCCATCCCCTGAGCCATGAGCTCCTTGATTTCCTCCCGATAGTGCTTGTCGAAAGCCACGTAATAGTCACCGATGAGATGGTCACCCTTTTTACCGCTGGTCTCGGGAGTCTCACCATTGCCCCATTTCAGCCAAGCGAGCATCGACTTACAGATATGAATACCACGGTCGTTGACGATATTCGTCTTCACTACCTTATTGCCGTTCGCCTGCATGATCTGCGCCAGCGACCAACCCAGCAGGTTGTTGCGCACATGACCGAGGTGGAGGGGCTTGTTAGTATTTGGTGAAGAATACTCAATCATCACCAGTGGACTCTCCTCTGTAGCCTGCTTATGACCATACTGCTCGTCCGCGTCGATATCGGTAAGCATGGAGAGCCATGCCTGCGGAGCCACGACCAGGTTCAGGAAACCCTTCACCACATTGTAAGAGGCGACTGCCTCGCAGTGGTCAGTCAGATACTGTCCTATCTCCTGTGCAGTCAGCTCAGGACTCTTCTTGGAAATTTTCAAAAATGGGAAAACGACGAGTGTCAGGTTACCCTCGAACTCACTGCGTGTCTTCTGCAACTGTACCATCTTCTCAGGTACCTCCTGACCATACAAGGCTTTCACTGCCCCGATGGCGGCATTCATGATTTGCGCTTCAATCTTCATCTTTCGGTATACCTATTTAATCATGAAATCATCCACATGGTATATGCGGATGATTCTTAAGGAAGTTGTCCAAGGCGGATTCGAACCACCACAAACAGAACCAAAACCTGTTGTGCTACCATTACACCATTGGACAATGCGGCTGCAAAGGTACGAAAATTTATTGAAGTACCAAAATTTTGCAGCCAAATATTATTTAACGACCAGCAGGTAGTAATTTTTCTTACCCTTCTGTGCCAGCAGGTACTTTCCGTCAATCAGGTCGTCGGCAGTGACAGGGCGGTTCTGGTCGGTCAGTTTCTCCTTGTTCAGCGAGACACCGCCACCCTGCACCATCTTACGCATCTCACCCTTGGAGGGGAAGACAGGAGCCACCGTTGTCAGCAGCTCGATAGCGGGTTGTCCTAACTGGTCCTTGGCAATCTCAAACTGAGGAACACCGTCGAACACGTCGAGGAAAGTCTGCTCGTCGAGTTTCTCCAGTCCCTCTTTGGTTGATTTGCCAAACAAGATGCTGGAAGCCTCGATGGCAGTATCCAGAGCCTCCTGTGAGTGGACCATGACGGTCACCTCCTCGGCAAGACGCTTCTGCAGTACACGGCGACCCGGATCCTGCTTATGCTCCTCGACGAGGGCATCGATGGTCTCTTTCTCCAACGAGGTGAAAATCTTGATATAGCGTTCCGCATCCTCATCGCTGACGTTGAGCCAGAACTGATAGAACTTATACGGAGTGGTACGGGCAGGGTCAAGCCAGATATTGCCACTCTCCGTCTTACCGAATTTCTTACCGTCACTCTTCGTGATCAGCGGGCAGGTAAGGGCGAAGGTCTCCACCTCATTGCCTAAGGTACGGCGAATCAGTTCCGTACCTGTCGTCATGTTGCCCCACTGGTCATTGCCACCCAGTTGCAGTTTCACTCCATAGTGCTGATAGAGGTACAGGAAGTCGTAGCCCTGCAACAGCTGGTAAGTGAACTCGGTGAAAGAAAGACCGTCACGTGCCGTACCGTTCAGGCGCTGCTGTACACTCTCCTTTGCCATCATATAGTTGACGGTGATATGCTTACCCACCTCACGGGCAAAGTCAAGGAACGTGAAGTCTTTCATCCAGTCGTAGTTATTCACCATGACAGCAGCATTCGCATCCTTCGACTCGAAATCAAGGAACTTAGCCACCTGTTTCTTGATGCACTCCTGGTTATGGCGTAAGGTCTCGTCATTCAGCAGGTTACGCTCCTGGCTCTTACCTGAAGGGTCGCCAATCATGCCCGTGGCACCACCGACCAGGATGATGGGTTTGTGACCACAACGCTGCAAGTGGCGCAGCATCATGATACCACACAAATGTCCGATATGCAAAGAGTCTGCCGTAGGGTCAGTACCCAGGTAGGCTGTCACCATTTCTTTCTGGAGCAGTTCCTCTGTTCCTGGCATCATCTGTGCCAGCATACCGCGCCAGCGAAGTTCTTCTACAAAATTCTTTTTCATTATTATTTTCTTTTTTCGATATTCCAATATTCCGATATTCGATATTCCGATTCAGGGTACCGGGTCGTAGCCGCTTCCTCCCCATGGGTGGCATCTTAACAAGCGCCTGACGGCGAGGTATAGTCCTTTGACGGGACCATGTTTCTTCAAAGCCTGTCTTGCGTACTCACTGCAGGTTGGTGTGAAACGGCAAGAGGGCGGTGTATAAGGCGAGATGGCGATTTGATAGAAGCGGATGGGGAGTATGAGTATCCACGCTATCGCTTGGGAGATATAATGTAGGATGCTTCTCATAGTCTCTCTGCCAACCGTTGAATCATTTTCTCCATTCTGTCAGCCACTTCCGCAGAACTGTATAAATCATCGGAAAGCCAGATGAAAGCCATATGGACGGCACGTTGGGGAAGACCCTCCAACTTGTCATACAACGGCTGTTTGGCAAGCCGGTATGCCTCACGTAACTGTCGTTTGACACGGTTACGCTTAACCGCGTGTTTGAAATGACGTTTCGAGACACTGACCAGTATCTGTACTGGTGGCTCTTGTTCCTCTCGTTCTTTCTCCATCCACACTACCCGTACGGGGTAGGCTACCATGGAGTGGCTGCCTGCTTCGCTGAAGAGCTGGTTTGCGAGTTTCAAACTGCACAACCGCTCCCGTTTGGTGAGCGTATGGGCTGCCATAAGAAAAAGCTTTTTATTTTTGTTTTTTCTGCAGGTAGTCTTGCAAGGCGCTGGTCATCGAGGGATAATTCTCTGATGGAGCCTCCAAGTCAAGACGCAGACCGGCATCCTTGACAGCTTTCGCTGTAGAAGGACCGAAGGTAGCAATGGAAATCTTATCCTGTTTGAAATCAGGGAAGTTCTTGGTCAACGACTCGATACCAGAAGGACTGAAGAAAATCAGCATGTCATAATCGAAGTTCTTAACTTCCTCAGGGGTGAAGTCATTACTTACCGTCCGGTACATGACACACTCCTGATGTTGCAGTTTCTTGGCATCCAGCATCTTCGTCACGCTGTCGTTATGTACGTCGCTCATGGGGACGAGATATTTCTCCTGCTTGTGCTTGACCATAGTAGGAATCAAGTCGTCAATCTTACCTGTCGTACCGAAAAATACCTTACGCTTGCGGTATTGAACATATTTCTGGATATAGAGGGAAATAGTCTCTGTCACACAGAAATATTTCATGTCCTCAGGGATTGTCACACGCAACTCTTTTGCCAAAGTGAAGAAATGGTCAATAGCATGACGCGAGGTGAAAACAATAGCTGTGTAGTCAAGGATATTCACCTTCTGCGCACGAAATTCTTTTGCCGTGATTCCTTCCACCTTAATAAAGGGACGGAAAACCAATTCCACTCCATACTTCTCAGCAATGTCATAGTAAGGAGACTTCTCGCTGGACGGTTTGGGCTGAGAAACTAGAATCTTCTTTATCATTTTAGTGTCCTAAAAATTGATTTTTAAATTATTCGCTGTCATGACAAGCACGCCCCATAAGGCGAGCAAAGGTACTATTTCGAGGGTGCAAAAGTACAAAAAAATTTGCAAATGAACGACATTTCGACGGAAAAAGATGATAAAACACTTATAAATTGTCACTATTTTAATAATAATTAGTGCTATAATGACGTAAAAAGTGACTTTTTGAATATCCATTTCGTAATAGACACCCAATAGGACAGCAGGGAAAAAGAGTACACCTTCCATCGACACGATGAAGAGCCAAGCCTTCATCCATTGTTGATTTCTTTTACTATCAAAGAACACTAGATTGACCATGGTGTACAGACCTGCTTTCAAGACGAAAAAGGACAGTGTGATGAGCAGGAAAATAGTTATCAGGGTATATTGTGACTGGAGGACAAAGGTCTTTCCGATATTGTCCAGCGTATAGAAATAGAAAAGCAGGGCGATGAGTAGGCTGGTTATGCCTACGAGGAAAAGCTGGAAGCGCAACTCATTACTCGTTTCTGAGAATTCTATCCTTTCCTCTCGCGGGGCATAGAAGAAGTTCTTGATTTGGCGGATGAAGAATTTCCGGGTATTAGCAAAGGCTATCACGGAGATGAGGAAACAAGCCAGCAGCAGGGAGGTGATGACATTATCATTCTGCACCCTGTAGGGGACTGGGTCACCAGCGACTCCGATACGTCCACCCTGCAGTTCTGGATGGAACAAGGTGTCTTTCGAGAAAAAACCTTCTTTATAGTACTGCGGCAGTTCCGCATTCATCAAGTCGACACCAGGCTGATGTCCTGGCAGATGGAGGGTGTCGGGGTGCTCACTCCAATGTATCTCTCCTGGTTTGAAACGTGACTGGATGGCAGAGTCCTGTTGGGCAGGAGTCGCATCACGGGGTAGCCAGCTCAGTACTTGAGCGGGGGTCAGCGGCCGGTGTTGTACGACGACAGAGTCACCTTCTTGTACTGCCGTTGATGATGACGGTATGGAGTCTTGTTGAAGCAATTACAGTCCGAATGCTTGTTTGATATCTTCTACACGGTCGAGTTTCTCCCAGGTGAATAACTCGACATCCATCGTCTTGGTCTCGTGGTAGCGACTGCTGAACGTTTTCTTTACCACCTCACACTGCCGTCCCATGTGACCGTAAGCAGCTGTCTCCAAATACATGGGCTGACGCAGTTTCAGCGAGCGCTCAATGGCTTTTGGACGCAGGTCGAAGAGTTGTTCTATCTTCTTGGCTATCTCTCCGTCGGTCATCCGCACCTTGGAACGACCATAGGTATTCACATAGATATTCATGGGTTCTGCCACACCGATGGCATAGCTGATCTGTACCAGCATCTCGTCGGCAACACCGGCAGCCACCATGTTCTTGGCGATATGACGTGCAGCATAAGCTGCGGAGCGGTCTACCTTCGAGGAGTCCTTTCCTGAGAAAGCACCTCCACCATGGGCACCCTTTCCACCATAGGTGTCGACGATGATCTTACGTCCTGTCAGACCAGTGTCTCCATGGGGACCGCCAATGACGAACTTACCTGTCGGGTTGACATAGTATTTGATATCGTCCCCAAAGAGTGCCAGCACCTTTTGTGAGTGAATTTTCTCCTTCACACGTGGTATCAGGATGTTGATGACATCGTCTTTGATACGCTGGAGCATGCGCTCGTCGTCAGTGTCGAACTCGTCATGCTGGGTAGACACCACGATGGTGTCGATGCGCTCGGGGATGCCCTCGTCACTATATTGGATAGTCACCTGACTCTTTGCGTCAGGTCGCAGGTATGTCATCTGTTTTCCTTCCTTACGGATCTCCGCAAGGGTGCGCATCAGCAGATGGGCAAGGTCGAGCGACACAGGCATCAGACTCTCCGTCTCGTTCGTGGCATAGCCGAACATCATGCCCTGGTCACCTGCTCCCTGGTCCTCGTCTTCCTCACGGTCAACACCCCGGTTGATATCCTCGCTCTGCTCATGGATAGCCGTCAGGATACCGCAGGAGTTACCGTCAAACTGGTACTCCGCCTTCGTATAGCCGATTTTCTTGATGGTATTGCGGGCAATCGTCTGGAGGTCGATATACACCTCACTACGCACTTCACCCATGATGACCACCTGTCCTGTTGTCACAAACGACTCGCAAGCGACACGGGCATGTTCGTCATAGGCGAGAAACTGATCAAGGATAGCATCACTGATCTGGTCGGCAACCTTGTCAGGATGCCCTTCTGATACGGATTCTGAAGAGAAAAAATAAGACATATTATCTTTCGTTTTGAATTTGGGTGCAAAGGTAGTGCAAATCGAGAGAAAAACCAAATTTATTTGGATATTTCCGAGGTGCAGCCTACCTTCGAGACTTGTCTCAAAGGTACGGAGTTTTCGGGGAATGACAAAATAAAACGGCTTGCTCTTTTCAGAAACAAGCCGTTTGGGTTATGAAGTGAGGTTGGTTATTTTGTCTCTGGAGTCATGATAACCTCAGTATGGTTACCACTCTTCAGGATGACATTGTTCAGGAAGTCGCGGACACTCTCAACGGTCAGACTCTCAACGGTCTTCTTGTAGTCAGTGTGAGAATCCATTCCGTAATCTTTGAAAGTAGTGATGGTGTTCACCCAATAACTGTTGGTCTTAGCGTCCACGTCGATCTGTTTCAGCATATACTCTTTCACCTTAGCGAGCTGGTCTGCATCCACCTTCTTTGCCATATTGGCAATACCCTCATGCAACAGGCGGACAGCCAGTTCCGACTTGTCGGGGTTCATCGGGCAGTAAGCCTGCAGCAGTGCTTTGGGTTGCTTACTGCTCAGGTTGAAACGACCATAGGCGCCACAAGAGTATGCGGCACTCTCGTCCTCACGGATGGTCTTCAGGTAAATCATAGAGAGCACCTGTCCCACTGCGTCAATCTTCACCGAATTCTCCAAGGTATAAGGTACATCGGCATACCATATCTCAAAGGCGGTTGCCTTAGGTGACTCTGTCTTCACCTTGAACTGGTTGACGACCTTTCCCTTGGCGAGTGTCATCATCTCATTGAAGTCCTCTGCCTTCGCATTGGTTGCTGGCAGGGAGGCGATGTATTGCTCAATCAGCGGACGGAGTGTCTGCTCGTCAAAGTTACCACAGAAGATGAAGGTAAACTGTCCTGCATTCTTGAAACGATCCTTGGCGATTTCCAGGATGCGGTCGTAGTTGATGTCCTTCAGGTCTTTCACGTCAAGCTGTGTGAAACGAGGGTTATGAGCATACATGGTGGAAGCCAATGAGTCAGAGAACACGGCTTCTGGTGACAGCGACTTGTTCTTCAAAGCCATGTCAAGCTGGGTCATGAGGTTCTGCATCTGCTTCTCGTCCTTGTTGATATGGGTGAAGTACAGGTACTGCATCTGCATCATCGTCTCCAGATCCTTTGGTGTAGAGTGAGCGGTGACATACTGACGGGTGTTACCAAGTGTTGCGTCAGCATTACACTCCTTACCGGCGAGTGCCTTCTGCAACTCGTTGCTGGAGAAGTTACCCAGTCCACTGATACCAATCACCTGATCGAACACCTTCAGGTTCGTATAGTCGGCAGCACCGTAGAGTGACTTACCGCCCTTGGCAAATGCCTGCATCTGCACCTCGTCATCCTTGAAGTCAGTCTTCTTCAATATGACGGTAGCACCGTTAGAGAGTTTCAGTTCCTTATAACCGAGTGTCTTATTCTCGCTCTCGCTGACAATCTTACCAGCCTTTATCTTGGTGACATCCACCAGCGGCTCGTTCTTCACGTTGTCCACATAAGCCTCGATCTTCTCCGCACGGGCAGCGGCAACAGCAGCAGCCATGTCCTTCTCGGTAGGATAGACCTTACCGTCCTTCTCCTGTGCCATGATCATGACAACGAGATTGCTGTCGGTAGGAGTAATCAACTCGGGCAACATCTGGTTGATTGCCTGTACAGGGATACTTGGGGCAATCATCTGCATGGTCTGATAGAGCACATCCAATGGAGGGATAGGCTCGTTGTCCAGGAAGTGGTCACGATAGGCATTGCCGAACTCTGCGTTCTTACGCTTGTCACGATTGGTATAACGTTTCTCCAGGGCACTCAGATAATCTGCCTTGGCACGCTCATATTCTGTAGCGGTGAAACCGAAATCACGGACACGTCTAGCCTCGCGATAGAGCACCTGTAAGGTCTCCATCTCCTTGCCCTCCTTGGGGATACCAATCAACTCGAAGCAGTCCTTTGTCCTTGAGAGCAGGTAGTTACTGTCATCAGCAAATCCCTGGAAGAAGGGACAGGACTCGTCCTGTGTCATTTCCGACAGGCGTTGGTTGATCATCTGTGAGATGACATTGACCGCATAGTCCTGGATGAGATATGCCATGCTGTTTTTCTCCTCGGGCTTGGTGGCATCATGCTTCATCATGACGAAGACATTAGCCATCTGCATCTCTTTGTCCTTCTCGTAAACATAGATAGCCTCCTTGTTGTCTGGAACAGCCTCCGCTACCACTTTCGGAGCATTGGGGTCTACCTTGATGCCACCGAAAAGTTCCTTGATCTGTGCCTCGATATGGTCTACATCCACGTCACCGACTACGATGATAGCCTGGTTGTCAGGACGATACCATTTCTGATAGTAAGCTCGCAGGGTCTGTGGCTTGAAACTGTCGATGACTGACATCAGTCCGATAGGCAGACGCTCACCGTACTTAGAACCGGGATAAACCTTCGGCAGGGCACGCTGCAGCATACGCTGGTCAGGTCCCTCACCCAGACGCCACTCGTTATGCACTACGTCACGCTCCTTGTCAATCTCATCAGGTTCCAGAGAAAGACCGTTCGACCAGTCTTTCAGGATCAGCAGACAGGAGTCAATGGCTGTGGCGCGCTTGGTGGGAACGTCACAGACACGGTAGACGGTCTGGTCAATACTCGTATAGGCATTCAGGTCACTGCCGAACTCCACACCCAGGGAACGGGTGAATTCGATAATACCATTGCCCTTAAAATGCTCAGAGCCGTTGAAAGCCATGTGCTCCAGGAAGTGGGCAAGTCCACGCTGTGACTCGTCCTCGTTGATAGAACCCACACGCTGGGCGATGTAGAAATTTGCCACATGCTCAGGGTACTCATTGTGACGGATGTAATAAGTCAATCCGTTATCCAACTTTCCGATACGCACGGCGGGATCTACGGGGATTGGTGGCAACTGCATCTCTTGAGCTACCATCGTTGCGGAACTGATAAACATCAGTGCGGCAACAAACCATTTTTGAAGTCTCATAAAATAATATATTTGATAGTTAAATGTTAGCAACATTTGTCTTAAAAGACGCACAAAGTTATATAAAAGTTGCAGCACCACCGACAAAACTCCCACATTATTAATATTTTTTATCATTCCTCCCTTCTTATTCCTCCCCCTCGGGGAAGTCAGAGGGGGGTCTCTTCATATTCCTCGGATGATGCTCCAGAATCTCCTGACGGAGCGTTGACATGTCGATATGGGTATATATCTCCGTCGTACCGATTGACTCGTGTCCCAGCATCGCCTGGATGGCACGCAGGTCAGCACCGCCTTCGAGGAGAGCGGTGGCAAAGGAATGGCGCAGGGTATGGGGGGAGATGGTCTTTGGGATACCTGCCACAACAGCCTGCTCTTTGATCATAATGAGTATCATGGTGCGGGTGAGGTGGGCACCCCGGCGGTTCAGGAACACATAATCCTCCTCACCGGGTTTTATCTTCATGAGGTTACGGTTGATAAACCATTTGTCCAACTCCCGCAGTGCCTTGGGTGAGATGGGTACCAGCCGCTCTTTCGACCCTTTGCCGAACACCCGCACATACTGCTCGTCGACATAGATATTGGAGAGTTTCAGGTTGACGAGTTCGCTGACACGCAGCCCACAGGAGAACAGTACTTCGATGATGGCACGGTTACGCTGTCCCTCCCATTTCGAGAGGTCGATGGAGTCTTCCAACACATCCACCTCGGCAGGTGACAGTACCTCTGGCAGATGCTCTCCCAGGACAGGACTCTCCAGCAGTTCCGAGGGGTCGTCCTCCCGGTAGCCGTCCAGTTCCATGAAACGGAAGAACGAGCGTACACCGCTCAGTATTCTGCATTGCGAGCGGGGATGGATGCCTATCTCGTGGAGGGTAGCCGCAAAATGCTGCAGGTCTGGCAGTTGCACCTCCCAGACATCCTTCCCCTCCTGTTTCAGGTAGTGGAGCAGTTTCTCCAGGTCACGGCGGTAGGCATCCAGCGTGTTGGGTGAGAAACCGCGTTGCAGTTTCAGGTAGCGCTGGTAGCTCTTGACAATATTTGCCTGCGAATTCTTGCCGGTTTCCATAAAAATGATTATTTTTGCAGACAAAAGTACAAAATATTTCCGAATTATGAAAATTTTAATCGTTAATGGTCCTAATCTCAACCTGCTGGGAACCCGTGAACCAGGTATCTACGGCTCGTCGTCCTTCGAGCAGTACCTCCCTCAGCTGCGGCAGCGCTATCCTGACGTGGACATCGAGTATTTCCAGAGTAATGTGGAGGGTGAGCTGATCAACAAGATGCAGGAGGTGGGCTTTACATACGACGGTATCGTGCTCAACGCAGGTGCCTATACACATACTTCTGTGGCTCTGCACGACTGCATCCGCTCGTTGAAGACACCCGTTATCGAGGTGCATATCTCTAATGTCCACCAGCGTGAGGAGTTCCGCCACCACTCGTTCATCTCCGCAGCCTGCAAGGGTGTCATCTGTGGATTCGGACTGGACTCCTATCGCCTTGCTATTGAAGCTTTTTTAAGTGAAGAGTGAAGAGTGAAGAGTGAAGAATTGAGAGTTGAGAGTTTAGAGGAGTATATCCTCAGTCATATTGAGCCGGAGCCGGACTATCTCTACCGGCTATGGCGTGCCACCAATATCCATATGCTGCATGGACGCATGGCATCGGGTCACCTGCAGGGACGACTGCTGAAGATGCTGGTGCGGATGATCCGTCCACAGAATATATTGGAGGTGGGTACCTTCAGTGGCTATTCTGCCCTGTGCATGGCAGAGGGCTTGGAGGAAGACGGTCATCTGTATACTTTCGAGATCAATGACGAGCAGGAGGATTTCACTCGTCCTTGGATAGAGAACTCCCCTGTCAGCGAGAAAATCACTTTTATCATCGGTGATGCCAATACGGAGGCTCCTAAACTCGGTATTGACTTTGACATGGCATTTATCGATGGTGACAAACGTACCTATCGGGAGACCTACGAGACGGTGCTCTCCCTTCTTCGTCCCGGTGGTTTCATCCTTGCCGATAACACCCTGTGGGACGGTCATGTCGTCGACCCCTCCTACCAGAAAGACCAGCAGACACACGGTATCGTCGCCTTTAATGACTACATACAGCAAGACCGTCGCGTGGAGCAGGTCATTCTCCCTCTGCGCGACGGTCTTACGCTGATTCGTAAAAAGTAAGTCTGTCCGGTTTACTTTACCAAGTATTTCTTGCCATTCTTGATGAAGAGACCCTTATAGGACGGTGACACACGCTGTCCCTTGAGATTGTAGGCGGGTGCGTCATCGTTCCTCTCGTCTTTCTTGACCGTACGGATGGCTGTTGGGGTGACCAAGGTGTAGGGGGTATAGTTGAACGCACCTTCTGCCATGTTGTCCACCAAAATATTTGGATACAAATAATAAAAGCGAAGTTGTTGGAATCAGTCGGTAACTGATCCGTGGTCAGTCGGTAACTGATCCGTGGTCAGTCGGTAACTGATTTCCACGGTGACGGTGACGGTTACAGTTTTGCAAAAGTGAGAAACCAAAAAGGTGAATAAAACATGTATATTTATATTACTATATATAATATATATATTATATATATAGTAAAAGTTATAGTCAACTTTTTCAGTACGATTTCACTAAACTGTAACCGTCACCGTCACCACTCAGCGGCATAGACAATTCTTTTTAGTAACAAGTATTTTACTAAAAGATCAAAAGACAATTCTCTGGGGTAAGCCGTTATATAGCAAGAAATGCGGAGAAATCCGCATTTCTTGTTGTGCTACCTGATTCGTTTTGCCTCCATCAATGAACATCCCCTGGTACTGGATGAAATGCGTTAATATCGTTACGAATCTCACTGGTCATTTCCATATAGCTGGTCGTTTTACCCTCAATCGTAACTGCGAGATACTTGGATCCGTCGTAGGTACCCATGGCATAATTACCCGTGAATGTTCCTTCTGGGTTCTTAACCGTTATCTGATTGCCAGATACTGAATAAGTAAAGTTGCCAACTTCGTATATAGCCTCATATTCGGACAAATGATATAAAGTCTGCGTTCCTGTGCCATTGGAGTTTAACTTAATAACAACCACATAATAATCATTATCGTCATAGGACGTGACATTTACCCACTCTCCGACATAGGCACCACCAGTGTTGCCACTGCCACCAGAACCACCATCGTCATCACTGCCGCATGCAACAAACAATGCCATTGTGGCTAACATCATTAACATTGAAAAAATCTTCTTCATAGCTTTAAACATTTAATTGGTTATTAATTATGCAAAGATAATGAAACTGCACTATTTTTGCAACAGCGCAATTTCACAGATTGACGATAACAAGGATTCATTGTCGCCAAACAGAAAAAATCGTCTATAAGAGGGAGAAAATTTATCGCATCCTCTGCTTAAAAGAAATGTAAGTTAGATTTTTCTATTATTATTTCATTACACATCACGATTATTTTTAGTATATTTGCCATTGTATTGATGGGCTATTACTATTCCATCTATCATTTTGTAGACCGTTCTTCACGTACAAAGATCAGCATCCTTCTTTTGCCCGTCGTTGCCCATGGTGTCTACGACTCGTTAGCGATGAGTGGGATGGTCAATGACACCGTTGGAGGCTTTGCCTTTCTCATACTCATCTATTTCTCTCCTCAAGGCTATATCATCTATGATCGATTCCTCGCTTTATGGCTCCAAAGGCAATTCTATTAATAGTTCCCAAATGGGGGGCTGAAGGCAATGTGCTAATAATACCACCCTTTGTGCCTCAACATCTGAGGCACAAAGGGTGGAGAAATGGATAGGAGGGTAGCCCGCTTAGTATTTCTTCATATAGTATGCTACATAGTCGCTGTCCGTCAATCGCTCGATAACACCTTCAGTTGCAGACAGACTCAGAATTTTCCATTCATCCACACGGGTACTTCCCCCTTTTTCATATTGGCACTTTACATTTCTGTCTGTGAGCGAATAGGAACCCGTCCGCACCATTTCCCATGAACCATTGCGGAGTGTCCACGATTCAAAGCTGTTATCGCTATTGAAGATCATACGTGCATTATCATTGTCTTTCCCCTCGTCGCCCGTACTGGCACCTGTCAGTTCCCAATCCCACGACTCCTTCAAAGTGCCGTCAGATTTGTATTCAGCCCCTACGGTACGATACGCCTGCCAATTGCCAACCAGCATATCTGCGGTTATCTCTAACCGTACGAAAGTGATATTGCCGACAGTTACCTCATTACCATTGATGGCGATGGTCACCTTGTCATTGTCGTTCACCACTCCATCGCCATTCGTGTCGGCTCCCTCGATGGTCATCTGATTGCCGGTGATAGTAAACTTGCCTTCTATCAGCTTTCGCTTCTTACCGTAATTGACAACAAACTCCTCCATATCATTACCGTCAATCTCAACCATGAAATACTCCTTCACGTCCGGGTTCTTCTCCACATAAGTACCTGCCTGCAATGTTGGAGTTTTCTGCAAATCCTCTATCTTCTGGCGAATCTCATCAGTCATGGACTTGTAAGTAATCGTATATTCTGTATCTTCGTATGTGAGAAGGATATTCAGTACGCCCTCTTTGAGATTAAACTTATATTGTTCTTTTGTGCCGTCAGTATGCGTAATCGTTATCATGCCACCGCGCGTCCAGGAAAACGATGTGTGCGTACTGGTATTATAGCTCGTATAGGTAGTTATCGCTCCCTTACCAGAAGATTCAAACTTAATGACATCGTAATCATTATAATAGTCACTATAGGAGTACCACTCGTTGACAACTTGTTTCTGCAGATTGTCAAAATAAGTCTCCATCGTATTGATGCTACTCTGCACGGAGGTAGTGACTTTCTTAAGCTGATAGTTGCCGATTTCGGCATCGTTCATGTGCATCACGTCATCAACAATCGTTGCCGTTGCTGAAGTACCGGCAATGGTCATACTGAGGGCATTGTCTTTTTTTGAATACGTACCAGTGCCTTGCGTTTTGTAATAAATGTCACCATAGATTTCATACATATGAAGTGTCACGGTGCCATTATTAGCAAAGTCCCACACCAGCATATAATTTCCCGACTGCGTGTACCAAGCCCCCACGCTGGAGTTACCACTCGGCTTATCGCCACCAGAACCTCCAGCCGAAGTAGCATCATCGCCACCACAACTTACAAAGACGGCTATTGTAGCCATCATCATCATTGAAATTATTTTTCTCATAGCTTCAAGTATTTAATGGGTTAGTAACAGTTGCAAAGATAGAGGAAATTTATGCGTTTTGCAACAGCCGTATGATGAAGATTCCCCCTAAGACGGATGAAACATCGTTACTTAGCCAATAATTTGCGATAAGAGGGAATTTATTTGTTCAACGACGGTCTAACCAGAGGCTCAACAGAGGATCTGACAGCGAGTAGACCTTCTCCTGACGGGTTACATATCGTATTCCAGCAGTTTCAATGCAGCAGTCTGCGTTGAACTGGGAGAACGCAATCGGTGCTTTTTGTTGAAGGCCGACGATGTAATACTTTGCACATGTCCTTCAGCATGGACGGCATAGAGCAGTTCCTTCTGTGCTTCAGTGATAAACGACAATTGCTCGCGCAAATGTGCATCATTTTCCTCAATATAACTGTTGATTAGCTCTTTTATGCAGATGGTATCACATACTGCTCCTTCCTGTGTGTCGGCATAGGCATCTTTCAATAATCAGTCTACGTCGACTGCCAGAAAAGACAAAGTTGACGTTCGACAACTTCTGAATATGCGTGCGCAGCAGTGCTTCTGTGTTCTTCTCCGGATAACGCGTAATCTGCTGGAACTCATCAATCACCACTAAGCAACGCTTGTCCACCTTCTCAAGATACTCACAAATCTCGCCCAATGTGTATTCCGGTCGCAAGATATCTCCCAGTTTCACATCAAACGTCGGCGTATTCTGTACAGGGTCATAGCCAAAACTAGTACTCAGCGACTTCAGTACTGTCACAAAGAGTTTTCGCCAACGGTCACTCCGAGATGCCACGGCATCAAATACGGCAGTACCGAAAGTCATAATAAACTCACGGAATGCCGTTGTGTGTAGGATGTCAATGGTGATAGTGACATACTCACCAGCAATGGAAGGTTTGTCGAATACATAGCTAACCAACGAAGTTTTACCCATACGGCGCGGTGATGTCAGCACCACATTCAGTTGGTTGCTGAGTGCTTTCTCCAACGTGTCGCTTTCTGCCTATCGCAGAAATACGGAGGGGCTATTTTCCCTGAAACAATGAAAGGATTGATATTTGTATTTATAACACGCACATTTATATGGCAAAGATACAATATTTACGCAAATTACCAAAAAAAAATTACCAAAAATAAATAATTTCAATTCCATGGCTTGCTAAAAACATATATGCTGCGCAAGAATGGCATATTTCTACACAAGTAGCATAGTAGAGGTGTGTCTTAAGAACAGTATTAAGGTAGAAATTGCTCCAACAGACCTCCTTGGGTGCAGAGGGCATTTTTTTCGTTTAAAAGGGAAAAATCGCCGATAAGATACAAAAATATAAGAATAAAAGGGATAAAATGTTTCATTTCAGCACGTTACAGCGACTATAAGGGAGGAAAATAGCCTTCAAAAATCTTGTTTTATTTTAATAAAATTTTTATCTTTGCAAAAGACTCTCAACAGCGTGAGAGGCTTCAATACTCATTAAACAGGTGTCTACGAACACAGATTTTTCCTTCCGAAGAAAATAGGCGGAGAAAGAGTAGAGTCCCCACCTTTTTGTGAGGTTGATAATACCAATAACTATTAACGAAGAGCCGAATATGGGACAACAGGCTAAACCGAGAAAAACTATGAAATTAAACAAGTTACTTTGTCTGACAATTGTGTTCTTCGCCACAGTCGTAAAGGCGCAGGACCTGAAAATTAGTGTGAATGAGAAAGGTAAAGTGGGTTTTGTTGACGCACAGGGCAACGAGGTTATCAAATGCCAGTACGAAGGTGCTTATCCCTTCGAGAACGGCTATGCCATCGTTAGTAAGTCCGACAAGTACGGTATCATTGATGCGACAGGTAAGGTTGTGTTATCTTTGAAGTATGATAACATTTCCAAATGGAATGACTTATACCTTATTAAGAATGGAAAAGACCTTGGTTTGGCATCCACCAGTGGTGAGATAGTACTGAAGCCCGAGTATTCGATGATAACCCCCACCAACTGCTATGGGAAGGCTATGATAGCCAAAGGAGGAAAAGCTGCCCAGCATGAAAAGAAAACGTATATGAGTAATGCCAAGTATGGTATTATTGACGCTAAGGGTAATATCCTTATTCCTGCAGAGTACAAGGGGCTCTGGGAGTTTTCTTTGGACTGCAAGGGCAAGAATATTTACCATGAGGGCTATGCTGCCAACTATGTTCCTCATTATGTAAATGACACGTTGGTCACTGACTGCAGTTATCTCTGCTATGGTAAAGTGGGTTATTTCCCTCTCCAAGGAGAGCACCTCGCTTCTGGTGGTCTGATGGACGGCAGTGGTAAGATTTTGATAAAGGAAGGTACTTACACTTTTGTTATGAAACCTCAGAGCAATATGGTAAGGACCTATAAATTCAAGTCTTCGAAAAAAAGTACGGAGATAGCTGGTGGCTATTATGACCTGAGTAACGAGAAGGCGATTAATGCGACAAACTTTACGCTTGCCGCAAATCAGACCGTCACTTGGACGCATGGTGACTTTGTTGGTAGCATTGCTCCTGTGAACTCCTCAACAGTATGGTCGTTTATCGATAAGTCAGGACAAGTGCTTCGTAAAGGATATACAGGTATTGTCCACAGTGTCCACACGAACCTGTGGGGAGCAAAGAACGAGTCGGGTATCTATGATGTCTTTGACGAAGACAACAATGACATAGCCGCTCTTTCTGGCAGTTACACAGACATGGGATTCCCAGCACAGGCTGGTGACAAGGAGGTCTTTAATGTTCAAAAGGATGGAAAATGGGGTGTCGTCAACCGTTCCGGCAATGTCATTGTGTCATTTGATGAATATGATGAAGTTTGGTTCAACAACTACGATCTCATGAAGGTTAAGAAAGACAAGAAGTTTGGTATGATTGACGCTAATGGTAAGGAGTTGATACCTGTAGCTTATGAAGAAATTGGTTTCACCGAAGAGCGCAATGCAAATGAAATCTGGGTGAAGAAAGCAGACTCACTCTTTTACCATTATAATATAAGTAAGGCACATGAGTCAGGTAAAGGATATAAGTATGTAAACAACTTTAAGGACGGAATCGCCATGGTGACTCCCTATGGATTCACGCCAGCAGACAATCTGCTTAATAAATGTCTGTTTTTTAAGCCTTTCACACCACTGACTACTATCAGCGCGTTGAAACCCTCTGAGAAAATAGGTTATTATGGAATACTCATTGACGAGAATGACAATGTCTTGTTTGATCAGCCAATTACAAATAGCATTTACCAAGACAGAGTGAGAGCGTATATGAAGGCTCATGGCAATAAGCCCTTGACGAAGATGGAATCCAAGAACCTTTTGTTGGAGATTACCCAAGAGAATCGCTCATATCCACTGGATGAAGTAATCGGTGAAGAAGAATGGAATTACTAATATTTAAATGAGGAAAATTATGAAAAGATATATTGTTTTAAGCATATTAGCAGTTTCATTGATGACTGCATTTGCACAGGAAGATGCGCAGAAATATCGTCGCAGCTCTATCTATTCCTTGATGATTAATCATACTGACCAGCAGTTTGCCAAGGAAATCAAGGAGGCTTTCCTCCAGATACCCGTGCCCGACAAGTTCAATGATCATAACCTGAGTGTGAAGGTGGTCAATATGGATAAAAAGCTGGCAGGTGCAAAAAAAGAGCAGGAGAATGCTACTGTGACCGACTTCCTGGAGAAGAATAAGATTGCCAGTCGTCTGGTCGGCAGATGGTTCAACCGTGACTTCTTCACAGGACAGTGTGACATGGAGCTGGTGAAAGAACGCGGTTTGTACAACGCTAATGAGTTTGACAAGCAACTCGCCACCCGTTCAGCCCGAGGCATGGCGATGTTGCAGGATGCCGGTGAGGAGCTCATAGGCAACACTTTCGTATTGGTGAATGACATTCGCTACGTCGATAAGGGTCAGAAGTCTAAGGTCGTTGGAGGTATCTTTAAGGTATTAGGTGCTGCTGCCTCTATCGTAACAGGTAGCAACAGCTTCAGTGACTTAGGTGACAATTTGGGAAAAATCGCAGAGAGTCTTAAGGGCTTCTCCGTGAAGATTAACACATTCCTCTATCGACTGGACTGGAACGACGAGCTGGCTGGTGAGTTCTATCAGGAACAGTATGCTTCAGCACCAGATGAAACCAAATGCAAGAACTTTGAGAAAGCCCGTGGCAAATATACCTTAAAGTATGTCGGTAAGGTGGAAAGTTCTGGCAGTAAGACCTCTTTCCTCGGTATCAAGGAAGACGAACCCATCGTGATGGTCCGCAAGGCATGTCAACGTGCCATTGACGAGAATGTGGTGGACCTGCAGCGTGAGTATGAAGAGTTCCGTGCCAAGACCCCATTGCTGTCAGTAGAGCCATTGACGGCATACATCGGTATGAAGGAAGGTGTGAACAGTAAGTCAAAGTATGAGGTGCTGGAAGTGATAGAGATGGAGGACGGCTCTCATAAGTACGAGCGTGTTGGAGTGATAGAGCCTATCCCCAGCCTGATATGGGATAACCGCTATATGGCAACAGAGGAAGGTGCTCAGGGTGCCAATCTTGGTTTCACGACTTTCCGCAAGGTAAGTGGTAAGAACTTCAGCAAAGGTATGCTCATTAAAGAAATGAATAAATGATAGTCATTAACGAAAAAGAAGAAGTATTATGAAAAGATCACTAACCATCATTTCGCTGCTTTTATTCATCTGTCTGTGTGCTATGGCAGGTGACAAAATGCCGAAATATGACATTACAGGAGCTGGATCAGGAACAGAAGGGACTGTTCTGGTGAAAGTGTATGTGTATGCAAGGAGTGTGAAAGATGAGGATTTAAAGAGAGCTGCTGTCCATGGCATTATCTTCAGAGGATGTTCTGGAAATGCCAGCGGTGCTCGTCAGCCAGCCATGGCATCACCGACCGCAGAGACAGACAATGCCGCTTTCTTTGAGGAGTTTTTCGCCAAGGACGGACAGTGCTTGAGCTATGCGTCTGTCGTCGGTGGATCATATGACCGTGTGAAGACCCAGAAGGGATACAAGTGCGGTGCTATTCTGCAGGTTGACAAGACTGCTCTTCGCAAAGACCTTGAGAAGGCAGGTGTCGTACGTTCTCTTTCATCAGGTTTTTAATCTTTAAGGAGGAACAATTATGAAGAAACTATGGTTAATCATTTTAGCGTTGTCGCTGACCATGTCAGTGTCAGCACAATACCGTGATGTCAAATTACCAGAAAAGCCCAAGCAAAGACCCTATGAGGATATTGAGCGTCAGGATGCCGGAGTCTGGTTTGCTATTGAACTGGACGGTGGTAGCAGCATTATGTCTGAGAAGACGAATACGCAATACGTCAATCTTGCTGGTATTGTTGGCTATCGTGTAAGCGAATATCTCCGCTTTGGTGCTGGCGTCGGTGGACGTATGTATGTGCATAACGCATGGGTCAGGGGTACAAACAACAAATTCGGTGTTCCCATCTTTGCCAATGTGCGAGGCAACTTCCTTCCTACCTATGACAGGGATGGAGTTCCTTTCTGGTCTTTGAATGTGGGAGGTATCACCAATGAGGGCTTTTTCTTCAGTCCGACAATAGGATGTAGCTTTGGTGGATGGCGTAATAATTTCCAAATCGGTATCACCTATACGCTGTCGAACTTTAAGTATGATGACGGGTCAAAGGTGGCATACAGCTTCTTTGGTCTGAAATTAGGATATGAATTTTAATGATACGAACTATGAAAAGATTATTTCTGACTTTAATAACGGCAATGGTCATCACCGCTGCTGAGGCTCAGACTCCAACGGTGTTTGCACGTTCTTCCATCAAATGTATTGGTGTGGAACTTGACGGTTCGCAAACCCTTCGTGTACAGGGTTATGGCAGAAACCGTATTGATGCGAAAGAGCAAGCGATGAAGAATGCGGTTTGGGCAGTGATTTTTGAAGGTATCCGAGACGGTGTTGAAGGTTGTAACATGCGTCCTTTAGTTACTGAGGTGAATGCCAAAGAGCGGTACGAGGACTATTTCAATATCTTCTTCTCTGATAATGGTGCCTATAGAGATTATGTCTCGCTGCGTGATACGAAAACACGTTCAGGTGGCAGGGAGAAAGACAAGGTGGGCTATTCCTATAACCTCACTATCCGTGTACTTCGTGCGCAACTGAAGGCTCGTCTGAAGGCAGACAATGTAATTGATTAAAATGGAGTGCTATGAAAACAAGAGTATTATTTTCATTTTTGCTGGCGATGTTTGCACTGGCTGCAATGAGTCAGGCAAAAAAGCCGACACTGATGGTTGTTCCTAGCGATGCTTGGTGTAAGGAACATGGGTTTGAACAGACTTTTGACAATCAGGGAACTCCCGAGCAGATTCCAGATTATAAGGCAGCCCTGTCATCAGACAAGCAGCTGAATGCCGTGATTTCTAAAATCAATGTTCTGATGGCTGACCGTGGCTTTCCTCTTAAGGACCTGCAAGCCAATATGAGGAGTATAACGAATCTCTCTGCAGAAGACCGTCTGATAAGGAGTAAGAAGAGCGGTGCTTCCATCACAGAGAGTCCTCTGGACCGTCTGCGTCGAACAGCCAAGGCAGATATTATCCTGGAAATCGACTGGACAGTGAATAAGATGGGACCCAAGAGCAGTATCACCTATAATCTGAAGGCTATCGATGCTTACAGCACCAAGCAGGTGGCTGGTGCGGAAGGAACAGGAAAAGGTTCTTTCTCAGCAGAGGTTCCTGTATTGCTGGAGGAAGCCGTTCAAGACCATATGGATGCTTTCGTAGAGCGTCTGCAAGCGCATTTTGATGACTTGTTGACCAACGGTAGGGAGGTGGTTCTTGATTTGCGTATCTTTGACACCACCGGTATTGACTTTGAGAAGGAATATGGTGATAAAGATCTGAGTGAGGTTATTGACACATGGTTGTTTGATAACTGTGTTAACCACCGTTTCAGCAAGTCAGACGCCACAGAGACCATGATACTGTATGAACAGGTGCGGATTCCTTTGTACAAAGCTAATGGTATGGCTCAGGATACTTATGGATTTGCTCGTGAACTGGCTCGTTTCTTAGGTGCTTCACCTTATAGCATTCCTGTAAAAACAGTGAATCGCGGATTAGGTCGTTGTCTTTTAATTTTAGGTGAAAAATAAGGAGGAATATATATGAGAATCAAACATCTATTATTTGTCGCCTACCTGATGGTAGCAACTGGTGTGTCAGCGCAGGAATGTGTGATGCCAGTCTCAATCCAGCTTGACGAAGAGTTTACAAATATTCCTACAGCTGCAAGCACCATTTTGTATCAGTCGCTTAACCGTATGCTGACAGAAAACGGATTGACGAGTGAAGGAATCACTACTCCTTTCATTCTCACCGCCCATTGTGATGTGCTTGATAAGAGTAACATACCAGGACCACCTATCCAGACGGTCTATAATCTTGGTATTACTTTCTATATGGCAGATACGTATAACAAGAAGAAGTTTGGTACTGCCTATGTGACACTCGATGGAGTAGGAACTGGTGAGGTGAAGAGTTATATTAATGCTTTCCGTCGGATCAGCTCTAATCAGACAGAGATTAAAGACCTTATCAAGAGGGGTAAAGCCAACATGATGAAATATTATGATACCCAGTATCCTAATATCATTAAGGAGGCTAAGCGTCTGGAGTCTTTGCAGCAATATGAGGAAGCCCTTTCTCAGGTATTATCTATTCCGCTCTGTTCAAAGGGTGGCGAAGCGGCGTCACGTTATGGACTACAGCTCTATTCCAAATATCTGAATCGTCTGAATCTGTATCTGTTGAACCAGGCAAAAGCACTATGGGCAGCAGGTCAGGACCAAGAGACGGCTTATCAGGTATGTGCAATGCTGGCACAGATAGACCCTGACGCTGCATGCTATGCAGAGGCAACCAAACTGATGAAGGAGATCAAGGCGCAAGTGAGAAGCGACATTGATTTGGAAATGCGTCAGAAATATAATGACGAGATTCAACTGGAAAGGGAGCGAATTGCTGCTGCTCGTGCTGTTGGTGTTGCATTCGGAAATGGTCAAAAACCGACAACAACCAATATCGCATGGCTCAGATAATGAACTTTAAACCAGAAAAAAGGGTAGTAAAGTTTTATTTGCTACTCTTTTTTTGTATCTTTGCAGAAAAACACAGGAAAATGGGAAAATTCTTATTTTGGGTATTTGCAGGGCTGACCGCCTGTTGGTTGACATCCTGCCAGAAGGAAGGGAAAAGCGATTCGCAAGGAGGAACGCAGAAGGACAGTGACGAGTATTATATTGATTTGTCTCTCCGTAATATAAAGTTCTATGAGGCGTATGCAGTAGACTCTTTCTTGCAGACTACAGAACGTATCCATCAGTATCTGCTTCGTAACGAGAAACGGACGAATAGGGATATGCAGCTGCTACGTGCCCAGTGGATGATGGCGCGTGGAGTCTATTACGCTGCATTGCTGGGACGACCGGACTCTGGACTGGTCTATGCGAAGAAGGCAGCCCATTTGATGGAGCAGGAACGGATGAATCCTGACCTTAGAGTTGTTGCTATGACAGACATTGCTGACTTCTATCGCCAGACGGGACAGCTCGACCTCAGCGCAGAAGGTTATATGCAGGCATTAGCTGTCGCTGACTCTTTCCAGACAACAACAGACAGTCATATCGCCATCAGCTTGGGAATCAGTACGGTATATACTTTTATGGCGGACTATGAGAATAGTGCCAAATGGTGGGCGAAGTGCAGAGAGTTATTGCCTAAGATGAAGAAGCCGGACCAGTTTATTTATTATAATAATGTGGGGAACGACTATTACTTGCAAGATAAATACCAAGAGGCATTACCTTTTTTTGAGAAAGCTGCTTCGCTGGTAAAAGATGACCCGGACAAGACGTGGGACTATTATACGGCACGTGCCAATATCGCAGAGATACTGATCAACCTGAAGCGGGGTGATGATGCCAGACCGATTCTGGAGGAGGTGGACTCCTTCTATCGGAAAGTGAACTTCCCCATACTCCTGTATTATATCAATACGTCAAAGATAGAGCTGGCGTTGCTGGACGGAAGGACTGCGGATGCTATCCGCATCATAAGGGAAGAGAAAGCTCCTGAGGTAATGATACCTGCTGCCAAGGTGATGCGGCTGAAAGTAGTGGAGCAGGTATGGACGCAGGCTGGGAATGTCCAGAATGCCTATGAGACACACAAAGAGCTTCATGCCCTCAATGACTCTATCCAGACAGCGAATGTGAGGATGCAGCTCAGTACCCGTCTGATGGAATATGAGCACGACAAGCGACTCTTGGAACAACAGCAGGAGATAGAGCATAGTAAGATGACGAACAGGCTTGCCTGGGTGCTGTTTGTGACAGCACTGCTGACTGCCATCTTGCTCTTTGTCCTTTATCTGATGCACCGCAGGAAAGGTCGTATGCAGGCTCTTGAACTCAGACAGCAGCTGATAGAAACACGATTGAAGAATACCCGTAACCGTATCTCTCCGCATTTCATCTATAATGCGCTGAACCATGAGATGCTTGCACAGATGGATGGGAAGGCGGTCGACTTCAACGCATTGACGCAACTATTGCGTAGAGGACTTGCCATGGCTGACACGCTGGAGACCACATTAGCTGAGGAACTTGCCTTTGTCGACTACTATGTCACGATAGAGGGACAGCAGATGGGGGACACTTTCCATTATGAGAAGGTGATAAGTGATGGTATCGATACCTCGCAAGTCAAACTGCCTGCCATGACCATACAGATTTTCGTGGAAAACGCCATCAAACACGGACTGCGTTCCCTCAGACTGCAAGAGGGACAGTTGTGCCGGCTGACCATCCGTGTCAGCAGGAAGGATGAGTGTACACTGGTGGAAGTGGTGGATAATGGCGGTGGATTGAAAAGTGATTTAAGTAATAAGGCACAGACAGGTATCAAGGTGGTTCGTCAGACTATTCAGATGCTTAATGAGCATAACCATTCGTCTATCCAATTCGGTATAGGTAACCGACTGTTGGAGGGAGAGAAAGGGTGCTGCTCATGGCTGTTGCTGCCAGATCATTATAGTTACACCATCGTTTGATGCCGAATTTTACCGATGAGTTGATAATTCAGCTACCTAAGACGACTTTTTTGCGTGACAAAAGGGCTTTTCGTCTTAGGTTTTGCAATTATCTTCTGTCATGGATAGAGAGGTGTTTCACTTTTTTTTCGTATTTTTGCACCAAACTTCAACAATTATGTCAAATCAGAAACTGGTCAGTGCATATATCATAGATGACAACCTTGATGCCATCGAGGTGTTGGCTCGCATGTTGGAAAACAACTATTCGGTAAAGGTAATAGGAAAGGCGACAGATGCGGAGACAGCAGTCAGGGAGGTGATAGAAATGGATCCTGACCTTATTTTTGTAGACGTGGAGTTGCCTTCGATGTCAGGACTTGAATTCTGTACGCTGATACGCAACGAGGTAAAGCCGGAGACAAAGGTGGTGTTCTATACGGGACATGACAAATACCTGCTGGATGCCATTCGCCGGGAGGCTTTCGACTATCTGATGAAACCTGCTACAGAGCAGGAGCTGGGGCAGATCATGACCCGATACTATGAGAATAAACTGGCAGGTATACCGCAGGCAGCGCAGCATGCTAACCAGCATCTGCCAATCATCTTGGTTGTCAATGCGAAGAATGAACATCTGACCATGCAACTGGGGGATATTGCTTTCTTCCGTTATAACCAGGACCGTAAACTATGGGAGGTGGTGTGCGCCGACAATAGTTGTTATGTGCTACGGCATCGTACGACAGCTGACGTGATACTGAACTACTCGGAGGATTTTGTCCAGATTCACAAACGGTATATCGTCAACATCAATCATATCAAAATGATACAGGACAACACCTGTATCCTGAGCGAACCCCTTGAGGAAAATAGAGAACTGAGAATCAGCAAAAACTATCGTGCTGGTCTGATGGCAGTCTTTTATTCATTGTAGGAATTGAAAGTTTAGAGCTTGGAGTGTAGATTTTAGAGTTTTTTTTGTATCTTTGCAGGCGCACAAAGATACGAAAGAATATGCAAGAAACAAGACAAAATAAGATTGCACGGCTGCTACAGAAGGAGTTGAGTGTGATTTTCCAACAGCAGACACGCTCGATGCATGGGGTGATGGTAAGTGTGACAAGGGTGAGGGTGAGTCCTGACCTGAGCATTTGTACGGCGCACTTGAGCATCTTTCCCAGCGAGCGAAGTGAGGAGATGATGGAGAATATCCGTAAGAATGAGAAACAGATACGGTATGAGCTGGGCACCAGGGTACGTTATCAGTTGCGCATCATACCGGAACTGCGTTTCTTCATCGATGACTCGCTGGACTATATTGAACATATTGACGAGCTCCTGAAGGGTTGAAGAATTGAAGGGTTGAAAAATTGAAGAAGTGAACTTCCCGTTCTACATCGCTCGCCGTTATCTGTTCTCAAAGAAGAGTACGAACGCTATCAATGTGATTAGCGGCATCTCCGTCGTGGGTGTCGCTGTGGCAACGATGGCGCTGGTGGTCACGCTGAGTGTGTTCAACGGATTCCATGATATGGTTGCCTCCCTCTTTACGCAGATGGACCCGCAGCTGAAGATTACTCCGGTGAAGGGGAAAACGGTGGCTGCCGATGACTCTCTGCTGACTCGCATCCGGCAATTGCCGCAGGTGGAGGTGGCTACAGAGGTGATGGAGGACCAGGCGCTTGCTGTCTATGGCGAACGTCAGGCGATGGTGTTGCTCAAAGGTGTGGAGGATAACTTTGACAAACTGACGCATATCCGTGAGGTGCTGGAGGGTGATGGCGACTATGCGCTGCATGCTGCTGATATGTATTATGGCATCTTAGGTATGGGTGTCGCCTATCAGTTGGGGATGGGTTACACCTATGAACACCCTCTGAAAATATATGCACCACGCAGGGAGGGACAACTGAACATGGCAAACCTACAAGAGGGGTTCGTGGAAGATGAGTTGTACTCACCTGGCGTGCTGTTCAGTATCAAACAAGGGAAATACGATAAGCGGTATATTATCACATCGATTGATTTCACACGCCATTTATTCGATCAACAGGGTATGCTCTCTTCGTTGGAGCTTCGTCTTAAACCAGATAGCGATTTCGATGCGGTGAAGGCGCAGATGCAGGAGATTGCCGGTGACCGCTTCTTAGTGCGTGACCGTTATGAGCAGCAGGATGACACTTTCCGTATCATGAAGATAGAGAAGCTGATAGCCTTTATCTTCCTCACGTTTATCCTTGCCATTGCTTGTTTTAACATTATCGGAAGTATCTCCATGCTGATGATTGACAAGAAGAACGATGTAGTGACATTACGAAATCTGGGTGCTTCTGACAAGCAGATTGTACATATCTTCCTTTTTGAGGGTCGTATGATCAGTACGATAGGGGCTGTCATCGGTATTGTCATAGGCTTGTTGCTCTGTTGGTTGCAACAGCAATATGGTATTGTACGCTTAGGACAGTCGGAAGGTTCCTTTATCGTGGATGCCTATCCTGTCAGTGTGCATCCGTGGGATATCGTCCTTATCTTCCTCACCGTTATCGCCGTAGGATTCCTGAGTGTCTGGTATCCCGTCCGCTATTTTGCCAAACGGCTGCTGAACTAACCTAAAGTAATATTCTCCACATTAACAGGCTCATGGAGAAAGATTTGAGCCTGTTCTTTGAATTTCTCCGGGTTCTCTGTCGTCAGATAATGCACATTACCACCCTGTGTGCAACGCTGCTCGATGTCAGGATGGCGTTGGAAATATTTCTGCAAAGCATCTGCTACATACTCTCCTTGGGAGATGATGCGGATGCCACGGGGGATGTATTTGTGTATCTTAGGTAGCAATAAAGGATAATGGGTGCAGCCTAAGATAATGGTGTCAATCTCCGGATCCATACGCAACAGCTGGTCGATGCGTTTCTTTACGAAATAATCTGCTCCAGGGGAGTCAGCTTCATTATACTCCACCAAGGGAACCCAGAAGGGACAAGCGACACCGTTGACTTGTATGTCGGGGAAGAACTTGTGAATCTCCAGGTTATAGCTCTCACTGCGGATAGTACCCTCTGTGGCAAAGATACCTACATGGCGGGAATGTGTCAGTGAGCCTATAACCTCTGCCGTAGGACGAATGATACCTAAGACACGACGCTGTGGGTCGATGTCAGGGAGGTCATGTTGCTGGATGGTGCGTAGTGCCTTGGCAGAGGCGGTGTTACACCCTAGAATTACCAGATGGCAGCCCATCTCAAAGAGACGGATGACAGCTTGGCGAGTAAACTCATAGACCACATCGAAAGAGCGTGTGCCATAAGGGGCACGGGCATTATCACCCAAGTAGAGATAGTCATACTGGGGCAACAGTTGGCGGATGCCATGTAGGATGGTCAGTCCGCCATAGCCACTGTCAAAGATGCCGATGGGTCCTGGTTTACTCGAAAGTGTCATGAATGATTACTTTAAAGCCTCCAGAACAGCTTCTGTCACATCCTCACCCATGGTGATATTCATCCAAGGCAGAGCGTTCTGGTCAGTATTGATGATAAAGGCAAGTCCGCGGCTGCTGCCCACACGTGCCAAGGCATCGGCAAGACGTGACTTCAAAGGCTGCATCGCTTTCTCTCTTGCCTCTGCTAACAGGCGCTGGCTCTCCTTCTTGAATGCGATATTCTTCTCCATCAGCTCCTGGAGCTCCATCTGGCGTTTCTGTAATATCGTTTGAGGGAAGTCACGCTGTCCGTCCAGGAACTCCTCATATTTCTTATTAAACTCGTCCTCCACTCGTTTCTGTTCTGCCGCATACTGCTCCTGCAGTGCTTGCATTCCGCTCTCTACAAAGGCATAGTCATCCATTGACTGGATGATGGTGTCATAACTAAGAAAGCCAAATTTCAGCACCGGCTCTGTAGTCTGAGCCGATGCTGAAAGTGTAAAGACGGTTAATAAAAGGAATAAAAACCGTTTCATATCCTAAGATGTTTTGTTTATTTCAATCCTAACTTGGTCTTAACCTGAGAAGTTACATCCGTAGAGAGTGTAGAGCTGATGTAAGGGATACCACCTGCATTGTCCATGATGTACACAAAGCCACCGGCCTGACCTACCTGCTTGATAGCATCCAGAACCTTTGTCTGAATAGCCTGCATTTTCTCAGACTGCTCCTTGGCAAGAGCCTGCTGGTTGTCCTGATAGGTCTGCTGGATTTTCTGGTACATATCCTGCAGTTCCTTCTCACGGCGCTCTTTGATATTTGCGGGCAGTGTAGACTGCTCCTTCTCGTAAGCTTCTGCCTTCTTCTGAAGTTCGTCTTGCATAGTCTTCAGGTCTGCCTCATAGGTCTTTGTCAGTGCCTCAATCTCTGTACGAGCTTTTGTGAATTCAGGCATTGCCTGAATGATCTCTTGGGAATTGACATGACCAAACTTCTGTGCGAAAGCTGCCATTGGAGCCAGCGTTAGCAACATAAAAAGTACTTTTTTCATTTTCTCGTTTTTTTTATTAATTAATATTTTCGATATTTCGATGTTTCGATATTCGGTATTTCGGATTAATTCGAGTAACCAAGACGACTCAAAATCTCGCTGGAGATGTCGACCTTGGGGGAACCGAAGATGATGCCGCTGTCGCTGGCACGGTCAAGAACCAGTTGGTAGCCGCGTAAGTCAGCAATCTCACTTACAGCATTGTAAATCTCCTCCTGGATAGGAGACATCAGTGCTGTACGCTTCTTGAATAACTCACCCTCAGGACCGAAGTATTTTTTCTTCAGCTCAGAAGCCTCACGCTCTTTCTCCATGATAGCGTCTTGGCGAGCTTTCTTCTGTTCCTGAGAAAGGAACACGACCTCTTTCTGGTAATCCTTATACATGGTTTGTGCCTCTGTCTGGAGAGCCTCCACCTCAGCTTGCCATTTCTTCGATACCTGAGCTAACTGCTCATTAGCGCGCTCGTAAGCAGGGATGTTCTTGAGGATATAGTCCATATCCAACAGAGCAAACTTCTGTGCGTGCATTGTCATAGCTGATGCACACAGCACTATTAGCAATAATATTTTTCTCATTCTTCTTTTTATTATTTCGATATTCCGATATTTCGATTTAGAACTCTTGTCCTAAGATGAAGTGGAACTGGCTACCACCTTTCTTGTAACTGCTACCACTATACACCTTGTCGAAACCATAAGCCCAGTCGATACCCATCAGACCCACCATGGGGAGGAAGATACGAACACCAACACCTGCAGAGCGTTTCATGTCGAAAGGATTAAACTTCTTGGTGTCTACCCAGGCATTACCACCCTCAAGGAATCCGAGTCCGTAGATAGTCGTGTTACCCAGCATGAACGGATAACGAAGTTCCAGTGTAAAGCGGTCGTAAGCATATGCATTGTAGTAAGCACTCGTTCCTGCTTGATAGGCTGCCGTATTAGAGATAGAACCGTTGTCATATCCACGCAGACCTATCGTCTCCTCTGCATAGCCAGAAGAATAGCCGCTCATACCATCACCACCGACATAGAATGTCTCAAATGGTGATTTCTTATATTTATTGTAAGAGCCCAATATGCCAAACTCAACACGGGTCATCAGCACTAAGCACTTCTGACCATTGGTCAGAGATGTGAAGGTACGTGACTTAAACTTCCACTTATGATATTCAATCCAGCGGTACTTATCCTGCTGTTCCTGTTCGAAGGTGGCAGAGGTGCGGTCGTTGGCAAGATTTTTATAGTCTTTATTATCGAAAGCTGACCAGGGTGGGGTAAGAGTGACAGATGCCATGAACTCTGAACCACGACGTGGGAAAAGCTGGTTGTCGGTAGAGGTACGTGAGAGTGTCACACCCAGGTTGATGTTGTTACAGTTACCATTGGAGACGATAAAGTAGTTCCAGTCACGCAGCATATAGCGAGTATATGACAAGGCGATGGATAACTGGAAATAGTCATCTGGCCAGCGCAGGCGTTTACCCCATCCGATAGAGAAACCGAACATCTGGATATATTTATCATCATCGAGCATGGCGTCATAGTTGTATCCATAACCTGTCGATCCCATTCCAGACATGTAGTTCCAGTAGTTGTTATAGAGACTGTTGTTACGATAGCTGCTGGAGATGTCTGTCTGCTTGGAATAGAAAGCACTGACATTGAGGGCATTTGGACGCTTACCACCAAACCATCCCGTGCTATAACCCGTAGAGATGGAGCTATAGTATCGGCCATTCGTCTGGAGAGACAGTGATAATTGCTCACCATCACCGATAGGCATGATACCACGGTGCATCTTATTCTTACCAAAGAGGTTACGCATCGAGAAGTTGTTCAGTTTGATACCGACACGTCCAATGACACCCGTCTGTCCCCAACCCAGTGAGAACTCCAGCTGGTCGTTAGATTTCTGTTCCAGTTCCCAGTTGATATCTACGGTACCGTCCTCGTAATTGGGTTTGATATCCGGGTTCACTTTCTCGGGGTCGAAATAACCCATGGAAGCAATCTCACGGGCAGAACGCTGGATAGCATCTTTGGAGAACAGGTCACCCGGCTTGGTACGCAACTCACGGCGGACGACTTCCTCATAAAGGCGGTCGTTACCATAGATACGCACATTGCTGATATGTGCCTGTGTTCCCTCTTGTATACGCATCTCCAAGTCTATAGAGTCCCCTACGATATTCACTTCTGTAGGGTCGAGGTTATAGAAAAGATAACCATTGTTCCAGTAGTAGTTGCCAATGGCATCCTCATCCTCTGACAAACGTTTCTTCAGTTGTTTCTGGTTATATACGTCACCCTTCTTCATGCCTAGGGCAGCATTCAGATAGTCTGTAGTAACCACGGTATTACCTACCCATGTGATGTTACGGATATAGTATTTCTGTCCTTCGTCAATCTTCACATAGACATTGACGTGTTTCTCATCATTGTTCCATACGGAATCCTCCAGAATCACCGCATCACGGAATCCCAGTTCATTATATTTCTCTATCAAGGCTTTCTTTGCCTCGTCATAGCGTTCCTGTGTGAACTTCTTTGCCTTGAAGATATTTTTGAGTTTTCCTGCTTCATTAATCTTACCGAAGGAGCCTTTCTTAAACAACGAGCCCTTAATCTTGCTGGTTTTCAATTGCTTGTTGCCTTCAAAGATGATGTTGCGTACCTTCATCTTGTCCTTCTTATCGATATTGACATCAAGAATCACCATATTCTTATCTGTCACGTCGTCACGCTGCACAATAGTGATTTCCGCATTCTTGAAGCCTTTGTCGTCGAAATAACGCTTAGCGAGGATCTTAGCGCGGTCAATCATGTTGGGAGTAATTTGACTACCCTTCATGATGCCAAGTTTTGCCTCCATATCTTCACGTTCAGACTTCTTGATACCATTATAGTTGATGCGGCTGACGCGAGGGCGTGTAGCAAGATGAATACAAAGGTAAATCTTAGAACCTACGATAGAGTCGGCAGTAATAGACACCCTAGAGAAAAGACCGTGACGCCAATAGCGTTTCACCGCATCTGTAATCTCTGTTCCAGGAACCGTTATCGTCTGTCCGACGGAGAGACCAGAGAGACCTGTCAGGACATAGTCCTCATAGCCTTCTACGCCTTTGACAGCAATACCTCCTATCTCACAAGTCCTTGGGGTACCTGCATATGAAATGTCAGGATTCTTAATGACATCCTGTGCTTTCGTCTGCATGCCTATACCAAGCATGACTGTCAGTACTATGACTATCTTTTTGATATCTCTCATATTTTTTCTTCGTTTTCAACTTGTTCCTCTGTTTTGCCAAAACGGCGTTGACGCCTTTGATAGCTGGCAATAGCCTTATGAAGATCCTCCTCGCCAAAGTCCGGCCAGTAAGTGTCACAGAAATAGAACTCTGAATAGGCACACTGCCAGAGTAAATAGTTTGAGATACGGACCTCACCACCTGTACGAATAAGCAAGTCGGGATCAGGCATCCATGCCGTCCACAGATGCTTACTGATAGTCTCCTCATTGATATCGTCGGTACTCATCTTACCACTCTGAACCTCAAGAGCGATTTTCTTGGTAGCATTTACAATCTCCTGTTTCGAGGAATAGCCCATGGCTATCGTCATTGCCATACCGTCATACATCGCCGTTTCTTCTTCCATAGAGCGTAACTTATCTTGTACACTCTTAGGAAGCCGTTCGCGGTCGCCAACCACGTGGAAGCTCACGTTGTTGTTGTGGAATAAATCCATCTTGATGAAACTGAGGACCAGTCCCATCAGCGCTTCCACTTCGTAAGCAGGTCTGTTGAAGTTCTCTATAGAAAATGCATAGACTGTCAGATACTTTACACCTAGGTTTGAACATATGGTAGTAATGGCCTCTAGGTTGTCAAGTCCTGCCTTGTGACCAAACGTGCGGTCTAGTCCACGGTCCATAGCCCAGCGCCCATTACCATCCATGATGATGGCAATATGCTCCGGTATGCGTGTCATATCTATTTCTTGTGCCATATCTTTATCAGTCTCTATCGTTATTACACGTCTTACATTTCGCCCAGATATCATAAGTAAGCGACAATCGCAGATGGCTGTAACAGTCGGTATTCTTAAAGAGTCCGCTACTTTTTATACCATAAGGGTCCTTTACACCGTCCAGCATATCGCTAGTCGTGAAATGCATCGTCCATTCCAGTGCGAGGTTTGTGCGGTTGCCTATCTTATACTTTACGCCAGCACCTATGGGGAGGTTAAAGGCGATTTCTGTCTTCTCGGGTTTTGCAAACGTGACTCCCATCCCTATATATATATAAGGTGTGATACGTTTTGCTCCCCGATATTCTTTTCCTGTGCCATAAGGCCAGAAGTTGTATTCATATCTCACTCCGACATCCACCAGTCCGTGATTGAAACTCATTTCCTCTGTGATGGGGAGGTATGTCTTGGCATCTTTTGACGTACCTTTGATCTTACCATAGCTCACGTTCATTGCCACTGCCATGCGTGGGTTGAACTTATAACGTCCCAATAATGTGAACATCAGCTGCATATTCTTGAACGGGCTGCCGTTAAAGTCACCATAGTAGGTAACCAGACCTACTCCACCTCCAACCTCAGCACGATATTCAGGGTCTTCCTGTGCACTGAGTGAGACCGTCATGGTCAAGAGCAAGATAGATAACAGCGACTTTCTGATCATCAATTCTTATTCAGATTATTCCCACGACAACCTATTCAGATGCCCTTGCCATACCTGTCCATTGCCACCTATGAGCCATATCTCTTTTCCATTTGTAGCAGCACAGAAGGGGAAGATCGCATCTTCTGAGAAGAAGACAGGTAGTTTGTAGGAAGAGGATTTTTTCCATATTAGACCATTGTCACGGCTTTGATAGATAGGGGTGTAGGCACCGTCTTTGATGCCCCAGGCAAGGATGCCGTCGTCATAATCCATCATGACAAGGTTCTCCATCTGTGGTAGTGCGAAAAGGTTATTGTCCATACGGCTCATATATACCCATTTCTCATCACCTTGCAGGTCATATTCCACAATCTTACGCCATACGGAAGAGATATCTGCGACACCCGCAGAAGTTCCGGCAATCAGAATGTTGTCGGCATAGTAGGTCATATTGGCAGGATAGCAGACATAGGCAGTCTCTGTTGTGGGTAGCATTCCCGTATCAGTGTCTGTTAAGTCTTCTTCCCAAGTTACTCCGTTGTCATCTGACACCATCATCTTACCATCACTGGTCAGACCAAACAGCTCGTTATAGCTGGCGGCTATCAACTTAGTGACATCCACCGCGGCGTTGACAACTTCCCAAGACGTACCGTTATCTGACTTTATCAGTGCACCATTGGCAATCGTGAACAAGCTGTTGTTGAAGTTCAGAATATTGCTATAGGCATTTTTGTCATCCAACTCAGCAAGGGCTGTCCATGAGTTACCGTCTTTAGTAACATAACCCAGTGTCTTCTCATCCTTATTTCCATAGACAAAGAGTTGACCGTTGATGATAGTTGCCTTCATCTTATCCAAATCATAGATCTCACGGCTGTCGTTATGGGTTATCCAGATAAACTGCTCGCTGTCCTCCTTGTGGACATTCACCTCTACGGTATATGTAGTATGGTTGACTCCGTTTGAAGCATAAACTTCAATCTTGCGGGGACGTGAGAAGTCCAAGCTGTCAGTAGAGCTATAGAAAAAGAGGGTGTCACCAGTCTCACTCAACAAATACGGTGTAGCATTGTTCAAAGTTGTGATGTAGGTGACCATATGCTTCACGTCGGTACCCATAGGAAGGGAATCTGTATTGAAGATGCGATGATTTACCTGATCGATACTGAACTTGTAGTCATCTCCATCAAAAGTGGTCTTATAGATAGAGTCCGCCCCTGTAGAGGAAGTGGTATGATGATATCTGTTCAGTGTCCCGAAATAAAAATTAGTGATGGCAGTGTCGCTATACAACGTACTATTGGAACTGTCGTCTGACTTCATGCATGATGCCAACAGCAATACGGCTGTAAACAATGCACATACGGTCTTTATAAGTTTATTCATTTGATTACGTTCAATTTTGGGTGCAAATTTACTCACAATTCTGCAAATAGCCACATTTTTCTACCTTTTATTAAGTTAATTATATGATAAAATGCCATATTTTAGATTTTGTAAACAAAAAAAGAGCGCGGTATGAATCACTCACTCCGCGCTCCTTCCTAACGGATGTTGGTTTTTATAAGAGTGATAACACTCAATATTGTCGCAATAACTACCGACACCAACACGACCGTTGTTTGAAAATCTAATAACATAATCTTTACCTTAAATCTATTAACTACTAACCTAATGAATAACAACGTAATCGTCTCGATTACATGTGCAAAGGTACGAAGAATTTGGCAATTCCCACACTTTTGTTATAGATTATTTGGTCTCTTTAAATCTCTTTTTGACTTACATCAAAAAAAGTTGACCATGCCTTTCGGCACAGCCAACTTATCTGAGATTGGACACAGATGCAATCTTAGAGCTTTGGACCAGCAGCAACAAGTGCCTTACCTGCCTCGTTGCCCTCGTACTTCTTGAAGTTCTTGATGAAGCGACTAGCCAAATCCTCAGCCTTCTTGTTCCACTCTGCTGCATCAGCATAGGTGTCACGAGGATCGAGGATATTGGTATCTACACCCTCCAGCTCTGTAGGAACCTCGAAGTCGAAGTAAGGAATCTTCTTTGTAGGAGCCTTCAGGATAGCACCACCGAGGATAGCGTCGATGATACCACGGGTATCGCGGATAGAAATACGCTTACCTGTTCCGTTCCAACCAGTGTTTACGAGATATGCCTTAGCACCGCTCTTCTCCATGCGCTTTACAAGCTCCTCAGCATACTTGGTAGGATGCAACTCGAGGAATGCCTGTCCGAAGCAAGCAGAGAAAGTAGGAGTAGGCTCTGTGATGCCGCGCTCAGTACCAGCCAGCTTAGCTGTGAAACCAGAGAGGAAGTAGTACTTGGTCTGCTCTGGAGTCAGGATAGATACTGGAGGCAGTACACCGAATGCGTCAGCAGAGAGGAAGATGACGTTCTTTGCCTCTGGACCTGCACTCTTACCATTTACTTTCTTAGCAATCTTCTCGATGTGCTCGATAGGATAAGATACACGTGTGTTCTCTGTTACGCTCTTGTCAGCGAAGTCAATCTTACCATTGGCATCAACGGTAACGTTCTCCAACAGGGCGTTACGACGGATAGCATTGTAGATATCAGGCTCGCTCTCCTTGTCCAGGTTGATGACCTTAGCATAGCAGCCACCCTCGAGGTTGAATACACCCTCGTCGTCCCATCCGTGCTCATCATCACCAATCAGCAGACGCTTAGGATCGGTAGACAATGTGGTCTTACCTGTACCAGACAGACCGAAGAAGATAGCGGTGTTCTTACCCTCCATGTCAGTGTTGGCAGAGCAGTGCATAGAAGCGATACCCTGCAGAGGCAGATAGTAGTTCTGCATAGAGAACATACCCTTCTTCATCTCACCACCATACCATGTGTTGATGATACACTGCTCACGAGAAGTAGTGTTGAAGGCTACACAAGTCTCTGAGTTCAGACCCAGCTCCTTGTAATTCTCTACCTTTGCCTTAGAAGCGTTGTAGATAACGAAGTTAGGCTCGAACTTCTCCAGTTCCTCAGCGGTAGGCTGGATGAACATGTTCTTTACGAAGTGAGCCTGCCAAGCAACCTCTACGATGAAACGAACGGCAAGGCGGGTAGCCTCGTTGGCACCGCAGAATGCATCAACAACATACAGCTCCTTGTTGCAGAGCTCTTTGATGGCAATCTCCTTCACCTTTGCCCAAACCTCCTCGCTCATGGGGTGGTTATCGTTTTTGTACTCCTCAGTAGTCCACCATACCTTGTCCTTAGACTGCTCGTCGCAAACAATGTACTTGTCCTTAGGAGAACGACCAGTATAGATACCAGTCATTACGTTAACAGCGTTCAGCTCGGTGTTTACACCTTTGTCAAAACCAGTCAGCCCAGCCTTTGTCTCCTCCTCAAAGAGGTACTCATAAGATGGGTTGTGAGCAATCACAGTAGAACCAGTGATGCCATACTTTGTCAAATCTAACTTTGCCATAAACTTTACTATTTAATTGAATTTACTATTACCTATTTAATTTTGCGCTGCAAATTTACAAAGAAAATAGGAATAAGGAATTAGGAATTAAGAATTATTTGCTTTAGTAAGTTTGTTTTTTGGTTAAAGTATCAAAAAAAGAGGGTGGTTGTTCTATTTTTGTCACTTTCACTTTGCAAAAACCAAAAGGAGTTTGTACCTTTGCAGTAATTTAAACACCTAAGACATCCATGAAAGTAATAAATTTTGCAGAAGAGAACAGTATCATCAACCATTATATGGCTGAGCTGCGTGACAAGAACTACCAAAAGAACCGTTTTACGTTCCGCCATAACGTGGAGCGTATCGGTGAGTTGATGGCATATGAGATTTCCAAGACATTGGAGTACAAACCCAAGACCATCAAGACTCCCTTGGGGACCACTGATATTCCTTTGATGAAAGAGGAGGACATGGTCATCGCCACCGTCCTTCGTGCGGGTCTTCCTTTCCACCAGGGCTTCCTCAATGTCTTCGACGGTGCCGACAACGCCTTTGTCTCCGCCTTTCGTATGTATCTCAACCGTGAGCATACGGAAGTGGGAGTACATGCAGAGTACATTGCCACTCCCAGTGTAAGGGGCAAGACATTACTTATTGTAGACCCTATGCTTGCCACGGGTGGTAGTCTTGCTGCCGCTATAGAAGCATTGATGCAGGCAGGTAAGCCAAAGACGATTCACGTCTGCTGTGTGATTGCTGCCCCTGAGGGCATCGAGGTGGTAAAAGAGGCCTTACCGGAGGGCTCTACCATTTGGTGTGCCGCTATTGACGAGGGTATGAACGAACAGAAATACATCGTACCGGGCTTTGGAGACTGTGGTGATCTCTGCTTCGGTGAGAAACTACAATCCTTCCGTAAGATTGCAGACAAATAACAAGGAAAAGGCATCCGGAACCGGATGCCTTTCTTATTATCTCATTCATTCTCTCACTTACCCGCGGACTTCCCAGATATCATTGGTCTCCAATAACTCTTCGAAATTATGATATTTCTTCTGTGCGCTGACTTCCTCTATTTGAGCATGTACAGCCTCATCATAAGTAGGAGCGTCCACATCACGGATGACACCGAGTGCGATGGGGAATCCGTCACCATTACCCATCAGGGCGAGTTTCAACTGCAAAGTATTGTCCTCACAATGGGCATCATGAACGAGGACATCATCCAGGGTATAGCCATCCTTGCCAATCTCAACGACCTTCAAACCGAATCCTTGCTGAACAAGTCCGAACTCATTATTCTCTCCAAAGACGAGTTTCTCTCCATGTTTCACATAGATGGCGTTCTTCTTGCGTCCTTCCTTGTTATATACACTCTCATGAGCTCCGTCATTGAAGATAACACAGTTCTGCAGAATCTCACAGACGGCAGCACCCTTATGCTCGTAGGCAGCCTTCAGGATCTCGATGGTTCCAGGAGAATCAGTAGCGACGGCACGGGCGAAGAAATGTCCACGGGCACCAAAACATAGCTCTGCGGGACGGAAAGGATCCTCTACAGTACCATAAGGGCTCGACTTAGAGACGAAGCCACGGGGTGATGTAGGAGAATACTGACCTTTCGTCAGACCATATATACGGTTATTAAGCAGGATCATGTTCAGGTTGATGTTACGACGATTGGCATGGATGAAGTGGTTACCGCCGATGGCAAGTCCGTCACCGTCACCCGATACCTGCCAGACGGTCAGGTTGGGATTAGCCACCTTGGCACCTGTGGCAATAGCTGCCGCACGACCATGAATCGTGTTCATACCATACGTTGCCATATAGTGTGGCAGACGGCTGGAGCATCCGATACCAGAGATAACGGCTGTGTCATAAGGAGCCACGCCAATCTCTGCCAATGCTTTATGCAGTGATGCCAGGAAGAAGTGGTCACCACATCCAGGACACCAACGGGGTTGTCCTTTCTTGAAATCTTGTGCTGTATATGTACTCATAGCTTTACTTCTTTAAAATATCCTCAAATGCGTTGACTAACTCTTCCACTACGAAAGGCTGACCCTTCACCTGGTTGAACTGTTCCGGAGTAAAGTTGTCGACCTTCATACGCAGATAGGCGGCAAGCTGTCCCATATTCTGCTCAGCCACTACCACCTTCTTGTATTTCGAGAGAATCTCAGCAGTGTTCTGGGGTAATGGGTTCAAGTACTTAAAGTGGGTCTGTGCCACTTTATAGCCTTTCGCACGAAGCTCATCCATGGCAGAGTGCAGGTGTCCATAGGTGGAACCGAAGCCTACTACAAGCAGGTCGGCATCATTCACGTCACCCTCTACCTCCAAGTCTGGTACCTGTATGTTGGCAATCTTCTGCTGACGCAGACGAGTCATCAGGTCGTGGTTCTCTGGGTTGGTAGAGATAGCACCCGTATCCGAGTCTTTCTCCAGTCCTCCGAGGATATGGGTGAAGCCCTCACGACCAGGTACAGCCCAGTAGCGGGTTCCGTTCTCTGCACGCATATAGGGTGTCCACTTTCCTTTCAGTTCTTCAGGGACATAAGGAGGATTGATAGCATCAAGTTTCGCCATCTCCGGTAGTTTGAAAGCACCGGAACCGTTGGCGATGTAAGCATCGGTCAAGAGTACGACAGGTGTCATGTGCTCCAAAGCGATCTTACAAGCCTGATAAGCAGCGTCGAAGCAGTCGGCAGGACTGGTAGCTGCCAGTACGGGCATCGGGCTCTCACCATTACGTCCGAAGAGCACCTGCAGGAGGTCGGTCTGTTCCGACTTGGTGGGGAGTCCTGTTGCAGGACCGCCACGCTGTACGTCGAGTACGACGAGTGGCAGCTCCATGATGACAGCAAGGTTCATCGCCTCAGACTTCAGGCAGATACCGGGACCGGAGGTAGAGGTGACACCCAGTGCACCAGCGAAGGAGGCTCCTAAGGCAGAGGCGCAGCCACTGATCTCATCCTCACACTGTACGGTGGTCACGCCCAATGACTTGTGCTTGGACAACTCATGCAGCACGTCTGTGGCAGGAGTGATAGGGTAAGAACCCAGATAGAGTTTCAGTCCTGCCTTCTCCGCAGCAGCGATAAAACCGTAAGCCGTCGCTTTGTTACCGGTGATATCCATATAGCGTCCGGGCTCCTTCTCTTTTGTCTCAATACGATAGACATTGATGGCAGAGGAGTGGGTGTTATGTCCATAGTCATAACCAGCCTGTACGACCTTGATGTTATTCTCTGCAATAGCCGGCTTCTTGGCGAATTTGTCTTTCAGGAAGTTGTTGACCAGTGAGAGGTCGCGGTCAAAGAGCCAGCAGACCAGTCCGAGGGCAAACATATTACGGCACTTCAAAATGGCTTTGTTGTCCATTCCCGTATCAGCGAGACAGTCCTTCACCATTGTGGTCAAGGGGCACTGGATGACACGGTCGGGGTCGATGCCCAACTCACCCAGGTAGTCCTCACTTTTGAACTCAGCTTTCTTCAAGTCATTAGGACCGAAGGAGTCGGTGTCGATGATGATGGTAGCCTGTGGCTTAGAATACTTCAATTGTGTCTTCAGGGCAGCAGCGTTCATCGCTACCAGCACATCACACTTGTCACCTGGCGTATACACCTTACCGGCACCGATATGTACCTGGAAGCCACTCACACCAGTCAGTGACCCTTGCGGGGCACGGATGTCGGCAGGATAGTCGGGAAACGTAGAAATACCATTACCTACGGTGGCACTCACCGTAGAGAAGATGTTACCGGCGAGCTGCATACCGTCACCGGAGTCACCTGAGAAGCGTACAACCACTTGGTCGAGCTCTTTTACTTCTAATTCAGCCATAATAGATATCTAATGAATTCTTTTCCTTATTTAAAAACGGTTGCAAAGTTCGCAAATATTCATTGAATAGCCAAACATTTTGCAATAAAAATGCAGTTCCCACCTATTTTTTAAGGAAGGAACTGCATGATTATACAAAAAATCTTATTTCAACAGACCTTGTATGAATGACCATTCACTCTCATATGATTTCACTTTGATGAGAGCCTGGTGTGTGACGATATACTCGGAGAGTCCCTCATGGCTGGCTCCCTCATGCCAGTCGTAGGTATAGCCTAACTGGGTCCAGGGCAGGGGACTGTCATCCTCATAGGCAGAGGCAAAGCTATAGCGGTACCACTCTCGGAAGTTGGTCTCACCCACCGTGTAGGTGGTATCCGCATAGGCAGGGAACTCGAGTCCTGCTGATGTGGTGGTGATATCGGGGTCGTGGGCTGGACGGAACATATAGCTGGGGTCGGCATAGAACTGCACCATGATGTTATAGTCACAGTCCGGACTCAGTCCATACATCTGTATCATTCGCATGTGGGCAGCCACACTGTCAAGTCCCTCGTAGGCAGCCTTCTTGCGTAGCCAGTCAACAGGCAGTGTAGCCCAGGTGCCCAGTTCCCGGTCGATACGATAGACGCCCTCTTGTCCAAAGAAGCGCTGCAGACGGCTGGAGTCTACCAGTGTCACCAGCAGCACCATGTCTTTTCCGTCAATGGTTGCCCATTCCTCTCCCGGAGTACCTTTCTTCACAGGCATCAGGTTCTTGGAAATCTTTGAGGCATCCAACTGTTTCGCATCCTTTATGGCAGCATCCAGTTGTGCCAAGAGCAGCGAGTCATTCTCATACCATGGGGTAGAGTCTTCTGCTATGTTTGTCTGTGTTTGCTTATTACCACAAGCACAGACTGTCAGCAACACTACAAATAGTCCTATCAAATTTCTCATCATATCCGTTGTTTAAAGTTCTTCTTTCTGGTCTTTCTTCTTAGCAGTAAAGAATCTCTCGCCATCGGTAATCAGCCATCCGTGGTTGTTCGTCTTACGAAGTGTCAGATACCCCTGTGGGCTGTCTGCACCTGAGCTGATGACATGCAGACGTGCATAGGTGATGTCGTTGAGGGTAAAGAGGGGTTCTGCATGCTGCTCCACTACGGTCACCTTATAAGGAGTGGTCGGAGTGTAAAGGTTAGAGGGAGAGGAACCGGCAAAGAAACTGCGGAGACCGTTGACAACAGGGTAGCCATTGGTGTCCTTACCCACCAGATCGCTCTGTGCCACTTGCTGCATGTTGAGATTAGAGACCAGTGAGATACCATTCATGCCAACAGTTGCGGTATGGGTACGCAGGTAATTGATCATCTCCCATGCATCAGCACTGTTGTCTGCGATGCGGTTCAGACAGCAGATAAATAAAGCTGTCACGAAATATTGTGACTCGAAATATTTACGGTTGTCTACCTCTAAAGTTTTCAGTTCCTCGATATTACGGGGTAGCGCATTGAAGGTGAAGGTCACCTGCTTCTTGCCGTTGGTCCAAGTCCCCTCTTCAGAACTAACGGTAATGGTCTGAATCGGTTGTGAATAGGCAGAGACCTTCTTGATGGCAAGTGTACCATCCGTCTTTGCCAAAGTGAAAGCTGTCTTGTCATTAGGGGTATTGCCAATATAGAAATAAGCATTCTCATCCACATTCCCCGACTTACTGCCATGAGTGAAAGGCAGGGTACCTTTGAAGTCGATGTAGTCATAGGCAGGATTGAAGAATGTCTTGCCATCAGCAGCATAAGTTTTCACTTGCTCCAGATTCTCTGAGAACTGGACACGGAAATAGGTCACGCTCTGTGCTGAAACAGTAGCAGCTGCTATTGTTAAAGCCATGGTTAAAAAAGTCTTTTTCATCGTTGTAATATTTTATTGTTTTTATTTCTTGAAGAATTTAAGTGCTTTGCCGCCTACTCTCACGATGTAGACACCCGTTATCAGATGACCCACGGCAATCGTGGTCGTTCCGTTAGCCACGGGAGCCGCTGCCATCTTCTGACCTCGCATGTCATAGACGACGGCATTTGTGGCATCCCCACAGCCAGAGAGTTTCAGTTCAAAATGTACTGGTGTCATCAGACGGAGCATCGGCTCCTCCTTTTCACCACCCGTCTCCACCTTAGGTTGCTCGATGGCGGTCTCTGTGTCCCGGAAGAAGGTGACATGGCTGACATCCGTCAGACTACCTCCCTCATGCAGCACTACCTCGAAGCGGCCATTGGCATCAACATTCACCAACATGGCGACATTGCTCATCGGCTGACTGTCACCCTTGTCGGTCTTCAACCATAGTGGTCCCGTTCCTGATGGCGTAGGTTCCTCACCCTCTTGATAGGCGACGAAACCACCAGACTCCTTGCTCAGACCACGGGCAAAACGTACCTGCTTGACACCTGTGGCACCCTCGCCTTCACGGGTCACCACCTCGAAGAGTCCCGTCTGGTCGACATATGCCAACAGAGATACGCGGCTCATGGCGATAGAGTCGTTCTTGTCGGTTATCAAGCACCATGGACCAGTACCCTGTTCTGGGGTAGTGGTTTGTCCTGCTGTTATCTTCTGGAAACCACCTGCCGTCTTCGAGTCGCCATGGGCAAAACGCACATACTTTGCTCCAGTCACATTAGCACCATCGCTGACGACAACCTCGAAAGCATTGCTGCCATCGACATTGGCAATCATCTGCACACGGCTCATGGCGATGGTGTCGTTCTTATCGGTAATCATACACCAAGGGTTATAGCGGTTGGGGTCTGTCGTACTGCCACCCTCTCCGCTAATCGGTTTGAAACCGCCACTGTCGTTGCTCTTCCCTCGTCCGAAACGAGCGGTGGACACTCCCACCTTATTGGCACCATCAGTGGTCACGACCTCAAACTGGCTGTTCCTGTCGACACTTGCCAGCATCGCCACACGACTCATCGCTATGGAGTCACCTGCATCTGTTATCAGACACCAAGGTCCTGTCTCCGTGATGACGACAGGCTTATCGTCAGCAGGAGCCACATAGTCTGACTCGTGCATCTCGAAGGTGATACTCTTCACCCCCACGGCTCCCTGCCCCTCACGGACGACCACCTCAAAGGCAGCCTGTCCGTCGACAGCAGCAAGCATCGCCACACGAGCCATCTCGATATACTGTCCTTGGTCTGTCTTCAGACACCACTGGGACACAGATTGTGCGCATACATTATTATAAGCACATAGCCCCAGCAAGATGGTTAAAATAAATAATTTTCTCATAGGCATCTGTTCCTATATGGTCATTCTTCTACTAATTCACCGTCATCCCCCATGAGGTCGCCAGGATGAAGTCCTGCCTCTATTGTCTCCTCACTCTTGATCAGCTCCAAGTTCGTCTGCTCAATGATGTTGAGTTTGATGGCAGCATTATCCGTACCAGGTTTGTACCATGGCTTCTTACTGAAATAGTCTCTCAGGTCCTTCGACTTGAAAGTATATCCATGACGGGCAAGGATGGCATTACGCATCAGACGAAGTTGTTTCCTTGGGATATTCATCAGGTAAGGGGTGTTCAACAACGTGTTGTTGATGACATTCTCCCAATTGGCATTGATCAGGTCAGCCTGCTGTGCGTCGCAGTTCTTCTCATTGTCGGGTGTCAGCACCATCGTCCACATCGCATCACCATTAGGCTTGCGGACGGCAAGGAAATACATCCCGTCCTTGCGGACATACTGCACACGGCTGTTCCATTCTGCGTCACGGATAGGACATTCCTCTGCCTGCCGGCTGGGGATAATCTTATACTCACCAGCCTTCCCTGCTATTTTCTCAAGGGTCAACTCTTCATATTGTGAGGTCGTCATATAGGCATAGGTCCCCATTCTCACCTCCTGGACGGTATACAGTTTTTGTCCGTCCCAGAACTTGTCTCCTTTCCTGATTGTCTGTCCCTGCACACCCAGTGTGGTTAGCAGGACTGTCAATAAAAGTAGTACTTTCTTCATATATTGTATTGTTTTTTAAAGTTTAGGCAAAATAGTAGAAACGGATGACATAGAATCCCTTGTGGTATTCCTCGTCGAGGACAGGTTTCTCCATGGACGTCAGGATATTGTAGTCACTGGTCGATTCTGCTTTGACTGTTCCATTGGGCAGTTTCTGGTCAGCGATATGATAGTCACCGTTGATATCGACGATACCATACGCCAGTGCTTTCTCCATGAAGCGGTCGGCATCGGCTTTGTTCTTGAAGCACATGGCAGCCTGTTGAGAGGTGTCTGCCTGATAGTAGAAATAGCAGGCGTGCGGTGAGGTTGTTTTCAGTTCGTAACCGAAATCCAATTTCTCTCCCTTTTCGATGCCCCAGCCAAAGACATCTGCAGACATGTCGGCATCACCATCACCAGGGTCGTAAGCATGGTAGACAAAGGACAGTCCGCATTTCTTTGCAGTTTCCTTACCAGAACTCTTCAGCAGTTCCACGAAATCCCCGAAGTTCAGTTGGTCGAAGAACTGGTTAAAGGCTTGGTCGTCCTCATTAGGTGCTTCCACCACAGTAATGCTGTCCTGGCTTGCAAGGGCAGAGTCAGCACCCGCTGTGCTGCCCTCTGCCTGCGTGTTCTTGTTGCCGCATGCAACAACTATCAATGAAATGGTTAAGAATAAATAGGTTCTCTTCATATCTTGTTCGGTTTTGGTTTGTGGGCAAAGATACAATAATTGTCTCAAAGTTCCAAATTTTATTTCGAATTTTCCGCAAATTTAATCAAATCGATGTTCAGTTGCTCCAATAACGACAGTTTTATCTGGTCGTTGGATGCTGCTGGTTGATACCATGACTGCTTACCGAAGTAGTCCTGCAGGTCTTTCGACTCAAAGCGATAGCCGTGACGTGCCAGTATCTCATTGCGCATAATGCGGAGCGACTTCTTATCGTACTTGGCAAGGGGCTGGGAGTTCAGCAGAATCTGACTGGTAAAGGGAAAGCGTCCGTCATCATATAGGGTTCTCTTGAGCGACATATCAATACCGTCACGCACCCACACATACGCTTCTGGGTCAAATGTGACACTATGGAGGATGATACCCTCCAAGGTGGGCTCTACCTCCCAGGTTCCCTCCAGTCTGTTGGTACCCTCCTTGGCTTGGGCGACGGTCACATGACCTGTCACTATTCCATTAAAGGTCACTACCTCATAACCTGATGCCACATCGTCAGCAGTTATATCATAAGCTCCCCACGACAACCTCAAGTCGTCTTTCGCTGAGGTGTAATTGCCATAGAAATGTCCAAGCCAACGCTTCTTGCCGAGTTTCTCAGCATCCCACTCCGACTCTTTCGACATCACAGCCTGCAACTGGTTCTTCTCGTTGTAGAAGCAGAGCACGTCCAGCCTTCTTTGTCTCAGATGGCGCACAGTGGCAATGTTACTATACTCGTTGACGTAATGGTTGGGACTATCCGCAACCCGATAGGTATCCTTCTTATCTGCCACAGGGACAAGTACGAACTCATGCTCCTCACCCTCCGCCATGGCATTCATCACAATTTTCCCATCAGCCTGCTGGTCAGCGGAATACACGAGCCAACCATTATACCAGTTGCCTCCGTTGATCTGTGCCTGTGCGCCAAGCACAGCGCACAGACACAGCAATAGGGTTGTTATTACAGATTTGTTCATAGTTTATTTCTTAATTGTTCCAAGGTACTTTACAGTATTTATAAGTGCTTTGACATCTTCGTTGCTTTCGAAAATCTCTAAACCTGAAGGACCGTCATTAAAAAATCTTACTGGTCTAACCTCAACACTAGCATAACGCTGTATAGTTTCGATATTTGGAACATTCTCAAAAAATATATTCAACTCAAAACCTGTTTTAGTATCATACCACGCATCATAGTTGCCTATCTTCAACTCTTTGAAACTCGGTTCTTTCTTATGCCTTTCTTTCATTTCGTCGTAACCGTATTCATGCATATGAATAAAAAGCTTCCAGTTGCCCTTCTCGCTAGTTACAGAAAATCCATTATCGCCACGTTCTGCCACTTTGATATCTTGATCCGTAGGATAGGTGAATTCAGCAGACACAAGCATATCTTCACCCTCTCTGGTTTTCTCTTTTATGATAATTTTGCCTTCTGTTGCCTCGTCAACTTGTTCCTCAGCAACTGCCGCAGAGTCTGCACCCTCACCATTTGCCGCACTCTTGTTACCACACGATGCCACGAACAGCCCTGCTGCTACGATAGCGATACTGAATAATACTTTTTTCATAACACTTTTGTTTTAAATGGTTAAACACTTTATTTATTATTGATCAGTTTTTGTATCTTCTGTTCGATGAGCTTCTCGATTTTCGGTTCCATCAGTTTCAGTTTCCTGTCCACCATCCGTTCCACCACGCCTTCCTGTTCCATCAGATAGTCAAGGTAGTCGAGAGAAAATTGCTTCGCCTCATGGTTACGGTCCGTTGTGCCCATTGCAATCAGTTTATAGTTTCTGGTTGCAAAAGTACAACAAAACAACACAAAGTCGGTTGTTTAAATCTTCCAATTAGTTGTTATTTTCTTCCAAAATGTGGAAAAGGTATCGAGTAATTCAGATTTTCTTCATGAAATGAAAGATAATATGACTTTTTTGATTATCTTTGCGCCAAACAACTAAAAATATGGAACTACGCCAGATTATTCACAAAATAATTATGCCCAACAGCAAAAAGAAGTGTTACAAGCTGTATGACCTCCTGATGCTGATAGCCATAGTAGTAGGAATCTTTCCACTGATGTTCAGAACACATATAAAGCTGTTTTGGTACTTTGACCTGTTTTCCTCATTATGCTTTATCGTGGATTATATCCTTAGGTGGGTAACGGCAGACTTCGATTCCAAGCACAAGAACTGGGTAGCCTTTGTCGTCTATCCGTTTACCCCCATGGCAATTATTGACTTGCTCTCTATTCTTCCTGTCTTCAATTTACTAAATCCTACCTTCAAAGTTGTACGAGTCTCCCGGTTACTTAAAATATTACGGATATTTAAGATTGTCAGATACTTCAAGCCCCTTGAGATTATCCTGGCTGTTGTGCGTAAGCAAAGTAATATCCTGCTGACGGTTTTGTCGTTAGCCTTATTTTATATCTTCTTTACGGCACTCATCATGTTCAACGCGGAAGAGGATCTCAATCCTGAGACAGGAGAGTACCTGTTCAAGAATTTCTTCGATGCCTTCTATTGGGCTGCCTGTACATTAACAACCGTCGGATATGGAGACCTGTATCCTATTTCCACTATAGGAAGGGTCATCAGTATCATATCCTCCATGATCGGCATTGCTATTATCGCCTTGCCATCTGGTATTATCACGGCAGGTTACATGGATGAGTTAAGAAACAGGAAGAAAGACAAGCATAAGAATAATAAGGAAACAGAAGGTGATAAGAAATAAGTTTGTACCCACCAATTATTCAATCAAATTGGAGTGACACCGTCTGAGTATATCAAGAAACGGGAGTAGTTCTGCGTTTTACCAACTCTATCGCTTCCTTGCCTGTCAGGTGCTCGATGTCAAGACGGATGGCAAGCATACGGCTGAGACCGTGTTCCAGCTCTTTCTGTAGTGCCTCTTCTTGATGGGGATTGTATTTGTTGCCAAGGATTCTGGCGATGGCAAGTTTCTCCTCCTCATCCTCAACGATATGGATTCTGCCAAAGGCAATCACGCTACGGAAATAGGTGGTGTACTCGGCTGGCTTCACGTTATCCTGGTCAATGACACAGAACGATGCCTTGTCACACGCCCTGATGGCATCCACCTTGTGACCAGACAGGGCACTGTGGAAATATAGTTTCCCGTCATCATAGACATAGCTGATGGGGACAGCATACGGATAGCCTCCATCCCCCAGCAAAGCTAAAGTGCCGGAAGTTGCCTTCTTCAGGATGCCAATGCTCTCTTCGTCTGAAAGCTGCTGGCGCTGACGTCTCATCTGTCTGAATTCCTGTATACTCATTTTACGATTCAATGTACTTTGTTGCAAAGTTAGTCAATTCTGATTAATTCACGCAAATAATTCCATCATTTTCTTTCATTCCTCCATCTTTTTTCGTAACTTTGATGTCTTCGTCATCGAACTTACTCTGTCTCGGCAAAAAAAAATGAATAAATTCTTTTGTTTTGCTCTCGACTTTTCGTAACTTTGCAAAAGTATCTTCAAAATAAGAGATTATGGAACAGAGAAGAACAACACCAGAGTTTATCACTTCGTTGGATGAGGTGGAGAACATCGTGTTGCCACCGAATTGGTAATAATAACATCATTTATTTATATAGAACAAAGATGAAAAAGAGGTATCTATGGATGCTGGCTGCCATCCTGACAAGTGGTTCTGTGCTGGCAGCGTGCAACAACAATGACGACAAAGACAACAAAACGACAGTAGACGTGACGGTGCTCACGGAGTGGCAGGCAGGAAAGACGGTCTCAAATGAAGTTGTGGAAGCCTACGGAGGTGTTGACAAGTGCTTCGCTGCGGAGCCTATTCCCGATGGTGTATGGGCGAGGATGCAGGGAAAGACTTATAAGGAGAATCCGCACATCGGGCGTGGTGACCTGCGCCATATCCGTGCACTGCATTGGGACTATGACAATCAGATGCATGTTGGTGAGATGATCTGTAACAAGGAGATTGCTGACCGCGTGACACGTATCCTGCGTCAGCTCTTCGATGCGAAGTACCCCATCCAGCGGATGCTGCTGCCCGATGTCTATGGCGCTGATGACGAGACACAGATGCGTGACAACAACACGTCATGTTTCTGCTACCGCGTCGTCGCTGGCTCCACCAAGCTCTCAAAACATGCCCGTGGACTGGCTGTGGACATCAACACACTCTATAATCCCTACTACAAGGACAGAGCTGACGGCACCCGCTTCATCCAGCCTGCCACGGCAGCTGAGTACTGTGACCGCACGAAGTCATTCTCCTATAAGATAGACCATAACGACCTCTGTTTCAAGCTCTTCACCGAGGCAGGCTTTGAGTGGGGTGGTGACTGGAAAACGTGTAAGGACTTCCAGCATTTTGAACTGAGGGAGTAGCGAGAGCAGAGCCAAACTCGTTTGAGCTCTGCCGAGTCACGACCGAAGTCGAACGAAGTTCAACTTATCGAGTAGCGAGAGCAGAGCCAAACTCGTTTGAGCTCTGCCGAGTCACGACCGAAGTCGAACGAAGTTCAACTTATTGAGTAAGCGAGAGCAGAGCGATGCTATAAAATAGAATTAAGATGATGAAAAAAGTAATTAACACCAGTGCAGCACCTGCTGCCATCGGACCGTACAGTCAGGCCATTCAAGTAGGGAATCTCGTATATACATCAGGACAGATTCCCATCGACCCAGCAACAGGCTCATTCGTTGAGGGCGGCATCAAGGAGCAGACCCGCCAGTCGCTGAATAACGTGAAGGCGATTCTGCGTGAGACAGGTCTCAGCATGAGTGATGTCGTCAAGACCACTGTGTTCATGGCAGACATGAGTGACTTTGCTGCCATGAATGAAGTGTATGCGGAGTTCTTTGTTGAGGCCTATCCTGCACGTTCAGCAGTAGCTGTCAAGACACTGCCGAAGGGTGCGTTGGTGGAGATAGAAGTGGTTGCTTTCAAAAACATGTAACCATATAACATGATGTGGCTCAAACGCCGATGTACAAAGGGATTGAAGCATGTTATATGTTGCCCAAACATGTAACATACATATAACATACTTATAACATAACTTATGCACTCTTGACCGGAATCACCAGATAATGAGGGCGATTATTGTACGACAGGTGTTCAATTCCAAGTTCTTTCATGGCGAGCCCCAGATGTATCTTGGTGCTGCGGTCACTTTTGACGGAAGGATACTCCGCTTGGATGATTTGTAAGATCTGTCTGCTGCTGAGTTTTTGGGCATTCTCACGCTCTCCCGGTTTTCTGAAACATGTCCTTACTATCTCTGCAATGTCTTTCTGCTCCATGTAGTTGAGGTTCAGTTCCTGGATGCGCTTCACCTCTTCATTATTGAACCAATAGGGTACTTTTAATTCCCTAATCTCATGGAGCACTTGTGCATACAACTGCTCGTAGTCAATCTCACCCTCGTTGTCGATGAGTTGTCCTTTGGGTATCGTCAGACAGATGTACCGTCGACTGCCCGTGGCATCGGTCAGCGGATGGGGGTTGTTGGTGGTGGCGACGAAGGAGGCAAACCTCGGACGGTCCTCCTGTGAACAACCGAAGATGGGACGGCCGTTGACCTTCGACTTCGACAGGGTCTGCTTCAGGTGGGCATGCTGACTGGGACGTATCGCCTCCAGCTCGTCGAGGTTCACCAGCAGGTTGTTGGTCAGTGCCATCTCCTTGTCAAACTTGTTCGAGAGGTTCAGGTGGTCGAGGAAGTACTCCCGCAGATGGGGTGGCAGCAGACGGGTGACGAAGGTTGTCTTGCCACACCCCTGCGCACCTATTAAAGTAGGTACGCACTCGTTACCATGGATGGTGTCCAGCTGCAACCAGTGGGCGACCATCGAACGAATCCATACCGCAAGGAAACCATGCTGCTCCGTCGAGATGCCCGGTATCCTGCCGAACAGTTTCGACACATGGTTCTGTCCGTCCCATGCAGGCAGGTGCTCCAGGAAATCCTGAACCGGGTTGAACACCGGAACAGCCTCAGAATGAATGACTTCCATGATGTCCGTCTTGGGTCTCCCCTCACGGATGTCCTCCCTTTTGGCACGGATGACGATGCTGTTGAGTGCTTCCTGCGTCAGTGTCCGATAGACGGGTACCTCAGCGGGAAGGGTTGCAAACTCCAACTTTCCGTTCAGCACGTTGCGACGGAAAAGATAATTGTCTTGGAGGAACAGCTCCGCTTCCAGAGCAGCCTCCAGCGAAGGCGTAAGAGCCTCGCCATGAATTGTTAACTTTTGACTCATTTTTAAAGGTGATTTAAATGAATGAATATAGTTTTAAGTTAGGATGTTGAATCCAGAACTTTACAATGGTAATTGCGTTGCAAAGTTAATACATTTAACACGCCTTGTCAAGAGTTTTGGACGAAAAATTTGCAAAAATCTGTTAACAGAACAAGGAAAAAGAGTTAATAAATGCAAACATGTTATATGTATGTTACATGTATGTTATATGTTTGGGCAACATATAACATGCTTCAATCCCTTTGTGCATCGGCGTTTGAGCCACATCATGTTATATGGTTATATGTTTTTCGAAAATTCTTCATAGAATCAGTTACCGACTGACGGGCATTCAGTTACCGACTAAAGCCTGTTTTCATTACGACTAAAGCCCACTTTCCTACCGACTAAAGCCTCCATTTGACGGAGATGCCTCGCATCCCTCCCTCCGCTATCTGTTATGGGTGTACTCCGATACCTCCTATGGGTGAAGCAAGACATCCCCATTCAAGATTCCGCCAATCTTATTTGCAAATAATCCCATCATATTCTTTCTAAAGGGCAAACAAGAAACCATGAAGTTGTAAAAAAACCTAATTTATTATAGATAATGTGCTGTTTTGTGGCAGGAAATGATAAATAATTACTATCTTTGTTAGCGGAAGAATAATTATGGGATACAGATAACTGAAAGATGTTTATGAAAAAATTGTTGGAAGACAAGATATGAACAATCTGCAAAAGAAATATGCTAAAGCCGATGACAACAATCGGAAGCTCTCGACCTACCGTCCCTTGCCACCAGAGACAATGAAGTCACTGCGTGAGTATTACCGTGTAGGGCTGACCTATACCAGTAATGCTTTGGAGGGCAACAGTCTGACCGAGTCAGAAACCAAAGTGGTGATAGAGGACGGACTGACCATTGAGGGCAAACCCCTTCGCGACCATTATGAGGCCGTCGGTCATGCTAAGGCATATGACTATATCTACAATATCACAGAGAAAGAAGGACTGGCAGAGGAAGACATCCTCAGCCTGCACCGACTATTCTACCAGCAGATAAATGCGGAGAATGCAGGACATTACCGAACTGTAAAGGTATATATCAGTGGCAGTCGCTATGCTGTGGCTGCAGTCTCAAAGATTTCTGCAGAGATGCGAAAACTAGTCAAATGGTATAATGAGAACGAGAAACGTCTGCACCCCATTGAGTTGGCAGCTATGCTCCACCAGCGTTTCGTATTCATCCACCCCTTTGTCGATGGTAACGGGCGAGTGGCTCGTCTGCTGATGAACCTCGCCCTGCTACGTAATGGTTATACTATCGCCATCATTCCTGCCATCCTCCGTCACGAGTACATCTATTCGCTCGAAACGGCTCATACCCGTCCGGAGGTGTTTGTCGACTTTATTGCCGACCGTGTGATAGCCACCCAACTCGACCTGTTGAGACTGATGCGGGAAGAGGATGATACTGTAAATGATACTGTAAATGATACTGTAAATCCTGCCGATGATCATCAACTCTCAAAGACAGGACAAGCGGTACTCAATGCCATCCATGAACATCCTACGTATTCCTACGAGCAGCTGGCGACGGAGTGTGGCGTGTCACGTCCCACCATTGCCAGAACCATCAAGGCACTACAGACACTTGGGCGCATACGCCGTATCGGTTCAGACAAGACAGGTCATTGGGAGCTTATTTAACATTGAATAAAACATTCCTTTACTTCATCAAAGCACATGTCTATGCACTCTACGATGCAGTGTGTTGGTGGAATGAGTATGGTTTATCAGTATTAGCACCCCTGTCAATATATTCAACTTGAAAAACCCATGAAGTTGTAAAAAAAACTAATTTATTATAGATAATGTGCTGTTTTACGGCAGGAAATGATAATTAATCACTATCTTTGTGGCATAATTACTACTACATTAATTATAATATGGAGGATGTAAACAGAATAAAGTTGGTTCTCGTTGAGAAGAAGCGAACCAGTAAATGGCTCTCTGAGCAACTTGGCGTTAATCCGTCAACTGTCAGCAAGTGGTGTACAAATACTTCCCAGCCAGACCTTGCTTGTCTGCTAAAGATAGCGGATTTGTTAGAAGTTGATATAAAGGAATTACTTGTACGCGAATATAAGTCCTATCTTCTTTCTAAGGAGTCAAAGTAGAACGAAATGAATAGCAATGAGCGACATAAGAAAATATCAAAGTGCGGTTGATGCCATCAAAACCGCAATTTTACAGAGTCAAGCACGGGCTGCTAAAGCTGTCAATCAAGAACAGTTGGCTCTTTATTATGGTATTGGTAGGTATATCTCCATGAATACTCGAAACAAGAATTGGGGAACAGGAGCAATAGAAACAATTAGTAAGCAGTTGCGTCAAGACCTCCCTGGACTACGCGGATTTGGTGTGTCGAGCCTAAAGAACATGCGCATCTTTTATGAGGCATGGTGTATGATAGAATCAAATTCGCCAATTCCAATTGGCGAATTGAGCGGAGCGTCATCAAAGATAGCAGAAGATACTAAAGAATCTATTGACAGTCAGGTAGATACAATTCGTCAATTGCAATTGGCGAATTTCCCAGATTTCCCTTTAGCAGAGTTTCTTAGCATTAGTTTCACGCATCATATTCGAATATTGGAGAATGCGAAAGACACAGAAGAGCGTCTTTTCTATATACGATATTGCCACAATTATAAGCCCAATACAGAAGACTTGCCTGGCATTATCAAAAAGCAAGACCTATATCACCATCAGGATAAGATGCCTAACAACTTCCTTGCTGCTATCCCTGACTATAAACAGGCCTATCGCGCCATTCGGATGTTCAAGGATGAATATTTGCTTGATTACATCAATGTAGAAGAGTTGGGTATGCACGATGAGGATGTGGATGAACGAGTGATAGAGAGCAATATAGTTCATAATGTGAAGAACTTCATCATGACCTTCGGGCGTGGGTTTGCTTTCTGCGGTAGTCAGGTTCATTTCGACAAACTTGGGCATGACCACTGGATAGATCTTTTGTTCTTTTGCCGAGATTTGAACAGAACCGTGGTGTTCGAGCTAAAGAATGGTGGCTTCAAAGTGGCTTACCTGGCACAGTTGAGTACTTATCTTCGGATTCTGAATGATGATGACCGTCGTAACCACGAAGAAGCACCCATAGGCATTATCCTCTGCAAGCATGCCGATAAAGATTATGTCGGATATATTATGCAGGACTTCCGTCAGCCCATGGGCGTTGCCACCTATAAGACTGCTGATGAGATGGATCCAGAACTATTGAAAGCCTTGCCTCCAAAGGAAGAGTTACAGAGAGTGTTTGAGGAGAGTAGTAAGAAAGAAGGGAAAGATATTGAATGAATTTTCTTGAAATATGGCACATTATTCAACTATTATAAGAGAAGAAGAATTGAAGAATCGGGTCCAAATCAGCTGGAGAACTATACATAGGTGCAGGTTTAACTCTTGTATTGCCTCCAAATTGGTAAGATAAGCATTCAAATGGACTCTTCGATTCTCAGACAGAACGGATTTGAAGGCTTCGTGTCAATAGCAAGCCTAAAAGCAAATCCAAATCAGATACCACAAAAGCAGGGTGTCTATGTAGTTCTGTTCCCTTTTGATAAAGAGCCGAATTTCCTCCAAACAGGTACTGGTGGCTTTTTCAAGGACAAGGATCCGAATGTGACTATCTCTGAATTAGAATCGAAATGGGTTAGTGGAACAGATATAATATATATAGGTAAGGCAGGAGGTTCTTCTTCTAAGGCAACGCTTCGATCGCGTCTAATCCAATATCTGAAGTTTGGCATGGGTATGAAGATTGGTCATTGGGGTGGCAGGTATATATGGCAACTGTCCAATTCTGACAATCTGATAATTTGTTGGAAGCCTACCAAGCAAGATGCTCGCGATGTTGAAAGCGAAATGATAGAGCAGTTCAAACGAGAACATAACAGTTGCAGGCCATTCGCAAATTTAAAAGATTGACTATGTGGTATCGAGATAAGACTTTCTGGAGGAATCTGCTGATTACCGTTGCAATCTTGGGTGCAATGTATACATGTACCGCCTATTTTGCTATACAAGATCGTGAGCGACAAGAGGAGATACATAAGCATGGTGAAGAGGTGTATGGCAGAATGCGCCGTGCCGTTGATAGCGTGAAACACCAACCTTTGAACAAAAGCAAAGTAAACAGTCATGGAAAGTTATTTGGTAAAGACGATGGCGAAGATAATGACCCCTATGATGACCCTGACTTCGATGACTTGGTGCCAGGCGAAGAATATGATGAAGAATTTGTAGACCGCTCGAAGGGCGATCCTGAATTATATAAATGAGATTATGTTAGGAGCAATAATTGGTGATATAGTAGGCAGTCGTTGGGAGTTCAATCCAACAAATGACTACAGTTTTGAGTGGTTATCGAGCGAGAACGGCTTTACAGACGATACAATTTGTACGGTGGCAGTGGCTGATGCTCTTTTGAAAGGTAAGGACTTTGGTGAGAGCATCCATGATTGGTGCCGACGTTATCCACATCCGATGGGAGGTTATGGTGGAAGATTTGCACAGTGGGTTCGTAGTGATAATCCCCTGCCTTATGGGAGCTATGGTAATGGAGCAGCTATGCGTCCGAGTCCTGTGGCCTATTGGTATAAGTACATTGACGAAGTACTTGATGCCGCTGCTGCAACTGCCAAACCATCACATAATCATGATGAAGGAATCAAGGGGGCTCAGACTGTCGTACTTGCCATCTTCCGTGCATTGCAATTCGGCAATGAGGCTCCAAAACATATAGAGGAGATCTTGACAGAATGCGTTGAGTTCTCTGGCTATGACATCAGTATTAAGAAGGAGAATGTCATTAACAAGTTTGATGAGACCTGCCAGGGAACTGTACCTGTAGCTCTTTGGATAATTGGTGAAAGCACATCTTTTGAGGATGCCGTACGTAAGGCTGTCAGTCTTGGGGCTGACGCTGATACGCTTGGAGCTATTGTCGGCAGTATCGCAGAAGCTATTTGGGGAATCCCCCTACAGATGCAATTGGAGATTATGCATTATCTGCCATCAGAAATGAGAAGTGTGGTTCTGCATTTTTACAGAAAATGTAATTTGGGCAGCCTTGTCGTGGGTTATGGTGACGAGGGAGTAGCCAAAGATATGATGCTGGAGGATTAAATGATGGAAAGTAGATTTGAAAGTGCCAAGTTATATCTCATAGACCTCCTGCGGGCTTATGGCCACAGGATGATCATCGTTAAGATTAAGCAGGATGGTGAAGAGGTGGAAGTGATGGCGAGAACCTTTGTAAAACGCCAACTTACAGCTGCTGGTATAGAATTCCCTTACAATGAAACAAACAAAAGATGCTCTAATTATGTGAAAGAATTCTGTGAAGGCAAGCCCCAAGCAGAGGCATACATCAACTCTATATACAGTTGGATTGAGAGAAAACAAGAGTGGATTGATTGCACATTTTCTTATTATGCAGCAGAAGAGATTGAGCCATTCCTTGAAGAAAGTCAAAAGGAAGAATTTGAATTGGGAACTTTGTCTGAGGGACTGTATGTTACAGAGGAAGATGTAAAAGCCCTAAAGAAGATGGGGTTCAAAAAGATCTCCAGTGTTCAGGCTATGATGCAAGTTTTCTGGTGTTTCGCTTCATACAGGATTCCCATTGGAAACTCAATGAAGAATGCCATATTCTCAATTACCGTTAATGAAGAAGCAGCGGACTATCTTAATTCATACTGTCATTTCTATAACAGCTTCATACAGCCGAAAATTGAAGAAGGTAAATTCCCTATCGATGAAGAGAGGATTAAGAAGCACGAAAACCAATTGAAGGAGCTGAACAAGAGGCATCAGGCCGAATTGGAGGAAAGAAACAGAAAACGAAAGGCAGATATAGCAGGCGTTAACCGGAAGAACCAAGAGAGAATAAGCGAGGTCAGTGCCACTGCAAGGGAATACAAGAAGGTAATTGAGAAATTCCGTAAACTTGTTAAGAACCCTCATGGTAAGCTTATTCAGGCTTTTGACTTAACGAATGAGGATGATATAAAAAGGTACATTTTGCTGTATAAGACAATTCATAAGAAAGTGAAGAACCAGACAGTAAAGAACATAGTAAAGGCTCGTTTCGGTGACGATGAGGATGCTGCTGAATTATTCAAGAGGATGGTCGAAGAGTATAATTCCAGTCTTTTGCCCATTGATGACGATTTCGAGGAAGAAGAAACGGAAGATTGATTATGAAGATATTAGCATATAACATCAACCTGTCATCCCAAGAAAAGATAGACAAAGTGTTAGGATATAACGCTGACGTTTATATTCTTCCAGAGGTGGCATGCCCATCACAAGTAAAACTGCCGGAAGGCTATCGGATGGAATGGATGGGAGATTTCGATTATAAAGGGTTGGGCATTATTTGGAAATCAAACCTTAATGCAGAGATTGCGGGTTGGTTTAATCCGAAACACCAATATTTCCTTCCCATACTCATTGATGGGAAACTGATCATGGCTGCATGGCCAACCACAACAGAACAGAACAAGCCAATGAAATACCCTCAGATAGCATTGGTGGCACTACAGGAATATGCCCCATACTTCAAAGAATACCCTACTATCATATCTGGTGACATGAACTGCTATAAGGGACAGTCTGGACAGACGAAACAATTCAGCATCCAGGCTATCTTTGATTTTCTGAGTGAAATGGGAATAGTAAGTGACTATCACGACCAAACAGGTGAAGAATTGGGAAAGGAAAGTAGTGCAACCTACTATCATCAGTTTAAAGAGAACCTTCCATTCTTTATCGACTACACTTTTTCCAACTTGCCTTTGAAATCATACAAACTTGGAGAGTGGGATAAAAGTATCAGTGACCACGTTTCGCAATTCATAGAGATCTAATGTAAATATCAGATATGGCATACACATACAAATATCCAAGACCAGCAGTGACAGCTGACTGCGTGGTTATTACCAATGAAACAAAGCCTATCGAGAATGACCTGTTTACAATGGCAGCAGAGACATAAGACATCGAAAAGCATAATAGATTATTTGAACGGTCACGACCAAAAATGAGGCCAATAGAACGAATCCACTTCTGAATACAATCTTATCAGAAGTGGATACCTTTCCTTAATCTCCCAAATATATATTAATTTTCATCGAAGTCAACGGCTTCAGTCGCTTTGCTCCTCGAAGAACGAGCCGATAGGCATGTCGGCATCTTCGGCGACGCAGCAGTTGTAGCGTTCGCGGCTGCGGCGTTCACGGGCAAACATGGCACGGGTGCCCTCGATGTCCTGATGGAACTCTAGATGTTCGTCGATGGCAAAGGAGTGGGCCATCGTCTCTACGTCGAGGTTGTCGGTGCCGATAAGTGTAAAAGTCCAGCCCTGCTTCTTCAGTTTCTCGATCATCGTGCGAACCATTTTCAGCGTCCATTCCTCGCTGCTGTTCTCCTCGCCGTCGGTGATGATGGTCACGAGCACGTGGTCTCCGTCAGAAATTTGAGCGTTTACTTTTGAGATACCCTTGCCGATGGCATCGTAGAGGGGTGTGCCGCCACCGGGGTTGTAAGCCTTCCAGTTGAGGTCACGGGTCTTCAGGGCTGGCATGTCGTCATAGTGCCAGGTGGTGTGACCGCTGTCGAAGGTGAGGAGGGTGACAAACTGTACCTGGTCGGGGAACTTCTTCTGCATTTGGCGCACGGTCTGCAGGGTCTCGTTCATGCCCGTGAAAGCCTGCTTGCGGATGATGGACATCGAGCCGCTCTCGTCAACGATAATCAGGTTGTGTACACACTTGGTCGGTAATGGGTCTTGCATAATCTTTTTGCCCTCTGGGCGAAAATTCTCACGCTCGGGAGAATGAGTAAACTCCTTCTTCTCTCTCTTAATCGAATCTTTCATAATGGTAACTTTTTAATTGGTGAATACTCTATTCTAGACATGTCTTTATCTCTTTGAAGAGGTTTTTCGGAAAAAATTAAGCGCGAATGAGATTTTTTTCGTATCTTCGCCGAAAAAATCTTTCGTATGTATCATCAAAGGCTGTCAGACAAGGCAATTATCAACGGATTCCGAAGGGGCGATGCCAGCATCATCCGCGAGTATTTCTACGGATATTGCCAGGCAGGCTACTATATCTTTGACCAGCGTTATCAGTTGAGCGAGAAGGAGAACCTGGACTTCATGTCGCTGGCTCACCAGTATGCCATCTACCTGATGGAGCATGACTGGAAGCCTTTGGAGGATCACTCGCCTGAGGTGAGTCTGAAAACGTGGCTCATCAACGGATTCCGATATGTGGTGCTCGATGCACTGAAATGGTATCGTCGCGAGTACGGCAGCATTACGTTCGAGGACTATCTGCGGTCGTTTGATGTGACGAGTGATCTACGGCTACAGTTCAACCGGATGGTGGAGGACGTTTGTGACCATGCACCGCTTGACAGACAAGAGAGGCTACTTATCGACATGCTGCTGTTACGTGGCTTCAAGGGAAAAGAAATAGCAGCTGAGATGGGGATGACACCATCTGCCATATCGCAGAAGTACAAGAAGCTGAAGGAAGAAATCATTATACCATACTTCAAGAAGAACTTCAACATGGACTTGGACATGGTGGAGGTGATGGACGAGCGGGCTATCCTCAGTCGCGAGGCCACGATGGCAGAGCCGAAAATGGCTTCCATGCCTTCCGAGGCAATGCCTATGCCAGACGCTATGGCTTACGAAGATATGAGTTTTTCAATATCAGATATTATGGAGCAGAAACGTACTACACCAGAGTTTATTACATCGTTGGAGCCGAACGAGATATTCGTGTTTGGCAGCAACCTGAAGGGAATGCACGGCGGCGGTGCTGCTTATATCGCCTACCGCAAGTTTGGAGCCATCATGGGACAGGGTGTTGGCCTGCAAGGTCAGAGCTATGCCATCCCCACGATGCAGGGCGGCGTGGAAACCATCCGTCCGTATGTCGATGAATTCATCCAGTTCGCCAAGCAACACCTCGAACTGACATTCCTCGTCACTCGCATCGGCTGCGGCATCGCCGGATTCACCGATGATGAAATCTCCCCGTTGTTTGCAGAGGCACATGGTGTGGAGAATATCGTTCTGCCTCCGAATTGGTAAAACCAGCAAGAATAACGTTATGCCAAGACAATATAAAGTAACTCTATTGACTATACTGCTGTGCTTAGTTGCCATAGAAGTTCCTGCTGACAGCTGGGATGAAGGGAACTACAAGCCTTATAACACTGATGTTGTGCTGGAGAAGACCAACCTGCCCCTCCTGTTTATCGACACCCGCGACAAAGCTGGTCATACCACAGTCATTCATAAAGACTACCGGGTAGCAGTGCGTATGAAGAGTATCAGCAATGCTGACGGGGTGAACTACGGCGACACGGTGGCACATCCGAATCAGACCATTGACTATGAAGGTTGGGTAGGCATCAAGTACAGAGGTTCAAGCTCGTTTTATGACTCCGACAAGAAACCTTACGGCTTCAGAACCTTGAAAACAGCTGATGTGAACGGAAAGAAAGAGAAAGTGAAACTGCTCGGCATGCCAGAGAGCAACCAATGGGTGCTGCTGGCACCCTATCATGACCGCAGTCTGATTCGCGACCCACTAATGTATCAACTCTCACGCCCCTACTTCGAGTTCACGCCTAAGTGTAAGTTATGCGAGGTCATCCTTGACGGCATCTACTATGGTGTCTATATCCTCTGCGAGAAAGCAAGCAAGTGCGAGAACCGCATGAACTTTACTGACCCAGGCGACATCGGCGACGAACTGACTGGCGACTATATGGTAGAGATAGACCGTGATAATGAGCCACACTTCGTATTGAAAAACAAGATGTACGACCATGATATCTGCGCAAAGTATAACTTCCCTGAGTACGAGGAGATGACAAGCGAGCAGATGGCTTATATCAAGCAGCGGTTTGACGAGATGGAGGATGTGCTTAACAGTGATGATTTTGCTGACAAGGAGAATGGATACAGTAAGTATATCGACGTGGAAAACTTCATCAATTACCAGTTGATGTCGGAGTTCTGTCAAAACCCTGACGCCTATCGTCTGAGTACTCTTATATACAAACGTCGCGACTCTGTAGATCCACGCTTCAAGATTACCCCTTGGGACTATAACATGGCCTTCGGCAATAACATCGCAGCAGGTGATTTCATCTATGAGCAATGGGTGTATGAGAAGGGACAGCAAGCGGGGCTGTTAGGTAAACTGCCCGTGCCTTTCTGGTGGAAAAGGCTGACTGAAGATGAAGCCTACTGGAACCGCATGAAGGAGCGCTGGACAGAACTACGCAACAGCACACTTGGCGATCAGTACGTCACGGAAATGATTGACTCACTGGTCAACGAAGTGACTATCGGAGGAGCCTGTGAACGCAACTATCAGGCATGGCCTATCTGGGACAAAGAGATTCCCCTGGCACCTACCACTGCCACAAACTATTCGGAAGAAATAGCCCTCATGCGTGAGTGGATTAAGAAACAGGTGGCGTGGATAGACGGTCAACTGGGTTTCGCCCCTACAAGCATCCTCTCCATTCACGATGCGCCAGCAGACCATGATGCATGGTATGACCTTCAAGGTCGCAAGTTCACCAATAAACCCACTGACAGAGGCATCTACATACACCAAGGCAATAAGGAAGTCATCAAATAATGACACATCACAGCGTGCCTAAGTAACTATAGACATTATGGCATATACATATGAATATCCAAGACCAGCAGTGACAGCTGACTGCGGCGCTCCCCGGTGGTTTCATGAACATGGATGAGACGACGGAGCAATGTGCTTTCCGGGAACTGGAGGAGGAAACGGGGTTGAAGATTGGTGAGGTGCATCAGATAGGGGCTTACTCCAGAGTTGACCGTGACCCAAGAGGGAGGACGATTACGGTGGCTTATCTCGCTGTCGTTGACGCACCGATGGCTGTCAAAGGGCAGGATGATGCGGCTAAGGCTCAGTGGTTCCCGCTTTCAGCATTGCCTGAACTTGCCTTCGACCATGAGGAGATTATGAGGGATGCCATCAAGAAATATGAGGAGGTCGTGAAATGAAAAGTTACGCACTAATGAAGATGGTTCGGTAGAGATAATATAGTTCATTAAGGATGGTGTTTTAAGACAGTTTATGAAAGTTAACCCAGTGCGTTTATCTCAGCCTTGGTGATAAGGAGGAAAAGACCAAGAATCCCGTGATGGCTCAGGTTGGAAACGCCATCCGCAAGCAGCACGAACTACTTCTTGCACAAGCCGTCAACACGATTTTGGAGTGGAATCCAGGCAATCACTTCGTTGATTTTGAAAAAAGAATGGCAAAGGGCTTTGCTTGGCTAATGAATCAGTATCCTACAAACGTTTAGGAGTTTCACCCCTCCTCTTTAGGATTTATATTCAAAAGAAGTCCCGGCTTGCACAATAGCAGGTCGGGATTTTGATTCTGTATGATGCCAAAGACTATGTATTTTACTTCGGCGGCAGACTTTGGAAATGGCGGGTAAGATAAACCTGCACCATGAATAGCAGACATAGTGCAATGCCCACTTTATAGGGTCCTGTCAGGTCTGCATTGCCAAACAGAATATGGGAGGCTGGTGTCACGATGATGGGCGACACGAACTGACCGAGATAAAGGGCAGCAGACAGCAGGGGCATGACCGTCGTGGCTGAGTTCTTGCCGCCCTTGATGCTTGCGATGGTGTTCAGATAAGGCACGCCTACGCCATTGGCAACACCTATGCAGGCTGAGCCGAGTACCACCATCAGAACATCGGGCACCAGATAGGCCGCATAGCCCAACAGAAAGAATATAGGTGCGAAATACTTGACGCTCTGACGGAAACGGTTCATCACACCGCCAAACACCATGCCGACAAAGAAAGCCACGACATCAAGGCCTACCATGATGAGGGTAATCAGTTCCGTCCGCAGTCCTAACTGGCGGGTAGCCACAACGGCGAAGTTGGTGGGAAAGATGAAGAATATCATCATCAACAGCAGCATGCCTACGACTGACGGATGAAACTTCAATAGTTGACGTGGCTGAAAAGGGACACCACGCTTGTTAGCTGAGCCTAATTGTTCATCGGGCAACCATAGCCACACCATCACCAGGGCTATCAGTCCAAGCAGATAGACCAGGAAGGCATAGTTCCACTCGATGGTGGCTCCGGCCATCACGGTGAGCAGCGACATCGATAGGATGGTAGCCGTCACCTTCTTAGATACACGTTTCTTTTCCATAAATGTTCGTGGAGGTTTAAGCTCTACCAAGCTATAGAGTCATTGATTTGTTTGTTTTGCAAATCGCCCGCAAAATTAGCAAAATTAGTTTAAAAAGAGGGCTTCTTGCATCTTAAAAAATCGAAAAAGTGAGTCTCTATAGCATTCGTAAAATCGACTTTTTTCGTTAATTTTGCAAGGTAAAGATTGATATTTTATCACTAGTGTCCACTAAAAAATAGCGGAGATGTTTGTAAATTACTTAAATATAGAGTTTTAGAGCAGAAAATTGACGGTGACGATTTGAATTGACTA